>DAIRDG010000018.1:0-41092 GCA_036796275.1 Flavobacterium sp.
TAACAGCCGGATTGATATCGTCTGTTGAGCAAGCATGCAACACCCATAAAATTGAAAACAAACCTAACGTTTTGAATAGATTATTGCCAAACTGGGGCAATTCCACTAAATATTTTAACAGTTTCATAGAATGATATTTATAGTTTATGATATTTTTATTTTAACCTTATTATAAATAAATAACCATTAGATATATTATTTACTAAAACGTTGTAATTATTATTTTAATTGTATAGCATAAAAAAGTCATTCTGGGTAATGTTAAAACATTTAGAATCTAATATGATGCAGATTCTACAATCTCAGAATGACTTTCTAATCTATATATTATAAGAAATTTTAATGGCAATTATGGTTTAATAGCCAGTAAATAATTACTTAACAATCAATTTTGATGTCTTGATGATACCTTCATTAGACACTTTAATCAAATATACACCGCTTGATAAACCAGTCATGTTAACAAAATCATCTGCGGTATTTTGGCTGATTAGTTTTTTGCCAGTATAGTCAAACACTTCAATCAATTTATTACCTTCAAAATCTTTTATAAATACATTTTGGTTGCTATTTACTGGATTAGGGTATAAGTTTACTTTGTTGCTACTGAAATCATTTACACTTAAAGCCACTTTTACTTCACCATCTAATCGGATATCGTCTATTCTTAATTGACCTGAACCAACTGTTTCTCGGGAACCGTTTAACCATCCTTTGATTCTAACTTCAACTTGATTTTGATTAACGATGTTTAAAGGTGCAGTGAATACTGACGTTACATCAGCTGCGGCATCAAAAGTTGATACTTCTACCCCATTTACTTCTACAGTAATAGCAGAGGGTCCTTGAGCAGTAGATCTCCATTCAAAAGAAATGTTAGTAAGGTCTATAGCATACCCGCTATTAGCTTCTAAAGTGTAGAAAAAATATTTAGCAGTTGCAGCGGTAGTTGCATCCCATATCTGACCTTGAGCATAGGGTACCCCAGAACCTGTCCAAGTTGAGGCTTGAGATGTTCCAAATACTATTGCGGTATCACTAATTTGTAAGTCTGATGCTGTAGAGTTATTTGGAAATTGGGTGGCTGATAAATTATCACCAGTAAATTCATAAATCAAGAAAATTTGTTCATTTACACTTCCTGACACGTTAAGATTAACATTGGCTACACCACCACCAGAAATGGTTACCACATCGTTGTAAGGACCAACTGCCAAACCACTTTTTAGTCTTACAAAAATATCTGTTGACGCACCATTGTAAGACGATAAGATTACAGACGAGCCATAAGTACCCATGGCATTTGAAGAAATTTCAAATGAAGAAGACGCAGGCAATGTTGCGGTAACATTTGAGCCATTTAGGTTATTTCCAGATAAGGCAAAACTTTGAGCGGCAGATGGTCCTGAACCAAATATATAGTTTAATCCTGCTACTGCTGCTGGACTAGTTGATAATAGTGGAGTTGTTGCTGTTCCTTTAAGTACAACGTCATCAATTCTTGTAGTTGTTCCATTAGTATTTCTTACCCAACGTAATTTTAGACCATTAATTTGTGCTGCTGCAGGAAGATTAATCAAAGGCGATAAATACCAGCCTTGTGCTGCACTAGCTTCTTCGTTAAAAGTAAATGGAACATTTACATACTCAGTTCCGTTCCAAAAGTCTAAAACTAAATCAGGTAAATTAGGTATTTGTTCTTTTCTGTAGGCAAACTGCAACTGTAAATTGGTAAAAGTAGACGCATTAATGCCTTCAATAGCAAAACCTCTTGCTACTGATCCTGAACCAGTTGAAAAAAACACATTTGCTCCACCGCTTGCATTAGTATAACCTGTTGAGCCACTGGTAGATCTTAAATCTGCAGGATTTGTTATATCACCGCTTGAGTAAGTTAAAGTACCTGAGTTTTGAAAACCATTGTTTGTGTTGTGAGTCGCTATTTGGGTAGTCCCAGAAACAGTTCCCATGTTTTCAGAAAATATGGTTACTTGTGCGAAACTAAAAATCGTAAAACATAAAATAAGTAAGGTGTAAAGTTTTTTCATAGATGTATTTTTTAAAAACGTTTTAGGAAACAAAATTACTATTTTTTTTGAGTTAGACAACATACCACTTTGTAAAAAAATAAAACACCAATTATGTTAGCCTAAAATTTGTTGCATAATTTCCATTTTATTCAAAATAGTATTTGTTCTCACCGCGGCATAACCAAAGATGAGTCCGTATTTAGGTGGTTCATTTACATAACATTTGCTTAGTGGCAGGGCTGTGATTCCTTTTTTGTTTAAGGCTTCAATCATAGCGTTTTGATGTTCTAGATTATTGTTTTCAATAAACTCTGCTATCACATGAAAACTTTCTGGTTTTGGATTGTTAAATAATTGCATTGATTTTATTTTTTGCTCAAAAGCTTTACAAAAAACAGGATAGCGTTTATGGGCAATTTCTATAGAATTTTTGAGGTGTTGATACATGTAGTTTTTTTCAATAAACATGTTCATCACCACTTGCAAAGACGGCGAAACAAAACGGTGGCTATGCTCTAAGATTCCTTCTATGGGTTTTATCAATTGCGGAGGCACAATCATGTAACCTAATCTAACGGAGGGGTGCAATAACCGATTAAAAGTGCCAAGATATATGGTGCGGTTTTGGTTATCGAGACTAAAAATACTTGGCAATGGCTCATTTTGATTGGCAATTTCGTTTTCGTAATCATTTTCTATGATATAAGTGCCTTTGTTAGCAGCCCAATCTAGAATTTTTTTTCGTCTTTTAAAACTCATTTTTATGCCCAAAGGATAATGATTGGCAGGCGTAACATGCAATATTTTTGGTTGAGTATTTTCATATTTCTTGTGATTAATCATTATGCCTTCTTCATCTAATGGCACCCCTGTGATATTTGCCAATTGGCTTTTGAAAATAGAATGAACATTTGGAAACGTGGGGTCCTCTATCATCACTTGATCATCAGGATTTAGGAGAGCATTAGAAATTAAATACAAAGATTGCAAAGAGCCTGACACCACAATAATTTGTTCTGGAGCACAAGTGATGTTTCTGGAGATTTGAAGATAATTTCGGATACTTTTTTTTAGGGATAACAATCCGGTTGCTTGCGCATAATTAAGCTCAGAAAATTTGAGTGAACTCCAATACAAATTTTGAAGTTTTTTCCATTGTTGCACCGGAAAGCTATCTAAGGGCGGTAAGCCCGGCCTAAAGGCTATGTGCTCTTCAGAATATCTGTTGAGTAGTTTGATGTTTTTTTGAAAGTTGATAGCTTTGTCTGAAACTTCAACATACTTAAATTCATTGGTTGGCGAGCTGAGGTTTTTAATTTCTTTGTTGTGTATTGTTTCTTTATATATTACAGAATATCCTGATCCCTCTTTGGGTTTGATTAATTTTTCTAAAACCAAAAAGTCATACACTCTTATTACCGTAGATCTGGAGATGTTTAAATAGATTGCCAATACCCTTGTAGAGGGGAGGGCAATGTGATAGTTTAATTCTTTTTTATGGATGCACGTTTTAAGCGTTTTGTATAGTCTTTCGTATAATTTTGAGTTCTTGTTTGCACTAGAATCAAAATTGTTTTTTATGATTTTTAAATGATATAATTGATTGGTATTCATTTTTTGTTAGAATTGGTATGTCAAAATTAGTTTATTTATCAATATGTTTGTTTTATTTAGAAATTTATTATGAATCAAAAATTTCCATTTGTTTTTTTTCTGATTTTCATATTTCATTTGATTGGTTGTTCAAAAGATGATAACACTAGCTCATCTCAAATGTTTGGTAGAAATTCTTCTGGGTCTGGTGTTTTTGTTTATAATTTTGAAACATTAAATTTTTCAAAACCTTTAAAGGTTTTTTACTATTTACCGCCTCAAATCACCAACCAAAGTTCGGTGTTGTTTGTGATACATGGGGTTAATAGAAATGCAGTTGATTATAGAAATTATTTGGTGCAAAAAGCCAAAGAAAAGAATATAATTTTAATAGTACCCGAATTTTCTGAAGAACACTTCCCGGGTTCACATCAATTTAATTATGGTTATGTGTATGCCAATGGAGATTTGCCAAATCCGGATGGGTTGCAAGACGAATCGGATTGGACGTTTTCTGTTATTGAACCGTTATTTGCTTACACTAAAAGTAATTTAGAGTTAAGCACTGCACAATACAATATCATAGGTCATTCTGCAGGAGCACAGTTTTTGCATCGTTTGATGATGTTTAAAAACAACCTCAAAATCAATAAGGCAGTGATTTCGGCTGCGGGGTGGTATACGTTGCCAGAAAACAATACAAATTTTCCGTATGGTTTACAAAATTGTATTTTAGCCAATAAAAATTTTGAAAATTTTTATAAAACTCAAGTCGTCATTCAAGTGGGTTCTTTAGATAATAACCCCAATGCTACAAATTTAAGAAGAAATTCAACAGTAGATGTGCAGGGTACTCATCGGTTGGCAAGGGCTGAATATTTCTATGATTTTTGTCAACAACGGGCACAAAGTTTGTCGCAAGCTTTTCATTGGACGATGGTCATAAGACCGCAAGCAACGCATGAGGCTTCTAGTGCTATTTTGGATGCTTTTGAGATGCTGTATTAATTTTTTGAAGACATGACATTAAAACACCTTTCTAAATATTTTAGTTTAATTGCAGGGCCACTCAGTTACTTTTTGGTTCTTGAGTTTTTTAATTCAGACAGCCTAAGTGAGGCAGGATTGGTTACTTTGGCTGTTACCGCTTGGGTTGCCATATGGTGGATTACCGAGCCTATTCCAATTGCCGCTTCTGCACTTTTGCCTATTATTTTGTTTCCACTAAATGGCAACATGACTTTGGCTGAAACCACAGCTTGCTATGGTGACCGTTTTATCTTTTTGTTTTTAGGTGGTTTTGGTTTGGCCATTGCCATAGAAAAATGGCAATTGCACAAACGTATAGCCTTGTCTATTTTATATTACGTAGGTATAAAACCTCAAAATATTATTTTTGGATTCATGGTGGCTTCCGCATTTTTGAGCATGTGGATTAGCAATACCGCCACAGCCGTAATGATTATGCCGGTTGGTTTGGCTATTATCAGGCAATACCAATCTGATGGGTTAGCGTCAGAAAGTGCCTATCATGATTTTGGCAAAGCGGTCATGCTGGCCATTGCCTACGGTTGTTCTATTGGCGGCATGGCCACATTGATTGGCACACCGCCCAATTTGATTATGGCTGGTGTAATAGAAAAATCGTTTGGGGTAGAAATTTCTTTTTTACAATGGTTTATGATTGGTTTTCCGTTGAGTGTTGTATTGCTTTTGATAACTTGGTTGTATTTAACCAAAGTGGCTTTTAACTTAAAGATTGAAACCAATGAGTCTACTCGTGAAAGTATAAAATTAAAGAAAAAGCAATTGGGTTTATTTTCAAAAGAAGAGACAGTGGTGATGTGGGTGTTTATTTGTACTGCATTTGCATGGATTACAAAAACATTTTTGTTGGTGAAATTTTTACCAAAAATTGATGACACCATCATCGCCATGATATGTTTTGTAGCATTGTTTATTTTGCCTGCTCAGGAGGGCAAAAAGATTTTGGAGTGGAATGATACCAAAAATTTACCTTGGGGTATTTTGATTTTATTTGGTGGTGGCATGGCCTTGGCTTTGGCTTTTGAAACCTCAGGTTTGGCCGAGTGGGTAGGTTTAAAACTTCAAACCCTAGAGGGTATTTCGTTTTTATTGCTGACGATTATTACCGTTGGGGTGATTAATTTTTTAACCGAAATCACCTCCAATACGGCAACCACAGCTATTTTGTTACCTATTTTGATTCCGTTTGCGGTAAGTATTCAAATGAATCCGTATTATTTATTGGTAGGAGCTACCATGGGTGCTTCTTGTGCTTTTATGTTGCCAGCTGCTACACCACCTAATGCCATAGTTTTTGCCTCGGGCAATTTGAGCATTCAAGACATGATAAGAAAAGGATTTTGGATAAACATCATATCTATCATCATCATCTCAGGAATGGTTTATTTTTTATTGCCAATTATTTGGGGCTTTTAGATGGTGAAATAAGCTTGTAGAAAATTTTGCAAACCAAGCCCTGCAGCCCTGCTTGAGTTGAGCTCTTTTGCTTTTTGATAAAAAAGCAAAAAGCGGGAACGGAAGACGGAAAAGCTGCCCAAAAATAAAAAAATAAAATTTGCATATTTTTAAAAATTATTTTTATGTTTGCACCAAATCAAGAACAAATGACATTTAACTATCATACTTTTTATTTTTTTGTGCCAAATCGCTTTGGGACTGTTGTATGATATGCTATCAATAAACTAACAACAATCCCGATTTTTCGGGATTTTTTTTTGAAATTATATGAGTAAAAATCAACCAACTATTGCTATTCAGGGCAGTGTGAGTTCTTATCATCATCAGGTGGCACAGGCTATTTTTGGTGAAAGTGTGTCTATTTTGGCTTGCGATTCTTTTCCTAAAGTGAGTTTGGCATTAGTAAACAATGAAGCAGATTTTGGCATCATGGCCATAGAAAACTCTATAGCGGGATCCATTATTCCGAATTATGCCTTAATAGACCAACACCATTTTAGCATCATATCTGAATATTATTTGGATATTCAACATTGCTTTATGGGATTAGATAATCAAGATATGCAAGATATTTTGGAAGTAAGATCTCACCCTATGGCCTTGCTGCAATGCATGGAAACGCTTAAGAAATATCCGCATATTAAATTGGTGGAAGACAAAGATACGGCCATGATGGCTGAGGAAATTGCACAAAAAAAACTTAAAAATGTAATGGCCATTGCGAGTGAAGCCACGGCCAAATTATTTGGGCTAAAGGTGTTGCTCAAAGATGTGCAAACCGTAAAAAACAATCGCACACGTTTTTTTGTAGTAAGCAAGCAAGCCGATGTGGCAGCAGATTGCAATAAAGCATCTTTGAAATTTGAGTTAAATAACACCAAAGGAAGTTTAGCTGCAGTGCTTAATGTGATGAATGAGTGTCAGCTCAACTTAACCAAAATACAATCATTGCCCATTATTGAAAAACCATTTCAATATGCTTTTTTTGTAGATTTTATATTTGATAACCCATCACACTTAAACAAGGCTTTACAAATTTTAGCCATTATGACCCAAAACTTTAAAGTTTTTGGGCAATACAAAGCATTTGAATCTAATACACAAAAAAATGATAAAAAGATCTAAGAGGTTACAATCGGTTCAGGAATACTATTTTTCTGCAAAACTCAGAGAGGTGGCTCAGTTGCAAGCACAGGGCCATCCTATCATTAATATGGGTATTGGGAGTCCGGATTTGCAGCCTCAGGAAGAGGTGGTAGCTGCTTTGGTAGACTCATTAAGTTTGCCTAAGGCCCATCAGTATCAATCTTATCAGGGTTTGCCAGAATTGAGAGCAGGGTTTAAGCATTTTTATGAAACCATATATCAAGTTGGATCAACAAACCTAGATTTTTTACCTTTAATGGGCTCTAAAGAGGGCATCATGCACCTAGCACTTACGTTTTTAGATGAAGGCGATCAGGTGTTAATTCCAAACCCTGGTTACCCCACCTATGCTGCTGTTTGCAATTTGGTGAAAGCCAAAGCAGTGTATTATGACTTGGTTGAAAAAAATAATTATCAGCCAGATTTTGAGGCCTTAGAACAGTTAGATTTGAGTGCTGTAAAGATGATGTGGGTAAATTATCCGCACATGCCAACAGGGGCAAAAGCTACACAAGAAACCCTAGAAAAAATTATTGCCTTTGGCAAAAAGCATCAAATCTTGATTGTAAATGACAATCCCTATAGTTTGATTTTAAACAACCAACCTCAATCGATTTTCAACATTGCTGGGGCGGAAGATATAGCATTAGAACTGAATTCTTTGAGTAAAAGTTTTAATTTGTCTGGATGGCGAGTAGGCGTAGTGGTTGGTCATCCTAATTTTTTGAACGATGTTTTGAAGGTAAAGAGTAATTTTGATAGCGGGATGTTTTTTGGGGTGCAAAAAGGAGCCATCAAAGCCCTTGAAGCACCGGTGAGTTGGTTTGAAAAAATAAATTTAGTTTACAAAAAAAGACAAGAATTGATATTTTTATTAGCCAAAGCTTTAAATCTTTCGTTTGATGAAGCAGCCACCGGCATGTTTGTATGGTGCAAACTTCCGGTTGGTGTTGATGCCAATGCATTTGTTGATGATTTGTTGTACAATAAACATATTTTTATTACACCGGGACACATTTTTGGGTCAAATGGTAAGGACTATGTGAGGTTTTCGTTATGTGTGGAGGAAAGTAAAATTCAAGAAGCTTTAAACAGAATTCAACATGATTAGTATAATAGGTGTAGGGCTTATTGGGGGGTCTTTGGCCAAAGATTTAAGGCAATTGTTTCCTGAAAAAATCATTATGGGTATAGATGCTAGCACAGATAACCTCTACACAGCCACAGATTTAAAGTTAATAGACCAAGCGGGCAGTTTGGAGGATGTTAAAAATGCTGAGTGGGTAATTTTAGCTGTTCCAGTGCATGTTATTTTAAATTTGTTGCCTGAGGTGCTTAGTCAAATTGGAGAAAATACTTTGGTGTTTGACATGGGCTCTACAAAATTTGATATTTGCCAATCTGTTGCCAATCATCCCAAAAGGAGTCAGTTTTTGGCCTGTCACCCCATAGCAGGTACCGAGTTTTCTGGGCCTCAAGCGGCACAAAGTGATTTGTTTAAGAACAAAACTAACATCATTTGTGATGCAGAAAAAACCAATCAAAATTTATTAAAAAAAGCAGTTGATTTGTTTGAATTATTGGGCATGACTATCCGTTATATGGATTCAAAATCGCATGACACGCACATTGCTTATGTGTCGCATTTATCGCACATCAGCTCATTTATGCTGGGCAAAACGGTGATAGAGCAAGAAAAAAACCATCAAGACATTTTTGATATGGCAGGCAGTGGATTTGCCAGCACAGTGCGTTTAGCTAAAAGTTCACCCGAGATGTGGTTACCCATATTTAAACAAAATAAAACCCAAGTATTGTCTGCATTAGAGGATTACATAAAATGCTTAAACAACTTTAAACACCTCTTAGAAAAAGATGATGATGAGGGCTTGTATTTAGAGATGAAAAATACCAACAGAATAAAAGATATACTACCTTAAAAAAAACATAACTATGCATACAACAGTAAACACCAAAGAATGGGTAAAGCGTTTTAATCTTTCACACCCGCTTGTCATTGCAGGGCCTTGCAGTGCAGAAACAGAATCACAAGTTTTAAATATTGCTCATCAGCTCAAAAACTCTGACGTTTCTATTTACAGAGCAGGCATTTGGAAACCAAGAACAAGGCCAGGCGGCTTTGAAGGAGTTGGTGAAATTGGCTTAAAGTGGTTGCAAAAAGCTAAAGCAGAAACAGGCTTACTGATGGGCACTGAGGTGGCCAATGCCACCCATGTAAAGTTGGCTTTAGATTATGATATTGATGTGTTGTGGATAGGAGCTCGGACAACGGCCAATCCGTTTGCAGTGCAAGAAATAGCAGATGCTTTGCAAAATACAGATAAGATTGTGCTGATAAAAAACCCAGTAAATCCGGATTTGTCTTTGTGGATAGGCGGCTTGGAGCGGTTAATTAATGCCAACATCAAAAATTTAGGGGTCATTCACAGAGGGTTTTCAACTTACGAAAAAACCAATTATAGAAACAACCCCAAATGGCAAATTGCCATAGATTTTCAGCATAAATTTCCAAACGTGCCGTTGTTGATAGACCCCTCACACATAACGGGTAATCGTGACATGATTTTTGATGTAACGCAACAGGCATTAGACCTCAATTATGATGGTATGATTATAGAAACGCATCATGACCCTGATAATGCTTGGAGTGATGCTGCCCAACAAGTAACGCCAGCCGTGCTTAAAAAAATGTTTGAAGATTTAAAAGTGAGAAAAAAAGAGGACCTTGATTCAGATTTTATTAGCGAAATGAGCAAATTGAGAATTAAAATTGATGAACTTGACCATAAGCTAATAGACATATTGGGCGATAGAATGGAAGTGGCGGATAGTATTGGGGCATTAAAAAAATCTAAAAATGTGGCTATTTTGCAGTCTAATAGATGGAATGAGATTTTGGAGAAAATGAGTCAACTTGGAAGTCACAGACAATTGAGTGAAGAGTTTATTGCACAAATCTTTAAGGCTATTCACCAAGAAAGTATCAATCATCAGGAAAAGGTTTTTATGGGGAAATAAATCTGCAATGGTTTTAAATTTATTTTATAATCTACTTTAATTTAATCATAAAGCTTTATTTTTGTTCTGTAAAAAAAAATAATCAATAAAAGTTATGAAGACAATACTCATTACTGGTGGTGCAGGTTTTATTGGTTCGCATGTTGTTAGAAGGTTTGTAAGCAACTATCCTGATTATAAAATCATCAATTTAGATGCTTTAACCTATGCAGGAAATTTAGAAAACCTGAAGGATTTAGAAAACGCAAGTAACTATGAGTTTGTAAAAGCCGACATCAATGATTTTGATGCTGTGTTAACTGTATTTAAGGCTTATCAACCAGATGGCATTATTCATTTGGCAGCAGAATCGCACGTAGATAGATCAATTACAGACCCTTTGGCTTTTGTGAAAACCAATGTGTTTGGCACAGTTAATTTACTAAATGCTGCCAAGCAAATTTGGAACAACCACTATGAAGGCAAACGGTTTTATCATATCAGTACCGATGAGGTTTATGGCAGTTTAGGAGCAACGGGCTTGTTTACAGAAACCACACCTTACGATCCTAACTCGCCCTATTCAGCCTCAAAAGCCAGCTCAGATCATTTTGTGCGAGCTTATGGAGAAACTTATGGCATGCCCACAGTCATTAGCAATTGTTCTAATAATTATGGCCCAAATCATTTTCCGGAAAAACTCATTCCGCTTTTCATCAATAACATCATCCAAAACAAATCCTTACCAGTTTATGGTGATGGCAATTATACCAGAGATTGGTTGTATGTGATAGACCATGCCATAGCCATCGATTTAATTTATCACAAGGGTAAAAATCATGACACTTATAATATTGGTGGGTTTAATGAGTGGAAAAACATTGATTTGGTAAAACTTTTGTGTGCACAAATGGACGAAAAACTTGGCCGAGCCAAAGGCACCTCCAAAAAACTGATTACTTACGTTAAAGACCGGCCAGGCCACGACTTGCGTTATGCCATAGATGCTTCAAAAATAAATAAAACTTTAGGTTGGAAACCAACGGTTACTTTTGAAGAAGGCCTCAGTGCCACCATAGATTGGTATTTAAACAACACCGAGTGGTTAAATAATGTGACGTCAGGAAACTATCAAACCTACTACGAACAGCAATACCAAGGAATTTAAGTTTTTATTGATATTTGTGTTTGTTATATTGATTTAATTTTGAACAAAAATGCTTTTAAACGTAAGTTATAACGACCCAAAAATTAAGAGAACCATACATGAATTGGTTGGAACTTCTTATGGTTTTGTGCAAAGTATAAAAATGGGGGGTACAGGCTCACCCAGGTTGGTGATTCATAAAGCCAGTCAAGAAATTACAAATCTTCTAAATCTTAACAATAACATCAATTATTGCAATATAGAGTTAAGACCCGAAGGGATTATCATTGGTTTTAGGGCTCTGCTGGAATCTTATGCCTTAGTGATTCCTTATTATAAGTTGGTGATTTACAAACCTGGGGGGAGCTATTCTTTTTATGTAGATCAACATTACATTACTTTTGAGAGTAGCACCAAAAAAAATATCAAAGATTTTTTTGACAAAGTATTAAACCAAAAAATAGCTAAAACACTTCCGTCAGTAGACGAATTGTAATACCTTTACAAAAAAAAATGGAACTTTTTTTAGTTGTTTTTGCGGCTTTGTTTTCGGTTATTAATCCGCTTGGATGCGTGCCAATTTTTGTGGGGTTGACACAAGATTACACTAAAAAAGAACGTACGAGAGTAGCCTTGTGGACAGCCATTGATGTGTTTTTAATTTTAATTATTTCTTTTTTTATTGGGGAGTATGTGCTTAAATTTTTTGGTATAAGCATAGATGCCTTACGAATTGCGGGGGGGTTAATTATTGCAAGTTCTGGTTTTGCTTTGTTGTCTGGCAAATTTTCAAAAACCCGTGGGGTAACCAAAGATGTAGAAAATGATGCCCAAAGCAGAGATGATATTGCCTTAACGCCACTTGCAATACCCATGTTAGCTGGTCCGGGCTCTATTTCTTTACTTATTGCCTTGTATCAGGACAATCATTCAATAGCTAATTTTATGATTATTTGTGCTTCTATTGTGTCTGTTTCCTTACTTATTTTTATCATCCTCAGAAGTGCAGGTTCATTATCAAGATTTTTAGGAGCCTCTGGTATTGTAGCCATCTCAAGAATCATAGGCTTTATTGTTATTGCTATTGGTATACAATATATTATCAGCTCACTTACCAACGTGTTTAAGTTATAAGAGACTTAAATTCTATCACTAAATATCCAATTATTTTTTTAAGGTTTAATTACTTGTTGAATATTATTTTGGATAATTTTAATATCGGCATTAATAAATTTGTACATTTGCCGATATTAAGAAAGTTATGGATTGGAAAAAATTTATTGTAACCTACGGGGATCGCGAAATGCTAAAACGGCTAACGCAAAAAAAAGAATTGTTGGATACTTTCCGGCCCATTCCGCCTATGGTCATAAAAAGCATTAAAGACGCTTTAACCATAGAATGGACTTATCACTCAAACAGCATAGAGGGCAATACCCTAACGTTGCAAGAAACCAAAATGGTAATAGAAGAAGGTTTTACAATAAAGGGCAAAAGCCTCAGAGAACACTTTGAGGCTGTAAACCATCAAGAAGGTATTGAATACATAGAGAATTTAGTAGAACCAAATTATCAAATTTCAGAACGCGATGTACTAGAGACGCATGCTTTGGTATTGCAAAAAATTGAAAAAGATTATGCAGGCAGGTATCGCACGGCAGGTGTAAGAATTACAGGAGCCAATTTTGTGCCACCCAATGCCTTAAAAGTTTCAGATTTTATGACAGAGCTTTTTGATTGGGTAAATTCTGAAAGCAATCAGCTGCATCCTGTGGTAAGAGCAACCGTATTTCATCACCGGTTTGTGCACATACATCCTTTTTTTGATGGCAATGGCAGAACAGTTCGTTTGATGTTTAATCTTTTATTAATGAAAGATGGCTATACGCCAGCCATTATTTTAAAAGAAGACCGAAAAAAATATTATGATGCCTTAAACGAGGCTAATTTAGGCAATTATCAAAAACTATTGCTATTGGTGATGCAAGCTCAGGAACGCACCTTAAACATCTACCTTAATGCCCTTACCAATAATGATGATTACCAACCCATTCAGCAAATTGTAAGTGAGCCAGATAGCCGGTATGGTCAGGAGTACATCAGTTTGTTGGCAAGGCAAGGAAAAATTGATGCTTACAAAGAAAATGGTGTTTGGCACACCTCAAAAGATGCCATTAATAACTATTTAAAAAATCGAAAAAGAAAACGATTATAAAAAAAAGGACAACTAATTTTGGTTGTCCTTTTTGGTTATTTATGATACTTTAGGCAAAAAAACTTCTACCATCATGCAGCGGGCACTGCCGCCACCAAAGGTTTCAATAACCTCTAATGGTGCATGAATAATGGGGTTAAACGACTCTAACTTATCTTTTTGTTGGGTAGTTAAAGCATGATAGGCACTGCTGCTCATAACTAAAAATGGTTGGTTGTTCTTACCCAAAACTTGCAACATATTGCCAGCAAACAAATTTACCTGATCTTCAGATATTTTGATGATTTCTTTGCCGTTTTCTTTGAGAGAGCTTAGCACAAATTTTTGTTCAGTTTTATCATCAATGCAGTCCAAACAAATAACGGCATACCGGTCGGCTATGCACATCATCACGTTGGTGTGGTAAATCAGTTTTCTTTCTTCATTAACGGTTTGGTAGGCATGAAAAATAATTGGTGCCAAATCTAGGTCTTCACAATATTCGATAAAAATGTCTTCGTGAGCTCTTGGTGAGA
This sequence comes from Flavobacterium sp., assembly GCA_036796275.1. Taxonomy (GTDB): domain Bacteria; phylum Bacteroidota; class Bacteroidia; order Flavobacteriales; family Flavobacteriaceae; genus Flavobacterium. The sequence goes on from DAIRDG010000018.1 coordinate 14,170, forward strand.
GGGCACAGTAGGCTTTTTTATTTTCTCTGTCTAACACAATACTGCCAGTGCCTTCTAAAAAAATAGCTTCCTCTTCTGCCGAAGTGTAATCTAATAAGTTATTTATTTCAAATCCGTGAGACTCTAGCAGGTCTAAAACGTCTTCTCTTCTTTCTAAGCGTCTGTTTTCTGCAAACATAGGGTAGATAACCACGTCACCATTTTCGTGAAAAGACACCCAATTGTTTGGAAAAATGCTATCGGGTGTGTTAGGCTCTTTGGAGTCTTCTATCACTATAACATTTACTCCAGCTGTTTTTAGTTTTTCTACAAAATGGTCAAATTCTTGTTGAGCTTTTATGGTTACTTCTTCAGGTTTTAGGTGGGTTGAATTTTTTTGATAGTAATTGTTTACAGCGGTTTGCTCGTTCATTCTAAAATTGACGGGTCTTACCATCAAAATGGTTTGTGTTGCCTGACTCATGTTTTTAAATTATTATTGGAGTAAAAGGATTTGTATAAAATTGACTTGGTTTAAACAAAAAAAATCTAAAAATGATTATGTTTTTTGTTTTTTCTTTTGTGCAGCCGGAAAAAGCACATTGTTTAAGATGAGTCTGTAACCTGGCGAATTGGGATGTAAATCTAATACTGTTGGGGCGTCACCAACCCGGTGTTGATAATCTTCGGGGTCGTGCCCTCCAAAAAAAGTAAACATGCCTTTGCCTCTGGTGCCATGGATGTATTTGGCTTCTCCATTTAGCTTGAGTTCTCCTAAAACTAACACGTTAGATTTAATGAGGTCTGAATCAAATGACGTAGTTTGGCCCATAAAACCTTTCACCAGCATGGTATGATTTTGTGTAAGCATAGACGGAATAGGATCCCATTTTGCCGAAAATTCCATCAAACTAAAATAATCTAAATCCATTTTTATAGACCGTTTGTTTGTCATGTCAATATCAGAAAATTCATAGGTGGTTGGGCTTTTTTCGAGGGTAAAATTTTTAAACGCAAAACTTTGACTAAAGTCGAGTTTACTTTGATAATTTGGTTCGCTAGGGTCGCCATCAAACATGGGTTCGCAAATGTCTGTTTCGTTGGCCGCCAATGCAATGTCAAAACTATCAGTAGCACTGCACATGGCAAACATAAAGCCACCGCCTATAACAAAATCTCTAATTTTTTTGGCTACCGCTCTTTTGGCTTCAGAAACTTTAGAAAACCCCAATGATGCAGCTAAATCTTCGGCATCTTTTTTTTGTTGAATATACCAAGGGGCATTTCTATAAGCTCCAAAAAACTTCCCATACTGACCCGTAAAATCTTCGTGATGCAAATGCAACCAATCATATAAGAGCAATTCATCATTCATGACTTCACGGTCATAAACTTTTTTGAAAGGAATTTCTGCAAAGGTTAAAACCAAAGTAACAGCATCATCCCAAGGAAACTTGCCATCAGGCGTATAAACGGCTATTTTTGGAGCTTTTTCTAACAACACAGTCTCCATATTGGCTGATGGAGCACTGATTTCATCTAAAATATTTTGAGCCTGGCTGTCAGACAACACCTCATAACTCACTCCTCTGATGCTACATTCTTTCTTAATTTCTGCACTTTCTGGCAGCAAAAAAGACCCTCCTCTGTAGTTTAGTAACCAACTTACTTTGTAGTCTTTTTCTAAGGCCCAGTAGGTGATTCCGTAGGCTTTTAAGTGATTTTTTTGGGACACTTCATCCATTGGAAGCAATACGTAGGATGCTTGTAGTGCATTTACACCAAACAGAAGCAATATGATGAGGATGTTGTTTAACTTTTTCATTACCCAAAAATATAAAATTAAAACAGTTAGCTCGTTAAATTTATAATAAACCTAGAACAAAAAAAATTATTTTTCTATGTCTGATAATTGTTGCATTTTTTTGTGAGCCAAAAATCCTTTGATGTCTTCAAAGTGTTCTTTGATGCGTTGATTGCCAAATTCAAACACTTTTGTTGCCAACCCATCTAAAAAATCTCTGTCATGAGATACCAAGATAAGTGTGCCATCAAAATCTTTTAAAGCTTCTTTGATGATGTCTTTTGTTTTGATGTCAAGGTGGTTGGTTGGTTCGTCTAAAATAAGCAAATTAACGGGCTCTAGCAAAAGTTTAATCATGGCCAATCTTGTTTTTTCGCCTCCTGATAATACTTTAACTTTTTTGGTAATGTCTTCGCCACCAAACATAAAGGCTCCTAACAAATCTTTTATTTTGCTTCTGATGTCACCAACAGCTATTTGGTCTATGGTGTCAAACACAGTAATATTGTCATCTAATAAAGATGCTTGATTTTGTGCAAAATAGCCAATTTGTGCATTATGCCCAATCTCGCATTTGCCTTCAAAATCTATTTCACCCATCAGTGCTTTTATCATCGTAGATTTTCCTTCGCCATTTTTTCCCACAAAAGCAACTTTTTGGCCTCTTTCTATCACCATATTGGCTTGCCTAAAAACTACATGATTGCCGTAAGATTTAGATAAATCTTCAACAATTACCGGATATTGTCCACTTCTTGGGGCCGGAGGAAATTTTAGCTTAAGGGCCGAATTATCTACTTCGTCTATTTGCACAAGTTCTAATTTTTCGAGCATTTTTACCCGTGATTGCACTTGCAAAGTTTTAGAATAAGTGCCTTTAAATCTTTCTATAAAAGCCCGGTTTTCGGCTATCATTTTTTGTTGTTCTTCGTATGCTTTTAATTGATGTGTACGTCTGTCTTTTCGCAATTCTAGGTAGTGAGTATATTTGGCTTTGTAATCGTATATTTTACCTAATGTTACCTCTATGGTTCTGTTGGTAACGTTTTCTACAAAAGCTTTGTCATGCGAAATTACAATTACGGCTTTGGCTTGGTTGATTAAAAAATCTTCTAACCACTCAACGCTTTCAATGTCTAGGTGATTGGTTGGTTCATCTAATAAAATTAAATCAGGGTTTTTGAGTAGTATTTTGGCTAATTCGATCCTCATCCGCCAGCCTCCAGAAAATTCTGAAGTCAATCTGTTGAAGTCTGATGGCTTAAATCCTAATCCTTTTAATACCTTTTCGATGGCCGCTTCATAATTAATTTCTTCTATGGCATAAAACTTTTCGCTCACCTCTGATACTTTTTCTATCAATTGCATGTATTCATCACTTTCATAATCTGTTCTGATGGTGAGTTGTTCATTGAGATAATCTATTTGTTTTTTCATCTCAAAAACTTCACTAAAAGCTTTGGATGCCTCTTCTCTTACACTAAGCTCGTCTGTAGTAAGTAAGTGTTGTGGCAAATAGGCAATTACCTTGTCTTTAGGAATGGCAACTTGGCCTCGGGTGGGTTTTTGAGCTTCGGCCAAAATTTTCAGCAAGGTAGATTTGCCTGCTCCGTTTTTGCCCATCAAGGCTATTTTATCATTTTCGTTAATGGCAAAAGCCACATCACTAAACAACGTGGTGCCGCCAAACTCAACTGCAATATCTTGAACTGTTATCATACTATAAAAATAATGGCAAAGATAATCTTATTGCGTTTTTAAAAATAGAATACCCTCAAAATATTATTGTAAGATTTAATCAGTCATTTACTAAGTGATAAAACTCAAAAAAATGTATTAAATTGATAATTCAATTTCAAAAATTTGATGATTTTTCAATGTAATATCTAAAATCACTAAAAATTTACGAAAACTATATCAATTTTAACACAAATACCTGAGTGAATTTTAAATTTTGATATTAATTCCTTAAATTCGCACCACAAATTAAATAACTCAACTATTATGGCTTTTGATTTAGATATGATTAAAAAAGTCTATGCAGAGATGCCTGCTAAAGTAGACAAAGCACGTGAAATTGTAGGCAGACCATTGACTTTATCCGAAAAAATTCTGTATGCTCACTTGTGGCAAGGCATGCCAACACAAGCATTTGGCAGAGGCAAAGATTATGTAGATTTTGCTCCAGACCGTGTGGCTTGTCAAGACGCAACTGCTCAGATGGCTTTATTGCAATTTATGCATGCCGGCAAAAACAAGGTAGCAGTGCCCACCACGGTGCATTGTGACCACCTGATACAAGCAAAAGTAGATGCTAAAACCGACTTAGCAAGAGCAAAAACTCAAAGTAATGAAGTGTTTGATTTTTTATCTTCTGTATCTAACAAATACGGTATAGGTTTTTGGAAACCAGGTGCAGGGATTATTCACCAAGTGGTTTTAGAAAATTATGCTTTTCCGGGTGGTATGATGATTGGCACCGATTCACATACGGTGAATGCAGGTGGTTTAGGCATGTTGGCCATTGGTGTTGGGGGAGCAGATGCGGTAGATGTGATGTCTGGTATGGCATGGGAACTAAAATTTCCTAAACTGATTGGTGTGAAGCTTACCGGTAAATTATCTGGCTGGACAGCACCAAAAGACGTTATTTTAAAAGTAGCAGGTATCTTAACCGTGAAAGGTGGTACTGGTGCAATTGTAGAATATTTTGGCGAAGGAGCCTTAGCTATGTCTTGTACAGGTAAAGGCACCATTTGTAACATGGGAGCCGAAATTGGAGCGACAACTTCTACATTTGGCTATGATGAATCGATGGAAAGATATTTAAGAAGTACTGGCAGAGCCGAAGTAGCTGATGCTGCCAATCAAATAGCGTCATATTTAACTGCTGATGCTGAGGTGTATCAAAACCCAGAGCAATATTTTGATCAGGTGATTGAAATTAATTTATCTGAATTAGAACCCCATCTTAACGGTCCTTTTACACCAGATTTAGCTACGCCAATTTCTAAAATGAAAGAGGAAGCCATTAAAAACGATTGGCCACTTAAAATTGAAGTAGGTCTTATTGGCTCATGCACTAACTCATCTTATGAAGATATTTCGAGAGCTGCTTCATTAGCCAAACAAGTAGCCGATAAAAATTTAAAAACAAAAGCAGAATTTACCATTACACCTGGTTCAGAACAAGTAAGGTATACTATTGAACGCGATGGTTTTATTGAAACTTTTGATAAAATTGGTGCTACAGTATTTGCCAATGCTTGCGGACCGTGTATTGGCATGTGGGACAGAGAAGGAGCCGATAAGCAAGAACGCAACACCATTGTGCATTCTTTTAACCGAAATTTTGCCAAAAGAGCCGATGGCAACCCCAATACCATGGCATTTGTGGGCTCACCAGAACTGGTAACCGCATTAGCCATAGCAGGAGATTTAGGGTTTAATCCGCTTACAGACAAACTAATTAATGAATATGGCGAAGAAGTGATGCTTGATGAACCAACCGGAGCAGAATTACCACCCAGAGGATTTGATGTAGAAGATGCAGGTTATCAGGCTCCTGCCGAAGATGGTTCTGCTGTTAAGGTAGAAGTTTCTCCTACGTCAGAGAGACTTCAATTGTTAGCCCCTTTTGAACCATGGGATGGCAAAAATATTACTGGTGCCAAATTGTTAATTAAAGCTTTTGGGAAGTGTACCACAGACCACATCTCAATGGCTGGTCCTTGGTTGCGTTTTAGAGGTCACTTAGATAATATTTCTAACAATATGTTGATTGGAGCCGTCAATGCTTTTAATCAGCAAACCAATAAAGTAAAAAATCAGTTAACTGGTGCATATGATGAGGTGCCTAAAGTGCAAAGAGCCTATAAGGCAGCTGGCATACCTTCTGTAGTTGTTGGAGATCATAACTATGGCGAAGGTTCCTCAAGAGAGCATGCTGCAATGGAGCCAAGATTTTTAGGAGTTAGAGCTGTTTTAGTAAAATCATTTGCTAGAATTCACGAAACCAATCTTAAAAAGCAAGGGATGTTGGCACTTACTTTTGCCAATGAATCAGACTACGATAAAATTCAAGAAGATGATACCATCAACTTTATTGATCTAGTTGATTTTGCTCCTGGTAAGCCATTAACGTTGGCGTTTGTGCATGCAGACGGTACCGAAGATCATATTGCAGTAAATCATACTTACAACGACAGTCAGATAGCATGGTTTAAAGCGGGTTCTGCCTTAAATTTGATTGCTGCTGCTGGCAAAGCATAATTTAAATTTATTCATAAAAAAAGCTACCTGATTTTTTTCGGGTAGCTTTTTTGATTTAAACTAGCTTAAGGTAGGTTTGCTAAAGTTTAACTAAATAGGATTTCTCAAACGCAATTAATTGTTGAGTTTTACTTTGATGTAATACTCATTTTCATTTATGTCGATTGATATTGCTGGAATAAAAATGGCTTTGGTATGGGCAATAATGCGTTTGGCTTGGTTGTTTATATTAAGCATTAAAGGCATTTCAAAATCATTCACAACATTGGTAAACTTTAATTCAAATCCGTTTGCTTTTTTGGTTATTTCTAGTGTTGGTACCTGCGTTTGGTTAAGGTATTGCTCAAAAAACGGTAGACAATTCCAATCAGTGTGTTCCTGAAAATAAGCTACAACATCTTTGGATTCAATAATTTGGTGTTTAAAGTTTTCGGTATAAGATTTTAGTAAACGCCACCAATCTTCTCTATTTTGAAAGGTATGACTTAGGGTATTGAGCATCAAAGCACCTTTGTAGTAATGGTCTGAAGATTTCATTTTATGATTTACGCCAAACACACCAATCATGGGTTTTTTGTTTTGGATAAAGTTTTTTTGACCATTGATGTATTTTTGGGCATTTTGGTAGCCTTGAGTGCACTCTACAAAAACCGTTTCTGCATAAGTAGTAAACCCTTCGTGAATCCACATATCAGCAATGTCTTTGCTAGTAATAGAGTTGCCAAACCATTCATGGGCAGTTTCATGAATCACAATGTAATCAAAAGCCATGCCCACTTTAGTTCCTGTAAAGTCTCTTCCAAGATATCCTTTTTTGTATTGGTTGCCATAGGCGATGGCACTTTGGTGTTCCATGCCAAGATAGGGGGTTTCAACCAGTTTATAACCATCTTCTGAAAACGGGTATTTTCCAAATTTTGATTCAAAACAAGCCATCATATCATGTACTTCGGCAAAGTGTTTAATGGCTTTTGCTTTGTTTTGTTTCAAAACCCAATATTCCATTTTTAAATCATTGTGTTGATCTTTGATTAATTCGTAATTACCAATGTTTAAGGTAATGTTATAGGTGTTTATGGGATGAGTTACTTGCCAATGCCAAGTGGTGAGTTGGTTTTCGGTTGCAGATTCTTCTGTGGCAATTAAATTACCGTTAGACACGGCTACTAATTCTTTAGGAACAGTAATTAAAACATCTGCACCCTGATTTGGCTCATCTGTTTGATGATCTTTTACAGGATACCACAACGAGGCTCCGGTGCCTTGCACAGCCACCCCCACAAATGGCAAATTGTTAGCATCTTTTGCCCATACAAAACCACCATCCCACGGTGCATTTTTGGCCACTAAAGGGTGTCCTTGGTAGTAAAACTTAACTTTATGGCTAGTCTTTTTAGGTAAGGTTTCTGGAAATTCTATAAAAACAGCTCCATGAATTCTTTCGTATTTCAGCTTTTGTTGATGCCAGACAATAGAGTCAACTTGCATGTTTTCAAACAAATCTAATTGTATTTTTTGGGTATTTTCAACCACATCAAAACTAATGATGTTGCTTCCTTTGAGATGTTTTTTTTCTAAATCAACCACCACCTCTAGATAATAATGTTGCACATCAAAACAGGTACGTTCAGGTCTTAAAGAGCCGATTAAAGAATCTTTGAGGGTAAAATCCTGACCAATTATAATATGACAAATTAGTAAAAAGAAAGCAATTCTCATGGTTAGGGAAATTGAATATTCTTTTGAACAATGGCTTTTAGTTGCAGTTTTAAATCAGTTCCGGTATCATAAATCATTTGCTCATTAGACGGAAATGGTACAAAGCGGTTGTTTAAGTAGGTTAAAAAAACCTCATCACATGCTCTTCTATCACCTTTGATGGTGGCATAGTAATGTTCGAACAAAAACTCACTGTTGATAGGAAAACTATGCATAATTTGGTTTTGATTCAGGTCTTTTACTTGCACTTGTGCAGTTACCGTACATGTTTTAAATTGATGAAACTGATATACTGTAGCCACCACTTTTTTCATGTTATCAACTTTAATAACTTTGCCTAGACTATCTCTCACCACATTGCCATTGGCATCCACAAGATTTTTTGTGCCTTCTTTGATGAGTTTTTCTTGGGTTATTTCTCGTTCTCTTATTTGCTCTGGTGAAACTAAAATATCTCTAAAGTTTAACAAGACTTCATAATCATACTTAAATGCACTGTTTTTGGTGGTGTGAAATTGTGTCCATCTTTTTTGCAATCCATATTGATCAAAATCTAGTAGTTCTGCAAGCAAGTTTCTAGGAATTACCAAATTTGTTTGGTTATGAGCAGATACTAACACATAGTTATTGCCTTTGGTAAAAGCCTGATTGGTGTAAAAATTAATCTCTTTGTAGTCAGGGTGAAGCTTACTCACATAACTCAAATCATCATAAGCTTTTCTGGCGGCAAACATGTCGTTAGATTTTATGAGCTCTAAGGCATTGTAATATAAGGTTTCTACCAAGGCGTTTTTGGCATTCACAATTTGATCATCATAATTTTCAAACACAAATGCGGCATTTCTATTTTGTCCCATAATCCTGAGAGGCAACAAGGGTTTTATCTTTTCTTGTCTTTCATGCAATCTCACATAAGCATTATATATATTTTCGATGTTTTGATTGTTAGGGTCTTTTACCCATAAGTTAATTTGTTTATCGTCTCTTTCTTTGGCTTTCTTAAAAGCATCTTCAACAGCCAATACAAATTCTTGATTGCCTTTTTTGTCTTTGTTTCTTTGCAATCTGCTGATGGCAATATCTAAGGCCTGATCATAATTACCAGAATTAACCAATTTTGAGGTTTCTCTTTTGGCACATGACAAGGTTGTTAAGGTAATCAACAGAAGAAATAGGGAAGTAATTTTTTTCATAAATAAAAATTTAATTTGTGAACGCTGGTAGCAATTTACTACTACATTCACCAAAACCAATTCTTATGCCATTTTTTTCACAATATCCTCTTAAGATAACCGTATCATGGTCATTAATAAACTTTCTTTCGGTGCCGTCATTCAATTTAATTGGGTTTTTTCCACCCCAAGTTAACTCTAGCATCGAACCAAAACTTTTTGGATCAGATCCAGAGATTGTGCCGCTACCCATCATATCTCCAGAATTTATTCTACAACCATTTACGGCATGATGAGCCAATTGCTGAGCCATGGTCCAGTACAAATACTTAAAATTAGATTCGCATACCAAGGTTTCTACATCTTGCTCGGTTTTGATGCTTACAGATAAATTAATATCATACGTAAAACGATGTTTTTCTTGTAAATATGGCATTGGTGTTGGCTCTTGTTGCGGAGCATTGGCAAGGTAGGGCAGAAGGGCATCTATGGTTACTATCCATGGTGATATGGATGAAGCAAAATTTTTGGCCAAAAAGGGTCCAAGTGGCACATATTCCCATTTTTGAATGTCGCGGGCACTCCAATCATTAAATAATACCATGCCGAATATGTGCTGATAGGCATTGTTTACATCAATTTGTCTGCCCATGAGGTTGGCATCGGTGGTAATAAAAGCCATTTCGAGTTCAAAATCTATTAATTTTGAGGGACCAAAAACGGGCAATGTAGCATCTCCTGGTAAAGTTTGCCCCTTGGGCCTGTGAACAGCAATGCCGCTGGGCACAATCGTAGAGCTTCTGCCATGATAACCAACGGGAATATGTAACCAGTTTGGCAGAAGAGCATTTTCAGGATCTCTAAACATTTTACCCACATTGGTTGCATGCTCTTTGCTGCTATAAAAATCGGTATAATCACCAATTTGAACGGGTAAAAGCATTTCAACATCATCTATATCAAACAAGATGATATCTCTATGCACTGGGTTATTTCTGAGCAACGGATTGTTTTTGTCAAAAATTTCGGCTAATTTATTTCTTACCAATCGCCAGGTTTTTCTGCCATCTGATATAAAATCATTTAGGGTATCTTGCATAAACATATCGTCGGTTAATTCTATTCCGTCAAAATAGTTTAGCCTTTGCAAAGCACCCATATCAATGGCAGTATCACCTATACGAGTTCCTATGGTTACTACATCGTCTTTGGTAATAAACACTCCAAAAGGGATGTTTTGAATAGGAAAATCTGAATGATTTGGTACAGGAATCCATGATTTTCTATGAGGATTGTTGGCAAATGATGGCATATATTGATGTTTAAATATTGTTGATAATTTAACTATCCAAATATATTGTTTTAAGAAAAATAAACAAACATTATTTATATTTTTGAAAAATAATTAACTACAATTAAATTTTACCAAAAAAATTTATTCAAAACAAGCAGTTATTATCTCAATTAATGCCTATTTTGAATATTATACCACATCAAATATGAAAAGAGATCAATTAATTTTCGATTTAATACTAGACGAGCAAGAAAGACAAATTAAAGGTATTGAACTGATAGCTTCTGAGAATTATGCTAGTGAGCAGGTTATGGAAGCAGCAGGATCTATACTAACCAACAAATATGCAGAAGGTTATCCGGGTAAGCGATATTACGGAGGTTGCGAAGTAGTAGATATCATAGAACAAGTGGCCATAGATAGGGCTAAAGAATTATTTAATGCAGCTTATGCCAATGTGCAACCTCACTCGGGTTCTCAAGCCAATACAGCGGTTTTTGCGGCTTGTTTGCACCCGGGAGATAAAATATTGGGTTTTGATTTGTCTCATGGGGGGCATTTAACCCATGGCTCACCAGTAAATTTTTCGGGCAAATTATATCAACCTTCTTTTTACGGTGTTGAAAAGGAAACTGGCAGATTAAATTATGACAACATAGAAGCCATTGCCATCAAAGAACAACCCAAAATGATTATTGCAGGGGCTAGTGCATACTCTCGCGATATGGATTTTGAACGATTTAGAGCCATAGCAGATAAAGTTGGAGCTTTGCTGTTAGGAGACATTTCGCATCCTTCAGGTCTTATTGCCAAAGGCTTATTGAATGATCCACTGCCTCATTGTCACATTGTAACCACAACCACTCATAAAACATTAAGAGGACCAAGAGGAGGACTAATCATGATGGGTAAAGATTTTGAAAACCCGTTTGGTCTTAAAACGCCAAAAGGAGACATAAAAATGATGTCTACCCTGCTAGATGGTGGTGTGTTTCCTGGTAATCAAGGAGGTCCATTAGAACACATTATAGCAGCTAAAGCTGTAGCCTTTGCAGAGTGTTTAAGTGATGAATTTTTTAGCTATGCCTTGCAAGTTAAGAAAAATGCACAAGCCATGGCCCAAGCTTTTGTAAAGAGAGATTATCATTTAATTTCTAACGGAACAGATAATCACATGATGTTGATAGATCTTAGAAACAAAAGCATTACTGGTAAAGATGCTGAAAAAGCTCTTGGCTTGGCAGATATTACTGTCAATAAAAATATGGTACCATTTGATGACAAATCACCGTTTGTAACGTCAGGCATCAGAGTTGGCACACCTGCCATTACCACCAGAGGGCTAAAGGAAGCCGATATGGAAGTGGTTGTAGATTTTATAGACAGGGCTTTGATGTATTGGGATAATGAAAAGTACTTAGAAGAGTTGGCCCAAGAGGTGAACGATTTTATGGAACAAAGACCTATTTTTGATTATTAAATAAAATTGGTGTAAAATGAAAAAACCTCAGCAAACGCTGAGGCTTTTTTTGATTTAATTTTAATTTAATCAATTAGTTGTTTGCAACTACATTAATTTTTAAATCAATGTTGTCATTGATGAATTTATCACCTAAATCTTCAAAGATTGATTTTGAACCGTAGTTTACACCCCAATCTGTTCTGTTGATTGAGAAAGTTTCAGAATAAATTTTTACAGAACCTTCAGTAACATCAGCTTTTGCAGCAAACGTTACATTTTTAGTGATATCTTTTAAAGTTAAGTTACCAGAAATTTCAACAGCATTACCTTCTAAAGCGGTTACTGAAGTAATTTCAAAACTTCCTGCTGGGAATTTAACCACATCAAAAAAGTGATCTTCTTTACCTTCTGCAGTTCCTTTTAAGTGAGATTCTAATGAAGCTTTCTCGTCACCTTGTAAATCTAACACAACAATAGAGTTCATGTCGATTTCAAATTTACCGCCAACAAGTTTACCTTCCTCCAAAGAAACACTCCCTGAAGTCAATTGGATAGTTCCGTTATGAGTACCAGTTGGTTTAGAACCTACCCACTCAATTACAGAAGATCCCGCATCTACAGTTAATGTTTGAGCTAATTCAGATACATCAGTAACATCTTTTGCGTCTTCTGCATTAGTTTCGCTTTTGCAAGATACTACTGCTAGCGAAGAAATAAATAAAATGCTTAATAAGTTTTTTTTCATTTTTATATGTTTTTAAGTTAAAATAATGGTGCAAATTTATAATCCGAATAGTTTTAAAGCTCTTAATTTTTTATTAAATGTTTGATATTAAATTCTGACAAATTGACAGATTTAAATTTTTGGCAATACATTTGCCCATGTAAACAAAAAAGTAATCATGATAGAAGATAATACCCCAAAAGAATCCATTGCAGATAACGAAGTCTTACAGCAAGACAACTCAACCAATCAAACTGACCATACCCATAACGGTAACGACGTTGATGAAAATGAGGCAGTTATTAATCAATTAAAAGTTCAACTTGAGTCAGAAAAAGATAAGTTTTTGAGGTTATTTGCAGAATTTGAAAATTACAAAAAAAGAACATCTAAAGAGCGAATAGAACTATTTAAAACTGCCAATCAAGAGGTTATTCAGGCCTTATTGCCTGTGGTTGACGATTTTGAAAGAGCTTTGCAAGAAATGGCAAAACACCAAGATGACACCACAAAAACAGGCATTCAACTAATATATGATAAATTCAACAATACGCTTAAGTCTCAGGGATTAGAGGTTGTAGCGTTAAGTACAGGTGATGCTTTTGATGCTGATTTTGCAGAGGCCATTACACAAATACCCGCTCCGACTGCAGACCTAAAAGGCAAAATAGTTGATGTGATTGAAAAAGGATACAAACTAGGTGACAAAATTATCAGGTTTCCAAAAGTAGTTACTGGCATGTAAAAAACCAGTTTTTTAAAATAAATAACACCATGAAAAAAGATTATTACGAGATTTTAGGGGTTTCTAAAAATGCTTCGGAAGCTGAAATAAAAAAAGCTTACAGAAAAAAAGCAATTGAATACCATCCTGATAAAAACCCCGGAAATGCTCAAGCGGAAGAAAACTTTAAACTAGCAGCTGAAGCCTACGAAATATTAAGCGACCCAAACAAAAAAGCAAAATATGATCAGTATGGTCACGCCGCATTTGAGGGCGGAGGTTTTGGAGGCGGCGGCATGAATATGGATGACATATTTAGTCAGTTTGGCGATATTTTTGGCAGTGCTTTTGGTGGAGGCGGTTTTGGCGGTTTTGGCGGAGGCGGCCAACGCAGAATGAAAGGCTCAAATTTGCGTATTAAAGTAAAACTTACTGTAGATGAAATTGTCAATGGTGTTGAGAAAAAAGTAAAAGTAAAAAGAAAGAAAATGGCTGCTGGGGTCACCTTTAAAACGTGTACCACTTGTAACGGCAGCGGACAAATTCTTAAAATCACCAATACTATATTGGGTAGAATGCAAACCGCGACTACTTGCCATACCTGCCACGGCAGCGGACAAATAGTAGGCAATAAGCCTCCTCAAGCCGATGCAGAAGGCATGGTGATAGAAGAAGAAACGGTGTCTATAAAAATTCCTGGTGGCGTTGCAGATGGCATGCAACTAAAGGTTTCTAACAAGGGTAATGATGCCCCCGGCAATAACAGTATCCCCGGAGATTTAATAGTTTTAATTGAAGAAATAGAACACGAATTCTTAAAAAGAGAAGGCGATAATTTGCATTATGATTTGTATGTGAATATGGCAGAGGCTGTTTTAGGAGCCACCAAAGAAATTTCTGCCGTTGGTGGAAAGGTTAGAATAAAATTAGATCCGGGCATACAATCTGGTAAAATACTGAGACTAAAAGGCAAAGGTGTGCCGAGTTTAAATGGCTATGGCAATGGAGATTTACTGGTGCACGTAAACGTTTGGACTCCCAAAACACTTACCTCAGAACAAAGAGATTTTTTTGAAAAAATGCTCACTGATGAAAATTTTCAGCCTCATCCGGAAAACTCGGATAAAAGTTTTTTTGAAAAAGTTAAAGATATGTTTTCTTAGTATTTAGATTTTTTTTACATTTGTACCACTAAGTAATTAGTAAATTTCTTTTTCATAGCAATTTTTCCCATCCTTGTTTAGTCACCTGGATGGGTTTTGTTTTTAAAACATTTTTTTTAATCAATTATATAGGTATGTTTTATGGATAATTTTTCATTACAAGTTCAAAATGTAACAAAATCTTATGGTAAATATACTGCCTTAGATGATGTTTCAATAAATGTGAGAACAGGAACCATTTTTGGGTTATTAGGACCTAATGGAGCCGGAAAAACCTCATTAATTAGAATCATCAATCAGATAACCTTGCCCGATCAGGGAAACATCCTGCTAAATGGTGAGCCGCTTAATCCAAATCATGTAAAAGTGATTGGCTACATGCCCGAAGAAAGAGGATTATACAAATCTATGAAAGTGGGAGACCAGGCCATGTATTTAGCCCAACTAAAAGGATTGAGCAAACAAGAGGCTAAAAAGAAATTAGACTACTGGTTTGATCGCTTGCAAATAGGCGATTGGTGGAATAAAAAAATTCAAGAACTCTCTAAAGGAATGGCTCAAAAAGTACAATTTGTGGTCACGGTATTGCACGAGCCCAAGTTGTTGATTTTTGATGAACCATTTTCTGGTTTTGACCCTGTAAATGCCAATTTAATAAAAGACGAAATTTTGGCCCTGAGAGATCAAGGTGCTACCATCATCTTTTCTACCCATCGGATGGAAAGCGTAGAAGAATTGTGCCAAGACATCGCCTTAATTCATCAATCTAAAAAAATTCTTGATGGTGAGATTAATGATATAAAACGTCAATTCAAAAGCAATTCTTTTGAGATTGGTATTGCTGCAGACAATATTGAAAACCTTAACCAGTCTTTACTAAATCATGGATTCGAAATAAAAACTGCCGATTTTAAAACCATTCATCAAGACCATAAATTGTTGGTTAATCTAAATAATCATCGGGCTAATGACTTGATACAATTGTTGATAAGCCATGGGCAAATCAATCATTTTTTAGAAAAAATCCCTTCCGTAAATGATATTTTTATTCAATCTGTAAGTTAATCATCATGAGCATCATATCTACCATCATTCAAAGAGAGTTTTTAAACAAAGTAAAAAACAAGTCGTTTATTGTCATGACTTTTTTAAGTCCATTAATTTTTGTTTTAATTGGAGTTGTTGTGGCAGTTGTGATGAGCATTAAGGGAGATGCTAAGCATATTGCCGTTCACGATGCCAGTAAAAGTTTTGAAAATGTTTTTGAATCTTCCGAAAAAACAGTTTTCCATCATTTCGATAATTTACCCTTGCAATCATTAAAAGATAGCCTAAAAGCCGACCGATTTGAAGGCATTGTATACATTCCTGTGGTTGAAGATTTAAATTTATTAAAAGACAAAGTTGAATACATCTCAAATGATAACCCCAACATGGAGTTGGTTTTTGATATAGAAGATGGTATTTCAAAAAAAATTACCACACAAAACTATCTCAAGGCAGGCATAGATACCACCCAGCTCAGGTTGTCTAAAACTAAAATAAGCCTCAAACTGGCCAAGTCTTCTGGCGAAGAAGGTCTCAAAGGCGTAAACGAGCTAAAAGTGGGGCTTGGTTTCTTTTTTGGATACCTCATCATGTTGTTTATATTAATTTATGGCAACATGGTAATGCGAAGTGTGATTGAAGAAAAAACCAACCGAATTATTGAAATTATTATTTCAAGCGTAAAACCCTTTCAGTTGATGATGGGCAAAATAATAGGCACTTCCCTAGCCGGGTTGTTACAATTTGCAGTTTGGGTGGTGCTTATTGGAATTGTTTATTTAGTAGCGGGCACTATTTTTGGCAGTTCGGCTACTCAAAATGAGTTAATGAATAACCCTGAGGTTATAGAACAAGCCTCAAAGTTTAGTTTTGAAACCCTTAAAAGTTATGTTTCTGAACTCAATATTTTAACGACGGTATTTTACTTTTTGGTTTACTTTATAGGGGGTTACTTCTTATTCTGCTCCTTGTATGCAGCCATAGGAGCTGCGGTTGATAATGAAACTGACTCGCAGCAATTCTTGATGCCAATCATGTTGCCGCTTATTTTGGGCATGTATATTGGTTTTGCCACTGTAATCAATGACCCTCATGGCACCATAGCGGTGGTGTTTTCTATGTTTCCGCTCACCTCACCCATAGTGATGCTGATGCGAGTACCTTTTGGGGTGCCTTGGTGGCAATTGGTACTGTCTATTGCATTACTTTACGGATTTTTTATTTTCGTGGTGTGGATTGCTGCCAAAATTTATCGGGTAGGGATTTTAATGTATGGTAAAAAACCAACTTGGAAAGAGTTATACCAATGGTTGAAGTATTAAATGTTTGATGTTTCTTAATTGAAAATTCATCAAGTTATTAAAAAAATATTTTTAGGAATGAACAATTAGCCTCTGGCAATTATTTTGATTGTTAATAAATCCTAAAAAAACTTTTTGCGTATTTTTCTGTCTTTTTAATTACATATATTTGCCACTTATCTAAAAAAGTAAACCATGTTGATAGCTGTTTTCTTAGGATTTATTTTTGCCCTATCCATATTGGTGATAGGCAAATTAATCAAGGGAAAATATGCCTGGCTAAGCACTTTAGTACCTCTATCTTTATGTTTGTATTTTGCCAGTTTTATTCAGGATATTGCCCAAGGAAAAATTATAAAAGAAACCTTTCAGTGGATTCCTTCTTTTGGTGTTAATTTAAGTTTTCAATTAGACGGCTTATCATTGTTGTTTGCTTTGATGATTACCGGAATTGGTACATTGGTGTTTATTTATACGTCGGTTTACCTTAAGGGGCATGAATATTTAGACCGTTTTTATGCTTTTTTGAGCATGTTTATGGGGGCTATGCTTGGGTTGGTTTTATCAGACAACCTTATTTTAATGTTCATTTTTTGGGAATTAACCAGCATTTCTTCTTTTTATTTAATTGGGTTTAATAACGCTTCGTTATCTTCAAGAAAATCAGCTTTAATTGCCTTGGGTGTTACAGGCATGGGTGGTTTGTTGTTTTTAGGAGGTGCTGTTTTATTGGGTGTTGTGGCCAATACGTTTCAAATCTCTGAGATGACAGCTTTAGCAGATCAAATTGCATTGAGCCCATCGTATTTATTGATTGTCATCTTATTTTTTGGGGCAGCTTTTTCTAAATCGGCACAATTTCCCTTTCATTTTTGGTTGCCAGGAGCCATGAAAGCTCCTACACCAGTGTCTACATATTTGCATTCTGCCACCATGGTAAAAGCCGGCATTTTTTTATTGCTAAGATTTACTCCTATTTTAGGCAATACCGAGTTTTGGAATTCTACACTTATTATAGTAGGTGGCATCACCATGTTATACGCAGCCATACACATCTTGTTTAGAACAGACCTCAAAAGTATTTTGGCTTATTCTACAATTTCAGCATTGGGCATACTCGTTTTTTTAATCGGTTTAGGAACACAAACAGCCTTGTTAGCTTGCTTGGTTTTTGTGATTGTGCACGCTCTTTACAAAGCCTCATTATTTTTGATTACAGGCATTATAGATCATAAAACAGGCACACGAGACATCACACAACTAGCTGGTCTTAAAAAAGTTTTAATGCCCGTGGCTATAGCTGGTTTTTTGGCAGCACTAATCAGTGGAGGAGTACCACCAACTTTTGGATTTATTGGCAAAGACTTGATTTATGAAGCTGGTTTAAATTTTCATTCAAGTATTTGGCTGGTGGTAGGAGTCGCCTTATTAACTAAAATCTTACTTTATTATGCTGGTTTTTTGGCAGGTGTAAAACCCTTTATGGGGCAATTATCTGTAGCATATGAAAACATAATTTTGCCTGAAAAAAGATTATGGATACCGCCACTTATGTTAGTAGGATTAGGTTTAATTTTAGGTTTAGTACCACAATTAGTTGAAAACGCTCTCATTGCACCTAGCATCAAAGTTTTAGTGAATTCACCAGAAACTTTTCAACTTAAGTTATGGCACGGATTTAATACTGCTCTTATGCTAAGTTTAGCCACTATTGTTATTGGCTCTTTGTTGTATTTTTTAATTATACCGTCTGAAAATAAAGTAAAATTCATTCATAATTTTGAAGTTTTTAGTCCTAAAAGTATCATATTTAAATTCATTGACGGATTTATAAAGTTTTCAAATCTTTGGACAAACTTTTTTCAAAATGGCTTTTTAAGACACTACGTTGCTACCATCATCATGTTTATGTGCATAGTGTTGGGAATTCTTATTTTTTCTGACTTTAATTTAAGCATCAATTTGTCTTCGTTGTCAGATTTAACAATCTATGAAGTGTCTATTGTATTTATGATGATAGCGGCAATCTTCTTCACGGTTTTTTCAAATTCAAGATTGGCAGCAGTTGCTTCTATGGGTATAGTAGGATTTGCATTTTGCTTATTCTTTTTGTTTTATTCTGCTCCAGATTTGGCCATGACGCAGTTTTCTGTAGATACCCTTACCGTCATTTTATTTGTATTGGTATTGTATAGATTACCAAAATATCTTAAATATTCCAAAAATATGCAACGCCTTGAGCATGGTATACTGTCTGTGATATTCGGATCTTTGATGAGTATTTTGGTTTTACAAGTTTTGCAAGAACCCATCAATACAGATATTGCCGATTATTATGCAAAAAATGCCTATATACTAGCCAAAGGTAAGAATGTAGTGAATGTGATTTTAGTTGATTTTAGAGGCATAGACACCTTGGTTGAAACTTGTGTTTTAATTGTAGCTGCACTAGGGGTTTTTGGACTTTTGAAATTGCACATCAAAACACGAGATAAAAAATAAAGACAGCTATGAAAACAATTATATTAAGAACAGCTTCCGATTTTTTGTTACCAGTATTATTGCTTTTTTCAGTCTTCATACTTTTGAGAGGACATTACTTGCCTGGTGGTGGTTTTATAGGAGGGTTAGTGGCTGCCATTGCTTTTGTTTTAGATGCTTTTGCCAACGGATTAGAAAACACCAAGAAACGCATTAAAATTCACCCTGGTTTTTTGATGCCAATCGGATTATTAATTTCATTTATAGCTGCTATAGTCCCTATATTTTTTGGCGAATTACCCATTATGACTGCTCTTTGGGCAGAAAACCCAATTCCGGTGATTGGCAGTATTGGAACAGCACTTTTTTTTGATATCGGGGTTTATTTAATTGTAATTGGAGCCTCGTTAACTATTATTTTCACCATTTCAGAATCTGCATAAATTATGGAAATACTCTTGGCCATTACAATCGGAATTCTTTATGCCTCAGGTATTTATATGATCTTGAGACGCAGCATGGTAAAGCTTATCTTAGGTTTGATTTTATTGGGCAATGGTGTAAACTTATTAATTTTTTTGTTAGGAAGAATAACCAAAGGTAATCCCCCAATTATCCCAGAAGAAACAAAATTTTTTGAAGATGCCTATGCAGACCCAGTGCCCCAAGCCCTTATTTTAACTGCAATTGTTATTAGTTTTGGACTTCAGTCATTTGCTATTATTTTAGTTAAACGAGCCTACAAAGTGCTTAAAACCGACGATTTAGATCAATTAAACACCACAGACGAAGATTCATGAACGAACAAATTATCATATTGCCCCTGCTTATTCACCTGATGCTAAGTATTGGTTTGATGTTTTTTTGGAGCAACTTAAAAGTGCAAAAAATATTGAGCATTACGGGTAGTTTTTTAGCCATGTTGGCCTCTGTAGCTGTGTTTGTATACGTATGGCAAAATGGCATACAAACTTTTCAGGCAGGTAGTTGGAAAGCTCCCTTTGGAATTACCTTTGTGGGTGATACTTTAGCGGCTACTTTAGTATTGCTTACTGGTATTTCTGGTTTTGCAGTGTCGGTTTTTTCTGCGGTTTCTGTCATGAAAGCCAGACTAAGATTTGGTTATTATATTGTCTTTCATTTTTTGTTGATGGGCCTTAACGGAGCTTTTTTAACCGGAGATATGTTTAATCTTTATGTTTGGTTTGAAATCATCATCATCAGTTCATTTGTGTTAATTAGCCTTGGTGGTCAAAAAAATCAATTAGAAGGAGCTGTTAAATATTTTACTTTAAACTTTTTAGCTTCTATGATTTTTCTTACCGGTTTAGGCCTGTTATATGGCCTCACGGGGACCTTAAACATGGCAGATTTATCACAAAAAATTCCGTTAATTCAAAATAAATCTCTTGTAGATGTCACAGCCTTTTTGTTCATGGTTGCCTTCGGCATAAAATCGGCAGTTTTTCCGTTATATTTTTGGTTACCAGCTTCGTATCATACACCGCCATCTGCCGTTTCAGCTATTTTTTCAGGTTTACTAACCAAAGTGGGTGTGTATGCTTTGATCAGAGTTTTTACGTTAATTTTTCCGAACGATATTTTTATTGAAACCATGTTGCTAACGTTGGCTATCCTTACAATCTTTAGTGGTGGCATCGGAGCTATTATCCAAAAGAATATCAGAAAGGTGTTTTCATATCTCATCATCTGTCATATTGGTTTTATGATAGGGGGGTTGGGTTTGTTTAGTGAATTGGCTTTTGCTGGAGTTATTTTTTATTTAATACACGATATTGTGGTTAAAACAAATTTGTTTTTAATTTCTGGCTTAATCTATCGCTTAAGGTCTACCACAAGCTTAGATCATCTTGGAGGCATTTACAAAGAGTATCCCAAACTTAGTTTGCTGATGGCAGTAGTTTTATTTTCACTAGTTGGAATTCCTCCTCTCTCAGGTTTTTGGCCAAAATTATCATTGCTACAAGCTGGTTTTACGCAAGGTAACTATTGGTATTTTGGGGCCGTAATTTTTGGCAGCTTATTTACCCTCATAGCCATTGCCTATGTGTGGGCCAAGGCATTTTGGGAAGATGGCAAACCAAGCAAACAATCTGCTAATTTTGTAACCTTTGGTCAGTTAAAGCCTTATCAAAAACTACAATACGTGGTGCCAGTAGTATTTTTGGCGATAGTATCTTTGTATATAGGTTTTAGAGCAGAACATATTCAGCAAGTGTCCTTAAGAATAGCGAGTGAATTATTAAACAAACAAGCTTATTTTGAAGCTGTTTTTAATTAATTGATCATGAGAGGAAAAATTTTAGTCAATTTATTGCTTACCATCATCTGGGTGTTTCTAACAGGAAGTTACGAATTTAAAAACTTTGTGTTTGGCTTCTTCATGACCTTTTTGATTCTCTGGATCATAAACCCCAAAGACACCACAGATATTAAATACTTTAGAATTATACCAAAATTAATATCTTTCTTCTTCTTTTTTATTCGGGAGGTTGTAAAAGCCAATATTCAAGTGGCCTATGAAGTTATTACACCCAAAAACAACATGAAACCAGGCATCGTTGCCTTGCCATTAGATGCCAAAACAGATGTTGAAATTACCCTTTTAGCCAATTTAATTACCCTCACGCCTGGTACCTTGAGTTTAGACGTGTCTGATGATAGAAAAGTATTATACATTCATGCCATGTATGTTCACAATAGAGAAGCTTTTATACACGACATCAAAAACGGATTTGAACGCAAATTGTTAGAAATATTAAGATGAATTTATACGACTATTTATATTATGTGATTTTACCCATCTTATCATTATCTTCATTGGTGGTGTTTATCAGGTTTCTGATAGGTCCGAGCATAGAAGATAGGGTAGTGGCTCTAGATTTATTAATAACCATTGGCATTGGCATGATTGCTATTTATAGTATCATAAACGACAAACCCACGTTTTTAGACATTGCGACTATCTTGGCCTTGATAGCCTTTTTGGGAACAGTTGCATTTTCTTACTACCTCGAAAAAAGAAACAAAAAAGATGAGTGAAATTTTTATCTACATATTGTCAACTCTAGGAGCCATCTTTGCCATGTTGGCTGCCATTGGTATTTTACGGATGCCTGATGCCTTTTTACGCATATCTGTTACCACCAAAGCCGCAACGCTTGGTGTTGGTTTGCTTTTGGCTGCAACAGCAGTTTATTTTGACAACATTGCCGTAACAACGAGGGTGTTGGCCATTATTATTTTTATTATATTAACAGCTCCCGTAGGTGCCCATTTAATTGGCAGAACCACCTATTTTTTAGATAACAAAATGTGGAAAAATTCTGTGATAGATGATTTAGAAGGCAAATACGACAAAAAAAACCACCGATTGTTGAGTGAAGATGTTTCTGCAAAAAACAAAAGAGAAGAAGACATCAAAGAACAAGAGTAGCGTGTTTGTTAAACTTTAAAGGCCTCTAATGCGTTTATTATATAAATCGTCAAACCATATTTTTTTAAACATAAAGTTTACTTTATCCTCTGTTAATTTATTATATAAATCTAATTTTGTATTGATAAAATTCAATAATTCGGCATCAATTTCCTCACTAAATTTGTCTTGAATGTTGTCGCGGGAATTATTCTTATTAAAAAAACTCATCAATTCTTCATTTGAATAAATTTTATCTTTCATTTTTTTAAATTCCACTTTATCGTCGTCTGTTAGTTCAATTCCAAAGGTGTCGTTTAATACTTTGATAATATTAGTTAACATATCCATTTCGTCATCATCTTTTCCAGATGCACCACCCGGAGTCATCCCGAACATTTCGCCATCCTCTTTAGCTAACAATAAATCGGTGGTGTATTGATGTTGAATTTTATAACTATCTAATTCTACTTCACCTAAAACATCCAAAGGTATATTGGTTTTTACAAAAGGTAACATTTTTATTAAAGCAGTTAAGAAAACGTAATATTTTTCTAATTCAACATCTGTAAAAGTAATGATCTGACTTAAAAAACGATAGAGTTTTATAAATGTTTGCCCTTCTGATTTAAAACTAATCTGCTCATCCTCTGTTAAATCTTCAGCAAAACGATTGTTTACCGTTTTTAAGATTGGATTTAATTTTTCAAAATCATTTCCTTTCCTAAAAAAAATAGCTGCAAACGCCTCTACATCATTTTGATAAATGAGATTAAAACTATCAATTTTACTTTGAACTGTGTACAAACTATTTGGATCGGTTTGATTGTCTTCTTCCATAAAGTTTTCTCCATAATAATATTGAAAATCTTTTTGTACTAACTCCGGGTCATTAACAAAATCAAGAACCATGGTGCTTTCTTTTCCTCGCATGGTTCTGTTTAAGCGGCTTAAGGTTTGAACTGTAGAGGCACCACCTAATTTTTTATCTACAAACATAGTATGCAACATAGGCTCATCAAAACCAGTTTGATACTTATTAGCCACAATTAAAATTCTGAATTGAGGTAATTTAAAAGCTTCCGGAATGGATATTTTACCTTGCAATTTATTCATGCTAGTTTCGGTATATTCCTCATTGGTTTCGCTATCTTTCACTGTGCCAGAAAAAGCTACTAAAGCTCCGTAAGGTAACTTCATTTCTTGCATGATTTCATCAAACTTACGTTTGAAACGAACTGCATGTAATCGAGATTTTGTCACTAACATGGCTCGGGCTTTTCCCTGAATTTCATTTTGCGTTTTACTCATAAAATGTTCAATCATAATACGTGCTTTACGCTCAATAGCATGGTCTTGTAAATCTACATAAGAACCTAATAACCGAACTGTTTTTTTCTTTTCGTATTCTTTATCATCAATTTCTGCTCGCTTGATAATTTTATAATAACGCTTAAAAGACATGTAATTCTTTAAAACATCACGAATAAAACCCTCTTTAATGGCTTGCTCCATGGTGTAGGTATCAAAAGCTCTTATTTTTCCATCCATCAAACGACCAAACAATTCTTCTGTTTTTGGTTTTGGGGTAGCAGTAAATGCAAAAAATGAAATATTTGGTTGTTTTCCTTTTCGTTTAATTTCTTCTGCAATAATATCGTCTAAATCTTCTTCTACATCTTGTTGTTCGGCTTCTTCTAAAGAAAGTGATTTTTTTAAATGACGGGCCGATTCCCCAGATTGAGAACTATGTGCTTCATCTATAATAACGGCATACTTTCTATCAGGCATTGCCGCTATAGTTTCTGAAATTACGGGAAATTTTTGAATCGTTGTAATGATAATTCGTTTCCCTTCTTCAATAGCTTTTTTAAGATCCTGAGCGGTTTTATTCTCGTCAATATAAGCCACTAATCCGGGCGTATTGTCTAATTGACGGATATTGTTTTGAATTTGTTTGTCTAATGCTCTTCTGTCATTTACCACAATTACCGAGTCGTACATGGCTTTAGCATCACTTTCATTTTGATAAAAACCTGCCAAACGATAGGCCAACCAAGTGATGGTGTTAGATTTTCCTGAACCTGCAGAGTGCTGAATTAGATAATTTTTTCCAACACCCTCTTCTTTTAAGGCTTGTAATAATCTTTGAACAGCCCTGCGTTGATGAAAACGAGGAAACAATAATTTAGTAGATTTTTTTTCTTTTAAAGTTCGGGTACTGGCATCATATTCTTTTTCGAAATCTGTTTGAATATTGATATAATTTTGCAATAAATCTAAAAGAGAATCTCTATTTAGGACATCTTCCCACAAATAAGAAGTGGCAAATCCGTTGGGATTAAAATTTTCTAATTCTTGATTAAACGGCAAAAAGAAAGTACTTTTTCCTTTTAATTCGGTAGTCATGAATACTTTTTCCGTGCCTGCGGCAAAGTGAACCAAACAACGTTTAAATTCTAAAAACGGTTCTCCTTTCGGGTCTCTATCTTGAATGTATTGTTTAATAGCATTATGATGGTTTTGCCCGGTAAGTTCATTTTTTAATTCAAGTGTAACTACTGGGATACCATTTACAAACAAAACCAAATCAATAGAATTGTTGTTTTTAGTTGAGTACTTTAATTGACGAACAATAGCTAATCGGTTATTTTGATACCATTCTTGGTGCTCTGGTGTTTTATTGTGTGCGGGTTGAAAATAGATCATATCCAAATGAATACCTCTATCTTTTGCCTTATTGCGTAATAGATCTAAAGTTTTATTTTTACTGTCTTTATAAGTTTTGGCAATGTTGGCAACAATTTTTTCATCCACCTTATCGCCATATTGTTCTTCTCTTAACAGGATATATTTTTCTGGTTGGGTTTCTTGTATAAAAGCCATTACCTCACTTGGAATGAGGCATAATTCTTTATCATAAGCACTACTAGCAACTTGATGAAATCCACCATGCATAACCAAGTAATTAACAATATGTTCTTCTAAATGAATTTCTTTGATGCCTTCTGCCATTATTGAAATAGTTTAATGTATTGTTGAAAAGTATATATTTTTCCTCGTTTTCCTCCGGTTATTTCTTTTAAAATATTTAATGCAACCATTTCCTCTATTACTTTGTAAGCCGTAGAAACCGATACGTTTGTTATTTCACTTACTTTTTGAGCATCTATAATTGGTTTTTGGTATAAATAATCTAAAATTTTTAGTGCCGAAGAGCTTCTCTTACTTGATGCTTGAACTTTTTCTTCAGTTTCTTTTTTCAGTTTTAAGATGGCATCAAAAGTTGAAATCCCATTTTTTGCGGTTTCTATAACGCCTACTAAGAAGAACTTAAACCATTGTTTTAAATCGTTTTTGGTTCTAACGTTCATCAGATTATCGTAATAGAGTTGTCTGTTTTTTTCAAAAAAATCAGACAAATAGAGTATAGGTTTTTTTAAAATAGTTTTATCTACCAAATATAATGTTATGAGCAATCTGCCTACACGACCATTACCATCTAAAAATGGATGAATGGTTTCGAACTGATAATGTATTAGGGCAATTTTGAGTAAATCTGGAAAATAATAAGCTTCGTTATGGGCAAATTTTTCTAAATCGCTCATTAATTCATGTATTGATGTATGCACAGGCGGAATAAAAGTAGCATCGTTTATGCTGGCACCACCTATCCAGTTTTGGCTGGTTCTAAATTCGCCTGGCATTTTGTGTTCACCTCTTACGCCTTGCAACAAGGTTTTGTGGGTTTCTTTGATTAAACGGGATGAGAAAGGCAAAGTTTCTAATTGTTTTATGGCAGTTTGCATGGCTTGTATGTAGTTTTGAATTTCTTGCCAATCGTCTCTTTTGTCTAATCCAATATCTTCCTCGTTCATCAAGGCCTCTTCTATATTGGTTTGTGTGCCCTCTATCTTACTGCTTTGTGTGGCCTCTTTTACCACGTGCATGCTAATAAACAAATCGATGTTTGGGATATATTCCGAATACATATCTAACCTCCCCAATTGCCTATCGGCTTGAGATAGTAAACTTTGCAGTTCCATATCGTCTAGTAACCATTGGGTGTTGATTAAGCTTGGTTGAAAGCTTTTGTAGTAGCCTTGGTTTTGATAATTGCCCGATTTGTAATGCTTCATGTTGCCTTGCTTTTATAACAAAGATACTGCTTATTTTTAAAAATTACCAAAAATTAAAATAAGACAACTCGCTATTTTAAAAAATGGCAAAAAACTATAATAAGCAATGCCGTTATTTTAGTTTTTTGGTTTTTGCCAATCCCGAACATCTATCTTGCCCGTTACCGCTTCTGAAATTAACGATTGACGGTAGGTTTGGAGGTTTT
>DAIRDG010000019.1:0-4736 GCA_036796275.1 Flavobacterium sp.
CAACATACAATATACAGTCAAAAAAGTCTTAATACTTAATACTACTATCTTAATACTTTATTTTAAAAAACCTGAGAAAAATCATATAACAGTTGAAATTTGGGTAGTAGTTTTGTAAAAAATTAGAAGTTATGAGCAAATATGTTTCTGCCGAAGAGGCTGTAAAAGTTATCAAGTCAGGTTTTCGTGTGTATGTGCAAGCCGCGGGAGCCACCCCCAGTATTTTAACCCATGCCTTAACACAACGGGCAGAAGAGTTGCGAAATATAGAAATTTGTCACCTCCACACCGAAGGGCCTGCCCCTTATGCCAACCCAGATTTGGCTGCAAGTTTTCATGTTAATTCTTTTTTTATTGGGGCCAATGTACGACACACCTTAGCAGCGGGCAATGGGTCTTACACCCCCGTTTTTTTAAGTGAATTGCCTCATTTGTTCCGTAAAAATGTGTTGCCTCTTGATGTGGCATTTATCCATGTATCTCCACCCGATAGGCATGGCTATTGTTCGTTAGGCGTATCGGTGGAAGCCAGTGTGGCTGCCGTAGAAAATGCCAAAATTGTAATAGCACAAGTAAACCCACAAATGCCTAGAACCTTTGGCGATGGTATCTTGCACGAGTCCGAAATAGATTATTTGGTAGCGGTAGACACCCCCATTCACGGTCACCCGGTGATGCCTTTTAGTGCAGAAGAAGAAAAAATAGGCGAATACATTGCCTCTTTGATTGAAAATAAAAGCACGTTGCAAATGGGTATTGGCAACATACCGAATGCGGCCCTGAGCAAACTTACCCACCACAAAGATTTGGGCTTACATACCGAAATGTTTAGCGATGGGGTCATAGATTTAATAGAAAACGACGTGATTAATTGCAATTTCAAAGGCACCTTGCGGGGGAGGGCTTTGGCTACTTTTTTGATGGGATCACAACGCTTGTATGATTTTGTGCATGATAATCCGTTTATAGAAATGAAAGAATCCTCTATGGTGAATGACACGGCCAGGATTAGAAAAAACAAGAACATGGTGGCCATCAACTCAGCCATCGAAGTAGACCTCACCGGGCAGGTGTGTGCTGATTCTATTGGCAGCAAAATGTATTCTGGGGTAGGGGGGCAAATGGATTTTATCAGAGGTGCCTCACTCAGTGAGGGTGGCAAAGCCATCATCGCCTTACCGTCGGTGACCAAAAAAGGTATCAGCCGCATAGTACCCTATTTGAATCAAGGAGCAGGGGTGGTAACCACCAGATCGCATGTGCATTATGTGATCACCGAGTTTGGCATTGCCAATTTGTATGGCAAAACACTCAAGCAACGGGCAAAAGCCTTGATAGACATTGCACACCCCATGCACAGAGAAGCGTTGGAGCGGGGTAATTAGTTAATGTGCCAATTAGTCAATTATCAATGTGCCAATTATCAATTAGTCAATTAGTCAATCCCGACTTCATCGGGACAAGTGAGTCAATCCCAATTTTATCGGGACACGTGAGTCAATTAATGATTATAATTTTGATTGTCGAATTTACGATATACAATATACAATATACAACATACAATATACTACATAAAACAAATGAGGTCTTAATACTTAATACTCAAATCTTAATACTTTAAGGGCAAATGCACCACGAGTTTGGTATCAAAAAAGTCTTCTTCAAAGTAATCTTTGAGCGGATAAAGTCTGGCTTTAGGGAAGTTTTGCAATTCTTGTGTCAAGTCGCCTCCTTTTAGGTATAGTATGCCGTTTTGGAGGGTATTTTTTTGTTTTTTGCTGATGCATTGGTTTACCCAACCCACAAAATCATCCATGTTGGTAACGGCCCTGCTCACCACAAAGTCATAAGGTTGGGTGATGTTTTGGGCTCTATTTTGTGAAGCGTTTAAGTTTTTGAGTTGTAAATCGTCGGCAATGGCTCGCACAACTTTTATTTTTTTGCCAATAATGTCTATCAAATCAAACTGACATTCCGGAAACATAATGGCCAGTGGAATGCCAGGGAATCCGCCCCCAGTGCCCACATCTAGTATCTGTGATTGCGGTGCAAACTCAATCACCTTGGCAATGCCCAAAGAGTGCAACACATGCCTCAAATACAGCTCATCAATATCTTTGCGAGACACCACGTTGATCTTCTGATTCCACGCCTGATATAGCTCAAAAAGATGGGCAAATTGCTGTTGTTGCGTGGCCGATAAATGACCAAAATATTTCTGTATAAGTTGCATGCTTTCTATTTTGAACAAACTTATGAATTTTTGTTAAATATCCGAAACTAGAATGCTGTAAATCTATAATTGTTATATTTGTACTTTCATTACTATTAATTACTTATTATGTTTCAAAATCAAGTGCCTACTTTTTCATCTACGGAAGGGGCAAAATTCTTCAGAACACTCAACAAACGAGTGAACGATTACTTCAAAGAAAATCAACTTAAAAAATCTGGCAATTGGAAATTACATCTCAAGACCTTTGTGATGTTTAGCATCTTTTTGGTGCCTTATTTTATTATGATCTCGATGCAAATGCCCTTTTGGGCCTATTTGTTACTCAATGTAGTAACAGGTATTGGCATGGCTGGTGTTGGCATGAATGTGATGCACGACGGCAACCATGGGTCTTATTCAAGCAAACCTTGGTTAAATAAAATCATGGGAAGCTCAATCTATATCTTGGCAGGCAATGTGTATAATTGGCAAGTACAACACAACGTATTGCATCATACCTACACCAATGTGCATGGGCATGACGAAGATTTAGAAGCAGGTAGAGTCATGCGTTTTACCAAGCAAACTCCTTGGAGACGTTTTCATAGATTTCAGCATTATTATTCGGTATTTTTGTATGGTTTGCTCACCTTCAATTGGGCCATCACTACAGATTTTCAACAAATGTACAGATACCTGAAACGCAAATTGTCTTATGGCGATTTTCCAAATCCGCTTAAAAACTGGACTATTTTGGTGGTGTCAAAAATCATTTATTTTGCCATCTGGATAGTAACGCCTATGGTTATGGGCATAGCTTGGTGGAAGGTTATTTTAGGGTTTGTGATCATGCATTATGCAGCCGGACTCATTTTGAGCGTGGTGTTTCAATTAGCTCACGTGGTTGAAGAAACCCACAACCCTGAACCAGATCAAGAAGGTAAATTGCAATACAATTGGGCTGCTCATCAGTTGTTTACCACAGCTAATTTTGCTCCCAAAAATTGGTTGGTCAATTACTTTACCGGAGGGCTCAATCATCAAATAGAACACCATATATTCCCAAATATTTCGCACATCCATTATGGTAAAATTGCCAAAATAGTGCGAGAAACGGCACAAGAGTTTAATTTGCCCTACAATGAGTTTAAAACAACCAGAGAGGCTATTTGGTCGCATTTTAACCACTTGCGTGAGCTGGGTCAAAAACCACAGTTAGCGAATTAGTCCTAGCTGAATCCAAAAAAAATCCTGATTTATTGTATGATGATTAATATTTATGTTAGTTAATTGGTAAATCAGGATCTTTTTTTTGAGAAAATATGAAGCAACAAAAGAGTCTACAATTTAAATAATCATATACTTAACATTAACAGCAAGCAATGAACGCATTATCGGATAGAATCAACAATTTGCAAGTGTCTCAAACCTTAGCCATGGCAGCCATGGCCAGAGAATTAAAATCTCAAGGCAAAGACATCATCAGTTTGAGTTTAGGGGAGCCAGATTTTAACACCCCCGATTTTATAAAAACAGTTCTTAAGCAAGCCATAGATGATAATTTTTCGGCCTATCCGCCTGTAGATGGTTATGTAGATTTAAAAGAGGCCATTTGCCGTAAATTTAAACGCGATAATAATTTAGATTTTAAACCTTCGCAAATTGTGGTGTCAACTGGTGCAAAACAATCGTTATACAACATTGCTCAGGTGTTGTTAAATGACGGAGATGAGGTGGTATTGCCTGCACCATATTGGGTGTCTTATTCAGAAATCGTCAAACTTTCTGGGGGTATCCCCATAGAGGTGCCCACCAGTATCGACAGTAATTTTAAGATGACCGCTGCTCAACTCGAAGCGGCCATAACGCCCAAAACCAAAATGATGTGGTTTAGCTCACCTTGCAATCCGTCGGGCTCGGTATACAGCCAAGCAGAGTTAGAGGCTTTGGTGGAAGTGCTCAAAAAACATCCGCATGTGTATGTGGTGTCTGATGAAATTTACGAGCATATTAATTACACCGGCTCATATTGTTCCATAGGCTCTATTCCGGGCATGGAAAATAACACCATTACTGTCAACGGATTGGCCAAGGCTTTTGCCATGACAGGTTATCGGATAGGTTACATGGGAGCTCCGGAGTTTATTGCTAAAGCTTGCACTAAAATTCAGGGGCAAGTGACCAGCGGAGCCAATTCAGTAGCTCAAAGAGGAACTATAGCTGCTGTCGAGGCCAGTCCTGAAGCCATTAAGTATATGGTAGATGCCTTTAAACAACGCAGAGATTTTGTGCATGGTTTGCTATCAGACATCCCAGGGTTTAAAGTGAATAACCCAGAGGGGGCGTTTTATTTCTTCCCGGATGTATCGGCTTATTTTGGCAAAACCTTGCGTGGTACTTTGGTAAAAGATGCCAATGATTTTGCCATGTATTTGTTGTCTGAAGCCAATGTAGCCACCGTTACTGGCGATGCTTTTGGCAACCCAAATTGCATCAGGCTGTCTTATGCCACCAGCGAAGA
>DAIRDG010000019.1:4836-39973 GCA_036796275.1 Flavobacterium sp.
AATACTCCCATCTTAATACAAACAAATCAATACTTCGCTACTTTCCCAACCGTAAAGTTATTCAAAATAAATTGTCTTAAGTCGTCGTTGGAGGTTTTCAGGTCTTCGCTTCGCAAATACATCATGTGTCCGCTTTGGTAGGCTTTAAAACTAAAACGGTCTTTCAGCTTGCCACTGGGGTCAATGTGCCACATGGTATATTTGGCATTAAAGTAAGTAGTGGCACCATCATAATAGCCCGTTTGAAACATAACATGGAGATACGGATTTTGGGCCATGGCTTGCCTCAGGTCGTCGCGGGTGTTGTCGTTGTCATTATTCCAAGGTTGCACCGGGCCAAACATATTGTATTTGAGGTCGGTTTCAAATTTCAGGGTTTCTCTAAAATAATGATTGATGGCTGGGGTAAACGAATGCAACCAAGACGTAAGCTCAACAGAGTAATCTGGGCTGTTGCCACTTAGTTTTTTATCAAGGCCCAAATACCGAGAGTCTAATCTGCCAATTTGGTATCCAGACACCTCTTTGAGCAAGTGCTTCCAAAAATAAGCTGTTGAAACACTCAAATTGTTGTCCAGAAAATCTTTGGCAGTGAGCCCCGAATAATAAGCCATTTGATTGGCCAATGCTATTTTTTGGTCAGTTTCTAAAAACCCACCTTTGGCCAAAGCAGGTATCACTTCATTCAAGGCAAAGCTTTCGGCTTTAGCTAAAACCGCTTCAAGCGACAGGTCTTGCAATGCTTTTGGCAATCTTTTGTGATACCAAGCTGTGGCGGTGAAATACGGGATATTGAGGGCATTGCTCACCGGGCCATCGTTTCTAATCACCTTATAATCAGCCGGAGATACCAATACTACCCCGTTCAAATACATCCATTGTTTGTTTTGCAACTCCAAGGCCAAGCCCGATACCCTTGTGCCACCATAACTTTCACCAATCAAAAATTTAGGCGACAACCAGCGTTTGTGGCGGGTAACAAAGGTGTTGAGCCATTCGGCCAAATATTTGATATCGGCATTGATGCCAAAAAAAACCGAACGGTCTACCTCGTTTCCAGACAGCGGAATGGTTCTAGAATAGCCCGTATTCACAGGGTTTACATACAAAATATCGGCAACGTCTAACACCGAATGGGGGTTGTCTTTGTAGCCATAAGGTTGTATGGGGTAACCTTCGTTGTCGATGTTTAATACCTTTGGGCCGGTGTAAGCCAAATGCATCCACACCGAAGCAGAGCCAGGCCCACCGTTAAATGAAATCAGCAAAGGCCTTTGGTCTAAGTTGCTCTCACCACTTTTTTGGTAATAGGTGTAATGACAATAGGCAATCATCTTTCCTTTGGCATCCCAAACGGGTTGCGTCCCAGTAGTTGCTTTATATTTTGTCAAGGTGCCCCTAATGTTCACTTGGTGTTCGGTGCTAACGCTCATATTCGGGTCCATAAAAAGTTCTTGTGCGTTAGCAAAAGCCAAAATCATCAAGCAAAAAGAGTATAAGCCATACTTCATAAACAATAAGTTTTAAAAATTAGTGTCGTAAATTTAATCAAATAATAGTTGATATCAAGCCAAGAGGGTTTAAATTTTCTAGAAGCCAATCCTGCTGTTCACTCTAGCTTGTTTGCCAAAAGCCACTTTTGTTTGGTTGTTGCAAGAGCTTCCGTTGGTCGCTTTGCAACGCCCACAAAACTTGGCGTTTGCCTGCACAAGGCTGCCGTTGCCATCAGGGCTAGGGGTTTATCCTAAAAACAACGAATAGTTAGGGTTAAATGCCCAAAATTGTTTTGCGATTTTTCAAGACATGCCAATTTAAACCATAAACAACATCAAAACACCAAGCATGCTTAATGCCTTTATGCAAGAATAAATCAACAGTTTTTGTAACATTTTACCCAATCAATAGTCTTATAGTCAACAACGCATGTGGCATGATCAAACAAAACATCAAAATTTCTTTGCAGTCTATCCGTTCTCAAATGCTGAGAACCTCGCTGACTATTTTTATCATAGCTTTGGGCATCACTGCTTTGGTAAGCATCCTGACCATCGTGGCAGCCTTCAAGAATTCCTTGTCATCAGACTTTGGTTCTATGGGTGTAAACGCCTTCAACATCAGGCAATACGACATGGAAATCAGAGTAGGCAGAGGCTCAAGAGGGGCCGAAAGAGAAAAAATAAACCCCATCATCACTTATCAAGATGTAAAGGAATTTACCGAAAAATACGACTTTCCCTTGGCAGAAGTCAACAGTTTCTTTTTAGCCACCTCCAATGCCGAAGTGAAGCACGAAAACAAAAAAACCGATCCTGAAATCAGCGTTGTAGGTAGCGATGAGTATTACACCTCTACCTCAGGCCTTGAATTTGCTTATGGTAGAAACTTTTCACCCTCAGAAATTCAAAACAACCAGCCCGTTTGCATCCTTGGTTCAGATTTTATGAAAGGTTTGTTTGAAGGCATCAACCCAATAGATAAAATTGTTTCCTTAAGAGGTTACAAATTCAGAGTTATTGGTGTTTTAAAAGAAAAAGGAGCCACTTTTGGCAACAATCAAGACCTTCGCATCATCATCCCCATGAATTTGGCCCGGTCTATTTATTCGCAACCAAACGTAAATTATAATCTGAGAGTCAATATTGCCAAACAAGAATTATTAACAGGAGCCATCGATGAAGCCACCAAAACCATGCGATTAGTCAGAAAACTAAACCCTGTTGAAGAAAACAACTTTGGCATACAACGCAGTGACGAACTCATCAATCAAATTTTTGCCATCACCACTTCCCTCAACGTGGGTGCTGTGCTTATTGGTATTATTACAATTTTTGGGTCTTCAATTGCCTTGATGAACATCATGTTGGTGTCAGTATCCGAAAGAACCCGCGAAATTGGCATCAGAAAAGCCTTGGGTGCCAAAAAATCTACCATTGCAGGTCAGTTTTTTATGGAAACCTTAGTCATTGGTCAGTTAGGCGGCATTTTAGGCATTATTTTGGGTATCCTGATTGGCTATGCCGTAGGAACATTTTTAGATTTTCCGTTTGTGATCCCCTGGTTTGCCATGATCTCTGCGGTTGTCATCAGTTTTTTAGTGGCCATTGTATCTGGTTTAGTGCCTGCCATCAAAGCGGCCAAACAAGACCCTATAGAGTCATTAAGACACGAATAAGACTTCATTATTTGGTTTTGCAAGTTGCTTATTAGTCAGTTTTTTTTTGAAAGTGACGCTCAAAAGGTTCAATATTTTTTAGTAAATTTGCAAAAAAATTAAAGCACAAAAAAATGAAGCTAGTTTTGTTAACCATCGGCATATTATTAATTGCTTTTGCAGGCATTGCCATAAAAATATGGGCCAAGAAAGACGGTAAATTTGCAGGCACTTGTGCCAGTCAGAGTCCGTTCTTAAACACCAGCGGAGAAAGCTGTGGTTACTGCGGAAAACCCGTTGAAGAAATGGGAAGTTGTAACGATGCTTCACAAAAATAAGCTTTGTATACCAGTTTGTTTACAGAGGCCCTTTGGTATGTCTTGATTGGAGTAGTTTTCTTTCAACTGCTTTTTTATTGGGGTGTGTTTAGTTTATTTGCTTTTGCTAAACAAGTCAATGCCGACAAGTCAACACCCCCAATTTCTGTGATTATTTGTGCCAAAAATGAGGCCAAAAATCTCGAAAAAAATCTACCTCTTTTATTTGATCAAGTTTATACCAATTATGAAGTGGTGGTCATAAATGATCGTAGTTCAGACAACACCAAAGAGCTTTTAGAAACCTTTGCTCAAATGTACCCAAACCTAAAAATTGTAAACGTTGAGCACAACGAAAATTTTTGGGGTAATAAAAAGTATGCTATTACCTTAGGTGTCAAAGCCGCCAAGCATGATTGTTTGTTGTTTACCGACGCCGATTGTGTACCAAAAACACCACATTGGATTCACCAAATGGCTAGTGCATTTGCTCCACAAAAACAGTTTGTATTGGGTTATGGAGCTTATCAAAAACAAAAAGGGTTTTTGAATAAACTCATCAGATTTGAAACCATGCTCACTGCCATGCAATATTTTGGGTGGGGTCTGCGAGGCAATCCCTACATGGGAGTTGGTAGAAATATGGCTTACAAAAAATCATTTTTTTTAAGTAACGGAGGGTTTCACAATCATTTTAAAGTACTTTCTGGCGACGACGATTTGTATGTAAACGAGTTTGCCAATAAAGCCAACACCAATTATAGTTTTCATCCTGATGCCTTCACCGTATCTGAACCACACAAGAACTTTAAAAACTGGTTTTATCAAAAGCGAAGGCATTTGTTATCTTCATCACATTATAAGCTATCAGACAAGCTCATGTTGGGTCTGTTTTACACTCTAAATTTGATGTTTTTTCCACTTGTTATAGCCCTTATTTTTTTGGGTTACAATCCCATTGGGCTTGCCATTGTGGTTGCTGTAAGATACCTCAGTTATGTTGTGGTACTAGCCAAATCGGCCTATAAACTGCAAGAAAAAGATTTAATTTGGTGGTTTCCGTTCTTAGAACTATTTTTGATGATCACGCAACTTCAAATTTTTGTTGCCAACAGCATTTCAAAACCATTGTATTGGAAATCAAAAAACACATAGAAAAAGCCAAAGCAGGTCATCAAAAAAGCTACACTTTGTTGCTTGACCATTATTGGAATGAGGTCTATCATTTTATGCTCAAACGCACCGAAAACGAAACCGAAGCCGAAGACATCACCATAGAAACCTTTAGCAAAGCCTTCGATAAAATTGCACAATACAATGAAAAATACCAATTTAATACTTGGTTGATTGCCATTGCCAAAAATGTGCATTATGATCAGTTAAGAAAACAAAAAAATAAGTTTTATCAGCTCAACGACCTCAATACCAATCAGGCCAAAAATATCATAGACGAGTCTCCAACTGCAGAAGACAATTTAATTTACGACCAACATTTGGCAGAATTATTGCATTTTATAAAACAATTAAAACCTAATTATCAAGAAGTCATTCAGTTGAGGTATTTTCATGAGTTGTCTTATCAGGCCATTGCAGATCAGTTAGGAGAACCCCTCAGCAATATTAAAATAAAATTATTAAGAGCCAAAAAGCTTTTGGCCGAAATTATTCAAAAAAAGACAAAATAATTTTAATTTAACACCTTGGTTATTTTAAACCTTTATATTTGATTTAAAAAGAACATGAATCGCAGACATTTTTTTCAGCACACTGCATTGGCTACGCTTGGTTCCGGATTGGTATTAAACCATCCTTTTAATCCTTTAGCAGACAAAAGGGCAAGTAAAAAAGCTAAAAATATCATCATGATAGTGAGTGACGGCATGAGTATGGGCACGCTTACCATGGCAGATTTGTTAATTCAGAGACTGCAGGGCAGAGGCTCTCATTGGTTAAATCTTTACAGAGACCATAAAGTTAGCAGAGGGTTAATGGACATGGCCTCGGCCAGTTCGATGATTACTGATTCTGCGGCTGCCAGCTCATCGTGGGGCGGAGGTGTTCGCGTAAAAAATGGGAGCCTTAATGTTAGCCCCAATGGTGAAGAAGCTCTGCCTATTATGCAAAAATTTAAAGCTGCAGGCAAAAAAGTAGGTTGCGTAACCACAGTGCCTATTACCCATGCCACCCCAGCCGGATTTTTGGTGAGTTCAAAAAGCAGAAACGATCAGGCAGGCATTGCACAAAAATATGCCGAACATCAATTTGATGTGTTGATGGGAGGTGGAGACCAATATTTTAATGCAACCAAACGAAAAGATGGCAAAGACCTCTATCAAGTTTTTAAAAACAAAGGTTACCAAGTTTTTAACCACAAAGATGATATGCGATCAGTGAATAACAATCAGCCCATATTAGGTATTTTTA
This sequence comes from Flavobacterium sp., assembly GCA_036796275.1. Taxonomy (GTDB): domain Bacteria; phylum Bacteroidota; class Bacteroidia; order Flavobacteriales; family Flavobacteriaceae; genus Flavobacterium. The sequence goes on from DAIRDG010000019.1 coordinate 10,729, forward strand.
GTGAAGATGCCTTGCCTTACACGGTTGATTTATTAGCCCAAAAAGAATTGCAATCAGCCATCCCGACGCTAGCAGAAATGACCGCAGTGGCCATCAATCAGTTAGCCTCGCATCGCAATGGCTTTGTACTTCAGGTAGAGGCAGGCAAAGTAGATTGGGCTGCCCATGCCAATGACGCTGCAGCCCTTTTATTTGATCAAATAGCGGCAGATGATGCCGTAAAAGTGGCTTTAGATTTTGCTGCATCCAATCAAGATACTTTGGTGATTATCACCACAGATCACGGCAATGCCAACCCAGGCTTGTTGTATGGTAAAAATGCTGACAAAAACTTTGAAAGCTTACAAAACTACAAGGCCTCTAACGAAATGATATTAAACGCCATAAAACCAGGAGATAATTTGGGTTTTATCAAAGAGTTGTTTAATGAAAAAACAGCTCTGGAGCTGACTACTGAGGAGGCTCAGCAAATACAAAGTTATTATAGCAACTTAGAAAAATCTGAATCAGGACTCTATAATTATAAAAATTTACCCTATAAATTGGTGTCCGACCTACAAAAATCGAGAACCAATGTAGGCTGGATTGGCACAGACCACTCGGCCGATTTTGTAGAAATTGCCATGTTTGGGGCTGGGAGTAATACCCTAAAACCCTTTATGAAAAACACCGATTTGCATCATTTTTTACTAAAAGTAGCCGAGGTAGAAAATAAATTCTAACAGGTTGTTTTTTGGAATAATTTTTGAAAGTTATTAAATCAACATCATGCAACATGTAATTAATTATGAATAAATTTTATAGTTTATCGATATTTGGGTTGTTGCTTTACTCTGGCTGCTTACTAGCTCAAGTAGACGAGGGCGGCAAGCGAAAAATAAAGGGTGCAGATTTGATTATACCAGATAACTCTGATGACACCCCTTCGTTTGATTTATGGAAAAAACCTGAAGAGCCAGTAAAAAAGTTTGATTTTGAAACCAAAAAGAAACAAATAGACCTTACTGAGAAAACAGATTTTGTGAAACCCAAAGTCAACATGAAATCTCAAAACCCCAGAATTGAGGGCAAAGGCACACCCGAGCGGTATAGAAAAGATCAGTATTTTGGGGAGTTTAGAACCGATGCCAAACGTGTGAGGTTAATTTGCAGAGACCATGAAACGGTTGATGGCGATAAGGTTCAAATCATTCATAATGGGTTGGTCATTCAAAAAGAATTGATGCTGATAGGAGAGTTTAAATTTGTTGAAATTGAATTGACTCCAGGCTTTAATAAGTTTGAAGTTGTAGCCCTAAACGAAGGCTTATACAGCCCCAATACGGCGGAGTTTAGAATAGTGGATGAAAACGGCAGAACCATCATTGGCAATATTTGGAATATGGCAGCGGGTTATAAAGCCTCGATGATCGTGATTAAAGAAATAGAATAAAAAAAGGTAGCATCATAAAAAAAATCCGTCTCAAATTAATCATTCGAGACGGACTTTTTTTATTTAAATAAAACTTATTGTTTTATAATTTTCTTTGTAGAAGTTCCCTTGTCTGTAGTAATATTGAGCATATAAACGCCAGAACTCAAATCAGATACATTAATTGAAGCATTTGCTTCGTTGATGTTGATGTTCTTTACAGTTCTACCGTTAATGTCAGAAATACTGACTTTAGCTGTAATGCTTTCAAGCAAATTAATATTTAAAATATCTCTTACTGGGTTAGGGAATACAGCTACTTTTACGGCATCAAATTTATCGGTGCTCAAGGTTTCAGTTACTGTTACGTCATCAATGAAGTTTCTATTGATTGTACCACCAGGAGTGGTGTTTGGTGCGGTGTTATTTAAAAATCCAAAATAGTAAACGCCAGAGGTTGTTGGGGTAAAACTTGCAACTCTATCAACGTAATTTAAGTTGGTTAGGTTCGTAAAAGTTTCAAGTGTAGTACTGTTTAAACCATCATTGGTTGTGCCTACAACCACGTTTAAACTCATTGGAATAGTTGTGGCTGCATTGCTCTGAACACGGTGTTTAAAGGTAATAGTGTATTGATTTCCAGTGGTTAATTGCATGGCATTTACATAGGCAAAGGCATTGTGAGCGTCGTCTGCAAACAAACCACTGCCAATAAATCTGATGCCAGAAAATGCAAAAACAGGTAGTGTTGGCATGGCAGGATTATCAGCAAATAATGTCCAAGTTCCTGTTAGGTTGGCAAATGACAAGCCAATATTGAAAATATAAGCTTGGTTTTCGGCAATTTCAAAATTATTGGTGTAAGGGAATGTAGTGGTTGTTAAAGGCAAAGTACCAACATCTTCACTACTCCAACCACCAAAAGCACCAGCTCCACAATTTCTTCTCACAAACACCGTGTAAGAAATACCTGGCGTAAGGCCTGTTAAGGTAAAGGTGTTTGTATTAGTTAAATTTAAAATAGTTCCACCTGTGCCTTGTATGTAAGGAAAAACACCGTACTCCACTTGGTAATCTGCAGTTGCTCCAATGTTTACAACAGCTGTTGTAGTTGTAAAACTTTCAAATGTGAGTCCAGATACGCCAGCACAGCTACCTTCTACGGCAATATCATCAATGCTTAATAGGTTACTATCATTACTGTTGTTAATCCAAGCTAAATAAATAGTTTGTCCATTATAAGCACTTAAGTCAACAGTGGTATTAGCGATGTTAGCTATAGTATTATTTGGAGCTTCAGCAACCGTAAGTAAGGGAGCACTTGAGAGAAAACTTGCTTTTTGGTTGTTTGTAGTTGATACTCTAAGAACATATCCATCAGGAAAATCGGGGTCATGAGATCTTACTTTAAACCTCAAAGAAGCGTTAGCACCTGCTGGCAAAGTAATCGCCGGTGTTACTGCCCATCTGTCTGCTATGCCAGCTGGTTGAAACCAAGAGGTAGAAGATAAAGTTGTATTAGTGCCTTCATCGATCCAAGTAACTGGTGCCCATGCGTTAGTGCCGAATATGGGTAAATATCCTGGTTGCGGCGTGTTTGAGTCGTTGTAAAAAACCCAACCAGTTGTAGTTAGTGATGCAGAGGTTTCGCCTTGAAAATCTTCACTAAAATAGGTTTGTGAAAAACCAAATTGTGTAACAATTAAAATTAAGAGTAAAATTTTTTTCATAACTTTTTTTTATTAATTAAGTTTGCAAAAATAGCATATTAATACAGCCAACCATCTTTATTTGGATAAAAGCAAATTAAATTTCTGTTAATTAACATTTATGATAGGGTTTTGAGGTAAGTTTTCACAATATAATGTTAATGGGATATCCTTAAATGATGCCATCATCAAATACTTTTTGTGCCCTATTTGGTAATATTTTTTTATCTTAACGGTTATGCCTTTTTCACTCATTACCCACTCGGAGGCATACACGAAATTTTTTGCAGTATTTAATAACTCTTTCATTTCGTCTGTTAATTGGGTACACTCCTCAAAAAGGCTGGCAACCATTAAATTTTTTGGGTTTTGGTAAACCTCAAGGGTATTACCTTGTTGCAATATATTGCCTTGGTTTAAGATTAATATTTGGTCAGAAAAACCCAAAACGTCTGCTTTGTCATGCGTGGCTACAAGGCAAGTGATGTGGTGATCTTTAAAGTATTGAAACAAATTGCGTCTGAGTTTAGTTTTCTGAAAGGTATCAATGTGGCTAAAAGGTTCATCGAGTAAAATAACTTCTGGCATTTGAGCCAGGGCTCGGGCAATGGCTACACGTTGGAGCTGTCCGCCGCTCAAAAATTGTGCTTTGGTATCAGCAAATTCGGTCATTTCTACAAGTTCTAAGAGCTCATTAACTCTTTTATTTTTGTAGATTTTATCAATGTTACTGAGATGTTTTCCAATGTTTTCTTTGACGCTGATGTAAGGCATCAAATCAAAGTTTTGCGACACGTATTTCATGCAATCCATACCGGGCACCAAGTGATAGTAGGGGCCTAAAACAGCTTTGTTTTGCCACATAATTTCACCCTCAGTGGCATCTTGCAAGCCATAAATAAGCTCTAGTAAGGTGCTTTTGCCACAGCCACTAGGCCCCATGATACTGAGATGATTACCAGCCTCTAAGCTAAAGCTGATGGCTTTTAGAACCTCTTGCGATGAATTATGATACCTGAATGATAAATTGGTAACCTTTAGCAAAATTGTTGCATTTTGTTTAGTAACACAAATTTAGAGGTATTTTTCAAATGATTTGGTGTTAACGGTTGCTTTTATTTGGTTTAGCAAACTGTAAAGTCCAAAAAATGTTCTGTTGATATACAAAAAGTGCTTTGAACCTCGGTTGCCATTCATGCTTTTAAACTCAGAATTTTTGGCATAGGTTTCTCCTAAACTTGCGAGTTTTTCAAAAAAGGTGACGTCAGAAAAATCAAAAGAATCTACATTAAAGGGTGTGGTGAATACCGAAAGCATGTCTGTGAAAATTTCTTTGCACATGGCCACTTCTTTTGGGCTATCGTCTTGTCTTAAAATTTCTAGTTCATACAATTTGGCTTCAAAAAAAGCTTGATTATTAAGTGTTTCAGTTTTAGATAATTCAAAATAGGGCACATAGAAGTCTTCCGGAATTTGTTTCATACAGCCAAAATCTATAGCAATTAGTTGGTTGTCTTTTACCAAATAATTACCCGGGTGTGGGTCTGCATGCACTTGCTTTAATCCGTGCATTTGAAACATATAAAAGTCCCAAAGGGTTTGCCCAATGCTATTGGCTAAAGCTTGGTCTTGGTTGGTTTTTGCAAATTCAGACCAATGCACTCCCTCCATCCAATCCATGGTTAATACCCGCTGATTAGAAAATTCAGGATAGTATTTAGGGAATTGCAAATTCGGAATATAAGCACATTGCTCGGCTACAAAAGAGCCTTGCTTGAGTTCTAAATGATAATCGGTTTCTTCTAATAATTTAAATTCAACCTCCTTAAAATAGCGTTCAGAGTCTTTGCCTTTCAGGTTAAACATTCGCATAGCGATGGGTTTTACCATGGCCAAATCTGAACTGATGCTATCTGCCACGCCTGGATATTGAATCTTTACGGCAAAGGTTTTATCACCTTTGGTGGCTTTGTGCACTTGGCCAATGCTGGCGGCGTATACCGAATTTGGCGAAAAGGTATCAAACATGTCATTAGGCAACAAACCAAAATAACGTTTAAAGGTTTTCTGAACCAACGGGGCCGAGAGGGGTGGCACTGAAAATTGTGCTAAAGAAAATTTCTCTACAAATTGTTGGGGCATGATGCTTTTGTCTAAACTCAGCATTTGAGCCACCTTTAAGGCACTTCCTTTCAGGTTTTTGAGACCATCATAAATATCTGATGCATTGTTTTCGTGCAGTTTGTTTTTGTCGATGTCTTTGTTTACCAATTTCTCTCCATAATAGGCAATGTAATTGCCCCCAACTTTTACCCCAGTTTTGAGAAGTTGTGTGGCTCTTTCGAGTTTATTGGTTGGAATGTAGTCTATGGTTTTCATTAATTTTTAGATTTAGGAAATTTTTCTTTCCACAAAAACTTACCTAAATCTATGAGACCTTCAAACGGGGTGATGTCAAAAATTTCGGTACCGGCTTTCACAGTTTTTTCTATCATGATATCGGTTTTCTCAAATCCTTTGCTGGTGTCGTCAAACCAAAATTTAAGGATAATTAAAAACTGGAACCAGTAAGATTCTTTGGTAATTGGTTTGGTTAATTTATTAAAACTGCTATCGCTTTCAGCTTGTTGGGTAGACAAATTATCATCTACAAAAGACAAAAAGTGTTCTTTAAATTCTTTCAGGTATTTTAAGTTTTTAAATTCTGAACTGCTTTTAGGGAGCGTCTCTTTGGCAAAGCTTCTATTTAAGGTAAGATTTTCGAAGCAGGTAAAGTAAAAACTCAACATCTTATTTTGTCTAGAAAATTCATCATACCCCTCTGTTTTTTGAATGGTGGCCAATGAGTTTTCAAAAATCTTTTGCCAAAAAAATGATTTGATGCTCTCAAGTGACGAAAAGTATTGATAAAACTCACTTTCGTCTAATTTATTAGCTTTACAAAACTTATAAACATTGTGAACAGATTCAGATGATTCAAGATATTGATCCATGTATAAAGTAAGAATATCTAAATCGCTTGTTGGTTTTTTCTTGGTAGTTGCCATGCGTATTTTTTTTTCAAATATACAATATTGTTTAAATATTGCCGCAAAAAGTTAAACAAAATATTTGTTAAAAAAACAAACCCCCAACGCAGGGTTGAGGGTAGTTATTTTAAAAAACTTAAAAAGTTAGTTTCCTTGTTTTGCAGCTTCTTCTTTCATTTTGGCATTGGCCGTTATGGCAAATTCTACTCTTCTATTTTTAGATCTACCTTCTGGGGTATCATTGGTGTCTATGGGTTCGTTTGGTCCTACACCAATTTTTTCGAATCTATTGATATTTAATCCCTTAGAAACCAAGTAATCTCTAACAGAAGTTGCTCTTTCTAGAGATAATTTTTGGTTTAAAGCCAAACTACCTGTTGAGTCTGTATGACCAAAAATGGTAATATCTGTATCTGGGTAAGATTGAAAGGTTGGCACAAGTCTGTCTAGGTTAGCTCTGGCTTGAGCTGTTAAAGTGGCTTTACCTGTTGTAAAGTTTACAGCGTTTTCACCTAACACCAATTTGATACCTTCACCAACACGTTCAACTTCTGCACTGGGCAGGGTTTGCTCAATTTCTCTGGCTTGTTGGTCCATTTTTTTACCAATAACAGCACCAGCAATTCCTCCTACAACGCCACCAATTGCAGCACCTTGTCCACCTTTGCCGCCGCTACCAACGTTATTTCCTAACACACCACCTAAAATAGCTCCTGCTGCTGCACCTATCACGGCACCACGCTGAGACTTATTGGAGTTTTTCACTGCATCACATTGCACCATCAGGGCTGCAATCATGATTAAAATAATAGTCTTTTTCATCTTTTATTAGATTTTTACAAATTCATAAATAACGTCTGTAGGCTTGCTGCCTACATTAATTTTGTCTATCAACTGAAAACCAGTGTCAGACGTGTTACCCACTCTTAGCACATAGCCTTCTTTAATTTTTCTAGCTTTGATGCCTTGGTCTAAAAACTTTAGCACCACATTGCCTTCTTTGTTTACATACCAAGTAATTTTAGTATCATAACTTGGGCAATTAGCTCTGCCATTCAATACAAAGCTACCTGAATTGTTATTGGCAACAAAATTCCATTGTGAGCCTACAAAGCACTGCGAATCTGCCAATTCAAAGGCATTAACTTTAATAACATCTGAACCTGGAAAAGACACACTGGCAATGCGAAAGTTTCCTCTCATGGCTCTTTGGGTAGGGGTGTCAAGTTTTCTTGAATCTGGTGTTTTACAACCTACCAAGCTTATCAAAATAAGTGTGGTTAAAATAATTTGTTTCATAATTGGATATTTTTTTACAAAGGTAAAACAAAATTAAGATAATTCAATGCGACATTTTGTCATAATTTCAGCAATTGGTATCTTATTTGACTATATTTCACAAATTAAAAATTAACAATATGAATACAGGAAAAATTAATGTGTCGGTAGAGAATATCTTTCCGTTAATTAAAAAATTTTTATACAGCGACCATGAGATTTTTTTACGCGAATTGGTCTCAAACGCTACAGATGCCACCTTAAAACTAAAGCATCTTACCAGCATCGGAGAAGCCAAAGTAGACTATGGCAATCCATTGATTGAAGTTAAAATAAACAAAGAAAACAAAACCTTGCACATCATAGACCAAGGGTTGGGGATGACAAGTGAAGAAGTTGAAAAATACATCAATCAAGTGGCCTTTTCTGGGGCAGAAGAATTTTTAGAAAAATATAAAGATTCTGCCAAAGATTCAGGGATTATCGGACATTTTGGTTTAGGGTTTTACTCGGCTTTTATGGTGGCACAAAAAGTAGAAATTATCACCAAATCTTTTAAAGACGAGCCAGCAGCACATTGGGTGTGCGACGGCAGCCCTGAGTTTACGCTTTCTCAACATGACAAAACCGAAAGAGGCACCGAAATTATTTTGTACATTGCAGAAGATTCTATTGAGTTTTTGGAAGAGAACAGAATTGGTAACTTGCTTAATAAGTACAATAAATTTATGCCAATTCCCATCAAGTTTGGCACCAAAGAAGAGGCATTACCGAAACCAGACGATGCCACAGAAGATTATAAAACACAATACCAAACGGTAGATAACATCATCAATAATCCGAACCCAGCTTGGACCAAACAACCAGCCGATTTAGGGGAGGAAGATTACAAATCGTTTTACAGAGAATTGTATCCGATGCAATTTGAAGACCCGTTATTCAACATCCACCTTAATGTAGACTATCCGTTTAATTTAACCGGTATCTTGTATTTTCCAAAAATGTCGGCCGACTTGCAAATGCAAAAAGACAAAATACAACTATATCAAAATCAGGTGTTTGTAACAGATAACGTAGAGGGCATAGTGCCAGAGTTTTTGGTCATGCTAAGAGGTGTGATAGATTCTCCGGACATTCCGCTAAATGTTTCTAGGTCTTATTTGCAGTCAGATGGTAATGTTAAAAAGATTTCAAATTACATCACCAGAAAAGTGTCAGATAAACTGAAGTCTTTGTTTAAAGACAACAGAGCAGATTTTGAAGCCAAATGGAACGACATTAAAATAGTTCTAGAATATGGCCTATTGTCTGAACCTAAATTTTATGAAAAAGCCGGTGAATTCTTTTTATACCCAACGGTAGACAACAAATATTACACCCTCGAAGAGTTAAAAGAGGCTTTAAAAGACCATCAAACCAACAAAGATGGGAAATTGGTGGTGTTGTATGCTTCTAACAAAGAAACTCAGCACAGCTACATTCAGGCAGCCAAACAAAAGGGATACCAAGTCTTGTTACTAGACAGCCCGATTGTATCTCATTTGATGCAAAAGCTTGAACAAGACAATGAAAACCTCACTTTTGCCAGGGTAGATGCAGACCATTTAGATAAACTGATTGCCAAAGACGAGCCCATCATTTCTAAATTATCAGATCAAGAGCAAGAAACCTTAAAATCTACTCTAGAAACGGTGGTTGACAAAGCACAATACTCTGTGGTGCTTGAGGCCATGGATAGTGAGGCAGCCCCTTTTATGATCACCCAGCCAGAGTTTATGAGACGGATGAAAGAAATGAGTGCCACGGGTGGTGGAGGCATGTTCGGCATGGGTAACTTCCCAGACATGTATAATTTAGTGGTAAACACCAATGCCCCTTTGGCGTCTAAAATTCTTTTAGAAACAGACGAAACCCAAAAACAAACCTTGATAAAACAAGCCATAGATTTGGCTAAAATATCACAAGGATTACTAAAAGGAGAGGAGCTTACTGCTTTTGTGAACAGAAGTTTTGAGTCGCTAAACTAAATTTAGCTCACACGATAAGTTAAAACTACGGCAAATTTGTCGTAGTTTTTTTATGCTTTGAGCACAGTGGTGGTTTTTTCCATTTTTTTCCAGTGTAATCTTTTCTTAAAACCATACATAAAAAACTTGCTCATAAAAAAGCTAAATTTCACATGCCCCTGATAATCTATCCCAAGCATCTTGTGCGGTGTATTTGAATTTTCCTCTAAAACCAAGTTTACAGCTTTGGTAAAAACAGCCGGACCTGTCATTTGATGCACATTGTGCGGAAATCTGTTGTTTTGAAGGTTATCTAATACCAAGGCAATGGTTTTGGCCAAAAACGGATGGTTTTTATCAAAAAATAAGGCATATTGGCAGTAGCTGTGCAAATGACTTTCTTTAGATATGATGGCCACATCAGTAGGAGTTATCAAATTTTTGAGCGGAGACACGATTAAGCTGTCTATATCTAAATAAACACCCCCTGTTTGATAAAGAATCACATACCGAAAAAAATCAGCTTTGGCAGCCCCAATTTGTATCTTTTGAAATAAGTGGTAGTCTGCTGCGGATAAAATTTTTTTCATTTCAGCATCAACCCGTTCATCGTCATAAAATTCATATTGATACGCTGGGTTTTTCTTTTTAAGCTGGTTAATATGCCATTGATGCAACCAAGGTAAATTGGCATGTTTGTAGGTTTGATGTATGATTTTTGGAATGGCCATCTTAATTTTTTTTGCCTAGCCTTACCATGATGGGTAAGTGGTCTGAGTTTTTAAAGTCTGAAAAGGTTACAAATTCTTTAACATCCCATCTGTCGTCAGCAAAAATATAATCTATTCTTGTGGGGTAATATTTAAACTGATAAGTGCTGCCAAAACCTCTACCGGCTTCTTCAAAACCATCATTCAAGTTGCCTTTGATGGTTCTGTAAACATACGAAAAAGCACTGTTATTCATATCGCCACATACTATCACTTTATAGTTACACGTATTGATGTGTTTTCTAATAATTTCGGCTTGCACTTGCTGGTTTTTGAAAGCAGTAGCGATGTTTTTGAGCAATTTTTTTGACCGTTTTTCATCTATGTCATTTATTTTATCGTTCAATGATTCAATTTCGGGGGTTATTCTTGCAGATTCTAGGTGCATGCTGTAGACCCTCAAAGTATCTAATCCTTTTTTGATGTCTACAAAACACGCATTGTTGTCTGATTCCGGAAACTCTAAAACGCCTTGATTAAAAATGGGATATTTAGAAAATATGCCATGGCCAAGTTTGGTGTTTAAACCCCTTGAAAAGACAAACTTGTCGGTGAAAATCCTGAAATTGACCCGATTGTTTTCAGAAAATTCTTGAATACACAAAATATCTGGGTTTTGATCTTTAATCAATTGGCTGATTTCTAAATCTATATCTTCTTTTTTTATCCAATCATATAAATTAAACAAACGAACGTTGTATGACATCAGTTTAAAATCTTTTTCTTCCGGGGGTAATTTTACTTCATTAAATTTATACAACTTATTTAAAAAGGTGATGCCCAATAGCAAAATAAAACCAGAATACAGCATCTGATTTTTGAATTGAATAAGCCAATAGGCAAAAAAAAATACATTCAAAATAAGCAAGGCTGGTAAGGCCAATGTGAAAGCAGACAAAATAGGAAACAACTTAGGAGCCAAAAACGGCAAAATATAACCCAATAAAGAGACAATAAATAATAAGATGTTTAGCAATAAGGCAACTTTGTTGAGCCAGTTTAGTTTTTGCATCAGTCTTTTTGATTAAATAAAAATTCTTTTTCTTCTTTACTTAAACTGTCATAGCCAGATTGGCTAATTTTATCTAAAATGGCATCAATTTTGGCTTGATCTTTATTTTTATAAGTTGGAGTTACGGGTCTGCCTTCATTTTTTACGGGTCTTAATTTGGTTTTTTTTGAAGGGCTCGTTTGCCTAAAAACATTGGTTACATAATCCATCAATTTGCTAAACCACAGGCTGATGTCGTTGCCTTGGGCCATGCTTTTGCCATACAAATACCCATAAACAGCCCCGCCTATATGAGCTAAATTACCACCCGTATTGGAGGAAGATAAACCAATAAGGCTCAAAAAAAAGTAAAACAAGGCAATGTGCCATAACTTTACACTGCCAATCAGCAAAAGCCTTACCTCTGTGTGTGGCTGAAAAGTAGCTATAGACACCAACAGTGCAATGACTCCACCCGAGGCACCCACCAATAAGCCTTGTGAGTTGTATAACTGCGGAAACACCAAATAACTCAGCATGTAAAACAAACCAGAATACAGGATACCCAGCAAATAGTGAGACAACAATTGTTTATCAGAAAAATAGGTGTTGTAGATTCTGGCCGAGAAATTAAAAATAATGAGGTTAAACAAGATGTGAAAAAATCCGGCATGCAAAAATCCGTAGGTAACTATTGTCCAAGGTTTAAACAACAAATCGCTAAACGAGGAGGAGAGTCCGAACCAAGTTTGAAACGGAAAACTTATGCCAAAAAGAAACAAAATGCCTTTAATGGCAAACGGCAAGGCAAACAAGGCGATGTTGACAAAAATTATTCTTTGTGCCAGACCACCTGCCCTAAACTGGTATTTCAAATCATCCCAAATTGTCATATTGCTTAATTTTTAGTACCATCTGTTGCGTTCAAACTGATTTTTTTTCCAATACCAAGCCATCAAAAAGCCGGTAACAGCCCCTCCAACATGGGCAAAATGTGCAATGCCTCCGCCACCAAACAACGAAGTACCTCTGATGCCCATAAACAAGTCTCCAGCCACTAACAAGGGTACAAAGTATTTGGCTTTGATGGGAATGGGCAAAAACAACAACATGAGCTCTACCTGAGGGAACAACAAGGCAAAGGCGGCTAAAACGCCATACAAAGCCCCAGAGGCTCCTACGGCACGGGTGTCGTAAGCTCTGTAGAATTCTGATAATTGGTCTGAAGACACATATTCTAAGATAGCCGTATTATAATTACCGGATGCCAAAATGGTTTGAATTTCTTTAGTATTGATGCCATTATTAACAAGCAAATTATAGGTTTTTTGGAAGGTATAATAATCTATCCCAATATGCAAGAGGGCTGCTCCAAAACCACATGAAATATAAAAAAATAAGAATTTTTTACCTCCCATGTATTGCTCAACGGCACTGCCAAACATATAAATACCAAACATATTAAACACAATGTGCATGAGGTTTTCGTTCAACTTAGCATGCATAAACATGTGTGTGAGCGGTTGCCAAAACTTAAAGGATTCATTGAGTGGAAAGTATATCGGAAACAAGTCATAGGCCAACGGCACCAAGGTGTTAGCGGCAATAAACACAATAACATTTAGAATCAACAATTGTTTTACAACTGGGGTGATGGGCATCATAGTTTAAATTTTTGATCTATTTCTTCAAAAGTAATGGTCTGGATGATTGGTTTTTTAAAGGGGCACACATACGGATCTTGACATGCAAATAATTGATTTATTAAATGCTCCATGGCCTCAGTAGTTAAATGAGTTCCGGTTTTTAAGCTCATTGATTTTGCCAAAGCCATGGCAATCATCTCTGCATGTTTTTTACTTACAAATTGTTCAGGATCTTCTAAGGCTACCAACAAGTCTTGGAGGGTACTGTCTAGTTTTGCGGGTTCTAAAAAGGCGGGTAAGGCATTAAAGATTAATTCTGTGGCTAATGAAGATTCAAACACAAAACCCACAGAAGACAAAACGGGTTGCAATTCTAGTAATTTACTTACTTTTATAACCTCCATCTGCACATTGATGGGGAACAGTAACTGCTGAGGACTGGCACTAAAGTTGGTCATATTTTGCAACAATTCTTCGTATAACACCCGTTGATGGGCTCGGTTTTGATGCACTACAATCAAATTGTTTTTGAGTGAAGCAATGATGTATTTTTGCTTAATTTGGGCATATGATGAAGAACTGCGGGCAAAGGTGTTGTCGTCAAAAAGTTCTTGCGAATGGTTGTGTTGCGATTCAAAAACATCTTGCGATGCCTCAGGAATCCCGGCATACAAACCATCCCATTGAGATTCAGGAGTTTTTGTAAAAGTTTTAGCGGTTTTAAATGCTGCCTCAGAGACGTTGCTTTGAAACGGATTAAAATTTTGGTTAAAATCAATTTCAGGCAACTTTCCAGATTGTTTGTTTTGATGATAGGGCACCTCCAGATTGGGGTCTGCATTAAAGTCTAACACAGGTGCCACTTGGTATTGCCCTAAGCTATGCTTGATGGCAGCCCTCAAAATGGCATAAATGGTGTGTTCGTCTTCAAATTTTATTTCGGTTTTGGTGGGGTGGATGTTGATATCGATGGTGTGTGGTGGTACTTCTAAATAAATAAAATAGCTGGGATGATGACCATCTCGCAGCAAACCCTCAAAACTACTGAGCACCGATTGATGAAAATATGAACTCTTGATGTAGCGGTGGTTTACAAAAAAGAATTGTTCTCCTCTGGTTTTTTTTGCATGTTCGGGCCTCATCACAAAACCTTGAATAGAAACAACCTCTGTATTCTCAGCTATTGGGACCAATTTTTCGTTAGTTTTTGAGCCAAAAATATTCACGATCCGCTGCCTTAAATTGGAGGCAGGAAGCAGAAACAACTCGGTGCTGTTGTGCAGTAAGCTAAAGTGAATATTGGGGTGGGTAAGGGCTACCCGTTGAAATTCGTTGATGATGTGTTTGAGCTCTAGTGAATCTGTTTTCAAAAAGTTTCTCCGAGCTGGGATGTTGTAAAATAAATTTTTTACCAAAAACGACGTTCCTTTTGGGTGCACAATGGGTTCTTGAGACAAAAACTGACTACCTTCAATCACCACATGTGTACCCAATTCTTCCTGGTCTTGTTTGGTTTTTAGCTCCACGTGAGCCACAGCAGCTATACTTGCCAAGGCTTCGCCTCTAAACCCTTTGGTGTTGATGGCAAATAAGTCTTCGGCATGTTTTATTTTGGAAGTAGCATGTCTTTCAAAACACAATCGGGCATCGGTTATACTCATGCCTAAGCCATTGTCTATAACCTGAATGAGCGTTTTACCAGAGTCTTTTACAATGAGTTTGATGTCGGTAGATTTGGCATCTACAGCATTTTCTAGCAATTCTTTTACTACAGAAGCAGGCCTTTGTACCACTTCTCCAGCAGCAATTTGATTGGCTACATGGTCTGGAAGCAATTGAATGATACTCGACATTAATTTTTAGTAAAAATTGACAAATCAAATCCTAAGAGTGCAAAAAATAAAAACAATAGCACCAAACTGATGATTAAAATACGTTTATTGGTTGTTTTGTCTTGGTTGTATTTATAATCATTGAGAGCCCGCATAAACTTGCCTTTCAGGCCACCGGAGGTATCTATAGTAGAACGATATTCATCAAACTTACGCTCTATTTTAAACGGTGTTTTACCTTCCGACTTGTAGTACCGGGGTTCGTAGCTATAGCGTTTGTTTTGTCTGATTTTAAAAATACTCATGGCAGAAAATAAACTTCAAATATAAGCATATGCTCATAAAATTGCTTTAACAAAACTATAATTTTTGAGATTTAAATAGTTAGGTATTGAGAATTTTAGCCCAGCTGAGTCATTTTAATGGCTGTTACGGCAGCTTCTATACCTTTGTTGCCATGTTTGCCACCGCTGCGGTCTAACGATTGCTGCAAGGTATTGTCTGTGAGTAAACAAAAAATAACGGGTATTTTGCCGAGCAAATTCAAATCTTTGATGCCTTGGGTAACCCCATCACAAACAAAATCAAAGTGCTGGGTTTCGCCTTTTATCACACAACCAATGCTGATGATAGCTGCTAAATTAGGCAGGCTATCGAGCATTTTTTTTGATCCATAAATCAGCTCAAAACTGCCAGGCACGTGCCAAATATGGATGTTGTTTAAGGCCACATTATTGTCAAGTAGGGTGTCTATACAGCCTTTTAGGAGGTTGTGCGTTACGTTATCATTCCAATCAGAAACAACAATCCCAAACGACAGCTGACTGACGTTTGGGAGTGTTTGTTTGTTATAATCAGATAAATTTTTATTTTCTGTTGCCATGCATTATTGAGTCAACTCGATTAAAGCATCAACATTTCTAGCTTCGCTACTAGATTGGTAATTGTCTTTTAATTCCTGAAAATACTTATTGGCTACTTGGTTTTGACCTAACTCATAAGCGGTTTGCCCTGCTTTGTATAAAAACCTGGGCGATGTGATGTTGTTTTTGCTTATTTTGATGGCTTGCTCATAGTAATCTAAAGCTTCATTAGCTTGATTTCTTTGGGCAAAAGCATCTCCAATGGCTCCTTTGGCTAGGGCAGATAACATCACGTCTTTTGATTTGAATTTATCTAAAAACTCAATAGCTTCCTTGTTTTTGCCTTGATGCAAATAGATAATCCCAATGTGATAATTAGCGATGTTAGCCGCATCAGTACCACTGTAGTTTTCTGCAATTTTCACAAAACCAAATTTACCGTCAGAGCCATTTAATGCCAAGGTAAATAAGCTATCTTTTTTGGTATCGTCATTTAATCCTTTTGCAAATAAATCTTGAGCTAGTAACATTTCTGTGACAGCTTCATCTTCTTTTGGATCAACAATATATTTTTGGTATAAAAAATAACCTACGGTTACCAAGGCTACTGCTCCTAAAACAGATAGAAGGATATTTTGGTTTTTGGCCACCCATTCTTCAACTTTGTTGGCCTTTTGGGTTAAGGTACCAAATACTTCTGCGGTGGTACTATTGGTGTCTTCAGAAAAATCTGTTGTGTTATCGTCTGTGAGCTCTTTTGGTTTTGGGGTTTTGAACCCTCTCTTATTATATGTTGCCATTAAATTTTTTTTTATTAGTGTGCAAAAATATGATTTTTATTTAAATAAAAAATTCATGAAGTCATTATTTTTATTCTGATTGATTTTCAAAAAAACTAAAAACGGTGCTGCTGTAATGTCTGCTTTCTAGAAAATAAGGGTTGTTTTCAAATTGATGACTCTTACTATGCTCTAAAATCAACAAGCCATCGGGTAATAACATGTTTTTATAAATAACCTCATTAATCATGTTAAGGTATTGATTTTCACTAAAATGATAAGGTGGATCTGCAAAAATAACATTAAATTGAAGTTTGTTTTTGTTTAAAAATCTAAAAACGTCTTGTTTGATGGGTGTTATAGGTGCTTCAATTTCTTTGGCTATTTTATAGATAAATTGGATGCACTTGGCCTCTTCGTCTACACAAACAACTTCAGCAACGCCTCTCGATACAAATTCTAGTGCTACCATGCCGGTGCCACTAAATAAATCTAAAACTTTGAGGTTTTTTAAATCAAAATAATTTTGAAGGATATTAAACAAAGACTCTCTCGCCATATCTGTTGTTGGTCTAACAGGCAGTCCCTTAGGTGGTTGAATGCGTTTTCCTTTGTGTTTTCCTGCAATAATTCTCATGATTCAAACAAAATATAGTGCTTTCTGTTAACAGATTCTGTATAAAAACTTTTTTCATTTAAGGCTCCTAAGGCCAAAAAATTAACGTCTTTGATGTATTCTGAAAGCATTTTAAAATTATTGTCTTGTTCATAAATATTGCCAAAAACTTTGATGCTGCAAGTTTGTGGGTCAATTTTTAGTTGCTCTAAACAAAATAACACATAATATAACACGTCAACCTCTGTATTTACTACAAAGCTGTTACAAAATTTTAGTTGATTTTCCTGATATATCAACAAATCTATTTGAGGATGCATGAGATGTAAAAAAACGTTGATATCTAGATTTTGTTGGTGTATTTCGTAACATTTATTTAGGAGGGTGGTTTGGCCATGAAAAAAATCAAATGCTCCAAATTGTTCTAATAAAAAATTATTAACCCTAATATTTGGGATAAATACATTTTTGAGATTTAGTTTGTTTACTTCATCAAAGTCTATGTAATCTGATTCGTATACTTTATTAGAAAACTGCAAGTAACTGGCCAAATAGTTTTCATCAAAAAGGCTATCGGGCACCAATTCATACATGTTATTGTGATGAATAACTTTGATGGTTACAAATTTTTGACCTAATTCTGCATGGGTTGCAAAATAATCTTTGAGGTTTTCTTCTATTGTTTTATCTGCACTAAAAAAATCAAAAAAAACTTCGTTATAAAATTCAATTTGTTCAGTTTGGGAATGGCTTATACAAAAAGAAAGCCCATTCGTAGTGACTAGAATGGACAATCTTTTGGTTGATATGTTTGCAGTAATATTACTCGTTTTTTCCATATTTTTTTGGCCAGTTTCCTGCCATGCTTACTTCGTCAAGTGAGCCCAAAATGATATCCGAACCATTGATGCCATCCACCGAGATAGTTTGATTTTCTTTGGCTACTAAATAACCTACTTGGTCTGATAGCAATGCCTTTTTGCTTAAAGTGGCTTTAAAAAGTGGTGTTTTAAAACCTTTCTTTTCTAAGAAACCAGTTTCCATGGTAATAGGGATTGTTTTGTCTAGTCCTTCAATTTTTATAGAATTTAATCTTTTATAACGATCAGAGTTTTTAAACAAGGAGTCTTTCACTTTTACTCTACCAATTTCTCTTATAATTACTTCATTTTTATAATAACCGCTATCATCGCTTAATCCAAAAGCTCTGTTTTTGGCCACATCTGCAACAGAGGTGTCTTTTCTTTCTACTAATGTAAATTCGGCAGTTTCAATAAAATTTATCAATGAATCCAAATTTGAGGTATACTCTCCTTTTATTTGTTTATAGGCCAATTGAGAGTTTTTTAAATCTAATAATTTATTGATAGCCACTTGAAATCTTTTTTCTTTTAATTTATCAAATCTTAGAGGCTCTTGAATTGAATTGTATATTAAGTACCCAATAAAAGCGGTTAAAACCCATGAAACAACAACAATGATGTTTTTGGTTTTTGAGGTGACGTGTTTATCTAAGAACTTCACAAACAAATAAATAAATAAACTAATAATTGCAATTACAATAACTAATGTGAGCATAGTGGTTTTAAATTTCGTTCATGGCAAACCTACAATTTTTTTTTTTTTATTAAAAGCATTTATAAAAAAATTACAACCTATCTTTGAAAAATATTTTTAGAAGACACCCTATTTCATGCCTAATAAATTGTTTATTAAAACATTAAGTCATAATTTTGACTACAATCCAACCCTCAAACAATCTGTTTTTTTTGAAAAATTTGCTGAATTTTTATTTGAACATCAGCACAAAATTTTTTTGTTGAAAGGTTATGCAGGTACCGGAAAAACGTCTTTGTTGCAAACCATAGTACAAGTTTTGCCTCAATTTAATTGGTCTATTGTTTTAATGGCTCCTACCGGTAGGGCAGCCAAAGTCATGTCTCAATACACAGGCTATGAGGCCAGTACGATTCACAGAAAAATATATTTCAGTAAACAAAACGAGGGTAAAATGGTTTTTACAATGCAAAAAAACAAACATCAAAACACCTTGTTTGTGATTGATGAAAGTTCGATGCTGGGTCGTCAATCACAAAATGAATTTTTAGGAAATAGTTTACTAGATGATTTGATGCAATACGTATGGTCAGGAAAAAACTGCAAATTGATGCTTGTTGGCGATACTGCACAATTACCCCCCATAGGGCAAGAAGATAGTGATGCCCTAAATTTTGATTACTTATCTCAACAATGTTTAATAGACACCATGCAAATTGAATTAGACGAGGTGATGAGACAAGCTCTGAATTCCGGAATTTTGATGAATGCAACTACCCTAAGAGAATTAACGTCTAATGGATGGACTCAAGATTTTGTATTTAATTTAAACCCTTACAAAGACATTGTGAGGTTACAATATGCAGATGAAATTATAGAGGCCATTACGCAAGCTTATCAAAATGATGGGGCAGAAGACACTTGTGTGATTGTAAGATCTAATAAAAGAGCCAATTTATATAACCAAAGTATACGCAACCGAATTTTATTTAGAGATCATGAAATTGAATCTGGAGATTTATTGATTGTTGTAAAAAACAATTACTTTTGGCTGCAAGATCAAAAAAATCAGATGTTTATTGCCAATGGCGATGTGGTTGAAGTCATGAGAATTTTGAGCTACGAAAATCTTTATGATATGCGGTTTGCCAGGGCATTGGTTAGGCTAGTTGATTATGAATTGATAGAGCCCTTTGAAACAGTTTTATTATTAGATACCCTAAGCAGTGAATCACCTTCTTTGAGTTACGAACAGTCTCAACAATTTTATAAAACTGTACTAAAAGATTATGAAGATGAAAGAGCCTTTTACAAAAAAATAAAAAAATTAAAAGAAAACATATATTTTAATGCCTTGCAAATAAAATTTTCTTATGCCGTAACTTGTCACAAATCGCAAGGTGGGCAGTGGCAAACACTTTTTGTAGAACAACCTTATTTGCCAGATGGCTTTGCTGCCGAAGATTATAAATGGTTATACACAGCCATCACCAGGGCTCAAAAAAAAGTTTACTTAATTGGATTTGAAGATCAGTATTTTGAATAAAAAGATTGTTGCAAAAAAAATTAAAGCAACATAATATATAATAGGTATTTTTATGAAACCTAAAAATAATTTTGAATGAAAATAATCGCCGTAATTCCCGCTAGATTAGAAGCCACCAGGTTTCCAAAAAAATTAATCCAAGACTTATCTGGCAAGCCGGTGCTTGTTAGAACCTACGAGCAAGTGGTAAACACCAACTTGTTTGATGAGGTGTTAATAGCCACCGATGCTCAAGAGATTCAAAACATGATGCAGGCCGTTGGGGCCAAAGTTTTTATGAGTCAAAACACACACGAGTCTGGAAGCGATCGCATAGCAGAAGCGATTAAAGATTTACCCATAGATGTGGTGATTAACATTCAAGGTGATGAACCATTTATAGATGAATTGGCTTTAACAAAAATGGTTGAGTTTTTTAAGCAAGACCAACAAAACACTGCAGTCTGCTCACTGATGACTCCGATCAAAGATCCTGCGGCTTTACTAAATCTTAACGTGGTAAAAGTAGTCACAAGCCAATTGGGCAAAGCGATGTATTTTTCTAGATCTTGTATACCTTTTGTGAGAGATAATGGTGTTCAAATAATTCATTATCAACACATTGGTGTGTATGGATTTAGAAAACAAGCTTTATTAGAATTTACGCAATTACCGGAATCGGCTTTAGAAAAAACCGAAAAATTAGAACAATTAAGATACTTAGATTACGGCAAATCTATTCAGATGATTGTTACTGAACATCAAGGCATTGGGATTGATACCCCAGAAGATTTGGTACAAGCCAGACTTTTATGGGAATTCAGAACATAATTTGTATTTACAGTTTATCAAATATAAACGAGAAGTATCTATAAAATAATTTTTATTTTAGCATCCTCATTTAACGAAAGTGACAAATTTTATATTCACAAAATGCTTCGGTTGGAAAATGGAGGGGAATTACCAAAATTTCCCTAATAAATGCTTGGTCATTGTATCTCCGCACACCAGTTGGCACGACTTTTATATTGGGTTGCTTGCCAGAAATATTTTTAATCAAAAATTTAATTTCATCGCCAAAAAAGAGTTGTTTGTATTTCCATTCAATTATTTTTTTAAATGGTTAGGCGGAGCTCCATTAGACAGAACAGGCGGATTAAATAAAGTGGATGTGGTGGCAGCAGAATTTAACAAGCATCAAATTTTTAGATTGGCTATGGCTCCAGAGGGAACAAGAAAAAAAGTTGATAAGTTCAGAACCGGATTTTATTATATAGCACAAAAGGCAAAAATACCCATTATACCGGTTGCCATGGATTGGCAAACCAAAACCATCAGAGTAGGAGAACCAATTTTGGTCTCAGAAAACTTTGAAGCAGACATGCAAAAAATCATGCAACACTTTAAGGGAGCTATCGGAAAAATCCCGGCCTATACCATAACCATTTAATATGATTACTAGCTTTTGGTGTATTCTTTAAAAGTGCCATCAGTTTGCAAAACCAAAACCATTTCAATTTTTTTTGATTTCAGCATCGCCAAGGGCATTGATTCTTTGGGTAGAATAGGCTGATTGGTCTCCGAATAATTTATTTGAGGTTTATCATTAAATTTTTCGGCACCTAGGTTTGTTTGTTGAAATAATTTATCAGAAGACTCATTTTGTTGTTCAAATGGTTTGGATTCTTCTTGTATATTTTTTTGATCAAAAGTGGGCGTATGAGGTATTGTAGACTCAAGTTGAGCGACGCTTGTTTTTGGTTCTTCAATTGGAGGGTTAGGCAAATTGATTTCCTCACTTATCGGGTTACTTTTTGGTGGTTCAATTTTTTCTTCTTCAATGATAGCTTGTTCAAATAAATTGTCTTGAATTTTAATGGCTTTGGGTTCAGCCAAAGGAGAGGATTCTACTTTCGGAAATTCACCTTCGTCTTTTAAGAACCAATACAAATCTACCTCCGGAAAATGCTCTGTAATTTTTAAAACAAAATCTAAACTAGGCTTGTTTCTGCCAGACAATAGGTGAGACATGCTTGAGCGTTGTACCCCAATTTTTTCTGCAAATGATGAGGCCGTTAGGTTGTAATGGTCTAACAACAATTCAAGTTTATTTTTAAAATTTTCCATAGTAAAAGGTCTTTTATAAGCGTTTACAAATGTAATAAATCTTTTTGAGATATAAAAGTTTACAGTTGTAACTTGTAAACAAATATACAAAATAGACTTAAAATATTAGTTTATATAAACAATATAACTATATGGTATACAATTGTATATAATCATTTTAAATATCAAAAATTATTGATGTAAACAGCTGTTTTTTTTGTAAAAATATGGATGTTTACATTTGTAATCACATTTGTAAACAATAAATTGTTACTTTTGTAAAAAAACATAGAAGTATAATGCATTACCATCATTATTTATCAGATTTTAAGCAAACTCAAATAAGCGGAAGATACCTTACCTTAGCTCATATTACACCATTTTTAGACAACTTACCTAGTTGTTTTAAACAAACAATGATTGGAAAATCTGTGCATGAAATTCCCATCCCTATGCTCATATACGGGCACGGTAAAACAAAGATTTTGATGTGGTCTCAAATGCACGGTAACGAGTCTACAACCACCAAAGGATTGCTAGATTTTTTAAACTTTTTAAAAGATAATTTGCAATTTCAAGCACATTTTACCTTAGCCATAATTCCAATATTAAATCCGGATGGTGCAATTCGCTACACCAGATTTAATGCCAATGACGTAGATTTGAATCGTGATTTTATAAATTTTTCTCAACCCGAATCCGTTGCTTTGCAAGCTGTTTATGACGATTTTAATCCACATTATTGTCTTAATTTGCACGATCAAAGAACTATTTTTGGAGTTGGAGATTCAAATATGCCAGCTAGCGTTTCTTTTTTAGCTCCGGCATTTAATGAGCAAAGAGATTATAATGCCGCACGATTAAAAGCGGCAAGTTTGATTACCGATATGCACAAAACGTTGTATTCATATATCCCAAATCAAGTGGGTAGGTTTGATGATGCTTTCAACCCCAATTGTGCAGGAGACCATTTTATGAGTTTGGGCACTCCAACCATTTTATTTGAAGCGGGGCATTATCCTCATGACTACCAAAGAGAGTACAGCAGATTTTTAATATTTTTAGCCTTAAAAGCATTAATGAATAAACTAAGCGAAAACGATGTAGTTTTAAATGATTTGTCAGATTATTTGAATATTTATCAAAATAAAATGACTTTTTGCGATTTTATTTTTAAAAATGTTGTTATTTATTATGATAATTCTAAAATTATTAGCAATTTTGCATTTCAATTAGTTGAGGTTTTAGTGGGTCAATCGATAGCATTTAAACCACAATTAATTGAAATAAACAAGCAAAATTTACCCAATGCCCATGTGATGATTGATTTTAACGGCATGGAATTTGGTTCGGTAAATTTAGCTTTGCATTCTGAAGGTGATGTTTTAGAGCAAAACTTTTTGAATGGGTTTTATAAAATTGAAAATAAATTATACCTGAAAAAAAATTAAATTCTTAGCATATGGCAAAATTTCGTTTAGATGAAGTAGATCATCAAATATTAGAAATGTTGATTGAAAATACCAGAGTACCCTTTACAGACATAGCCAAAAAACTATTGATTTCTGCAGGCACGGTGCATGTTAGGGTGAAGAAAATGGAAGATGCAGAGATCATCAAAGGCTCTTCATTAACCTTAGATTACGAAAAGCTTGGTTACTCATTTATAGCTTATATTGGTGTCTTTTTAAACAAAACTTCACAAACAAAATTTGTGTTAGAACGCATTAATGAAATACCTTTTGTAACCGTTGCCCACGTAACCACCGGTAAATTCAATATTTTTTGCAAAATAAGAGCCAAAGATACCCAACATGCTAAGGATATTATTTTTCAAATAGATGATATAGATGGTGTTTATAGAACCGAAACCATGATTTCTTTAGATGAAAGCATCAACGACAAAAAAAGATTGATGCGTACTATCTTTAAAGAATTGTAATTGGTTTTTGTTTTTTGAAGTTTATACCTTTTTATGTATACACCACCAAGAATAGAAAGATTTAATAACGAAGTAAAGTTAAAGTACCACACATACAGTAATTTGCTTCAAAACTTACCATTTGATCAAATAGATCAAACTAGCGTGGTGTTGTCATTATTCTCAAATTATTGTAAAGAAGAATTTGCTAAAGGCAATAACCCCAAAAGTATTACCGAAGGTTTTTTTAAAAAATTTTACCCAGAATACACCACTGAAGCTCAACATGACATCATGTTCAGACTCATTCAGTTTATAGAAAGACAAGTGGTGATATTTGATGCCATAGAGGATGCCTCCTTTGCAATTGTTAACAACATGGAAGGCAGAGGGTCTATCAGAAATTTGAAGGAAAAAGCTGAGCAAAAAAATATTAAAACTGAATTGATAAATTTTTTGGATAGCTTTAAAATA
Source organism: Flavobacterium sp. (assembly GCA_036796275.1). Lineage (GTDB taxonomy): Bacteria > Bacteroidota > Bacteroidia > Flavobacteriales > Flavobacteriaceae > Flavobacterium. The sequence goes on from DAIRDG010000019.1 coordinate 35,242, forward strand.
AGACTTGTACTTACGGCTCATCCCACACAATTTTATCCAGGGGCAGTTTTAGGAATTATCACTGATTTAACAGAGGCCATCAAGCAAAATGATGTGGTCTCTATAAAAAATTTATTGGCCCAATTAGGCAAAACGCCTTTCATCAAAAAACAAAAACCAACCCCCCTACAGGAAGCTACTAGCTTGATTTGGTATTTAGAAAATGTGTTTTATGAAACCATTGGAGATTTGATGCAATACATTAAAAGCAACATTAATCCGGATCATATCTTAAAAAACGAACTAGTTCAAATTGGTTTTTGGCCCGGTGGTGATAGAGATGGCAATCCTTTTGTAACCCACAAAACCAGTTTAGAAGTTGCCCTTAGATTAAGAACATCGGTTTTAAAATGCTATTATCAAGACATCAGAAAACTGAAAAGAAAAATCACCTTTAAAGGCGTAGATAGCATCATTACCGATTTAGAAACCAAACTTTACCGTTCTGTATTTTATACCAAAGGCGAAATTTATATAACTTATGATGAATTGTTTAATCAATTATTAGAGTTAAGGACCTTGGTAGAAATAAACCATCAGGGGTTATACTTAAATGATATTGACAATATTTTACTAAAACTTCAAATTTTTAAATTTCATTTTGCCACTTTAGACATCAGGCAAAATGCCAAAATTCAAGATTTAGTGTTCGAAGAAATTCAAAGCAAACAACTTGAGGCATTTCCAAAAGGTTTTGATTTGCTGACAGAAGCAGACAAAATAGTTTGGTTGATGCAGTCAAATTTTAAGATAAAAGACAATTTATATTCTGATGATGCCAAAGAGCTGTTTGAATCCTTAAGGGTTATTCAGAAAATTCAGGAAACAAACGGTTTAAGCAGCTGCCACAGATATATAATCAGTAACAATGAGTCTGCTTTGCATGTTATAAAGGCATTTACGCTTTTTAGATGGTGCGGTGTAGAAACCAAAAACATAGATATTGTACCTTTGTTTGAATCTATTTCTGACCTCAAACAATGTCATCAGGTTATGAATATTTTATATTCTAACCAAATTTATAAAGCACATTTAGCCCAAAGAAATTTTGAACAACACATCATGTTGGGCTTTTCAGATGGCACCAAAGATGGTGGATACCTCAGTGCCAATTGGGGCATTTATAAGGCTAAAACTGAATTGACCAAAATTTCGAGAGCACATCAAATTCAAGCCATATTTTTTGATGGCAGGGGCGGTCCACCAGCCAGAGGTGGTGGCAAAACCCACAAGTTTTATGCTTCTTTGGGTTCAGAGATTGAAAGTAAACAAATTCAACTTACCATACAGGGACAAACCATTAGCTCTAATTTTGGAATCCATGACTCTAGCAGATATAACATCGAAAATTTATTGAGTGCGGGAGCCACTTCGCAAGTCTTTGATGCCAATTATCATGTGTTGAGTTTAGATCAAAAAAATATTTTAGATGAATTGTCTGATATCAGCCTTCAAAAATATTTGGATTTTAAGGCTCATCCGCAGTTTTTAGATTATTTGGAGTATATGACGCCTCTAAATTATTATGCCAAAACAAACATAGGAAGCCGACCCGCCAAAAGAAAAACATCCAACAAATTAGAATTTGATCAACTCAGAGCAATTCCCTTTGTGGGTGCCTGGAGCATGCAAAAACTAAATGTGCCTGGTTTTTATGGTTTTGGCACAGCACTCAATGCTTTTGAACAACAAAATAAATGGGAATTGGTGAGTAGTCTCTATAAAAATTCATTGTTTTTTAGAACCTTGGTAGACAACGCCATGATGGCCTTAGCCAAATCTTTTGTGCCTCTAACCCAATATATGAAACATGATGCGGTGTATGGCAGTTTTTGGCAAATGATTTATGAGGAATTTAAACTCACCGAAAAGTTATTACTCAAATTATCAGGCTTTGAGGTTTTGATGCAAAACTATCCTGATGGCAGAGCCTCTGTTGAAATGAGAGAAAACATTGTGTTACCGTTGTTAACCATTCAGCAGTATGCCCTCATTAAATTAAACGAAATTAAAGACGTGCCAAACACAGATAATTTACAAGCCGTTTATGAAAAAATGATCGTGCGTTCACTCTTCGGAAACATTAACGCCAGTAGAAATTCGGCTTAAAATATTGTAAATGTTGCATGTGAATGCATCTTAAACTAGCTATTTTAAAATGATGACAACCTTTACACTAACCTTAGATTGGACACCAAATATTAATCACATTGGTTTTTTTGTTGCCCAAACACTTGGATTTTATTCCCAAGAAAATATCAAACTAGAAATCTTAAACCCACTAGAAGATAACTATGCCACCACACCTGGCAAAAAATTAGAATTAGAGTTAGCAGATTTTGCCATTGCCCCTTTTGAAACCGTTATCAGTCTCAACAACAAACAAAACCGGGTTGATGCCCTTGCTATTTATGCCATATTACAGGAAGATTTGAGCTCTATAGCCGTTTTAAAATCTTCTCAAATTACTTCACCAAAACAATTAGATGGCAAAAGCTATGCCTCTTATAAGGCTCGTTACGAAGACCTTATTGTGAAAGAAATGATTAAAAATGATGGGGGCGAAGCCACTATAAAAATAGCATATCCAGATAAACTAGGCATATGGAACACTTTGTTGACTGGAGAATTTGATGCCACTTGGATTTTTGACAATTGGGAAGGCATAGAAGCTGCTTCAAAACAGATTGAACTCAATCTTTTTAAATTGTCAGATTACCAAATTCCGTATGGTTATTCTCCAATCATCATTACAAAAAACAGTAAACTTTTACAAAATCAAAACGCATACAAAGGTTTTATTAAGGCAACCAAGCAAGGTTTTTTATATGCACAACAACACCAATCAGCCTCTATTGAGATGTTAAAGTTAAACCTAACACCTCATGATTTAGAAGCCATAGATTTAGAAAAATCATTGGCTTACACAAGCCCTTATTTTGGAGACCAAAAAAGTTGTGGGAGTATGCAAGAAACTAGGGTAACAGACTTCTTAGAGTGGCTGGTGCAAAACAACTTAGAAGATAAGAAAATCTTATCGCAGATTTTATTTACCAATGATTTGTTGTAAAAAGTAAGTTGGTTATTTACTTAGTCTGTGCAAACTAAAGGTCATGGCACTCAGCAACAAAAAGGCCATGGCTTGGTGAATAAGGCCTAACCAAAAAGGCACTTGGTATAACAACGTGAAAACGCCCAACAAAAACTGAATAAACACAAACAGCAGCAGAACATTTAAACCATTTTTAGCAGGTAGTGTAATTTTAAATGATTTACTTTTCCACCACAAAAACAAAAAGCTAAAAACTACAATATAAGCCAGCGTTCGGTGCACAAATTGGACCCCGCTTTTGCCTTCCAAAAAGTTGTTAATCAACGGAGTTTCTTCTATCCAAACGGTTTCGTGTACTAGCTTACCTTCGGTCATCAGTGGCCAATGGTTATGAACCAAACCAGCATTAAGTCCCGCTACAAAACCACCATAAATAATTTGAACAATCAATAAAACAAAACTAATTCTCGCCAATTTTTTTAACGAGCCAAACACTTCTGTTTTTTGTGGGTATAGGAGGTCTAACGCCACCCAAAGTGTGTAGGCAAAAGTTAGAAAAGCAAATGTAAGGTGTAAAGCCAAGCGGTAGTGGCTAACATCCGGACGATCTACCAATCCGCTTTTGACCATAAACCAGCCTAAAAATCCTTGAAAACCACCCATAAACAATAAAACCAAACATTTTTTGAGGGTAGATTTACTCAATCGTTTGGTGAATAAAAAATATAAAAACGGAATAATGAATACCAACCCAATGATTCTACCAATAAACCGATGAAACCATTCCCAAAAATAAATAAATTTAAAATCATCTAGGCTAAATCCGTCGGCTTTGTGTTGATTAATTTTTTGATATTCAGGATATTGCTTGTAAATCTCAAATTCAGCTTCCCATTGGGCATCTGAACTAGGCAAAAAAGTATCGGTTACCAAGTGCCAGTCACTCATAGACAATCCAGAGTTTGTAAGACGCGTAATACCCCCCACAACCACCATGATAAACAGCAACAAACATCCGGTAAGCAACCAATAAATCACTGGTTTTTGACTTTTTTGATCAATCATAACACTTAAAATATAGCTTTTTTAGAAGTTGCAAATTTACAATAATACCACTTCAACTATTGATAAATTTCTAATAAAATTACATTTTAGCAATCATCAAATCTTTGTTTTTTATTTGCGTTGTTTCAAGCAATGGACTCATAATTTCTTTGATGTCGTTTGCTATTATTTCAATTAATTTCAGTTTAGCATAAGGCCTGTGATAAACAATGCTAATTTCTCTAACGGGTATTGGTTTAGAAAAGTTTTTAACTTGGGTTTGCTTTTCTTGACTCAAATCTAAATAATACAATTCCGGAATCAAAGTGAGTCCTTCAAATTGATTCACTAAATTTATAAGACTGTCAAATGAATTTGGAAAAAAATTTAAATTCTGGTTGTTTAGTACACGACAATAAAATCATAAATATTGATATTAAATATGTTAACATCAGAAATAACTACTCTTGAAATATAGTTTAGGCCATGTTTAAAAACACTAATTTCTCTATTGCCATGTTTTTTTATTTTTATTTTCTTGAAATTAGCATCAATAAAATCACCTAATTTATAGCACCATACAAATGCTATCATCAC
>DAIRDG010000020.1:0-28053 GCA_036796275.1 Flavobacterium sp.
AACAGACTCTGTATTTTGAAGAAGGTTTTAACCCTCAACAAATTACAGAGTTTTTTTATTTATTAGTGTAGAATTTTTTGGATTTAGTTGAGTTGTCTTTGGTTTTTTTGGTTACCAAATACACCCCACCAAACACCAAAATACCTGCCAAAACCTTGGTTATTGTAAGATAATCTTTACCTAAACTTATGGCAAAAACAGTGGCAAAAAGCGGTTGTAAATAAATAAAAACAGCCACCGTGGTAGGAGACAATACCCGCATTGAGATTAAATTGAGCAAATATGTTAAGTAAGTAGAAAATACCACCACAAAAAAGATATCAAACCAAATGATGCCCGGCAAATTTTCCCATTGCACCTCTAAAACCTGATTAATACCAAAAGGCAGCACCATCATAAGGCCAAGTGTATATATGTAGGGTACAAAACTAAGTGCATTGTATTTATCCATTAACTTTTTTACTAACACCAGATATAAGCCATAAGATACTGCGTTTATAAAAACCAAAAAATTACCCCACATTTCTTCATCGGCAATCATTGAAAATTTACCGTTGGTTATCAGTAAAAAAGCCCCAAACAATCCTAAACCTATACCTGTTGTTTTTTTGAAGCTTAATCGCTCTTTGATGATAAAGGCAGATAATATAAGTACAATAATGGGGGTGGTTACCATGAGCACCGAAGCGCTGATTTGTGAGGTTAAGCTGAGCCCTTTAAAAAAAGTAAGCATGTTAAAAGCTACTCCAAAAAAAGCGGCGAGTGTAATTCTTAAATAATCTTTTTGATCAATTTTTTCTTTTGGGCCAAACAACCACGTAATCCAAAATAACACAACAGATATACTCACTCTCACCAAAATAAAACCATAAGGAGCAATGTATTTAGGCATCACATCTTTGGCTACGGTAAACGTAACACCATAAATAATGGCAACTAAAGTGGCTGCAGCGAGTGCAAAATGTCTTTTGTTTGCTAACATTTTTATTGTAAAAAGTGCAAATGTAAATTATTATAAGACTTTCGTTAAGATTTTTTGTTTTTAAATTATCTTTGAAAACGCAAAATTAACAGGATTTTTAATTTTGGTATTTTAGCTTTTCTATGAAATATATTTTAATTATCAATCAATCCTCAGAACTTTATGGTTCTGACAAAGCAATTCTAGAGTTAATAAAAGATTTTCCAAAAGGTTATATACCTATTGTAGTTTTAGAAGACGAGGGACCTCTAAAAAAGTATTTAGAAAAAATAGGTGTAAAAGTAATTAAGTCGTCAGTCATAAAAGTACAAAGAGGTAACTTGAATTTCCTTTTTTTCTTGAAACTACCTTGGTTGATGATAGGGTCAATATTATCATTAAAGAGTAAACTAAAATCATATAAAATATCAGTTGTTCATTCAAATTCAATTTCAGTTTTTTTAGGTTCGTTTTATGCCTTAGTTTTTAGAATTCCTCATTTGTGGCACATCCACGAAATTATTGAAAAACCAAAGCTGATTGCAAAATTATATCCAACAATCATTAGTGTTTTATCAAAAAAAGTTGTCTTTAATTCAATTGCCACACAAAATCATTACCTGAAAATTAATCCGAGATTAAAAAAACAGGCGGTTACCATTTATAATGGTTTAGAACGCAAACAAGATTTTTTGCCAATAGAGCAAGTTAGAACTATGAAGCAACAAGTTTTTGGAGCAAAAAATAATGAAATCATCATCTCACTTATCGGTAGAATTAGCCAAATTAAGGGGCAAAAAATATTGGTTCAGGCATTTAATCAAGTTTCAAAAATCTATCCTAATACAAGATTGGTATTAGTGGGGTCTTACTTGCCAAGTAAAAAGTATTATTATGATGAATTAATTGATATGATTTCAGGCTTCAATTTAAGTGATAAGGTTTCAATCTTAGATTTTCAGTCTGATATTTGGCGTTATTATGATGCTTCAGATATTGTTGTGATGCCTTCTACAGAGCCAGAATCATTTGGATTAGTAGCCGCAGAGGCCTTATTATCTAAAAAAGCGGTGGTTGCTGCTAATATAGGGGCTTTGCCAGAAATTGTGATTCATCAGTCTACAGGCTTGCTGTTTAAAGCCAATAATCATGAAGACTTGAGTCAAAAGCTTATTGATTTATTATCAAATATTTCGCTACAAGAAACTTTGGCAACAAACGGACATCATCACGTAAAACTGAATTTTTCTTCAAAAAAATTGTTAGATTCTTTTCAAGATGTTTATGCGGAATTAAGTTGATTTTTAGTAGCGTATAGAGGAAGTAAACCACCCAATAAAAAAATGATCATGTCTCTTGGAATGTAAATACCTGTTATGATAACACTCGAAAACAAATAAAACAATCCAATGCTTGAGATGAGGTAGTTAATCATTTTTTGTTGATTGTCTGCATAGGGTTTCTTGTTATACATAAATATTTTAACAAGCAAATACAAATAAATAAACAAGCCTAGTATTCCTGTTTTGTAAAACACAAACACATAGCCGTTGTGTATCTTAGAGATAAATTTTAAATCTTCATCACCTAATGGGGCTTTAAACCCAAGGTTTACTAAAGACCCGTGCCCCATCCCAACAACATAACTTATGGGTTGATTGACCATGAGCTCTAAAGCTCTTTTGGCTTCATAAGCTCTATATCGATCCCACAACTGTTTATGGTCTGATTTGTTTATTTTGGTATTAAAAATTTCTTGAGGTGCAATTTTTACTTTATACAAAAATCCTTCAAACCCTTTTGAATTACGGTTAAGTTTAAGTTGATTTAAATAAACAAATAATAAGCCAATACATAATAAACTCAGCAAAAAATAAGAAATTAGTTGTTTAGTTATTTTAGTGTATCCTAAAAGTGAAATACCCGTAAGAACTAAAATAATGAGCATGGTTCTAGAAAAATATAAAAAAATAGAACCTAGTAATATTAAAATTAAAGCATAATACAGTTTTTGATTTTTAATGAAAGCGTAGCCAAAAAATTGCTTGTTAAAAATTAGAATATAAAATGCGAATACTTCTATAAAATTATCTAACCCAAAAATTCCTCTGATTTTATGAATAGAATTACCAGCCAAGTTGCCAAAAAATAAAATACCAAAAAAGTGTAAAACAGCTAAAAAACAGCCAAAGTAAACAATGAATTTTAGAATACTATCAGCTTTTTTTTGAGATTTAAAAACAAAATAACCCAGCAAAAGAGCCATCATGGGTTGTAAAAAGTAAGTAATATCTTTAATAATCGGAGCCAAACCACTGCCACTAAAGGGCATGCCCAAGCATCCTATTAAAAAAATTAATATTAAAGGGATTATTAATTTGAGTAAGGCGTTATTGATTGATAAATTTTTTGCACTAATTAATACAACTATTAAACAAATGATTTGTAGAAAAAAATTATATTTAAATGATGCCAGAAACTGTTCTAACATCAATAAAATTGCAAAAAAAATAAGTGGCAAATAATGTTTTGGCATTATAAAAAACAACTAATTTTATGAAATTATAAATTTAAATATTCTCAATTGTTATACAATGATACAATAGATTTTATTAATTAACGTTGATAAGAATATATATTGTTAAAAAATCTAAAAAAATTGATTAAAACTATATTTTTGTAAGCCCTAAATAAAACATTTAGAAAATCTGAAATTATTATATGAAAGTTGCACTCATTACTGGCATAAACGGACAAGATGGCTCATTTTTAGCGGAGTTGTTGTTAGATAAAAATTATAAGGTGCACGGAATCATCAGACGGAGCTCAACTTTTAATACCGAAAGGATAGAACATCTTTATATAGATTCTTTGATAAAGGATTTAAAAAAGAACAGAAAAATCACCTTGCACTATGGTGACATGACAGATTCTACCAGTTTAATCAGGTTGGTACAACAAATTCAACCCGACGAAATTTATAATCTAGCAGCCCAATCACATGTAAGAGTTTCTTTTGACATGCCAGAATATACCGCAGAAACAGATGGGGTAGGCACCCTGAGATTGCTAGAAGCAGTTAGAATATGTGGTTTGGTAGAAAAAACAAAAATTTACCAAGCGTCAACTTCTGAGCTTTTTGGAAAAGTTCAGGAAATTCCTCAAACAGAAACTACGCCATTTTATCCGAGATCACCTTATGGGGTAGCCAAGATATATGCCTATTGGATTACAAAAAATTACAGAGAATCTTACGGAATTTTTGCCGTTAATGGCATATTATTCAATCATGAGTCTGAACGAAGAGGGGAAACTTTTGTAACCAGAAAAATTACGTTAGCCGCCTCTCGCATCAAACACGGTTTACAAGACAAACTCTATTTAGGCAATCTTAATGCCCTAAGAGATTGGGGATATGCCAAAGATTATGTGGAGTGTATGTGGTTGATGTTGCAACAAGATAAGCCAGAAGATTATGTAATTGCCACCGGAGTACAATATTCAGTTAGGTATTTTTGCGAATTGGCTTTTCAAGAAGCTGGTATCAAAATAATTTGGCAAGGTGAAAATGAATTAGAAAAAGGAGTTTGTGAAAAAACAGGAAAAATTTTAATAGAAATTGACCCTCATTATTACAGACCTGCAGAAGTTGAAACCCTTTTGGGTGATCCTACCAAAGCGAAAACGCAATTAGGCTGGAATCCAAACAGAACTTCCATAAAAGATTTGGTTAAAATCATGATGCAACATGATTTAAGCTATGTGGTGAGATACAAAGACAGAGATTCGCTTGTAAAATACGAGTAATGATGTTTTGTAAAATAAATAAAATTTTAAAATAAAACAACTTGATAAAAATATTACTAACGGGTGGTAGTGGCATGGTAGGCAAAAACATCTTGGAACACCCAAGCATGCAAGCTTATGAGGTGTTAGCACCCTCTAGCCAAGTGTTAGATTTAAGAGACTATCTGGCGGTTGATGCTTACCTCAAAAAACATCAACCAGATTTCATTATTCATGCAGCCGGATTGGTTGGAGGCATACAAGCCAATATTTCTAGGCCTGTAGATTTTTTAATCCATAATCTAGAGATGGGTAAAAATGTAATGCTGGCTGCCAATGCTAATAGCATCAAAAAAGTAATGAACTTGGCAAGCTCATGCATGTATCCTAAAGAGGCTCAAAACCCCCTTAACGAAAGTCTTGTATTAAGAGGAGCATTAGAGCCCACCAATGAGGGTTATGCCCTTGCCAAAATTGTAACCACCAAGCTATGTGAATATTTAGTAAGAGAAAATTCTGAATTGCAATATAAAACTGTAATACCATGCAATATTTATGGTAAGTATGATAAGTTTTCTCCAGAACACTCGCACATGGTGCCAGCAGTGATAAAAAAAATATACGATGCCAAGGAAAATCAACAGAACAATGTTCAAATTTGGGGCGATGGCATGGTAAGACGTGAGTTTATGCTAGCAGAAGATTTGGCTGATTTTGTGGGGTATGCCATCAAAAATTTTGACAAAATGCCGCAAAACATCAACTTAGGATTGGGGTTTGACTATACCATTAATGAATATTACCAAACAATTGCTGAGGTAATTGGTTATGAAGGTAATTTTGTGTATGATCAATCAAAACCAGTTGGCATGAAACAAAAATTAATAGATGACACTAAGCTGAAACAGTTTGGATGGCAACATAAAACGTCCTTAAAAGAAGGCATAAAAAAAACATTTGAATATTATAAAAATTCGGTTATCAATGATAAAATATCCATTAGCAACATCAACCTGGGATAATCATGAAATTGAGGCAATAAATAGTGTTATTGCCAAAGATATGTACACAATGGGTGAGGGGGTTAAGCAATTTGAAGTTGATTTTGCATCTTATGTAAATGCCAAATATGCTGTGATGGTTAACTCGGGCTCTTCTGCCAATTTAATTGCCGTGGCAGCCATGTTTTATACCAAAAATCCAAAATTAAAACGAGGTGACGAAGTCATAGTGCCCGCCGTTTCATGGTCTACCTCTTATTTTCCTTTACACCAATATGGCTTAAAATTAAAATTTGTAGACGTTGATTTACTCACTTTAAATTATGATTTAAATCAACTAAAGTTAGCCGTAACAGACAACACAAAAATGATTTTGGCGGTAAATTTACTTGGTAACCCCAATGATTTTGAGGCAATAAAAGCCATCATTGCCCACAGAGACATCATATTGATGGAAGATAATTGTGAATCTTTGGGAGCTGAATTTAAGGGCAAACAAGCCGGTACTTTTGGATTGGTAGGGACTTTTTCTACGTTTTTTTCACATCATATGTCAACCATGGAGGGTGGGCTTATAGTCACAGACGATGAAGAAATGTATCACGTAATGATATGCCTGAGGGCTCACGGTTGGACAAGGCATTTGCCAAAAGAAAATAAAGTGTCAAACAAAAGCGATCATTGGTTTGAAGAATCGTTTAGGTTTGTTTTGCCGGGTTATAACGTAAGACCGTTAGAAATGAGCGGGGTCATTGGCGTAGAGCAGCTCAAAAAACTACCTAGCTTTTTAGATTATAGAAGAAAAAATGCCGAACTGTTTGTTTCTTTGTTCAAAGACCATCCAGATTTTTATATTCAGCAAAACATAGACAACAGCAGTTGGTTTGGCTTTAGCCTTATCATAAAACCAAGCTCAGAGCTTAAAAGAGTTGAGGTTATTAAGCTATTAGACAACAATCAAATAGACTCTAGACCAATAGTGACAGGAGATTTTACCAAAAATGAAGTTTTAAAATATTTTGATTATGAAATTTTTGGTGAAATGACTAACGCAAAATATTTAGACGTTAATGGGTTTTTTGTAGGAAACCATCAAATAGATTTGACCCAAGAAATAAATCATTTATTTAATGTTTTAAATAGATGATATTTTCAAATATCAAAAAATATAATAATCAAGCTTCGCAAAGTGCTTTACTTAAAGGATTTACAGGCTTGTTTTTGTTTTTTTCAATTTCAATTTTGGTCAGGTTTTTAGGAGAGACGGCTTATGGTATCTGGGTTCTTCTTTTTGGATTTTTTCAATGGGGCTTATATTTTGATTTTGGCATTACCAACGTTTTGAAATCAAAAATTCCTGAACTAAATGCCAAAAATCTTCACCAAGAAGCCAATCAATACATCAATGAATCTATAAAACTTACCATCTTGATTGGGGTATTGTTGTTTTTAGTTTTTTTTTTAGTATTCTCCTTAATCAACGTAAGTAGTTTTTTTAACTTAGGTTTTACTCATAAGTTTAGCCAACAATTATTTTTATTAAATGCTTTTTTGTTTTGTGTTAACTTTGTGTTGTCTATCAATAAATCTCTTTATATTGGGGTATTGAAGCCGGTGTTATCAGAATTATCTACCACACTAACACAATTTGTTTTTTTAGTGGTATTAGCAGCTGCATTTTTAGTTTTTCCGTCTTTAAATGTAGAACAAAAACTTTTATTAGTCACCTTTTTAAACGGAGGTCTCACCATCTTGATTAGCCTCTTTTTCTTGATTTATTTTTTTATGAAAAACCCTTATCGGGTAAATTTAAATTTATCAATAGATTATAAGTTTACTAAAAATCTTTTTAAAAATGGTTTTGAGTTTATGTTGATACAATTTTTTATGGTTATTGTTTTTTTTGCAGATACTTATTTAATTGCTAGATATCTTGATACCCAATCTGTCTCTGTATTTGATGTGCTTAATAAACTCTATCAACTGCCATTATTGGTTACCACAGCGGGCATTTCAACTTTGTGGCCATTTTTTGCAAAAAGATTTCATCAACAAGATTTTGAGTGGTTAAAAAAAACTTTTCACAAATTTGATTTATTCTTTTTATTGTTGTGCTTGTCAATTTTTGTTTTCTCGCTTTTCTCTCCCTTCATTTTTAAGCTTTGGCTTTCTGAAGATTTGAGTCAATTAATTACTTATACTTTTATTATTTTAATGACATTTATAGTGTTAGGGAGAGTATATTTTACTTTTTTTGCTGTATTTTTAAATGGGATTAATCAACTAAAAAGTCAAATTTTGGTCATGGGCATATCTGCTGTCATCAAGATTCCGTTATCTATTTTAATTTTCAATTTAGGCTATGGCATCAATGGGATATTGTTTTTGTTATTAATTTTTATGCTTAGTTGGTCTATCATATTTAAATTTAAGTCAAATCAAATAATTGATAAGTTAATTTTAGCATCAAGAAAATAGTTTTTTGTTATTTATTTCTGTCTAAATTTTTATGAATAAGTCCCCTTTTTTTAGCATCATCACATCTTCTTATAACAGCCAAGCCACCATAAGAGCCACCATACAATCTGTTTTAGATTTAGATTTTTTAGATTATGAATATCTTATTATTGATGGTAATTCTTCAGACAACACCATGAAAATTGTAAAAGAATTTGAACCATTATTTATAGAAAAAGGTGTTTCTTATCATTATATTTCAGAACCAGATGCTGGCATATATGACGCTTGGAACAAAGGTGTACAAATAAGTAGCGGACAGTGGATTGGTTTTATAGGCTCGGATGATCTATTTTTAAAACATGCTTTAAGTAGTAATTTTAAAAAAATAATGGAAAACCCTGAAGCTAATTTTATTTCTGCAAAAATAAATTTAGTAAATGCTCAAGGTAAAATCCTGAATGTGGTGGGCAAACCCTATGTTTGGGAAAATATCATTACAAACTTTGATGTTGCAGTTTTAGCATCATTTTTTAATAAATCTTTGTTTGATGAATTAGGTTTGTTTGACACAAGCTATAGAATAGTTGGAGACTTAGATTTCTTTTTTCGCACCAAAGATAAAATTAACCCTTTATATTTTGATCAGGTTACTGTAAATATGCTCACTGGTGGGGCAAGCAATCAAATCAAGAAGGCCCTAAAAGAGGCCCTTTTGGTGAAACAAAAATATGGTTACACCTCAAAGGTCAATCATTATATAATGTACTACAACATCCTCTTTAGAGCACAGGTGAATAGACTATTAAACCGGAATTAGTTTATTGTTGGCCTTAAAAAATTTAATTATTACAAATTTATATCTCACCAGCTGATTATATCCAGAAATGAATCATGACAGGTTTTGGAGATTCTTCATATATACCTTTTACATAATATTGATATTCTGGCACAAATCCGGTGATAATTTTTATGATATCCTCCGGATTATTTTGAGGATGGTAGGTAGTGATGGCTATTTTGGGCTTGTTTTTTTTGATGATTTGTTCTGCACCAATAAGCATTTCTTCTTCAAATCCCTCAATATCTGCTTTTAAGTAGGTGATTTTAACGTCTTTAAGCAGCGAATCTATTTTGCTGATATTTAATGATTTAGTTTTAATGTTTTCTACATCAGACACATAACCCTGCAACGAATCTTCATTTAAAAAGATTAAGCCATTTTCATTACCAATAGCCGAATTAAAAATGGTAACTTTTTCTTGATAGTCAAAAAAAGTTTTTTTGAGGGTTTTATAAAAAGTTGCACTGGGTTCTATCATATAAATGTGTTTACATTTATCTACAACCGTTAATGGGAATAAACCTTCGGCCGACCCAATGTCAAGCAGGATCTCGCCACTTTCAATTTTGGTGTGTTCTTTTTGATAATAATGCCAATCATCAACATCAAAAGTTTCGGCCACTATTTGATTGATACCTTCTACTTTAAATTTTTTGGGCCAATACAAAATCTTATCCAACTGCTTAAAAGTAATGTGGTAGTAATCATCAACTTTTAAGATATTGTCTATATACTTCTTGGCTACGATATTCACTTTTGGTTTTTTTAAGAAGGCAATGAGTTCATTAAAACTTATATTATTTTTATGGTAAAGCAACCAATAAAAAAGAATTCTGAGTCTTCGCATAGGGTAAAATTGTAAATAATTTCTTGAATTTGTTCATTAAATTAAGACTTTACAATTTACGTAATTTAATTTTAAAAAAAAGTATTTTACCTGTTTTAGGATTCTTTTATCTTTTTGTTAGTTAAATTTTAATCCTATATTAAAAAAAATGCCTGCAGTATGCAAGCATTAATTTTAACTAGAAGCAAGTTTATAAATCAATAAAAAATAAACGTATTGTATTTTAGTCTTATTGTTTGTTTTCGATGTATAAACTTTCTAATTTGAGTTTTAAGTTTTCGTTGCCTAACAAAATAGGGTCGTATACTTCACCTTCTTTATAAACAATTTTGAATGTTTGTGTTTGGTCATCAATTTCTACTTGATTTGCCGAATAAAAATATTGACCAAATTCAGCTCCCTTAATTTCAAAAGAACGGTCAAGGTATTCAAACTTCAAAAAATTTACTACAACAGGTTTTTGTTCCGGATTTGCCCCTACATCAAAACGTAAGTTTATAGGATTGGTATATTTAGGAAATTCAAACACAATATTTTGAGCTTCAGGTAGCCCAACAAAACTAACAATTTTTGAATCATCATCCTTAAATTCTGGCGAATTGGTTTCATTATAAAATATTTGGAAATCATCTTTTTCTTGCACGATGGCATTCACGGTGATGGTGAAATTTTTAAGTTCAGGCTCTTTAACTTCTTCGTCTGAATTTTTTTCGTTTTTACAAGATACTAAGCTAATTATTGCAAAAGTTAGTACGGCTATATTTCTGAATTTGTGTAACATAGGTTAAATTTATATTTTGGTTTAGTTGATTTAAAATTCATGCAATATTACTAATTTTTATGTTACCTAATCAGAGATAAATAACTTTTTTTTATCACTATTTTTTTCTTCAATCAAAATGGCAATTTTGAAGCTTGAGTACTGTAGACCGGCTAAGTTTAATTTTGCCCAAAAGCCAGCTAAGTCATAATTGTTGTTTTTACCATTTGCAGCAGTCACATCTCGTCTAATAACTGTTTCTTTGCTCATTAACTTAGCATCTTGCAGGTTATCATCAATAATTAATAAAATATTTGTGGTTATTTTGTCTGTGTCTATACCATCTAAGTAGGCCCATCCATTCACCGAAAGTTCTTGATTTACAATTTCTTTTTTTTCTATATTAAACACCATATTAATCTCATTTGATAGTTGATTTTCAATATCCTTTAAATTAATAGTTTGAGGTTTATTTTTGATCAAATCAAAATGTTTGGTCCATGCCTGGAAACCATCATAGTTATCTCTTACATAAAAATATTTTTCTATAAACTGTTTGGTATCTTCAGTTAAATTATATTCTAAGTGATGTCCGCCAAAATACCAAAAAGGTTTAATTTGAGTCGTGTCATTTTTAAGAAATTGGGCATAACTGTCTAGATCATGATCAATGTAAGTGACATTAGTTTCCTGAAAAAAATAGGGTAAATACCAATTTAGTTTGCTGATAATGGGGTCATTGTTTTGGTTGTTATCTTTAATAAACGACGTAACTTCTCTAAATTGTGCTTTTTTTGGATTACTGTAATATTTTGATACCACAAACAAATCTATGATGCTTACAAAGACAAAAAACGTTAATAAAACATTGACTATAATTTTATTTTTCAGGCTGTTGATTCCTAAGGAAAATAAGATGAGTATCAGGGGTAATAAAACAATAAAGTACCGATTTAAAATCATAGGAACTGCAGTATAGCTTCTGATGAGGGGTACAGCAATTACACAAAAAATACTTATTGAAATTATTAGAAAAGAAAATATGATGGGGTTGCTAATTAAAGTTTCTTTGGTTGGAGTGTTGTTTTGCTTAAAAAGTTTTATAAGAAAAAACAAACCAAATAAACCAATGAAGAATAATACAAATTCAGAGTCGTTAAAGTAATCATTAAAGATTTGTTCAAAAGCATTTTTTTCTGGCATCGGAATCCAAAACTCCTTTATTTCTAAAGCTTTTTTTAATGCTTTTATAGAGGGGATAAAAATTATAATTGCCAAAATATTTGATAAGAAAAGATATTTTAAAAGATTTTTATCAATTTTAAATGAAGGAAAAAGGATAAACACTAATCCTAAAACACCTAGAGCAAACACTAAGAAAAATCCAAAAAAATGGGTACTAATTGTTAAGCCTAAAAACAAACTATACAACAAGCCATATTTTAGGTTTGGTTTTTTAATTAACCTAATAAAATAAATTAGGGCAAAAACCGACATCAACACCAATAATCCGTAGGGTCTTCCGTCTTGTGAATGATAGAGGTGAAAATAGTTTACGGCCAATAGCAAAGCCGCTATTAATCCGGTTTTTTGGTTGTACATTACTTTGCCAAGTTTATAAATGGCATACAAAGAAATAATCCCTAAAACCGCAGAAAATAAGCGAAGAACTAGCGTATGATAACCAAAAATTTTGAATAAAAAATAAACCAAGTAATAATACAAAGGCGGCATTTGCTCACCTGCCAATATATTATTGTATAATTCAGAAATTTTTACATTGGGGTTTGCCTCATTAATGGTGTGAATTTCATCTAGCCAAACACTTTGAAAGTCTATGTGATAGAGCCTTAAAAATGAACCGAGTAATAAAATTAATAAAAGCCATTGATGTTTCAGCACCAAGGATTTAAGGTTGTTTATTTTTTTTAATATCATTAATAAATTTTTTATAGACCGAACTATTTGGTGCATTGATGTTTTTTCGCGAACTCAATTGCATCAACAATACAATGAGGGTTACCGAAAATAATTGCAATATGATGCCTGTAATGATTAATAATAAGCTAGAAGCCCAACCGGGTATTGCGGTTTCTGTTACAAATTTTTTAAATAAAATAATACCTATGCATAATGAGCAAAATAAAATGCCCATGAAAGTTAATCTAAGAATTTTTATAGATAAATAATCAAAATATACGGCTATAGAACTAAGCCCATGAAGCAGCAAACTATTAAAATTCATTTTTGAAGTGCCTCTATATCTTTTACCTCTGTTGAGCAATACCGTATCAAAGGGGATTTTTGCAAAAATAATACTGCCTGAGTAATGATTCCATAAGTGATTTTGATTAACAACTTTTACCAACAATTGCTTAGGTATAACACTAAAATTTCCAAAACTAATTGATTGACCAGTTAAAAATTTAAACAATTTTTTGTAAAAAAAATAACCAACCCTAAAAGCAACTGTTTCGCTTCTTTTGTTTCTTTGAGCAAATACAATTTTTTTGTATTTTAAATTTTCAGCCTTTTTAATAAGTAACGGAATCTGACTGGGAACATCTTCGCCATCGCTATCCATTACAACAACAAATTGAAAATCATTTAGATTATCAAAAACATATTGCAAGCCAACAGCTATTGCTCTTTGATGCCCAATATTAGCTTTTAGGTTTAGGATGGTAAGATTGTTTTGATTAAACTTTTTTTGGTCATACAATTCAACCGAACCATCATTTACAGCCACTATGTCAAACTGATATAACAAATCAATTTTTAATAATTCATCAGTCAAAATACTAAAGCTTTCCCAATCATTATACACCGGGGTAACAATAACTATTTTAGATGATTCTGGCATTTAATTTTTAGTGCAAATATAAACAAGACTTAACACAAAACTTATTTTAGTTAAAGTTTTTAAAATCTTTTATTTCAATAAAACAAGGCCTATTTCAATTTAATTTTTTTTATATTATTTATTATTTTGAGTTGGTTGATAAATTATCTAGTTTAGGCAATTGTTTTAAAAAAGGTATAATTTTTTTATGCCTTAATGAAAATTAGAAAATATGCAATGTTTAAAAGGCTTTTTAATTTATCAATATTCGATACCGATTTTTTTTGGAGTGTTTTTTGCAACTGGTTCTACCAGCCTTGTTGCTCAAAACTTTTTAAAGAAGTATGTCGATAATATGATAAATAATCAAAGCGAAAAAGATGAATCACAGTTTATATTGTACCCCACTTTTGGGTATTCTCCAGAAACAACTTGGGAAATAGGTTTTAGTACCTTAT
Source organism: Flavobacterium sp. (assembly GCA_036796275.1). Taxonomy (GTDB): domain Bacteria; phylum Bacteroidota; class Bacteroidia; order Flavobacteriales; family Flavobacteriaceae; genus Flavobacterium. The sequence continues at coordinate 13,957 of DAIRDG010000020.1, forward strand.
ACGTTTATTACGTAAATAAAGATCCTAATAACAGATTAAGTGAAATAAATGGGTTTACTTTTTTTACGTTAGAAAATCAATATGGTTTGTGGCTAGATCATGCTATTTATACCAACAAAGATGAATGGTTTTTTTTAGGGAGATTACGTTTTCAAAGTTTTCCGTTATTGTATCATGGTGTAGGCATAAATACCCCAAAAGATTATACCGCACGGGTTGATGCTGTTCAAGTTCAAATTAAGGAACGTGTTTTAAAAAAAGTAAAGAAAAATTTATTTTTTGGGTTAGAAATAGATTACCAAAGTTTATCGAGAGTAGATTTTGTTTTGCCAGATCCTTCAAACAACTCATTTCAACTCCCTTTTGGTAGTGATGGTTCAAGTAACTTAGGTTTGGGTATTGGTTTGGTGCAAGACAACAGGCATAATGTGTTGAATGTGAGAGATGGTTTTTTTTCAGAATTGGCTTTTTTGCATTCAAATCCGGGGTGGGGGAGTACCTTTAAGTTTTCATCAATTACCTCCGACACTAGATTTTATACTCCTATAGGTGAAAACAATGTTTTGGCAACTCAATTATTAGGACAATTTAATTTTGGCAACATACCGTTTAATCAATTGGCTCAAATGGGTGGTGAAAGCATGATGCGGGGTTATTATTTTGGCAGGTTTAGAGACAATCATCAGCTTGCAACCCAAGTAGAATATCGCATGTTGCCCTTGCCCCTAGGTTTTACCAACAGAATTGGTGCAGTTGTTTTTGCTTCTTCGGGTACTGTTTTTAGTGATTTAAATAATCTAAAAATGCCTAATTTGAAATTTGCAGCAGGAGCGGGACTCAGATTATTGTTATTTCCCAAAAAAGATATCTGGACTCGATTAGATTATGCTTTTACCAGTGAAGGTGGTGGTTTTTATTTTTTGGTAGGGGAGGCTTTTTGAGATTACAATAGTTTTGATTTTTAAATTAATAAAGATCAATTTATTTTAATTTGGAACATCTTACACATTTTCAATCTGTTTTATAATTTCTGCTTTTCCAAGATTTAATTTGTTTTTCTCTTTGTGTAGCCTTATCTTTAGTTAAAAATCGTTCATGATAGACTATTTCCCAATCATTAATTGACCCCGTAAATCCCTTACTTTTTTGGTTGTGCCTTTTGAGTCGTTCTTCTAAATTTGAGGTAAAACCAATATAGAATTTGTTTTTGGTTTGGCTAAATAAGATGTACACAAAAAATTCCATTAATCTAAAAGATAAGCTGAATTTTTGTGGTTCATACTGGATTCGAACCAGTGACTTCTACCCTGTCAAGGTAGCACTCTGAACCAACTGATTTACCCCGTTATAGAAAATCTTCTTGAAGATGATTTGCAAAATCAGCTGAAAGGCTAGATTTTTATAAACGTTATTTGTTTGATGAATGTAAATTAAAGTAACCTGCACGAAAAACTTTAGCGTTAAAAAAAATAAAAATTATGTTAATCAATAAAATTTGTCTTATATTCGTAGATATTAAATCTTTACATAAATTGAAAAAAGCTTCTAGAAATATATTTGTTAGAAAATTTTCAGGTTCTTCTGTATCTGTTGGTAGTACTTTTGGTAAAATATTAATAAATAGTGTAGACTCTAAAGAAGTTGCTTCTGCTGTGAGAGCCTCGATAAGAGGAGAAAAAAAGACAGTTAAGTTATCAGAAGATACCTTAGAGCATATACGTTTAGCAAAAGCTGAATAAATGGAGATAGCTATAGGAGCTTTAGTCATTATTGTATTATTACTTCCAGGTATTTCTTTCAGAAAAGGGTATTTTTCTGAAGAGTTTTCAAATCAATATACAATTAAAGATTTCTTTCAACTTTTTGTTAACACTTTTATTCCAAGTGTAATTTTATACTTACTTTCATTACCTATTATTTCAATAATTGGTTATTCTTATAACATTAAAGTATTAATCGGTTTAGTTTCATCGAATGATAATCTTTTTGAAAAGTCATTAGAGCATGTTTATAATACTCAAACAGAAATTTTAGTATTTCAATTAGTAATTAATATTATCTCATTCATAATTGGATATTGGTTGAAAAATTTTTTCATAAAAAAATCTATTGACTCAAAGTTTGAATTTTTTAGGTATAAAAATATTTGGCATTATGTCTTATCTGCCAAATTCATTGATTTTGAACGCTCACAAATTCAACTTTATAGTGATAATGTCGAAGACGTTGATATAACTTTTGTTGATGCTTTAGTTTCTGTTGGCAATAAAGTTTTTATTTACAATGGAATGTTAGTAGATTATCAACTTGCTTCCGAAGGAAATTTAGACTTTTTGATAGTAAAAGATGTACAAAGAAAACAGATTGATAAGAAAAAGTTTAAAGATGTAAATGGGCATGTTGTTGTTTTAAAATACGAAAACATAATTAATTTAAATTTGACATTTATTGAAGCTGAAGAAGACGGAATGGGTGGTGTAAATTTTAGAATGATTTCATAATAATTGCTTAAAGTAGCAACAAATCAAAAGGCAGAGTTTCGTGCTCTACTTATAGTTTTTTGATAGCCGAAAGTTCATTTCACTGAATGAAGTTTAAATCAAAAATTTCACCCTTTGGGTAGCTGTAATTCGATATAATCCAAAAAAATATTTTGGGTTAATGAACCAAAAAAAAACTTCAACCTAAGTTGAAGTTTTGTGGGCGATTGCCTGTGCCAATTTATCGGCAAGGGGTTCGAACCCACCCTGTTCCGATTTTCGGAATGCCCTCCCGATTCGTTACCTCATCGGGATGCTCTGAACCAGCTATTGATTTTTGATTAATTCAATAATTTTGGTTTTGCTTTTCCAAGATTTAATTTGTTTTTCTCTTTTCATAGCTTCTTCTTTGGTCAAAAAAGTTTCAACATATACTAGATTCCAATCATTAATTGACCCCGTAAATCCCTTACTTTTTTGGTTGTGCCTTTTGAGTCGTTCTTCTAAATTTGAGGTAAAACCAATATAGAATTTGTTTTTGGTTTGGCTAAATAAGATGTACACAAAAAATTCCATTAATCTAAAAGATAAGCTGAATTTTTGTGGTTCATACTGGATTCGAACCAGTGACTTCTACCCTGTCAAGGTAGCACTCTGAACCAACTGAGTTAATGAACCAAAAAAAAACTCCAACCTAAGTTGAAGTTTGGTGGGCGATGAGGGGTTCGAACCCCCGACCCCCTCGGTGTAAACGAGGTGCTCTGAACCAGCTGAGCTAATCGCCCCAATATGTTTTTTCGCTACTCTAGCCCTCCCAATAAATCGGGATGCTCTGGACCAGCTGAGCTAATCGCTCTAATGCGTGTGCAAATATAAAACAGATTTTTTAATTTACAACATTTCTTTTCAAAAAAATCAAATTATTTCAGCAACCACAAATGTGCTGCCACCCACATACAAAAAATCATTAGTTTTAATTTGTTTTTTTGCTGCTTCAAAAGCTTGTGAAACAGACTTATAACAGTTTACTGTGAGGTGTTTTTTTATTAATAGATCTTTTAGTATTTCTACTTTTAACCCCCTTACAACATCTGGTTTAGCAATGTAATAAATGGCTTTACTAGGGAGTATATTTATGATTTCATCAAGATTTTTATCGTTCACAAACCCTAAAACCATATGTAAGTCTTCAAATTCATGATTATTTATTTGTGCTAAGACCGCTTTTAAACCTTCAAAATTGTGAGCTGTATCGCAAACAATCATTGGCTTTTGTTGAAGTATTTGCCATCTTCCCATTAAACCAGTATTTTTTATCACGTTTTTAAATCCTTGTTTAATACAAGATTCAGGCACATGAAAATTACCCATTTGGTTTATTAAATCTATGGTTTTAAGAGCGGTTTTAAAATTGTGTTTTTGATAATTTCCAATAAGAGGTGATTCCAATACAACATCTTCTAATTCAAATGCTTTATGAAGAGTAGCATTTTGTTTTTGAGCAATATTTTTAAAGACTTGAAAGGTATCTTGTCTAAATTCACCAATCACAACAGGCGAATTTTTTTTGATGATACCTGCTTTTTCATAAGCAATTTTTTCATGCGTTTCTCCTAAAATGGATGTATGATCTAACCCAATATTGGTGATAACAGATAATTCTGGCATAATAACATTAGTGCTGTCTAGTCTACCACCAAGTCCAACTTCTATGATGGCAATGTCTACGCTTTCATTTACAAAATAATCAAAGGCCAAGCCAACGGTCATTTCAAAAAAACTAAGCGAATGTGTTTTAAAAAAAGATTGGTTTGTTTCAATAAAATTCACTACGGCTTCTTCCGAAATCATTTCCCCGTTTATTCTGATGCGTTCGCGGTAGTCTTTAAGATGAGGCGAGGTAAATAAGCCTACTTTATATCCTGCTTCTGAAAATATAGAGGCCAATAAAGATGAGGTTGAACCTTTACCGTTGGTGCCACCCACATGAATTGATTTAAACTTTGTTTCAGGATGATTTAAATGAGCCATCAAACGATGTGTGTTGTCTAAATTTGCCTTGTATGCACTAGCCCCTACATTTTGATAGAAGGGTAATTGCTTAAAAATCCACTCAACAGTTTCTTGATAAGATGGCATAAACCTTATTCTCTGTTTTTAAAGTTAACCACAATAAATCCTATTTGATTGTCTGGAGCATTGCTATCCGGATTCCATCGGTATTTTTTGGCTGTTTCTCTGGCTGCATCAATTAGGCACTTACTAGTAGTATTTGATCCTCTGGCACTGAATTGAGTGCTGATAACCACACCGTTTTTGTTAACTGTAATTTGCACTACCACGGTGCCTTCGTCATTGCAATTTGGCTGAACGATACCAGAACTTGCTAAAGATCGGCCATTGAGCCCCCATCTTCCACTACCGCTGCCTGTGCCTCCACCACTGCCAAAGTAAGCTGTAGAATACTTACTACCATCTAAATCTCCTTGATTACCTGGTTGGTTGCCTGTGCCATCACTTTTTGAAGTGGTGCCTTCTTGCTTTTGGGCATTGAGTAAACTATTTAAGGCATCTGTTGTGCTTTGCGAAGGTTTAGGTGTTGGGTTGTCTTTTGGTTCAGGATTATCTGTAGGGGTAGGGGTAGGTTTTTTTTTAGGGTTTTCTTTTATCACGATGGCCTCTTCAACCTCTTGGGTTAAAACCTCCTCTTTAGCTTCTGCAGCACTGCTGGCACTTGTTGCTTGAGGAGATGTTTTGGTTAACTCTTCAGAATTATCATTGCCCATACCCATATCAGTATTACCAAAATTTATGGCTATGCCATTTTCTGGTGGGGGGTCTAGGTATGAAAGGCCTAAAAATAACGTTAACAACAACAAAATAGCCATGATAACACTTGCCAAAGTGATGGCTTTTTTTTGTTCTTGTGTTTCAAATAATTTCATTATAATTTTTTTAAAATATCCTAAATTACTTGGGTCTTACGGCCAATACAACTTTAATGTTGTTTCTGTAAGCAATATCTAACACACTTACGGCTTTTTCTATTGGCACACCTTCCTCTGCTCTTAGGATCATAGATTTTTGTTCTGGTGAACCCATTAAAGCTAGTAATTCAGATTCTATATTGGCTTCGCTGACTTGTTTTTTATCAACAAAAAATTCAAGATTTTTGTTGATAGATACCGATATGCTTTTGTTGCTATCTGTTTTTCCCTTGGCTTTTGGCAATACGAGATCTATGGCATTGGTTGTGACCAAAGTAGATGTTAGCATAAAAAATATCAACAATAAAAAAACGATGTCTGTCATAGAAGACATGCTAAATTCTGGTGATACTTTGTTTCTACCTCTAATTTTCATATGGTGTTTACTTTTTAGGTTGGTTCGTTTAATAAATCTAAAAAGTCAGTAGCATTGGCTTCCATTTGATGCACTACTTTATCTGTTTTTACCACCAAATGATTATAGGCAATGTAGGCTATAATGCCCACTACCAGTCCTGCTACGGTGGTGGTCATGGCGGTATAAATACCTTCAGACAATGCACCAACTTCTATTTGTCCGCCTCCAGAGGCCATTTTATGAAATGCTAAAATCATACCAATCACGGTACCTAAAAATCCAATCATTGGTGCAGCACCAGCTATAGTAGCCAGGGTAGACACGTTTTTTTCTAATTTATAAATCTCGAGTTTTCCTGCATTTTCAATAGCAGTGTTAATGTCTTCTAGGGGTTTGCCGATTCTTGAAATACCTTTGTTAATAAGATTAGAAACAGGTGAATTGGTTTGAGCACATAACATGCGAGCGGCGTCTAATTTGCCTTGTGTGATGTTTAATTTGATGTTATTCATAAAATTTGCATCAACTTTTGAGGCTTTTGAAATGGTTAATAACCTCTCAATATACAAATAGATTGCCACAAATAAAAGGATAGCCAAAGTTAGCATGATAAGTTTTCCACCTGTTCCTCCGCTGGTGATGAGTTCCCATACTGAAAGTGTTTTTTCTACAGGTAATTCATCAATTAAGTTTGAATCATTGTTAGTTATAAGGTCTTCAGTTTGCATTGTTGTAGTTTTTAATAAAACGTAATTATAAATATAAAATTGTTAACGAATAAAATGTTCAATCACCAAAAAAATTGAACAACCAGCCAAAAATCCTGCTAGTGCTAAAAAGCTAACCCTCTTAAGATACCAAATAAAGTCTATTTTTTCCATCCCCATGGCAGCCACACCTGCAGCCGAGCCAATTATTAATAAACTTCCACCAGTACCGGCACTGTAGGCTATAAAATGCCAAAACACAGAATCGCGTTCCCAATCGAACATGCCCATAGAGGCAGCCACCAAAGGCACGTTATCAAAAATAGATGAAATTGCCCCTAAGGCAATGATCACAACATCCATATTAGGCACATTGTCATTGATAACTTCAGCAGCCAAACGCAAGGTGCCAACACCAGTGTCTCCAATCACCATGCTTTCTAGAGCACCTACGGCCATTAATATTCCCATAAAAAATAGTATGCTAGAAAATTCTACTTTAGACAAAGCCTTATGGGTTGAATATTTTTCTTTTACAATGGGGTTATCAGCGTCTTCAACAGGTTTTATATATTCCGAAATCAACCAGACCACACCCAAACCAAACATGATGCCCAGATAAGGTGGCAAATCTGTGAGGGCTTTAAAAATTGGCACAAAAACAATGGCACCTAAGCCGGTGTATAACATTTTAGTACTGCTAAGCAAGCGGTCTTGCACCAAGTCTACTTCACCATCAAATCTAATTTTTCCTTGAAAGACTTTCATATAAGAGGCTATCCAAAACGGTATGATAAAACAAACTAGCGATGGGATGATTACATATTCTGCCAAACCAAAGGCTGTTACTTTTCGGTTTATCCACAGCATGGTAGTGGTTACGTCTCCAATGGGTGACCAGGCCCCACCGGCATTGGCGGCAATCACAATCAAGGCAACAAACCAAATGCGAAGTTTTCGTCTTTCAACAATTTTACGCACCAAAGTAATTAAAATAATGGTTGCCGTTAAGTTGTCAATAATAGCAGATAAAACAAATGCTAAAATCCCAACTAACCATAACAATCTTCTTTTGCTGTTGGTTTTTACAATAGACTTTAAGATGTCAAACCCCTTGTGTAAGTCTATGATTTCTACAATAGTCATGGCACCAATCAAGAAAATAATAATTTCGGCGGTTTTGCCTAAATGATGCAGTAACATGTTGTTAAAACCCGTTTTATTGGCATATAATTGTTGATCATCTAAAACATCAATGTTGCTAAACAGCACATCTTTATAATCTACTATAGACAAGGCCCCAGATTGAAACCCAATGGCCAGTACAGACCACATGAGGGTAGCCATGAGCAGGGCAGGTACGGTTTTGTCAAGTTTTAGTGGGTGCTCAAAGGTGATTACACCATAACCAACAATAAAAAATAAAATAACAAGAAGTTCCATATAAATTAAATTAGCTGTTTAAGAGCAATTTCAAAAGCCGTTGAGCTGATGTTAAGTTTAGAATTATTTTTTTGATAAATTTTTTCTATACTTTTTTTAATGGTGTTTGAAGTGTCTTCAAAAATAGCCTCGTCTGTCATCAAAACTTTGCGTTCCATAAAATAGGCAAACACCCTTGCCATACCACAATTGGCAATAAAATCTGGGATAACACTCACTTTTTGATCGATAGCTTCCATGATGGGGCCAAAGAAAATTTCTTTGTCTGCAAAGGGCACATTGGCTCCTGATGAAATAACTTCTAAACCTGAGTTAATCATTTGGTCTATCTGAGTTTGGGTCACTAATCGTGATGCTGCACATGGTGCAAAAATTTCAGCTTCAAGTTTCCAGATAGTTTCATTAATTGCTTCAAAGGACAACATATTATCTGCAACTAACTGATTCCCATTTTTATTTAAAAACAAGGCAGTCATTTCTTCTAAAGAAAAGCCATTCTGATTGATGATGCCTCCAGACCGGTCTATAATACCAACTACGTTAGCTCCCATTTTGGTTAAGTAATAGGCAGCAGCTGAGCCCACATTGCCAAAACCTTGCACGATGGCTCGTTTGCCAACCACATTACCACCATAGATGTCATAAAAATGTTTAACAGCTTCTGCCACTCCAAAGCCAGTAATCATGTCTGCAATGGTATATTTTCTGTTAACGTCTGGTGAATAGTTAATGTTTTCTATCACTTTAATTACTCCTTGTCTTAACTGCCCGATACGATTAATTTTATCGGCTTCTGTGGGTTTAAAATACCCATTAAAAACACCTTCTTGCGGATGCCAAACCCCACATTCTTCTGTGATAGGAATCACTTCATGTATTTCATCAACATTCAAGTCGCCTCCTGTGCCATAATAATTTTTGAGTAGGGGAGACACCGCTTGGTACCAACGCTGTAAAACTTCTTTTTTTCTGGGGTCGTTAGGGTCAAAATTAATACCAGATTTGGCTCCACCAATCGCTGGGCCAGATACGGTGAATTTTACCTCCATGGTTTTGGCCAAAGATAGCACTTCATTTTTGTCTAATCCTAACCGCATTCTAGTGCCTCCGCCAGCTGCACCACCTCTTAGCGAGTTGATGACTGTCCATCCCTCTGCTTCAGTGTAAGGGTCATTCCAATGAAAAACTATTTCGGGTGATTTATTTTCAAATTTTTTGAGTAATTCTTTCATGCAAATTGCTGTAATGTGAAAAATTAAAAGTAATGCAAAAGTAATTAATTATTTAGAGATACTATTGTTATAACATTTTTTTAATTCTGATGTGTTTTGTTTTTAAAACGAAAATTAAGGATAATAAATTTCTCCAGATGAATGGTCATGTTTTGCTCCGGTAACACTGCTAAGTACATTTACCTCGTCTCTTAATTTTAGCAACCCTAAGAAGGCAAAAATTAAAGCTTCTTTGTATTGTATCAGCTTATCTTCCGGAATGATGAATTTCACATCTTCACGGTAATGTCTTATTCTTTTGATTAAAAACGCATGATAGGCCCCGCCTCCTGTAATGAGCACTTTTGCTTGCGGTTTTGAAATTTCTTGGCTAATCTGAAAGGCAATATGTTCTACAAACGTATTTAAAACATCCTCAATTGCAATGGGATAAGATTCTATGATTGGAAAGATGTTTTGATGTAAAAACTCAACTCCCAAAGATTTTGGATAGGAAGATGTGTAAAAATCAAGCTTGTTTAATGCGTCAAACAGGTTGAGGTTTAATTTTCCGTTGCTGGCTATTTCTCCACCCACATCAAAAGGATGCCCCAATTTTTGGGCATAAAAGTTTAAAACAGTATTTGCCGGACAAATATCATAGGCAATTCTGGTGTTGTTTTCCTGAAAAGATACATTACAAAACCCCCCCAAATTCAAACAATAATCATATTCAGGAAAAAGTAAATGATCCCCAATCGGTACTAAAGGAGCACCCTGACCGCCTAGCATTACGTCTTGTACTCTAAAATCACAAACAATAAGTTGTTGAGTTTTTTTAGCCAAATGGGGTAAATTGCCAATTTGCAAAGTGAAGCCATCTTGTGGCTGATGTTTGATGGTGTGCCCGTGACTGCAAATGGCATCTAACTGATTGAGTTTGTTTTTTTGAATAAATAAATTAATTAAATTACCTAAATAATCTGTGTATTTCTGATTGAGTTCTTTGAGTTGTAAATCGTTATATTTGATAGCCTCATCAAGCGTTTGATGCCATTTTTTAGGATAAGGGATGGTCTCTGCAATCTTAATGATAAACTGCCATTTTCCGTCGATTTGATTAAAAGTAACATAAGCCATATCAACCCCATCTAACGAGGTGCCAGACATGATTCCCAACAAATGATATTGACTTTTAAACATCTTTAAAAAAATCATTAATTAATTTGAAAAAATTGTAAATATCATTTACTTTTGAGGTCAAAATTAAGAATAATTTAATTAACCGTCATAAACCATGGATTTTAATTTTACCGAAGAACACAAAATGATTCAACAAGCAGCCAGAGACTTTGCTCAAAACGAGCTTTTACCTGGTGTTATTGAAAGAGACGAATACTCTAAGTTTCCTACAGAGCAAGTAAAAATGATGGCTGATTTAGGATTTATGGGCATGATGGTAGATCCCAAATATGGCGGAGCCGGATTAGATAGCATTTCCTATTGTTTAGCACTTACAGAAATTTCAAAAATTGATGCCTCTTCTGCAGTGATCATGTCGGTTAATAATTCATTAGTTTGTGCAGGCTTAGAAAAATATGCCAACGAATTTCAAAAACAAAAATATCTTACACCCTTAGCCAAAGGCGATAAACTTGGTGCTTTTTGCTTGTCTGAACCCGAAGCAGGTAGTGATGCTACGTCACAAAAAACCACAGCCATAGACATGGGTGATTATTATCTACTAAACGGCACCAAAAACTGGATAACCAATGGCGGTTCTGCCGATTATTATTTGGTGATGGCTCAAACGGATAAAGAAAAAGGCCACAAAGGCATTAATGCCCTGATTGTAGAAAAAAATTGGCCAGGTTTTCAGATTGGGCCTAAAGAAAAGAAAATGGGCATTAGAGGGAGTGATACCCACACGCTCATGTTCACCGATGTAAAAGTGCCTAAAGAAAACCGAATCGGAGAGGACGGTTTTGGCTTTAGTTTTGCCATGAACGTACTAAATGGAGGAAGAATAGGTATTGCCTCACAAGCCCTTGGCATTGCCATAGGTGCTTACGAAACAGCACTTAAATATGCCAACGAACGCAAGGCATTTGGTAAAGAAATCATCAAGCATCAGGCCATTGCATTTAAATTGGCCGATATGTATACTAAAATTACGGCAGCAAAATTATTGGTCATGAAAGCTGCAAGCGAGAGAGATGCTGGTTTAGATATTGCCATCTCTGGAGCCATGGCAAAATTATATGCTTCTGAAGTGGCTATGGAAGTAACCACAGAAGCCGTTCAAATTCATGGGGGCAATGGTTATGTAGCAGAATATCACGTAGAAAGAATGATGCGAGACGCTAAAATAACCCAAATTTATGAAGGGACCTCTGAAATTCAACGAATTGTGATTTCAAGAGGCATGAAAAATTTTGATTAAATATTAAAATCAAAATAAACCTAAGCAATAATTGAATAACAAAAATAGTTTTATACTTTTGTTATCAAATAAATAATATGTCAAATTCTTTCGAAAAATTTCAGAAAAGACGACTCATAAGCTCCTATTTTTCTGTGGTTTTAAGTGTGAGCTTGGTTCTGTTTTTATTAGGTGTTGTGGGTATTTTTTTAATACAATCTCAACAATTATCGGTAAAAATGAAAGTGCAAGTACCCATAACTATTTTTCTTTCAGAAAACACTTCAGAAGCCAATACCAAAGAATTTTCGTATTATTTAAGTCAAAAGAAATACATCAAATCACATCAATTTGTGTCAAAAGATTCTGCTGCCGCCAAACACATAGAAGTGGTTGGAGAAGATTTTATAAACTTTTTGGGATTCAATCCCCTACAAGATTCGTTCGATTTAGAATTAAAATCAGACTATGTGCAACAAGACAGTTTGCTAAAAATTGAAAAAGAACTCAAAAACTTTCCGTTTGTTTCGGATGTTTTTTATGACAAAACATTGATTAATTTAGTGCACGAAAACATTCAAAAAATTACGTTTTGGTTATTAATTTTGGCCGGAGTTTTTACAATTATTGCCATTTTATTAATAAACAGTTCTATGCGTTTGTCTATCTATGCCAACCGATTTATCATCAAAACCATGCAGATGGTTGGGGCTACCAAATCTTTTATCAGAAGACCTTTTGTGTGGCGTAACATCAAATTGGGTTTGCTTAGTGCCATAATTGCTGTGAGTGGCATTTTAGCCTTAATTTTTTATTTAGATAACGCTTACCCAGACTTCAACATATTTCAAAATCAATCAGAAATTATCTTGGTTTTGATTGCTATAGTTTTAGTGGGTATTTTTATATCATGGTTTAGCACTTTTTTGGCCACTCAAAAATACCTAAATCTTAAAACAGACGATTTATATTAAAACATTCATATCTAAATTTTAGACTTCAAAAAAATGAAAAAAAATAACGATGCCACCTCAAACAAACCTGTATTGCTGTTTGACAAACACAATTATAAATTTTTACTCATAGGTCTCGGAATCATTGCGTTAGGCTTTATTTTGATGTGGGGCGGAGGGTCTGATGATCCTAATGTTTTTTCGGAAGCCATTTTTAATTTCAGACGCATTAGATTGGCACCACTTACCATTTTAGTTGGTTTTGGAGTTGTGTTTTATGCCATCTTTTATCAAAAGAAAATTAAGGCATGAATTATTTAGAAGCCATTATTTTAGCTATTATTGAAGGGTTAACAGAATTTTTGCCTGTATCGTCAACTGGGCATATGATTATAGCCTCCTCTTTTTTTGGCATTGCTCACGAAGATTTTACAAAACTTTTTACCATAGTCATTCAATTAGGCACCATCATGTCTGTGATTGTATTGTATTTTAAACGTTTTTTTCAAACCATAGATTTTTACTACAAACTCTTTGTGGCTTTTTTACCAGCCGTGGTGTTAGGATTATTGTTGTCAGACAAAATAGACAATTTGCTAGAGAATCCCATTACGGTAGCCGTTTCATTGATTATTGGGGGTTTATTATTGCTTAAAGTAGATGATTGGTTTGCAGATGGTAAAGAAACCAACATATCTTATTCAACCGCCCTGAAGATTGGTTTTTTCCAATGTTTGGCCATGATTCCGGGGGTGTCTAGAAGTGGTGCTAGTATTGTAGGGGGGATGACTCAAAAACTAAGCAGAACAACTGCTGCAGAATTTTCATTTTTTTTAGCTATCCCAACCATGTTGGGGGCTACCGTAAAAAAGTCGTATGATTTTTATAAACTTGGCATTGAATTAAATCAAGATAAAATTAATTTTTTGATTATTGGTAACGTGATAGGTTTTATAGTTGCCCTATTGGCCATTAAAACATTTATTGATTATTTGAGTAAAAACGGATTCAAAATTTTTGGTTATTACCGAATTATTGTGGGTTGTACTATCTTAATTATTCATTTTTTTATCCAAAAACTCACCATTATTTAATGCAAGCTCAAGAATTTTTAGAGGGCAAAACGCTATTGATTGATAAACCGCTCACTTGGTCATCTTTTCAGGCAGTGAATAAAATTAAATATGCTCTAAAAAGTATAGACCCACTGCTCAAAAAAATTAAAATTGGGCATGCGGGAACTTTAGACCCCTTGGCTACTGGATTATTGATTATTTGTACAGGCAAAAGCACCAAAAAAATCAGCGAATATCAAGATTTACCAAAAGAATATACAGGCACTTTTACTTTAGGAGCCACCACGCCTTCCTATGATTTAGAAACTCCAATAGACGCTACTTTTGATACCTCTCATATTACTGAAGAACTCATAAAAAAAACAGCAGAGGGCTTTCTTGGTGTCATCATGCAAAAACCACCGGTGTTTTCAGCTATCAAAAAAGACGGCAAACGCTTATATGAGCATGCTCGTAACAA
>DAIRDG010000020.1:28153-37425 GCA_036796275.1 Flavobacterium sp.
TGTTTTCAGCTATCAAAAAAGACGGCAAACGCTTATATGAGCATGCTCGTAACAACGAAACTGTGGTTATTGATGCCAGACCAGTGACTATTTATGAATTTGAAATTACCAACAGTCAAAACACCTTGGTAGATTTTAGGATAGTATGCAGCAAAGGCACCTATATCCGCTCTATAGCCTTTGATTTTGGCCTTGCCTTGCAAAGCGGAGCACATCTTTCGGCTTTAAGACGAACAAAGATTGGAGCCTATGATGTCAGCAATGCCTATCCTATTAATGATTTTATAGATGTGGTTAAAATACGTTAAACTTTTAGGAGGTTTTCTTTTATGCTCATCAATAATGGGTCAAGACTTTACAACCTTAAAATCAGGCGATTTGTTGTTTATTGAAATGAATTGTGGCCCGTTGTGCGAAGCCATACATGCCGTGACATCTGGTATAAACAACAAAAATATCAGCCACCTTGGGTTGGTTGAAATTAAAAATGACAGTATCATGGTTATTGAGGCTGCAGGAACTGAGGTTCGCAAAGTTAGCTTAGAGGCTTTTATCAAAAATGCTTCTTCTGAAGTGATAGTTGCCCGAGTAAAACCAAAATATAAAAAACGGATTACAGATGTTTTAGCGTTTGCTAATAGTAAAATTGGTATGCCTTATGACGATGAATTTTTACTAAATAATCAAAAATATTATTGTTCTGAACTTATTTATGAAGCTTTTGAATTTGCCTATCAGAAACCTTTTTTTCAATTGGCTCCCATGACGTTTAAACAACCAAATTCTGATGATTTCTTTCCAGTTTGGGTAGATTATTACAAGGCATTAAATACTGAAATTCCAGAAGGAGCCTTGGGTTGTAACCCTGCTGAATTTTCTAAATCTAAAAAATTGAAAATAATAGCCTCTATTTTAATAGATTAGTTATTTTTACCAAATGATATTTCAAGTTTTATTTTTTGGGTATTTATCGGCTTTTGTAGGCACTTTGCCTCCTGGCTTATTAAACATGACAGCCGTAAAAATTGCTCATAAAAACAACTTCAACCGGGCTTTATGGTTTTCTTTCGGAGCGTCTTTGGTGGTGTTTATTCAAACTTATTTGTCGGTTTTATTTAGTCGATTTTTAGTAAAACGCACAGATGTTATGGAGGCCATTCAAGACATAGCCGTTTTTATCTTCTTAATTTTGGCCCTCTATTTTTTTATTTCTCATTTTGTTAAAAAAAATTCAAACCACAATACCGAAATAAAACTTAAAAGCAAGAAGAATAGTTTTTTTACTGGCTTGATGTTGTCTGCATTCAATTTGTTTCCAATTCCTTACTACATCATCATCAGCATTACTTTGGCTAGTTATGGATGGTTTTCGTTTTTTCAAAATTATATTTTAATGTTTGCCTTGGGCAGTGCATTGGCTGCTTTTTCGGTATTTGTTATCTACATCAACTACGTGAATAAAAAATCATATTTGCTTAAGCACTTTAATTTAACCATTGGTTTTATCACATTTGTAGTTGCCTTTATAGGACTCATAAAACATTTTTTTTAGACCTCAGAATTTAATTCTAATTATCTTAACTCACAACACTACACATGACTGAACCTTCGTTTTTTGAGAAAGTTTATCAAGTGGTTAGGCTCATTCCATACGGCAAAGTAACCTCTTATGGAGCCATTGCAAAGTTTATAGGAGCTGCCAAATCGGCTAGGATGGTAGGTTATGCCATGAATGCATCACATCAATTTGAAGATGTGCCAGCCCATCGGGTAGTTAATAGAAATGGGTTATTAACGGGCAAACATCACTTTCAGGGCATTAATTTGATGCAACAACTTTTAGAAAACGAAGGCATCAAAGTAAAAGACAACCAAATTGTAAACTTTAAAAATCATTTTTGGGATCCCAACGAAGCCTTACTGGATCATTAAATTACACCCTCGCACATCTGAGGCATGCACTCTGCCTAAAACTTCAAAACGTTCGTTTTCATCGGTTTTGCCTAAATCTTCGGTGGCAATGAATGCACAAGAATGCTGATTGGCCAAATCAATCACATTAATACCCCCTGTTTTACGAGCATTAACAATAGTCAGCGGGTCGTGTAAATCTCTAATCATAACCTTCATCCAAGGAGGCGTTTCAAAAATATTGTCTCCAAAAGAATATGCTTGGCTCAGGAGCTCCGTCATGCCATACTCTGAATGTATGCTGTTGACCCCAAAGCCTGCTTTAAGTTTTTGGTGTAATTCTGGCTTTGTCATTTCGGGTCTTTTGCCTTTCATACCACCTGTTTCCATCACAATAGTATGCTGAAGTTTGAGGTTAAATTGTTCAACCAAATCGCACAACGCAAAGCTCACCCCAATTAAAATGGTGGGTTGTTGCTTTGTTTCTAATGTTTTAAGTTTTTCTGCTAAATCAGCATAATTATTCAAATAAAAACCGCTGTCTGGGTGTTCTGATTGCTCAATTAAATGCTGGAACATATAGACTAAAGAGGAGTCTTCTCTTTCTAAATAAGTGGGTAATAAAGCCAAAATGCAATAATCTGAAGGATTGCCATAAAATGTTTGAAACCCTAATCTAAAACTTTGTTCATATAAACTTAAATCTTTTACAAAGTGTTTGCTCGTCATTTGCCCGGTGGTGCCACTGCTGCAAAATATTTTTTCGAAGGCTTCATCACCAGTTAAAATGGCTTGCTCTTTAAAAAAACTAATAGGCAAAAAAGGAATGTCTTCGAGGGTTTTTACATTGTCTGGTGTTTTGTTGAGCAGTTTGCAAAATTGTTGATAAACAGGGTTGTACTCAAACTGATGCCTAAAGGTTTTAAGGGCCAGTTTGTGAAACATTTTAGGGGACTGTATGTAGAAAAGTTGGTCGATAGTAGTTAGTTTTGATGTTTTAAAGATTCATTTTTTTATGTTCGTTCACTTTTTGCCACAACGCAAAAGCATCAGGTAACTTATTATTTAAGTTTGTTATACCTAAAATGTAGAACAAATCTTGGGGTGTAATTTTTTTGTTTTGCTTCAAAAATATCACTTTAAACAACGCATGATTCACCAATTTGTTTTTGGCATACAAGGTTTGCTCAAAGTAAACATATTTTTCATCATGCCCCACCAATTTGGTTTGGATATTAAATTTTTGAAACCACACCAAATCTTTCACATAGGCCAATTCGGCCCCTACGATAATAAATTTTAATTGATGCTTGAGTAAATATTTGGTTAAGCCTGTTTTGTTAGAAAAATTCCATCGGGCCAATTCAAAATAATTCAAATACTTAGCATTATTCACGTGCATATAAATATCAATATGCCAAGGCTTTACCCATTGCCGATGTGTTACCAAGTCGGTGATTTGGTGTTTGGGTTTTTGTTTTACGCTTATTAGAGCTTTGAGGAGGTGGAGCATTTTTTAATATTTTCTACTGCAATAATAACTTCATTTTTCTGATTGTCTACTCGTTTTAGAATTCTATCTAAATAGTCATCACCAAAATGATTTCTAACCCAATTAATCTCGTTTGTCAATGCTTTGATTTCTTTTTCACTTGACTTGGTATCAATCGATTTTCTTCCTAATCGCCCCAGTGTTCTTACTGATAGTGTATGATACTTTTTTAAATCTTTTATGAGCATTTTTACGAAATTGGCTAAACTTTCTTCATTTCCTGCAAGCACTTTTAAATATACTTTTAGGTTTTCTAATGCTTTTGCTTCCAGTGCAATATCACTTCTTCCAGTTTTATAATTAGGTTTGAAAGTTTTTATAGTTGAATAATTATTCCAAAAGTCTTTTGAAAGCGGTAATTTGTTTTCTTCAAATTCACATTGTGTATTAGCCAATAATTCTTCAAATGTTACTTCTTTGATGTTAGTATGCACGTCTTCTTCTTTTTCTATAATTTGAGCAAATAGACTTAATCCTTTTTTTCGCAATACACTGAGTTGGTATTTATCAAATACTTTAGCAGTTTTTACTCTTGTTGGTAAATTGCTAATCTTTTTAATAACCTCTGGATATTTCTCTTCGATGTCTTTGAACGTATTTCTGATGTGTGTTGAAGTATTAACTTCACCACCTTCATCTGGATTTTGATTTAGTTTGTTGTAAAGTCCTGATGCTGTTGGCTCTTCTTCTTCATCAAACATTTTAGCATCTTCACCTAACGAACTATGAATTAAGAACATTTTTTGGGCAGCAATTTCTCTTGATTTTACAATGTCGGCTCCTATCTCTGATGGGAAGAAGTTATAAATAAATAATTCATCGAATACCTTTGCTCCAATACGATTTATACGACCTACTCTTTGAATAACCCTTGTTGGGTTCCAAGGAATATCATAATTGACAATAACACCTGCTCGGTTTAAATTGAAACCCTCAGAAAGCTTATCACTGGTCAGTAGAACATCAAAGTGATTGGTTTGTGTTCCTTTGTATTGTGCATTGTAATCTGTATTAAGATTTTTAGCCAATTCTTTTGAAACCTTACCATCACAAACGATTAATCGAATTCCAAATTTCTCACGAAAATAGGGCTCCAAATATTTAATAGTATCGACATATTCTGAAAACAGTATCACTTTTCTGTTTTTGTTAGCCGCTAGAATGGATTTTATTTCATCGGCAATACGTTCTCTTTTTGGATCATTATCTACAATTTTCAATTCTTTTAATTGGTCTTGTATTTCCTGAAACACCACTATATCGCTTTCTATATCTGCCAAAAAATCTGTTCTTCTTTGAAAATCATTTACATTATAAACTGTATTGTTTTTAGGTACTTTTTTATTTAATAAGTCTTTTGAATATTCGCTTAAAACTCTATCAATGTCATCTTCATCATACATTTTTATTTTGTCAATCAATCCTCTGTCTAATATGTATTTACCGTTTGATTTTTCAATAAAATCTCTGACTACAATATGAACTTGTAAAAATCTGTCGATGGATTGGCTGAAAGCCCCAAAAGAGCTTTCGAAACGTTTTACTAATAAACGTCTCATAAAATCAAATAAGTTTTGTTGTTGTTGGAATTGTCTGTTTCCTTGTTCGTCCAATTTTTCTTCATCAACTATTTTTTCATAACTGAATGGCTGGTAGATTGCTCCTTTGAACCTTCCGTTTTCTTTAAAATATTCGTTTAGAATTCTGTCGTAAAATGTGTTTTGTTCGTGTGCTAAATGATAAAATAATTCTACTGGGTCTTTAACTTTCGATAAATCACCCACTTCAGCTTTATATATGTAATCTTCTTTTAAATCTAATCGGTTTCTACGGATTACTACTGATGAAATAATATTTTTGATTTGATTGGCTAACACTTTGGTTTCGTATCGAACGATATTAATATCAACTGGCAATTCCTTGTTTAGCATTGTCACATAAAGTGCTTCCGCCTTTTGTCTCTTTTGCGGTTTATTAGAATTCCAATTTTTAATGATGTCTGAAAGTCTTTTGTATTTGTAATTAAATCCACGAAATAATCCTTCTAAATTGTCATCAATAGTAATCCCAGACTTTCCTGGAACAATAAATAATTTCAACAATGAAAATATATCCGCAGGAGAATTATTAAAAGGCGTAGCCGTTAATAAAATAACGGTTCTGTCTCTACAGATAGTTAATAGTGCTTCGTAATCGGCAGTGTCTTGATTTCTGAAATAATGAGCTTCATCGACAATTACTACTTCAATTCCTTTGGTTTGAATAGTATCTGCTAAATCTTCTAACTTGCCACGACTTTCTACCTCCCAATCGTATAACTTAAAATCATTAATATATCCCCACCAGCCTGAACTGTATGTTTTGTCGCCTATTAATCCCGGAGGACAAATAACCATTCCTCTTTTACCTAAATTTTTAGCGATTAATGAAGCAATTACTGATTTTCCCAAACCTACCACATCGGCAATAATAACCCCGTTGTATTCCTCGATTATTGATAATGCTTGATTAACTGCATCTGTTTGATAACTGTATTTTTTATATCCAATTTCCTCCAGTAGATTTTCTACTTCGGGTTTTATTTGTTTTTGTTGCTGTAAGTCTAGATAGGTTTTTAGTATTAAAACATAAGCCTCAAAAGGTGTTACTGAAGCTGCTTGTGATTTGTGCTGAATGAATTGAATAAGAAACTCTTTTCTATGCTCGATTTCTGAAATAGGAATTGCTCGTTCCCAAAGTTCATCAAAATATGTTTCTGCTTCGGTAAAACCATAATCTTTTATCTCGACATTAAATTCTTCTTGACCTGATAGACCGGCACGCGTTAAATTACTACTTCCTGTAATAAATTGACCAGACATTGCTTGTATTTCTGCCTGTTCTTCGTTTAATCGGAATAGGTATAATTTGGCGTGGTTTGAATTTTCGGTTTTTCGAATGATTAATCGTTTCTCGTTTAGCATTTGCAAAAAGAATTCTACTTGGTTGTAGAACGTTTCTGTGTCCATTTCTTCGTTGTTAATTGCATTGCCCATTGAAGTCATAAACTGGTTGAACTGGTCGTCTTGTGATTGCTCTTCTTCCTGACTACCGTGTTCTACAATTTTATTTAGAATTTGATCTACTTGTAGCCCAACCAATAACTTTAGTGTTAGTTTATCATTCTTTTTAAGATTTTCAAAGAGTTCTTGCCAACCTGAAAAATAAAAGAAACCTACTAGAAATTTAAGTTCGTCACTAATTCCGATTAATGTATTTAACCTGCCTTTAAGCGATTTATTGGTTTTATTATTGGTTATGAAATTGTTTGCCATCGTTCTAATTTACTTGTACTCTTATTTTAATTTATATTGAGCATTTTATTGATTATATCGCAACTTTTACTCAATATAAATTGGTGTTATTGCTTCACTAATTAGAGTGAATTATATTATAAGTTTGATTTATATGCTTGGTTTGGATGGTTTATATTTGGATATAATCTTTCTAATTTACCACTTTTAACAAGCTCGGGTATTATTTTGTTTTTGAGATACTTAACATCTTTAATAATTGTTTTTGAGATCACATCAATTGATTTAAATTCGTCCTTACATACTTCCATTATTTGTAGGTGTAAATCCGTTTTCTTTAAACGTTCTTTATTTCCACTTTTAATAGTGTCCACTATGTTTGTGGAACTGTCCACCTTATTCACCGAGGTGTCCACTAAGTTGCTTGAGGTGTCCACCAATGAAATTTTTCTATTCTCAAAGTATTCAGAGCCTTCAGAATTTAGGTGGTAAGTTGTCCATCTTCCTTTATTTTCGGATATTAAATACCCTTGTTTAAAAATATTTTTTGGATTTATATAAACCATCATTCCAACTCTTTTTTAATTAAATCTTCCAATTGATTTTTAGGTAACAACAATTGATATTCTGCCACTCCAATAGGTTTATTGATGTCTTGCAAAGCAATTTCTACATCCAAATGATTTTTATCGGCACACAAAATAATTCCAATAGGTTGGTTTTCGTCTGGCTTTCGTTCAAATTTATCTAGCAAGGTTAAATAAAAATTCATTTTACCAATATATTCGGGTTGAAATTCGCCTATCTTTAATTCAATAGCCACAAGCGATTTTAAATCCCGATGAAAAAATAACATATCTACAAAATATTCTTTCTCATTGTATTCTAAACGATATTGGTTCCCGATAAACGAAAAACCTTTACCCAATTCTAAAATAAAATGTTTTATTTTTTCGACCAAACGTTTTTCTAATTCTCGTTCTTTTATGGCTTTTGCAACCCCCAAGAAACCTAAATTATAATTACTTTTTAATATTTCATCCGCATAATTGGCTACATTTTCGGGTAATGTTTTGTTGAAATTATGGCTTTTTTCAATAGTGCTTTCTTGCAAAAATGCTTTGGCTTTGATGTAATTAAGCAAAATATCTCTGGTCCACGCCATTTCTACTGTTTTAGAGGCGTAAAATAAAGCTTCTTCATCAGATGTGGTTTTGCTCATTATTAATAAGATATGACGCCACGGCAAAACTGCAACGCTGCGTTGCAGTTTTTCGTTTACACTACAAAATCTATCATAAAACTTCTTCATATTCCACAAGTTACGTGGAGAAAGTCCCATATCTGGAAACTCTTTTTTAAGGTCGATGGAAAGCTTTTTTATGACACCACTTCCATAGGATTCTACCTCAACTTTTTCGGAAAGTAATTTGCCTAAATTCCAATACACCGAGATAGTACCTTGATTTATTTTTACAGCAATACTTCTTCTAGCCGTTTGTATCTCGCTAATACAACTGCTTAATATTTCGTTATAAACTATAATTTTATCTTCCATAATTATATTACATAATTATTATACTCCTCCTTACTCAACCCAAAATCTGGCTCAACAACCAAAACTTCATCATAAGTAAGCTCATAAAGTTTGTAAACTATTATTCTAATTCTTTATTACCTGTCAAATCTTTAAAATTTTGTTTGCTTACAATTTTAGCTCCCGATTTTTTTTCTAATTCTTTCCTTGCGTTTCCTGCAACGTTGCCACCAGCTTTGGCAGCTTTATGGTTTTCTACGAAACCCTGAGCATTTTTATTTTTGGCGATTTCTGCGGTGGAAGCTTCGCCAAGCATGGTAAAAATCAATTCTAAATCGGTCATGTGGTCTCTCAAATTTTCTGATGATTTGGTTAATCCTTTTATATTTTTGTACTCGCTTGGTACAATTCCAAAAGTGGCTTTGCTAATTTCGGCAGTTAATATGGCATACTCCTTCCCTTCTTTTACGCCACGGTTTTTCCATTCGTTGGTGAGTTCATCACGTACTTGAATGCCTCTTATTCGTTTTTCTATCCACGCATCACTATACCCTTTGGCTTTGTAAGTGGCTCTTATACGAGCTTGTGCTAATTCTGGGTTTTCTATTTCAGCAATGCGTTCGGCACCCACTTGGGCAAGCCATTGTTTAAATGGTTCTGCTTTTGGTGATGGAATGGATTGAATAAGGCGTAAAACATTTTCAGTATTTGCTGCTTGAATTTTTCTTTTTTTGCCGTCGGCAGCTTGCATCTCTACTAGGGTACAAATTGTACCCCAGTTGTTTTTTAGCTGCTCATCGCGGCTTTGCATTTTTTTTATATATTGCTTTACATCAGTACTATCAGTAAGCACTTGAACAATATCTTGCACCGAAAAATACCATTTTTGTTCTTGTTCGTTATATACAGAACGAACTCTTTTTTCTTCAAATAATTTAATATTGCTCATCATTTATTCTATTTTAAAATCATGATACTC
>DAIRDG010000021.1:0-36576 GCA_036796275.1 Flavobacterium sp.
CAAGTAAAAACAATTAACTCATCGGAATTATTAAATTCTACTTCTCCTATTTTTTGTAGGTCAGAGAAATGGGCAAAATCTGCATCTTTTATTATGTAGTCTAGGTTCTCGCTGTTTGGAGAAAAAGAGGAAATTTTAGTTGCAAAAAAATCAGCAACTGATGTTACAGAAAATGCTTCAATTAGCTTATCCATTTTAGATAATTATTTTAAAAAGTTCTAAAATTGTAAATATAATAAACTTCAAATGTAAAACAAAACCCGACTTTAAAACAAAATCGGGTTATTTTCTAAATTCTTTTCAAATCTCCCTACCCCAAAAAAGGATATCTATAATCAGTTGCCGTAACAAAGGTTTCCTTAATGGTGCGAGGCGACACCCAACGCAACAAGTTTTGGGCACTGCCCGCCTTGTCATTGGTGCCTGAAGCTCTGGCTCCACCAAAGGGCTGCATGCCTACCACAGCTCCTGTTGGTTTATCGTTGATGTAAAAATTACCTGCACAATTCTCCAAGGCCTTGGCTGCCTCTGCAATGGCATAACGATCTTGGCTAAACACGGCACCCGTTAGGGCATAATCTGACGTTTGGTCAATGAGCTTTAGGGTTGCTTGCCAAGCCTCATCTTCATACACATAAATGGTTAGCACCGGCCCAAACAACTCGGTTTCCATGGTTTTATATTTTGGGTTGGTGGTCAAGATAACTGTGGGCTCCACAAACCAGCCTTTAGATTTGTCATACCCTCCACCAAACAAGATTTCGGCATCGGCATCGGCTTTAGCTTGTTCTATATAACTCACCAACTTGTCAAAAGACCCTTCGTGTATCACGGCCGTAAAAAAGTTCTCAAAGTTTTCGGGGCTTCCCATTTTAATGGTTTTTAATTCTTTGGCCAAGCCGTCTTTTATTGCTGGCCACAAACTTTTCGGGAAGTATGCCCGTGAAGCGGCCGAACATTTCTGACCCTGAAACTCAAAAGCCCCTCTGATGGTGTTGGCCACCACCTGATTGACATGAGCCGAAGGATGGGCCACAATAAAATCTTTGCCTCCAGTTTCACCTACGATTCTTGGGTAGGTTTTGTAGGTATGAATGTTTTCGCCAATTTTTTTGTAAATTTCTTTAAATACAAAGGTAGAACCAGTGTAATGCACCCCCGCAAAGTCTGGATGAGCAAATACAATGTCCGAAATCATCACCGGGTCACCCATCACCACATTAATTACGCCGGGTGGCACCCCAGCTTCTTCAAACACATCTAAGATAATTTTGGCCGAAAATATTTGATGATCACTTGGTTTCCACAACACCACATTGCCCATCATGGCAGCACTGGCAGGTAAATTGGCAGCAATGGCCGTAAAGTTAAAAGGCGTAATGGCATACACAAAGCCTTCTAACGGACGATATTCCACACGGTTCCAAACCCCGCTATCACTTTGGGGTTGGTCTTGGTATATTTGCGTCATAAACTCTACATTAAATCGCAAAAAGTCAATGAGTTCGCATGCCGCATCTATCTCTGCCTGATGAATGGTTTTTGATTGGGCAATCATGGTAGCGGCATTAATTTTGGCTCTGTAAGGCCCGGCTATTAACTCGGCAGCTTTCAAAAAAATAGCAGCCCGATGCTCCCAAGGCAAATTGCCCCAAGCCGCTCGGCTGTCTAAAGCATTTTGAATGGCCAAATTCACATGGCTTTGCTCGGCCAAATGGTAGTGTCCCACCACATGAGCATGGTCATGAGGAGGTCTCATAGCAGCAGTTTTGCCAGTTTTTATGCGGTCTTTGCCAATGTATAAAGGCACTTCAATGGGGCTGTTCCATAAGTCTTTGTAAGTAGCTAACACGGCAGCTTTTTCTGAAGAATTAGGGGCATATGATTTTACGGGTTCGTTAACCGCTTTTGGTACATTAAAAAATCCTTTGAGCATAATATTGTTTTTATAAAATGAAACATAAAATTAATTTACAAATTTAATTAAAATCTAAAACTTTTAAGTGGTTTTTACCATAACATTAGGGCATTTTAATAAACCATTATCCTGCCTTTCGTTTTAGTTGCTTGGCCAATGTCGGGTTTTGTAAGCCAAAAAAAAGCTTCTGTTGGTCGCTGTTTTTTGCCAACAAAACCAAGGCATTGCCTGCAGCAAGCTATCACTGCAGTCAGGGGTAGGGTATATGCCATAGTTTTCAGCAAGCATTATCCGCAAACACCTCCTGAGGTTCATAATAAAATTGTAACTTTGCACCTGCATTCATTCAATACAAAGCAAACCACAAGCATGACCGAAGGAAATTTTGTAGACTACGTAAAAATATATATCGCCTCTGGTAAGGGGGGTAAAGGTTCAACGCATTTACACCGCGAAAAATTTATAGAAAAAGGCGGCCCAGATGGGGGAGATGGTGGCCGAGGCGGTCATGTTATATTTAGAGGCAACAAAAATCTCTGGACCCTCTTTCATCTCAAATTCCTCAGGCATGTAAAAGCAGGGCATGGTGGAGATGGTGGCAGCAGCCGCAGCACCGGTGCCGATGGCGAAGACAAAATCATTGAAGTGCCTTTAGGCACGGTGATAAAAGACAAATATACCGGCGATTTTATTTGCGAAATTACCGATCATGATCAAGACGTTGTCATGGCCAAAGGTGGCAAAGGTGGCTTGGGCAATTGGAATTTCAGAAGCTCAACCAACCAAACACCTCGTTATGCTCAACCTGGCTTGTATGGTGAAGAAAAAGAAGTGATACTCGAACTCAAACTCTTAGCCGATGTTGGCTTAGTTGGGTTCCCAAATGCGGGTAAGTCAACACTGTTATCGGTGTTAACGGCTGCCAAACCCAAAATTGCCGATTATCCGTTTACAACCCTCAAACCTAATTTAGGCATAGTACCTCACAGAAATTCACAATCTTTTGTCATGGCCGATATTCCTGGGATAATTGAAGGAGCTGCTGAAGGCAAAGGCTTGGGCCATTATTTCTTAAGACACATTGAACGCAATTCAGTGTTGTTGTTTTTAGTGCCGGCAGATGCCAAAGACTTTAAGCACGAGTACGAAATATTAACCGACGAACTCAGACGATACAATCCTGAGATTTTAGACAAAGACCGGATGTTGGTTATCTCAAAAGCCGATTTGCTAGATGACGAACTAAAAGCCGAAGTAAAGGCTTATATGACAGAGCACTTTTCGCATGTTCCGTGGATCATCATGTCGTCTGTTGCACAGCAAGGCTTATTAGAGCTAAAAGATAAGTTGTGGGAATTACTCAATAAACCGGTGGATGTATGAAATTAATAAACTCTTTCTTGGTAGTATTTTTGTGTTTCTCTTGCAAACCAAAGCAAATGATTAGTGCCAAATCACAGTTCGAAATTTTAAATCCGTGCCCAGAGCAAGGTGTTTGTAAAGTTACGTTGCATGAAAACTCGTCTTTGGAGATTTTAAAAGATTCTATTGGTATGTTGTATTACCAGCTAAGAGAGAACAAACTAAAACATGTGATTGAATATGAGTATTTAGTAAAAGGGCCAGACAACACAGCCGATGGCGATTTAACAGAAAAAATATTGTTTGAACTTCCGCAAAAAAGCAAGTCAATGACATTAGAAAATAATGCCTTGGCTGAGGTTGCATTAGTTTACCAACGCTTGTGTTTTTGCAGAGGCGAAACGGGTTTAGTGCCCATCACTCAAGGGCATTTTGAATTGAATGCCAAAAAAAATACTTTAAAAATTACATTTCAACAAAGCCAGTTCCCTCAAGCTTTTGACTCAGTTTTGCTTAAAATTAAATAATTTGTTGCTTGATTCAGTCTAGGCCACACTTGTCAAATTAAAGATTTTTTCATTAAATCATATCACAAAGATTAAGTGATGCCGTGGTTTTTATTTTAGCCTTGACTGCAGTGATAGCTTGTTGCATGCCGATAGTTAGTTTTTGTTAATAGACAAGAGCGACCAACGGAAGCTCCTTGTTTATTTAGAAAAACTTTATAGGAAAAAACAACTAAAACGAAAGGCAAGAATATGGATGATACCACGCCCTTGCCTTTTGCTTCAAAAAAAATATTTAAACTTACTTAACTATAATTTTTTGGGTTTGTTTGAGGTCGTTATTGTTTATTTCAACCAAGTATACACCTTGTTGCACAGCTCCTAAATCGATGGTTTGCTCTTGCATAAGCGATTGATATTGCTTTTGAAACACTATTCTGCCACTCATGTCATACACTTTGATGCTGCTTTGTGTAGTGATGGCCTCCTTAAAGTTGATGTTAAACACGCCTTTGTTTGGATTTGGGTAAACACTAAAAAGGTTGTTTGCAAAGGATTGTTCAGAGAGGGTACAACCAAAATCTAAGCTCCATGAGTTAAGAGTTCCTATATCACCATTATAGAAATCCTGTAGCCTCAGTGTCCACGTACCATTAATTGGCTTATTGGCAAAGGCTGCTAAAGATCCAAAAGGACTAAAGTTTCCTACAGTTGGTGTGGCACAAACAATGGCTGGTGCACCATTTTGAAAGGTCGCATTGATTCCTTGATTTTGTGGATTGTTACAATTTCTATTCCATAATGTTACACTAGTGCCATCAGGGTGAGCTAATGAAATCACTAAGTCGCCAATCCAAGTGTGAGAGATATTAAGACCCACTTTAAATTCGGCTAAATTGATATTGCCTGCTTCGTTTACAGTGATGGTTGATGTAGCTTGAGCACCTGGAAGATTGGCACCAAGACCATCAGGAATGGCCAAGTTTGGATTGGTACTCAAAACTAGACAATTGATGCCTATAGAAAACGGCACTTGGTTTACCGCCAAAAATATATTTCCAACGGCTTCTATCATAATTCTTGCACTTTGTGCAGTGATGTTAGGTACCGTAAAGGTGTAAGACCCGTTGTTAGGAACGTTTTGTGCCAAAGTAGTACCAAATGTTTGCCCGCCATCTAAAGATAACAAAATATTGACAAACTGGGTGTTGATAGGGGCATTGTTGGTACCTGCCACATTCCAAGTGATGGTTTGGGTAGAGTTTTGTGCCCAACTAATACCACTAGTGGCTTGAGAGGTAACGGTAAATGGACTGCCTGTATCAACGGTATTAACGGTTGTATTGGCTCTTGCGGTTTGTCCTCCAGAAACCAAATTATTATCCCTTACAGTTACAGCAAAATTCATGGTTCTTGATACAAAAGGCACTACCTCCCAAGTGTTTTGAGTTGTATTTGTTAAAATTGTATTAAGATTAGGCATGAATCTATCTGGAGAAGCTGATGGGGTTAATGATCTAAAATTAGGGCCTTGTGTACTAATTGGAGATGGTGGTTGTGTAGATACTTGATTATTTGTTTGTTCCCAACAATAAGTAAGTGTATTGTTATTGTTAGCATCTGTGGCAGTGGCTCTTAACCTAAAAGGTGTACCAGCGGGTATTACAAAATTTCCTATTGGTGCAATAACGGGTGCTGGGTTTGAATTGAGTATGTTAGATGAGCAAGAACCAGTACTATTTACAAATGCTTCCATTTGTGCCAAGCTAACTGCATGAAAATGTGCATCAGAATTGCTTTGTACATTTGGTGCACAAATGCCAGCATAACCTAAAATCGTAGAAGCACTACCTGGCTCTACGGCAGTAGTGCTAGATCTTTGGCAATTGTTATTTTGGGTGTGTGTAGCCCCATATTGGTGTCCCATTTCGTGTGCCACATAATCAACATCAAACGGGTCTCCAACAGGAGCCCCTAAGCCTGTAACACCTCTAGCTTTGGTGCTTGTGCAAGGCGAGTTTAGTTGAGCAATACCGCCGCCGCCAGTACTAAAGACGTGACCGATGTCATAACTAAATGAGCCAACAGCCCCATCAATAACAGCTTGAATTTGATTAAGAAGAGTAAATCCATCATCGTTATTAAGCGTGTCAGGGTTTCCAGGGTTAACAAAGATTATTGGAGTATTATTAGCAATAATCACCATAGTAAGAGACATGTCTCTTTCGTAGATGCCGTTAACTCTAGTCATAGTTACGTTCATGGCTGCTAATACGGCACCTTGTCTTTGAGCTAAAGTACCGCCGGCTAAACCTGCCGCATTGATGTGAAATTGTGAATATTCTTCGGTTGAGGCTAGAGCCAAACGATAGGTTCTAAATATGCCGGCATTAGATTCTGTTTGGTTGATGTTTTTTGGTGAAAACTGAACTGGTTCGCTTACACTTTCTTCATCAAACAAACACTCAAAAGTACGGTTAGAGGTTACACTGTTTTTTGAAAAAACACCGTAAAATAATAAGTTTTTAGTGTGTGGATTGATGTATTGCGTGCCTTTTGTAGATAATATCATGCCATGAAATCCATGTATAGTGGTGCTAAAACGAATTGAATTTCTTCCATTTCTAATATCAACACCCACATAAGATTTAATATCAGGGTACTGAGCACTTAATGCGTCATCAATTACAGGAGCTTCATAAACTCTATAAGATTTTATGTTGCCATAGGCATCTGGAAAATCTAATACTAAATTTGACAAACCTGTACCATCTCCACGTCTTGGGGCGGTAGATAAGGCTTGTTTTAGGGCGTTAAAGTTTAAACTGTAAAGTAATTGAGATTTGGTTTCGTACTGGTTCTCAATTAATTCTAAGTTGCTGACCTCAGATTGGTCTGTAAGTCTCCAAAAGTTCGTTTGACCAAACCCTGAGGTTAGCATCAAAATGCATAAAATGAGTAAGTAGTAATTTTTCATTGTAAGTAAATTTGTAATGTATATGTTAGTTTTGTTAAAGTAATTTGATAAAATACGTCTATTATAATTACGTAAAAAAATCAAATTGGGGTATTATTATTACTGTAAATTTTTTACAGTTCAAATATATAATAAATTTTTAAAATTTTATTTTTTTTGGAGATATTCCAAACTTTTAGGCTCAAAATTATATTTAATGACAAGAAAATTGTTAATTATGTCATGCAAATATTCTCAAAGCATTCCAAATGAAAAAGGTTCAACAGTTTTGAGCTATTGAACCTTATTTTTATAGTAAGATTTGTTTATTAGATTTGGAGATTTCTTGATTACTATTTGATATATTCAATAGGTATTTCTGTATCAGATTTTACAGAGTCAAAAAAGCCTTGGTCATTCATCCAATCATCGCTGTATATCTTGCTCATATAGCGTGAACCGTGGTCAGGAAATACACCAACAATTACAGAATCTTTATCAAACAAATCTTTTGAAGCATATTGTCTGATGGCTTGAACAACAGCTCCAGATGTGTAACCTACAAACATGCCTTCTCTTCTGGATATTTCTCTTGCCACATGTGCTGAGTCTTCATCGGATACTTTTTCAAAAACATCAATGATGTCAAAATCAGTAGCTGTTGGGATAAGGTTTTTACCTAAGCCCTCAATTCTGTATGGATAAATCTCTTCTTTATCAAACTCTTTGGTTTCATGATATTTTTTAAGTACAGACCCATATGCATCAACCCCTAAAATTTTGATATTTGGATTTTGTTCTTTTAAATATTTGGCAATGCCCGATATTGTGCCTCCTGTGCCACTACAAGCTACCAAATGCGTGATTTTACCGGCAGTTTGTTGCCAAATTTCTGGTCCGGTTGATAGATAATGAGCATCAATATTTAGTTGATTAAAGTACTGATTTATGTATACCGACCCTTGCGTTTCTTCATGTAATCTTTTGGCAACATTGTAATAAGATCGCTCATCATCAGCTGAAACATGGGCAGGGCAAACATAAACTTTTGCACCCATGCTTCTGAGCATGTCAATTTTATCTTTAGAAGATTTACTGCTCACGGCTAAGATACACTCGTAACCTTTGATGATACTAACCATAGCTAAACTAAAACCGGTATTTCCGGAGGTTGTTTCTATAATGGTGTTTCCAGGTTTTAGAATGCCTTTTTGTTCTGCTTGTTCAATAATATGCAAAGCAATTCTATCTTTGGTAGAATGACCTGGATTAAAAGATTCAACTTTTGCATAAAATGACCCTTTAAGGTCTTTGGTTACTTGATTTAATTTTATTAGTGGTGTATTACCTATTAATTCAAGTACACTATTGTAGGCTCTGAAGTTTTTTTCCATATTAATGATTGTCGATAAGTTGAATATCAACTTTAAAACATGCAAATTTATAAAAATATTTTTATTTTGAAACTTTTTCTAAGTCTAAAAAGAAAGCATACTCTTTTGCCACTTCTTTTAGACCTTCAAATCTGCCAGAAGCACCACTGTGTCCGGCATCCATGTTGGTTTCAAACAAAATTATATTTTTATTGTTACTCATCGTTCTTAATTTTGCTACCCATTTGGCTGGCTCCCAATACTGAACTTGAGAATCGTGGTAGCCTGTATTCACAAAAATATGTGGATATGTTTTATTTGAAACATTATCATAAGGAGAATATGATTTCATGTATTCATAATAAACTTTATCGTTCGGATTACCCCATTCGTCATATTCACCAGTAGTTAGCGGTATGCTATTATCAAGCATAGTAGTAACCACATCTACAAACGGCACAGAGGCAACCACACCATTATACAACTCTGGAGCCATGTTGATTACTGCACCAATCAGTAAGCCCCCTGCAGAACCACCCATGGCATACAAGTGTTCTGGACTCGTGTATTTTTGATCGATTAAGTGTTTTGAACAATCAATAAAATCAAAAAAGGTATTTTTCTTTTTTAATAGCTTACCGTCTTCATACCATTGTCTTCCTAAATCTTCACCTCCTCTAATATGTGCTAAAGCAAATACAAATCCTCTATCAAGCAAACTCAATCTGGTTGAACTAAACCAAGGATCCATTGAGTTGCCATATGACCCGTAGCCATATTGCAATACCGGGTTTTTACCGTCAAGCTTGAGTCCTTTTTTGTAGACAATAGACATAGGAACTTTTACACCATCTCTGGCTGTGGCCCATACTCTTTTTTCTTCATAATTTTTTTTGTCAAACTTACCACCTAAAACCTCAGATTCCTTTAAGATTGTTTTTTCTTTGGTTTCCATATCAAATTCTATTGTAGAACTTGGAGTAGCAAGTGATTGGTAAGCATATCTAAGTTTTTTGGTATCAAAATCTACGTTGGTTGTAAGATAGGCAGTGTACGTTTCAATTTCAAATGGCAAATAATAATCTTTTGCTTTATCCCATGTAGTGATTCTAATTTTATTTAATCCATTGTGTCTTTCTTCAATCACAAAAAAATCATTAAATAATTCAAAATCTTCAATTAAATAATCTTTTCTATGATCAATTACGGTAGTCCAATTCTCTAAAGTTGTTTTATTAATTGGGGTTTTCATGATTTTAAAATTGGTAGCCTTGTCATGATTGGTTCTTACATAAAAATGGTCTCCATGATGACCCACATTATATTCTAAGCCTCTTACACGTGGTTGAAACACTCTAAACTTTCCGTTTGGATTGTCGGCTTCTAATATTCTAACCTCGCTTGTTAAGGTGCTGCTACTGCCGATGGTAAGATATTTTTTTGATTTTGTTTTACTTACATATACATTAAATGTCTCATCTTGTTCAAAAAACACCATTTCATCTTTGGCAGTGCTACCAAGGAGGTGTTTGAAAATTTTTTCAGATCTTAAGGTTTGTTCGTTTTTGGTAGTATAAAATAAAGTTTTTGAATCGTTAGCCCAAACCATATTGCCGGTTACGCCTTCAATTTTGTCGGCTAAGATTTCCCCAGTTTCAAGATTTTTTATTTGGATGGTATAAACCCTTCTACTAACCACATCTACTGCAAAGGCTGCTAATTTATTGTCAGGACTTACCGTGTAGTTACCCAATTGAAAATATGCGTGCCCTTTTGCCATGTCATTGCAATCAAACAATATTTCCTCTTTAGCCTCTAGACTTCCTTTTCGTCTGGCATAAATGGGATATTCTTTACCAGTTTCATAACGGGTTTGGTAATAATATCCTTCACTAAAAAACGGCACCGACGTATCATCTTCTTTGATTCTAGATTTCATTTCCTGAAACAAGACTTCTTGAAAATCTTTGGTATGTGCCGTCATGGCATTGTAATAGTCATTCTCAGCATTGAGGTAACCCAATACGTCTTGATGATCTCTTTGATTCATCCAATAATAAGGATCTATTCTTTTGTCGCCATGTATTTCTAATACGGTGTCTTTTACTTTAGCCACTGGAGGAGCTATGTCTTTATTCATAGGTTTTTCGTCTTTACAACTATTTAAAAAAAATATTATTACAATTGCAAAAGTAAGATGTTTTATCACGATAGTAAAGTTTTAGTTTTTAATTTACGAATATACAAATATTTTAGAACGAAATCATTTTCGGGTTATTTTTAATAAAAATAGATTTTAATTCAAGATTATTTTAAATTTAATGTTTGAATCATATTTAATTTTTATAATTTCTTAATAAAAGGTATAAGTTAAAACACTAAAAAGAAATTAGTTTATTCCACTACATCTAACTCTACTTTCAGGTTATTGATAATAAATTCTTGTCGGTTGGGGGTATTTTTGCCCATATAAAACTCAAGTAAATGCTCAATAGACATGGCTTTATCTAGCATTACGGGGTCTAGTCTGATGTCGGCCCCAATAAAATGTTTGAATTCGTCTGGTGAAATTTCCCCCAAACCTTTAAATCGGGTAATTTCTGGTTTAGGTTTTAGTTTTTCGATGGCAGCTATTCTTTCTTCTTCAGAGTAACAATAGATGGTTTCTTTTTTGTTTCTAACTCTAAACAATGGTGTTTGCAAAATATACAAATGCCCCTCTTTGATTAATTCAGGAAAAAACTGTAAAAAGAAAGTTATGAGTAACAATCTGATGTGCATCCCATCTACATCTGCATCAGTGGCAATTACAATGTTGTTGTATCTGAGGTTTTCTATATCATCCTCGATATTTAAAGCCGCTTGAAGCAAATTGAATTCTTCATTTTCATAGACAATTTTTTTAGACATGCCATAAGAGTTTAATGGCTTTCCTCTTAAGCTAAATACCGCTTGAGTATTCACGTCTCTAGATTTGGTAATAGACCCAGAAGCTGAGTCACCTTCTGTTATGAACAAGGTACTTTCTAAGCACCTATCGTTTTTTACATCAGTAAGATGCACCCGGCAGTCTCTCAATTTTTTGTTGTGTAAACTGGCCTTTTTGGCTCGTTCTTTGGCCAGTTTTCTAATGCCAGATAATTCTTTACGTTCTCTTTCTGCTTGTAATATTTTGCGTTGTAGGGTCTCAGCAACATCTGCATTTTTATGTAAAAAATTATCTAAGTGTTGTCCAATAAAATCGGCTATAAATGATCTTACACTAGGCCCTTTTGGTCCTACATCTGTAGAGCCTAATTTGGTTTTGGTTTGTGATTCAAATACGGGTTCTTCAACTTTTACAGAAATGGCAGATACTATTGATTTTCTGATGTCTGATGCTTCAAAGTTTTTATTATAAAAGTCTCGTATGGTTTTTACCAATGCTTCGCGGTATGCGTTAAGGTGTGTGCCGCCTTGGGTGGTGTTTTGCCCATTTACAAATGAGTGATATTCTTCAGAGTATTGAGTTTTACTAAAGGTAAGAGACATTTCAATATCTTCGCCCTTAAGGTGAATGACCGGGAATATCATATCTTCTTCTGCGATGTTTTCGTGCAATAAATCTTTAAGACCATTTTCTGAAACAAACTTTTCGCCATTAAAATAAATGGATAAACCTGCATTTAAATAGCAGTAGTTTTTTTGCATTTTTTCAATATACTCATGTCTGTAGCGGTAGTTTTTAAAAATACTTTCGTCAGCGACAAAGCTAACCTTAGTGCCTCTTCGTTTAGTAGTTTCTTGCAGATCTTCCTCAAGGGTAAGGTTTCCGGCACTAAATTCTGCTGCTTTTAACTGATTATCTCTTACAGATTCAACTCTAAAATAATGAGATAATGCATTAACAGCCTTTGTTCCTACCCCGTTTAAACCTACAGATTTTTTAAATGCTTTTGAGTCATATTTACCGCCGGTATTCATTTTTGACACTACATCAATCACTTTTCCCAGTGGGATTCCTCTGCCGTAATCTCTTACGGTAACCGTTTTGTCTTTGAGCGTAACTTCTATGGTTTTACCGGCACCCATTACAAATTCATCAATACAATTGTCTATAACTTCTTTCAATAATATGTATATGCCATCATCTGATGCTGAGCCATCTCCTAATTTACCAATATACATGCCTGGTCTCATCCTGATGTGCTCTTTCCAGTCTAGCGATCGAATGTTATCTTCATTATAGAGGGTTTCTTCTGTCATTGTAGCGCATTTTTATAAACAAACTTAAACTATATTTTTGTCTATTGCAAGCTTGATGAAATTTTAAATGATAAATTCTAAAAATTACCTAAATTTTAGCTACATGATTAGGCATTGCAATTTATTGGGTATTTAACAGTAGCTAAAAGTGCTTTATTTTCTGTGATAGACGATTTAAAAATTATTTGATGTAAATATATGATTGCTAAATAGTTTTTTTAATGTTAATTTAATAAAAAAATATATTTCATAAAAAAATATAAAAATTATTAAAATGTTATTAAATATGTTAAAAAATTTATAAAAGTAAAATTATACGAACTATTTTAACAATAGAAATCAAAAAAAACATAAAATTAGATATTTTTTTTAGTATTTTTTTAAGTTTTTATAAATATTTTTTTTCTAAAAATTTGTAGATTAAAAATTTATAACTAATTTTGTAATTGATATAATCAAGTTGAAAAATGCTATTTAACAAAATTATATAACTAAAATTTACATACCAAAATAAACACACTATGAAAAAATTAAAGATTTATTTCTTTTTGTTAATTTTATTAACATATAGTAATTCGTTGTTTTCGCAAGATGAAGGTCCAGAACCACCACCGAGTACACCAGGCGTTAGTATTTCAGATAATTTATTTTTGCTTGGTTTGTTTGCTGTATTTTTTGTTTGGATAATTACAAGATATTCAATTAAATACAAAATAAATAATAATTAGATTTTTAAAAATTACTAACAATTTAAATTTATAAATTTTGAAAATGAATTTTACTCAAAAAACCCAAAAAAACTTGACTCAACTTATGTTGGTTTTAAGTTCGGTGTTTATGTTAAACCAATTATCTGCTCAGGTTAGAAATAACGGTACATTAACTGTGTTAGACAATAGTGTTTTTCATGTGGCTTATCCAACATTTAGTTTTGGCGGATCACATTCAACGGTTACAACTAAAACAACTACGACTTATGGAAAAATAAGCTTAGGTGCAACATCAACTATTACACACGCTGTTCCGACAGATTTTGTTGATGGTTATGTAAGAGGTAGATCGGCTGCAGTTACCTATCGTATTGGTGGAAGTGGTGTATATGCTCCTATTGAAGTTTCTTCAAGAGTAGGTTCTTTTACTGATGCAGCTTATTTTAATACTGCTTTTAGTAATGTTACTTCCTTAGGACCAAACGTAGGTAGTGTTACTGATGATTTTTATTGGAATGTTTTTGGCGGTTCGGGAAGGTTAACACTTTCTTGGGCTTCAAGTATTTCTGTAGCTCCACTTAGTGCAGATCTCAGTAATGTTTCTATTGTAGGTTGGAATGGCATCCAATGGCTTGAGATTCCATCTACGGTTGTAAATTCAATCATTACGGGGTCTCCATCTACAGTAGACGGAGGTTCAATTATTTCTAACGCCTCTGTAAATTTTTTATCTGGCTTTCAGTTTTTCACCTTAGGTAGAGTAGATCCATGTGCAGTGAATCTTATTCCTTCTGGTAACACAGTTACTTGGAATGGTTCCGCTTGGTCTCCGGCTGCACCCACCGAACTTGATGCTGCGGTGATTAACGGAGCATACAATGGCCCTAGTTTTGCATGTTATAGTTTAGAAGTAAATGCCGCTGTAACGCTTGCTGATGGCGTATTTATTGATGTGTATGAGGATATCACTGGTTCTGGTCTAATAACACTTAGCAGCAAAGCCAGTTTAAGACAACGCGTAGATGGTGGTACCTCACCAACTATCAGTTTAACTAAAGTGGCAGAGGACAAAGTTAAGAATGATTATATTTATTGGGGATCTCCGGTAAATACCAATGTAGTACCTGCTTTAGATAATGCAACAGCAGCGGCAGTGAGTGTTGGGATTTTACCTTCAATTACTCGTTGGGTTTATAATTCTGGACCAGTTTCAGGTGGTTGGTCTTCATTAGGGGCTAATTTTAACACCCCTGGTAGAGGTTTTATTACTAGAGTAGATGGTTCACCGTTCGTAACAAGTACCACACAAGCCGATGTGCAAGTTACTTTCCCTGAGGGTACTGCTAACAATGGTGTGATTACTGTGCCAGTTACTAATAATCCTAATAGTTTAGCAGGTGGAACAAGTCATTATTTATTCGGTAACCCTTATCCTAGTGCAATTGATGCAGCTGAGTTTATAAGACAAAATCCTATTTTAGATGGTGTTGTTTATGTATGGACCTCTGCAAATTCAAATGTTTTAGGTATAAATTATACTCAAGATAATTATTCTGCATTTACTTTGGTAGGGAGTGTTACTCAAGCTCCTCCTGCTGTAATTAGTTTAACTTTTGATGGTAAAATACCAACAGGACAAGGTTTTAAAGTGCGTGTTTTGCCAAGCGGTACGCTTGGTGTAGCTAATACTGGAAACGTTGAGTTTAACAACTGTATGAGAGTTACTGGAGATAATAACACTTTCTACAGATCTCCTTATGTAACCGAGTCTACTGAAACAAAAAATAAATTTAAGTTAGCTTTAACCAATAATACTGGAATTTATAACGAAATTTTAATTGGTTATTTCCCAGAGTGCACTATGGGTTACGATAGAATGTATGATGCAACTATGAATTCTGTTAGTACAACACGTTTTTCTAGTTTATTAGATGGCACCAATACAAGATTATCTATTAATGCTCGTCCTGAATTTAGCTTAAATGATAAGGTTGATTTAGGCATTAATAAAAATGCAGTCGGTTTAGAAACTTATACCATTTCAAAACATTCTGAAGAAGGTATTTTTGCCAATAACCAAATTGTTTATTTGCATGATAAATTGCTAGGCTATTACCATAATTTGAATGAAGGGGATTATACTTTCCAAATTGCTAATACCAATAATGACGGAAGATTTGAAGTTGTTTACCTCAATGAAACACTATCTGTAGTTGGTCAAGATTTAGTAAAAGTAGTTGCTTTTATAGACAATGCAACATTTATGGCTCAAGCAAATCAAACCATCGATAAAGTTGTGATTTATGATATGTTAGGTAGAGCTGTTGAACACATTAGAGGAAACAATTCTAATATTATTCAAAGTAGTTTTAGACATGCTAATGGGGCTTATGTATCACATTGTTATTTAAATGATGGTACTGTAGCAGTAATAAAATTGATCAATCAATAAGAATAAAAATAAAGCTTACAAAAAAACCATCAGTTTACTGATGGTTTTTTTTTGTATTTACAAATCAGTCAATAATGTAGATTTCTATTTTTTCTTAAATCTTATCCATCTCAAACATACATTGTTTCAGACTTTCTTTCCAATTGGTAATTTCTAGGTTAAATGTTGTTTTAATTTTATTTTTATCTAATACAGAATAGGCTGGTCTTTTTGCAGGAGTAGGGTAGGCAGTTGTAGGTATCGGATTAACTTTAATCTTTTTTTGATGTATCTTAAAAATCTCAAAGGCAAATTCATACCATGAGCAGTCACCCTCATTCGTAAAATGAAAAACACCATACAGTTTTGATTTTTCTTGACACTCATAATGTGTTAGAATAATTTTTAGCAGAGCTTCCGCCAAATCTAAGGCATTGGTAGGAGTGCCAATTTGGTCATTTACAACTGAAATTTCATCCCTTTGCTCTGCTAGTCGCAACATGGTTTTCATGAAATTATTTCCAAATGGTGAATATACCCATGCGGTTCTTACAATGATGTGTTGATTCCAGATTTTTTGAATAACCAATTCACTTTCTAGTTTTGTTTTACCATAAATCCCTAATGGGTTTGGTATATCAGATTCTAAATAGGGGTTATTTTTATTGCCATCAAACACAAAATCTGTAGAAATATGCAATAAGGTGCAATTAAACTTTTTTGAAGCTAAAGCCAAATTTTCTGAGCCTAACACATTTATGATATGGGCATTATCAGCATCACCTTCTGCTTTATCAACAGCGGTATAGGCAGCTGTATTGATGCAGTAATTTGGTTTGTATTTGTCAAACACTTCATCACATTGCTTTTGATTTGTGATGTTTAATTGTTCGGAATCACAAAAAATAAATTTAACATCTTTAGCATATTTTTTATGTGCTTGTTGTAAGCATTGCCCGAGTTGTCCGTTGGCCCCTGTAACTAAAACTACCATACAGGTTTAGCATTTTCTAGAGAAGGTTGATTTTTATCTTTATCTGAAATTAATAGGTCTGCTTCTGGGAATGGCCAATTTATATTCAAAGTTTTGTCATTATATAGAATGCCACCTTCATGTGGTTGGCTATAATAATTATCACATTTATAAAAAAAAGTTGCTGTTTCAGATAAAACTAAAAACCCATGAGCAAAGCCTCTGGGTATAAAAAATTGTTTTTTATTTTGTTCAGATAGCAATACAGCCTCATATTGCCCATAAGTTTCAGAATGGGTTCTGATGTCTACAGCAACATCTAATACTTCGCCTTGTGTAACCATAACTAATTTTGCCTGCACAAATTCTCCGCATTGATAGTGCAACCCTCTAAGAACTCCTTTTTTTGAATATGATTGATTGTCTTGAACAAATTGAACATTTTGCTTAGTGTTCTCAAAAAAGGTTTTTTGATTAAAACTCTCTAAAAAATAGCCTCTTTGATCTCCTAAAATTTTAGGCTCAATAACATAACAGCCTTCAAGTTTGGTTTTGGTAAAAATCATAAACTTAATTAAACTAAATTGATTAAATGTTTGCCATACCCACTTTTTAAAAGAGGTTCTGCCAATTTTTGTAAGGCATTGGCATCAATGTACCCCATTTTATAAGCAACTTCTTCGATGGCACCAATTTTTAAACCTTGTCGTTCTTCAATAACTTGCACAAACTGACTAGCTTGCATCAACGATTGAAAGGTGCCGGTATCTAGCCATGCGGTTCCTTTATCTAGTATAGAAACTTTTAATCTTCCTTGTTCTAAATACACTTTATTTACGTCTGTAATTTCTAGTTCACCGCGTTTACTTGGTTTGATATTGCTTGCAATTTCTACCACACTGTTATCGTAGAAATAAATTCCTGGAATGGCATAATTAGACTTTGGTTTTTCAGGTTTTTCATCTATTGAAATCACCTGACCGGAACTGTTAAATTCAACCACGCCATAGCGTTCAGGATCATGCACATGATACGCATATATGATTCCACCGTCAGGATTATTATTTGCTTGTAACAAGTCTTCTAAACCGGTGCCATAAAAGATATTATCCCCCAATATTAACGCGACTTTATCAGACCCTATAAAATCTTTACCTATGATAAAAGCTTCTGCCAAGCCATTTGGATGTTCTTGAATAGCATATTCAAATCTGCAGCCAAGATGAGTACCATTACCTAATAATTTTTGGAATAAGGGTAAATCTTGTGGTGTTGATATGATTAATATCTCTCTGATGCCAGACCACATGAGGGTTGATAGTGGATAATAAATCATTGGCTTGTCATAAATAGGCATCAATTGTTTGCTCACAGATAAGGTGAGCGGGTGTAATCTTGTACCTGAGCCTCCGGCTAATATAATTCCTTTCATAAGGCAGTTTTATAATTTTGAGCAGTTGAAAAATACCATTTTCTTACAAGTTGAAATATCAAGAAAATAACTAAAAAAACAAAAGGAAAAATAAATTTATTCTTTCCATTGATCCCTTTGTTGTTCAAAGCATTTAAATTTACTGAGGTTTCGTTGAATATTTTTTTAGAACCGATTTTTTCAATTTTTAGCCTTCCAATTTCACTAATCATTCCGTTTTTTGTGTTAATAAGGTCGTTTAATTGTGTGTTTTCGTTGTAAAAAACTAAGGCTTGACTCTTAGATTGTGCAGGGCTATTTTTAAATTGCACTAAAATATCATCAATTTGCTTAATTATTGAATCGTTTTCTCTTATCTTGTTATCAATGTTATTAAGATATTCTTTTTGCACCTCAACATAAAAACTATTGCTATTCAGAAAACTCATCAAAGGATTGATAACTTCCTCTTCTGAAATAATTTCTGCACACTTAAAACTAAGCATATGATTAGGAAAGTTTTTAATGGTATTTTCATCATTAATAATTTTATCCATACTCATGTCTTCGGCCATCAATTTTACCAATTCGTAATTAGATTCCTTTTCTACAAACTGAAAAATATCCACAAAAGGTTCAAGTTTTAATAGGCCAATATGTTCGGGATTGCTTATGCCAATAGATTTTATAAATACAGTGTCGGCATCTGCAATTTTGGCGTTTATTAAATTAATTTTATTTTTCAGCATGTCATAGCTCCCAAAATTAGTAGTAAGAATTACCTGGTTTTTATAGGTTTTTAATTTTTTATCTAAAAAATAGCCTAATGCGAACCCAGAGATGACAATAACTACCAAGGTAATGCTATTTTTTTTCAGGAATAATACGAGTTCAAATAATTTAAGGTTTACAGAAGAAATAAGACCATTAATTTTTTGGCCAACTTGTGAAAAATCAAATTCATTTTCGTTGTTTTGATTACTCATGATGTGTTAAGATTTAAATATTTGTTCTAATATTTTTTTGGTTATTAAATAAGTTGGTTTGACACCGGTGGTACCCAAACCTCCTGAAGCAAGTGTACTGCCTGTTTCTAATGGATTGTCTGAGGCATAATAAGCATATCTTACGGTTACGTTTTTTGGGATACTCTGTCTGATTTTTGAAGCTGATTGAATGGCTTTCTGATAATGAGCTCCTTCCATTTCAAGACCTATGACTTTCCAGGTGGAGTCATGAAAGAATTTTAATAAATCTTTATTTTGCAATGAGGTACCTAGCACAGTAACCATTGAGCCTTCATAAATAGGAATGCCTTGGTCTTCAAAAAGTGATTTTGTTAATTGATTTTCAAAAGGATAGTTGTCTGCTGTGCCCTCGTTGATGTGTGCATTGGGGATCATGATATCACCTTTGTCTCCTTCTAGGATGCCTGCTTTACCCATCACAGAAACTGACTCTACATTCAAAAATATTTTTTCACCGTTAATTTTATAGGGTTTTAAGAGTTCGTCTATGGATTCGTAAGCTTGTTCACCAAAGGCATAATCCATGACAATGATCACCGGGCAGTCCTCTTTTTTTAGTACCGACTTAAAGTATTCTGTTTTATCAAAATCAATTTTTGAGGTATCAAAAATTTGCACATCAATGTTGGTGCCAGATTGATCTGCTAAAAATGTCATTCCCTTCTTTTGTGCATGGGCTACTATTAAATCTCTTATTTTTTGATTTTTTGAATCACTCAATGCTTCATAAACAGCATATTCATCCTGATCTTTATATTTGTTTCCCAAGACTTCTTTGGCAAATATTGAGTTCATCACACTGTGCATATTAGCACTGATGATATGAATTGGCTTGTGAATAAGTTTTTGGTTGAATAAGAATTTTTTGATGTCGTTGGCCCAATATTCTCCGTGCAAATGATGCCCTAATCGTTCTCTTAAAATAGGACTAAAGGTGATGGTTCTTTTGTTATTTTGCAAGACTTCGTCTAAAGCAATTTTACCCAACCAATAGATAATATGCAAAAATCTGTCAGGATTACTCTCAATAGCAAATTTATCATAAATCTGAAGGATTTCTATAAATGATCTGCCTAAAAAATTGGAGCAGTGAGAAATAGCTATTTCTTTTTCAGTTTGTGAAAGTTTTTTATTTTTTAAAACTATTTCCTCCAATTTAAGCCAATCTCGGGTGAGTTCTTTGTCTATTTCATCAAGCAATATTTGGTCTTTGATACGATGTGATTCTATGTAGATAAAGGTTAAATGCGTAAGCACATCATAAATATCAGAACGCCCTCTGGTAATTTCAATATTCATTTGTTCCTGATCTATCCTGTAACAATTTCTTCGTCTTTTTGGGGGCACTATAGCTTTAAAATGCGAGTGAGCATAACCTTCATCCGAAGTAAGGTTTATAAATCTGCATTCTTCTATGCCTATGGGCAGCCTTTCTATCACATACAACAAACCATTTAATTCAACTTTTTCTTCGGCTATACTGCCATAAATTTCGGGTCTTAATTCTAAA
Source organism: Flavobacterium sp. (assembly GCA_036796275.1). Classification (GTDB taxonomy): domain Bacteria; phylum Bacteroidota; class Bacteroidia; order Flavobacteriales; family Flavobacteriaceae; genus Flavobacterium. The sequence continues at coordinate 20,424 of DAIRDG010000021.1, forward strand.
AGAGCCTCTCTTAGCGTTTCACCAGAAACTCCCATGGGTTTATAAAATCCCCTGTTGAACAAATGACGCATGGTAATATACATTCGCTCTATGGCTGCAGACGATTCTTGGGCTCTGGTGCGAGAAACAAACTGTGTTTGAGTCATGAAATTATTTTATTTAATGGCAAAAATAAGATTTTATTTTTGTTTACGTCAATTTTATCCTATTATCAAAGGTTTAATGTTTTATTTTTGGGTAAATTTTTTATATGATTCCAATTGCTTATCATCCAATCTACAAACATCCATTGCCAGAGGGTCATAGGTTTCCGATGATTAAATACGAATTATTACCTGAGCAGTTACTTCATGAAGGCATTGCTCAACCGCAAGATTTTTTTGTGCCAGATCTGGCAGAATTATGTCACGTAAAAAGAGTTCATGAGGCAGATTATGTAGATAATTTATTGGCTCTTAATTTATCAAAATCTGAGGTCAGAAAAATTGGTTTTCCGCTCAGTGAAGCTCTTGTTCAAAGAGAGTTAATCATTACACAAGGCACCATCTTGGGGGTAGAAAAATCATTTGAATGGGGTTTGTCATTTAATATTGCAGGGGGCACCCATCATGCTTATCCAACTCATGGAGAGGCCTTTTGTTTACTTAACGATCAGGGGGTAGCCGCTCAATATTTAATAGATCACAATAAAGCCAAGAAAATTTTGATGTTAGATTTAGATGTGCACCAAGGCAATGGCACTGCTGTAATGTTTAAAGATAACCCTGAGGTTTTTACGTTTTCTATGCATGGCAAAAGCAATTATCCGTTTAGAAAAGAATTTTCAGATTGGGATATGGCTTTAAATGACGGTTGCTCAGACGATGAGTATTTGCAAAAATTGCAACTAGCCCTATCAGCCCTAAAAGACAAAGTGAAACCTGATTTTGTGTTTTATTTGTCGGGAGTAGATATTTTGGCTACAGATAAGTTGGGCAAATTAGGCTGTACTTTAAAAGGCTGTTACGAAAGAGATTTGATGGTGTTTAAATGGATAAAAGAACTCTCTATTCCGGTGCAAGTTAGCATGGGTGGTGGGTATAGCCCTGAGATTAAAACCATCATCGAAGCTCATGCAAATACTTACAAAGCAGCTAAATTAATATTAACTTAAAATGAGTAAGGATATTTTTAAAATGAAACAATTTACCCTCAATCAAAAAGGGGTAGGGATGAAGGTGGGTACAGATGGTGTTTTGCTTGGTGCATGGGCCAAGCTCGATAATTTGCATGGTAATATTTTAGATATTGGAGCTGGCACGGGTTTGGTTTCTTTGATGTTGGCACAAAGATACCCAGCGTGCTTTATTGAAGCCCTCGAAATAGAACCAACTGCTTTTGAAGTTTGTGTAGAAAATTTTGAAAACTGCCTTTGGAACAATCGTTTGTTTTGTTATCATGCAGCTTTACAAGAGTTTGCAGAAGACCCCACAGATCAGTATGATTTAATTGTTTGCAATCCTCCGTTTTATGCTGGCAAAATACCAAACGATTATACCCCAAGAGATTTAGCCAGAAAACAAGCTGCTCTGCCATTGCCCCACTTGCTAAAAGCGGTTGCAGACTTACTAAACCCCAATGGTAATTTTTGTGTTATTTTACCAAAAGACCAACAAGACACACTCCTGAAATTAGGTGAGCATTTTGGATTATTTGTGCATCAAATCTGTGAGGTGAGGGGCAACGCCACTAGTGATATATCCAGAATACTCGTTAAGATGCGAAAAGATCCATGTAATGATTTGATAGAAGAATCTTTGGTGATAGAAACCCAACGCAATCAGTGGACAGACGAATATAAGCAGCTGACAGGGGAGTTTTATTTAAAAACGTGATGCAGCTTTTGCAGCGATTATTTTCAGGTATTTGTAACATTTTTACTAAAGAAGATACTAATTTCATAAACAAAACAAGATGACCAAACAACTTTTAGCTTTGCAGTGGAAATCTTTTTGGAGGTCTGCTAGCCTTACCAAAGATTTAGGGATTAAAATTTTTTTAGGATTTTTAGCTCTCTATTTGGCAGCCAGTTTTGCAGTGTTTGGGTTTGCTTTACACTCCATTCTTAAGAATGGATTTCCAGAGATGTCTCCTTTGCAAAAAATTACAGAGTATACAACTTATTGGCTGGTTGCAGAATTTTTTATGAGGGCTATCTTGCAATCGCTACCCGAAATTAACATCAAATCTTTTTTGTTGCATCATATTGCCAAGCAAAAACTATTGCATTTTGTGCTGTTGCAAAGTGTTTTTTCGTTTTTTAATGTGTTGATATTTTTCTTTATCATACCTTTTGGGTTATCGGCTTTATTTAATAATACGGTTACTATAAGCCAATTTTTATCTCTATTGGTTTTGATGGTTAGCTTGGTGCTAATTTTAAATTACCTAAACTTTTACCTTCAAAAAACCATTGCTAGCAAACTCAAAAATTGGCTGCCCTTTATTGCATTAGCTGGTGTTTTGGTATTGCTGAAACAGCTTCAAATTTTTGATATAAGCTTTTATATAGGTCAGGCAATGTATTTTATCATCAACCATTCATATCTATTGATTATACCTTTGCTGTTGGTATTGTTCTTATATCAACTTAATTATGCTTACCTAAAGTCTCATTTTTATTTAGATGATTTTGAAAGCAAATCTAAACAACAAGCCTACATTCAAAACTTTGAGTTCACCAGTAAGTTAGGAGCTGTTTCTCCCTATATGCAATTAGATCTTAAACTTATTTGGCGAAACAAAAGACCGCGGATGACCTTGGTAGTAAGCTCAATTTTCTTATTGTATGGATTGATTTTCTTCGGCAATGAAAGTTATCAAAATTTACCCATCATGCCTTTATTTGCTTCCATTTTCATCACAGGTATGTTTATGATAAACTTTGGTCAGTTTATTCCGGCTTGGGATAGTCATTACTTTCCGCTCATTCACAGTCAGCACATTGTTTTTAAAGATTATTTGCTATCCAAATGGTATTTAATGGTGTTTGCTACCATTTTGCTTGCTTTGCTGAGCACACCCTACGCTTATTTCGGACTAGATATTTTATGGTTGCTGATGGTGTCTGCCATATACAATATAGGGGTAAACAGTTACATTCTCTTGATGGGAGGGTCGTTTAACAAAAAACGTATAGACTTAGATAAAAGCCCGTTTATGAACTATCAGGGCACGGGAGCTGCCCAATGGATTATAGGATTTCCGTTACTTTTGATACCCATAGGTTTGTGGGCATTGATGTATTTTATAACCAACTTTTTGGGAGCCAATTTATTATTGCTTGGCTTAGGATTGTTGGGAATTGTGTTAAAAGACGTCATCTTAAAAAAAATAGCTCAACTTTATTACAATAACAAATACAAAATGATTGAAGGGTATAAACAACAAGAAAATTAAAACACCATGATACAAATCAATAATCTCCTAAAGCAATATGGTGGTAAAACCGTATTAAATATACCATCACTCAATATCCCAAAGGGGCAAAGCATTGGCTTAGTTGGCAACAATGGTGCTGGCAAAACCACTTTGTTTAGCTTACTGCTCGATTTAATTAGGGCAGACCAAGGTGCTGTTTTTTTGAACGAAATTGATAATAAAACTTCAGAAACTTGGAAGTCTTTTACAAGTGCCTTTATAGATGAGTCTTTTTTGATTGGCTACCTAACCCCCGAAGAATATTTTTATTTTTTAGGCAACTTACGGGGATGGAACAAAGCAGATGTGGATGGTTTTTTAGTCAATTACCTTGAGTTTTTTAACAATGAAATTTTAAATAACAAAAAGTTTATCAGAGATTTATCTAAGGGTAATGCCAAAAAAGTAGGCATTGTTGGGGCACTCATCGGAAATCCTGAACTCATTATTCTTGATGAACCGTTTGCCAATTTAGATCCTTCAACACAAATTAAACTCAAAAAAATCATCAAGACTTTAGCAGAAAACCCCGAAATTACTGTTTTGGTATCTAGTCACGATTTGCAACACACCGTAGAGGTAACCAATCGAATTATTGTGTTGCAAAAAGGCGAACTTGTAAATGACATCTTGCCTAACGAAGATACCCTCCAAGAGCTTGAAGCATTTTTTGCCGGAGGTAATTGATTTTATTTGTTAGATTTTATTTTTAAATTTGTAAATACATTTAAATTTAAAATAAATGTCTAAAACCATAGATAGTGCCCAAATAGAACGCTTGTTTAGATTTACCAGAGAACATTTTGTTTACCATTTTGACGTGCAATCTGAGTTGGTAAAAGACCTAAAATTGTCTATTGAATCTCAATGGCAAACCAATCCAAATTTAGACTTTGAACAAGCCCTAGATAATGCCTTTAAAGCCTACGGAATTTTTGGGTTTCAGGATGTGGTTGAAGGCAAAAATAAAGCGGTTAACAAAATTTATTTGGGCATTGTTTGGTCTCATTTTAAAGCTTTTTTTACCACAAATAAAATAGCGTATCCACTGGCAATATTTTTGATGTTGTATCTTTTATTCATTGTATTAGGTGAGTATCCATTGGTGCCTATAGCGGTTTCTAGTGTAATTTTAACTTATGGATTTATTCAAATTATTAAAAATTTTAAAAAGCAAAAGCAACAACAAAAAAACAACACTAATCAAAGAAAATATTTATTTGATGATTATTTTTTAGGTTTAGAAGGGCAGTCATTAGGGATCATTAATTTCTTAAATTTTTATCATCTTTTTTATCTTAATATCTACGATTTTTTGATTTTAAACTCTTGGGTCATGATGGTCTTGATTTTGTTTATGACCCTAATCGTAATACTGTTTTATGTTTTGCACACAGAAATTCCAAAACAAAAAGACTATTACCTTAATTTGTTTTATCAAGAAAGAGAAAATTTGAATGATATGCCAGTTTATAATGCTTAAACTTTGTTGCCATAAGCCAAATCTCCGGCATCGCCCAAGCCTGGTATAATGTATTGATGTTCATTAAGATAATCATCTTGGTCTGCCATCCACAAATGCACCGTTGGGGGTAGTTTATCTTTCAAAAAGGCAATTCCCTCTGGGGCTGCCACTACCACTGCAATATGGATGGCCTTAGGATTTTGAGCTAAGATGTCTTTAAGCACAGCCCACAAAGACTGCCCAGAAGCAAGCATGGGGTCTACCAGCCAAACCACTTTGTCTTGCAAATTAGGCATGGCTTTGTATTCTACCTTGATGCTAAAATCAAATTCGGAGGTGTAGTGCCTGTAAGCCGAAATAAAGCCATGTTCGCAATAAGGTACGCTATCTATAAACCCCTGATGCAAAGCCAATCCAGCCCTCAAAATTGACAACACAACCAAAGGATCTTGGGTGGTAACAGATGGTTTAATGCCCAAAGGCGTTGTAATATCCTGAGGTTTATAACTTAGATGTTTGCTCATTTCAAAAGCCATCAAAGCACCAATTTTTTTAAGATTTTCTCTAAAGTGATGGTTAATTTTTTGTGTATGGATGTTTCTAATTTCGTTTAAATATAAGGACAATAAACTGTTCTTTTGGTTTAAATGGTGAAGGTGCATAAACTGATATTTGATGTAAATTTAGAAAAAACTATGCAAAAATTGTATCTTTGCTGCTAAAATTAAAATTATGTTTGCAGACTTTGCTTTCAAAATATTTGAACAATCTATATTAGATTATCACCAATGGGATAATGTTAACCAACTCATTAAAAATCCGTATGAAAAAGGAAGTATAGAGCATTTGTTGTATGCCAAAAATTGGGTAGACACCGTTCAATGGCATTATGAAGACATCATCAGAGACCCAAACATCAATCCGGTTGAAGCGCTTACCCTAAAAAGAAAAATAGACGCTTCTAACCAAGTGCGAACAGACATGGTGGAGTTTATAGACAGTTATTTTTTGCAAAAATACCATGAGGTAACCATACAGGTGGAAGCTAAAATAAACACCGAAAGCCCGGCTTGGGCACTCGATCGGTTATCTATTTTGGCTCTAAAAATTTTTCATATGCAGGAAGAAGCTCAAAGAACAGCAGCTTCAGCGGAACACCGCCACAAATGTCAGGAAAAATTAAACATCTTGCTTGAACAAAAACAAGATATGCACACCTCCATAGACCAATTATTGCAAGACATTGCCAATGGTCATAAATATATGAAGGTATACAAGCAAATGAAGATGTATAATGACGAGTCGCTAAACCCAATTCTTTACCAAAAAAAAGGCTAATCGTTTGAAAACATCCTGTCATTTAGGGATTATCAGACTCTCTGCCATGGGCGATGTTGCCATCACGGTGCCTTTGGTAAGAGCTTTGGCCACTCAACACCCTGATATAAAAATTACGTATTGCTCTAAACCTGGCTTTAAACCCTTGTTTGATGACATTTCTGGAGTAGATTTTTTTTCGGTAGACACCAAAGAAAATCACAAAGGTTTTTTTGGGATTATAAAATTATTTTTTGCACTAAAAAACAAAAAAATTACCCATTTTGTAGATTTTCACGAAGTGCTCAGAACAAAACTATTGCGTTTTCTATTTAGGCTCTCTGGTATTAAAACCGTGTATACCCCAAAAGCTCGTCAAGAAAAAAATGCCTTAACGAGGCCTTTTAATAAAAAGCTTCACCCCTTAACGCCTATCATCAAAAGGCACCAAAACACATTAAAATCTATAGGTTTTGAAGTTATCTTAAATGAGGATTGTTTTCAATTACCAACACCCCAAGCATTTAATTTTTTAAATAACCATCAGAGGCCTTTTATAGGTTTGGCTCCTTTTGCACAATACCCCTCCAAAGTTTATCCGTTTGATTTAACCCAAAAACTTATTGCAGATTTGCTAACATGCACCAATGCCACCATTTTGTTGTTTGGAGGTGGTATGCATGAAATTAAATTATTGAATACCTTAAAAACAAACAGCAGAGTAGAGGTAGTGGCAGGTAAACTTTCTTTGGATGAAGAATTAAATTTAATTTCGCAACTTGCTCTTATGATTAGTATGGACAGTGCCAATGGTCATTTAGCAGCTATGATGCGTGTGCCTGTTATAACGTTGTGGGGAGCAACACATCCTTATTTGGGTTTTATACCCTATAATCAACCTTTAGCGTATAGTTTGATGCCAGATTTAAATATATATCCAAAGCTGCCTAGCTCAGTATATGGTAAAAAAATACCCAAAGGCTATGAAGATTGTATGAGAAGCATTGCTACAGAAAGAGTGGTAGATTCAGCCATAAGCATATTAGCGGATAAATAAAAAAGTCAACCTAAAATATATTTAGAATGACTTTTTAAATTTTAAAATCGTTTTAAATTAACCTAAAAGCTCATCTAAAGCCTTAGTGTATGTGTCTTTTGAGGCTACGCCAACTTGTCTGCCAACAATTTCACCATGCTTAAAAATAAGCACTGTAGGGATATTTCTTACCCCATATTTAGCAGCAAATTCTTGTTGAGAGTCCACATCTACTTTGCCTACAACGGCTTTGCCATCATATTCTGCAGAAATTTCTTCTACAATAGGACCCAACATTCTGCAAGGACCACACCACTCTGCCCAAAAATCTACTAAAACTGGTTTATCTGATTGTAATACAACTTCTTCAAAAGAAGCATCTGTTATTGCTAATGCCATAATATATGATTTTAAATTTGTTGCAAATCTAAAGATAAAACAGCACACAAAAAAACACTTATGATAACTTTAGTTGATAATCTTATCATAAAAAATGATTTATCTGTTGATAACAGCAAGACAAAAAATGACACAACTAATCTTCAATTAAATCGGCTAGGCTAGTGCCAACCTCAGAGCCCAAAGCCACTCCCATACCACCCAATCTGACCCCACAATAAATATGATTAGACACTTTTTTGATGATTGGAATTTTTTGTAACCCAACCCCCATGATGCCAGACCAACTATAATCTACCTCAAAGTTTTGATGGGGTGAAATAATGTCTTTTAATAATTTGTATAATTCATTTTGTATTAATTGAGTCGTTTCCATTTTGGTGGTGGTTTCTTCTTCAAAGGCTAAATTTCTGCCGCCTCCAAGCAAAATTCTGTTATGGATGTTTCTAAAATAATAATACCCACTGTCTATGTGAAAAGTTCCTTGTATTTTTAGATTATTGATGGGTTTTGTTACCAGCACTTGTGCCCTAGCAGGCTGCAACTCTTCTGGAAACCAAGATTGGGCAAAGCCATTTGCGGCAATCATCAAATGCTTGGCGAAGATGGTTTTTTGATGAACTTCAAAACTAACAACATCTTTATGGTCTTGCACGTTTTCTACCAAGCAATTGTTAAGAATAAAAATGTTTTGAGCAGTGGCTTTTTTAAGCAACTCATGGATCATTTTGCCAGTGTCTATTTGCGATTCAAAAGCGTTAAAAATAACTTTAGGATGGATTTTACCAAACCCAAAGTAGTTATCTTTCACTTCAAAAACAGCTTGTTTAAAGATAGGTTTTAGCAGTTGATTGAGGGTGTTTATTTGATGAAAATAAAAATCTGTTTTCGGATCATTTTCTAAAAACAGTTCATACCCACCAAAATTTTCATAATTGATAGAGTCACCAAGTGATTGAAGTTTTTGTATGCCTTGCCATCTTTTTTCAATCAAACTTAGCACTTGGTCTTCTGGTGCATGCTGGAAATCATCCCAAATTTCGGAAACACTGCCAAAACAAGCAAATCCGGCATTTTTAGTACTGGCACCTTGTGGTAAAATACCTCTTTCAAATATTGCAATTTTGGCTTCAGGAAATTTTTCTCTTAACCTCAGGGCACAATGCAAGCCAACCAACCCACTGCCCATGATGGCAAAATCTAGGTTGTTTAGCCAAGTGTGATGTTCCCAATAGCTTAGTTGCATGCTTATTTTCGTTTAAAAATTGGCACAGCCGAGCATGCCTCACCATACATGATGCTTTTGGATACTTTTTGCAAATGGGTTAGTGCAAACAAATAAGCTTGTTCGGGGACTGGTTTTTTTGAGCAACCTTTTAATATAACAGGTTTTTCATTATACGCAGAAAAATCTTGAGCGTCTATTTGTTTTTGATAATAGGCAATTAGCATGGCTTCTTTAGTACCAAAATAAACATATTTAGCCACAGCCTCCAGATGACTGGCCACAAAAATATGTGTCCATGACGGGATAATGGCTTCATTATGGTTGGTAATCACTACAATTTTATTTGTATACATTTGCCAATCATGCTGCTTTAGGGCTTCCCTAAAAGCTTTTTCTTTTAATATAAACCCGTCCTCTAACCATGTTGAAATATCAACGCTAACAATTGGCTCTTTTGGATAAAAATCTTCGAGGTCAAACACTACCAATGAACTTTGAGCAACTTTATTTATTATGGTTTCCATACACCAAGCTTAAAATTTTAATTCAAAAGTATAAAATTTTTTTTACAAATTTTAAGTGCTTAAGCTAAACATGCAGCGTTTAATCTCTACCACAATACTGATTATAGTAAACAACCATTTCTCTCCAAACCCTCATTTGTTTAGGAAAAAACATCCAATTGCCTCCTGATGATTTATGATAATTGCCATAGGCTTCGTTAAACTTGGCACAAGTTATGAGCTTAGACCAGAGTTCTTCAGGGAAATATTTTTTGGTAAGCCGATAGGTTTTGCCTTCAAAAATTAAAAAATTTTCTGCTATTTCATGATAACTTTCTGATAAAAATCGCAGTTTCCCTTCTGCAATTACATGGCAATGATAGCTTTGCATCCTGCCTTTTCTGTCTGGGTAAATTACTCTTTCAAATACCCGACCTCGTTGCCTAAAAGATTTAACATCATTGTACTTAAAAGTTGTTTTGCCAAATTCATTTTTAACCCATATTTTTTGACCAAAAAACGCAAAATTAGTTCTTACTTTGCCAACAAGCGTGTCGTTTTGATTGGTGATGAGGTAATCGGTTTGAGCTTTTGACAAAAAACCAATCAATAAAAATAAAATCAGGCTGAAGTGATTCCTTTTCATGATTTTAGGGTTTAAAAAAGTTAATAATTTATCAATTTGTTGATTAAAACTTAAAGGCCATAATTTTTTTTATAATTTTACCTGTTCAATAATTAATTTTATTGCAATTCTCAAGCCAAATTTAGTAAGATTTAAAATTTCTAATACAACCAAATAATATCATGAAAAACAAACTAATAATTTTTTCAGTACTTTTATTTATGTTTACAAGTTGCCAAGCCCAAAAACAAGCCTTGAAATACCCTAAAACCCAAAAAGGTACCGTGGTAGATAACTATTTTGGCACCTCAATAGCAGATCCATACCGTTGGTTAGAAGTCGATTTATCTGACCAAACAGCTGCATGGGTAAAGTCACAAAACCAAGTAACCTTTGATTTTCTTAACCAAATTCCGTTCAGAAACCAAATAAAAAAAAGAATAGAAACTTTGTGGAATTATGAAAAAGTTGGGGCACCCTTCAAAGAGGGCAATCGCACGTTTTATTACAAAAACGATGGGTTGCAAAATCAGTCGGTTTTGTATCAAATTATAGAGGGCAAAGATGAGGTTTTTATAGACCCCAATACGTTTTCTACAGATGGCACAACCTCTTTGGCTGGTTTGTCGTTCTCTAAAGATGGGTCTTTGGTGGCCTACAGCACTTCAAAAGGAGGCAGCGACTGGAATACCATTTATGTGATGGATGTAGCCACCAAACAACGCATTGATATCAGCATAACCGATGTAAAATTTAGTGGTATTTCGTGGCTTGGTAATGAAGGTTTTTATTATTCTAGTTATGATAAACCAACCGGAAGCGAATTATCTGCCAAAACTGATCAGCACAAGTTATATTTTCATAAATTAGGTACGCAACAAAAAGACGATGTGCTTGTGTTTGGGGCAGATATCAAAAGACGTTACGTGAGAGGCTATGTTACTCAAGACCAAAAATACCTGATCATCAGTGCTGCCAATTCAACCTCGGGTAATGAACTCTACTTTAAAGACTTAACTCAACCCAATGCTCAATTGATGTGTGTGGTAAACAATTTTGAGGCAGACTTTTCTGTTCTAGACCACCATGAGGGTGTATTTTTAGTGTCTACAAATTTTCAATCACCAAATACCAAAGTAATTGGCATCAAAACAGACAGCTTTCAACAAGACGCTTGGTTTGATATTATCAAAGAAAAACCTGAAGTGTTAAGAGCATCCTCAGCAGGAGGCTATTTGTTTGCTAATTATTTAAAAGATGCTGTTTCGGTGGTTAGTCAATACGATTATGATGGGGGTTTGGTTAGAAACATCACTCTGCCCGGTGTGGGTTCTGCCAGCGGTTTTTCTGCAAAAAAAACTGAAAGTGAATTGTATTTTAGTTTCACTAATTACGTAACTCCTGCAAGCATTTATCATTATGATATAAAAACTGGCGAATCTAAGCTATTTCAGCAACCGCAAATAGATTTTGACCCCAATTTATATGAAAGTCAGCAGGTGTTTTATACTTCTAAAGATGGCACAAAAATCCCTATGATTATTACATATAAAAAAGGCACTAAATTGAACGGGAAAAACCCAACAATACTCTACGGTTACGGAGGTTTCAACATCAGCTTAACTCCCAGTTTTAGTGTTACCAATGCCGTTTGGATGGAAATGGGGGGTATCTATGCGGTGGCCAACATCAGAGGGGGAGGCGAATATGGCAAAGCTTGGCACAAGGCTGGCACTCAAATGCAAAAACAAAATGTATTTGATGATTTTATAGCGGCAGCCCAATTTCTTATTGATAACCAATATACCTCAAAAGACTTTTTGGCCATAAGAGGTGGTAGCAACGGGGGGTTATTGGTGGCCGCTTGCATGACCCAAAGACCTGATTTGTTTAAAGTGACCATTCCGGCAGTGGGGGTTTTAGACATGCTGAGGTATCATACCTTTACGGCAGGAGCAGGTTGGGCTTATGATTATGGAACGGCCGAGCAAAGCCCCGAGATGTTTAAGTATTTGTTGGGCTATTCGCCTGTACATAACTTAAAAAAAGGAGTTGCTTATCCCTCAACTATGGTTACCACAGCCGATCATGATGACAGGGTGGTACCAGCACATAGCTTTAAGTTTGCAGCCACTTTGCAAGAAAATCATCAGGGTAAAAACCCCGTATTGATAAGAATAGACGTGAATGCTGGTCACGGTGCTGGCAAGCCCATTTCGATGACCATACAAGAGCAAACAGATGTGTTTGCATTTATCTTGCATAACATGGGAGTCAATAAAATTTAAATTAAAATGTTTTATATCACATATTTTAATAGTTGTTGAAGTTCGTTTTTTGGTTTTTTTTGTAAATTTACTTTTCAAATTAGATGATAATGGAAACAACGGAAAGATTTAATCAGGCAGTAAGCAAATTATACAACGCTTTTCATAACAACACCCTCAATCCTGGTGCATGCAGAACTTGTGCGGTGGGTAATATTTTGAATAACCAAGATTTTTGGCAGCATTTTAGTCATCAGCATGGGTCGGTTGAGTTAAGTTATGTTGGGGTTGTACATCAAAAGTTGGGCAGAACCTTTGGAGGTTACACTCCTCAGGAGTTGTTACTTATAGAAAAAGTTTTCTTAGAGGCTTGTGGTTTTCAACTACCGATTACGGCTAAGAGTCAGTTTCCGGCCAACTTTGGTCAAGATCATCTTTTTAAGGGCTTAGAAGCCGTAGTTGCCTTGCTCTGCACTTATGATAACTTACTCAATGTGATGGATTGTTCATCGTTATTTAAATATCAGCCAACTAAAATTGCAGAAATATTAGTGTAGTTTCTATTGAAGCTTGGGTGTTTTAAAATCTTGTACTTGATTATTTGTTTTTTTTGGGCAATTTTTGGCACATTAATTGGTATTTCCTAAAAAATTATTAAATTTATTGTTCAATAGAAACCAAAGCGTTATGAAAAAAAAATACTTATGTTTTAGCTTTTTGTTATTGTTATTTTTTACAGAAACACTTCACAGTCAAAACAATAACCAATCTCTCACTAAAAAAGAACGCAGGGCCTTAAAAAAACAAAATAAGGTCATTTCATCAAAAACTGCAAATCCAGTGCAGCCCGTAAACAATTCTTCATTGTCTGTAGAACAACAAATGGAAATAATTGTTAACCAGCCTGTTACTTCCCAAACTCTGCCAACTACAAAAACACCTCCTGTGGTTAGTTTAGATGAAATTTTAAAAAACAGCCAAGAACTTGTGATAGACCAGCCGAATGGGGCAGTTAACTGGACACAACAATACATAGAGGCCACTGGTCAATCGGTTATAGACAACGAAAGGTTTAAAAATCCGGCTCAAGCTCGCCTGATGGCCATTAGAGGAGCAATAGTAGTGGCACAACGAAATTTGCTAGAAATTGTGAAAGGCATGCACATTGTTGGAGAAACCACCGTACAAGACATGATGACTACCAATGATTATATTTTTAGCCGGGTTGATGGGGTAGTAAAAGGAGCCACTCAAGTGGGAGAAGCTATACAAAAAAATGGTTTCATAGAAATAAAGCTCAGAATGCCCCTGTATGGTCAGAAAAGTTTGGCCAACACTTTAGATGAGAATTCATTTAAGCAAATGCGAGAAACAAATGCCCTAGAAACCTCAAAACTGTTGAGCCAATCAGAAACTGGTGAAGGAGTAGATGGCAGCAAGCCTGTGTTTTTTAACATCGAAAATGGGCAAGCCCTAGACCCGTCTTTATTTCCGATTATTCTTGATGATGATGGCAAAGTATTGTTTGACTTTTCTCGGGTTTATAAACTTAAAGATGGAAAATTTCCGCAATACCTTCAGTTAGGAAAAGAAGTGCTTGAAGCTTTGGGCAATCAAAAAGGAGTTGATGTAATCAACATGATTCAAACTGGTAAAGGACAATTTAAGATTCCTGAAAAATCTTCCAAAAATGTGTTTTGGAGAACTTTGGGTAATATTGCTCAAAACGTGGGTTCAGCTTTGTTTAAACTTATTTTTTAAAAGTCAGGTTTTATGAAAAATATCATTTTTTTGATGTTAATAGGTTGTTTTTCGATATCAATTTATTCTCAAAACCAAGTTGAGGCCAAGGGCAGCGGTTTAACCAGACAAGATGCCTTACAAGATGCTCTCAGAAATGCCATTTCGCAGGCAGTTGGTGTTAGCTTAAAAAGCGAAACTCGCGTTGAAAATTTCATGATCATTTCCGATGCCATTGCCTCAAATACTTCAGGCTATATTAAGCAATACAACATCATTAAAGAAACTCCTTTTCCTGGTAGATTTGATATTACTGTGAGAGCAGAAGTCACCACCAATAGTCTAGAAGCCGACTTTAAATTATTATCTAGAAGCATAGGAGGCGTTCGGTTTTTAGTGATAGTAGACCCACAAGTGAAAGACGCCACCGAAAAAAGCAATTTAGCCCTAGTCGTAGAGCGAATTAACCAATTTTTATCGCAAAAAAACTACCGTTATGTAGACCAAATCCGATTGAAAACTCTAGAAAAAGAACGGGCTAATTTGTTACAAAGTCTTAATAATGAGGTGAATTATGCTCAGCAGTTGGCAGTGCTCACTAATGCTCAGTTTGTTATTTTGGTAAATCAATTTACTTCAAACAGAGTTTTGGGGGCATTTGATATTCCTCAGGGGCAAAGCGTAACCTTCAATGCCAGAGCTTTTGATAATTGTACGGCCGAAGGGTTAGGCAATATTACCTTAACTGGTCAAGATAGCAACAACAATCTTACTGTGGCAATTAATGAGGCGGTTCAAACCAATTTTAATCAGTTGATAGGCATTTTTACGGGCTACATTTCGAGTTGGGTAAACAATGGCACCCCGTTTGAAATTAGATTTTATAACTCGGGTACTTTTAGAGATTTGAGAACTTTGCGAAACAAATTGAAAGCCGATAAAAACTTTGGAGGCGATTTTGAAATTGTAAGTGCGAACAATTATACAAAACTCTTGTGTACCTTTAGAGACCGAGCCGATGAATTGGCCGATAAAATATTAGATTATGCAGACGAAATTCCAACGCTGCAAAAACAATTATTGGATGTGAAAATGATTTATGGCAGGCAAATTAGTTTTGCTCCGCAAGCTTTTGTGGTTCCAAACCTCATAAAACCACTAGATGATTAATTAAAATAGAGATAAAAATGAAAAAATTACAAATACTTTTAGTTTTACTTTTTGTGCAAATAATTTTGGCACAAACCAGCAATGTTACTTTTTTTTCAGAGGAAGGTGAACGTTTTTTTGTGGTGGTAAATGGCATCAGACAAAACGATGCTCCTGGCACCAATGTGGTGGTTACAGGTTTAGACAAACCCAATTATGTATTCAGAATTATTTTTGAAAACCAAAAAATACCAAGTTTAAACAAAAATATAGATTTGTTTGATGTTGACAACAAACGAGTGAATGCTACTTTTGTGTTGCGAAAAGACCGCAAAGGCAGAATGCAAATGCGACTAAGTAGTTTTGATAATGATGTAAATGTACCAACTAAGCAGGCTCAAGTGGTAAAATATCATGAAGTAGAAAACCCCATAATGCCATCAAAACCTAACCCAACAAAAGAGGTGTTTTCTGAAAATGTAGACATCAATGTGATGGGAGTTGGGGTGAGTACTAGCGTCAAAGACGATGGTGAAAATGTAGATTTTCAGATGAATGTTGGTGGTTTGGGTGTAGACTCTTCTGTGAAATCAACTACCAAAGTATCTGAAACCACTAGCAAAACCCAAGAACAACTTAACCCAACCATACACATGGTGCATCAGGATGATTTAGAGATTGTTAAACCAACCACCACCTCAACTCCTGCAGTTCAACAAACGGCAAAATCTAATACCAAATGCAGAGTTGCCATGAATAATAACAATTTTCAGCAAGCAAAATCGTCTATTACAAGGCAGTCTTTTACAGAAAGTCAAATGCGAATTGCAAAGCAAGTGATAGACAATAATTGCTTATCTGTAAATCAAATTAAGGAGCTAATGCAGTTGTTTTCTTTTGAAGCCAGTAAGTTAGAATTGGCTAAATATGCCTTTGCCAAATGCACCGAAAGAGGCAATTATTTT
>DAIRDG010000022.1:0-27917 GCA_036796275.1 Flavobacterium sp.
GCTTTACATTTTTTACCAAAGATGAAAGCGGCAGACAGATAAAAACTAAAATCAATTAATACGAATTTCTATGGACTTCTTTTTTCAATTAAGAAAAGGAATGAATTTTTTTATGACTTAATAAAATCTGAGCCTGGCAAGTTTAATTTATCCGTAAGTATAACCACTTCCTCTAGCCTAAAACTTCCTTCAATACGCATCAAAACGTTTTCTTGTGCAGAAGTAGTTGATTCTATCAGCATCATCAATTCTTTAATCTCTGCAGATTTGTTAGCTGTATTAGCATAAATTTTAACTTTTTTGCCATCGTGGGTGGTTCTGATTAGTTCCTGCAAATTATTGGCTGCAATTTGTTTTTGAAATGCCCCGGTCAACTCATTACTTGCTTGCTGATGCGAGGTGGTGAATACCTGCAACACATTTAATTTCTTTATTAAATTCAAATAGCTTTGGGTCTTAGCATCGCTGGCATCGGCCTTCATTTTGCCCATCATTTCAAACATTTTTTTGTTAACGATGTATGATTTAATGTGCGTGTTTTGCTCCAAGCTTTGAAGGGTGGCTTGTGCAAAAAGAAGGTTAGTTAAACCAAAAAACAGAATAAAGTAGTATTTTTTCATAAGTAGATAATTAGTTGTTTTTTAATATTCTCCTGATTGTTGTCAGGACGAAGTCGCTTATCATCAGATGGTGTTTGTAGGCAAACGGTTTGATTAGGGTTATTTTATAGTTATTTTAAGTTAGCTTGTAACGTTTGTAAGTAGTCTACACTTTTTATGCCATGATTGAGTTCTGAAGACAATAAATCTAAATAAATGATTAATTCTTCTAATTGATTTTGCAAATCATCTTGTGGTTCACTTTGCCTCTGACAACCCAAAAACATCAACATCAGCACAATTGTAAAGCAAGGTTTTATCCATTTTTTGGTGTTTTGAAGCATAGTCAACTATTTAAAATTTGTTAAATGATGATAAATTTCGTAAAAATCATTAATTTTATGTGCTATTAAAGTCTTTTGCTATGAACAAATTTAGAAAAAAAAATCTGATATCTCGCCTAAAATATGTTTTCCTAATGCTCTTATTTTTAGGATTAGCCCTGCAATCTTGCAAAGACGATTTAGATGACAACTTATTGCCTTTTACCAAACAAGCCAACGATTTTGTTTGGCGAGGACTCAATGCCTTTTATTTGTGGCAACAAGATGTACCCGATTTATCTGATGCCCGTTTTGGCAGCAGACAAGAACGCCTAGATTTTGTAACCGGGTTTGGGTCTCCAGAGCAGTTATTTAATCATTTGTTGTTTCAACCCAATGTGGTAGACAAGTTTAGTGTTATTTTTAATGACTACAATGTGCTTGAGCAAGTGCTCTCTGGCACAGAAGCTAAAAACGGGATGGATTTTGGCCTGAGGCTAAAACAAGGCAGCACTACAGAAGTTTACGGATGGGTGCGTTATGTTTTGCCCAATACAGATGCAAGCTCCAAAGGCGTTCAGCGGGGCATGGTATTTCACGCAGTTAACGGCACACCACTCACCACGTCAAATTTTAGAAGCCTATTGGCTCAAAACACTT
This sequence comes from Flavobacterium sp., assembly GCA_036796275.1. Classification (GTDB taxonomy): domain Bacteria; phylum Bacteroidota; class Bacteroidia; order Flavobacteriales; family Flavobacteriaceae; genus Flavobacterium. The sequence goes on from DAIRDG010000022.1 coordinate 1,583, forward strand.
ACACCATCAATTTGGCTAATTATAACAACGGTGTCATCACCCCTAATGGCCAGTCAATTTCGCTCACCAAGTCTTTTTTTCAAGAAGATCCTATTTTAAAATTCAACCTTCATGAAGTTGGCAATCACAAAATAGGCTATTTGATGTACAATAGCTTTTTGGCCAACTTTGAGCCACAACTCAATGAGGTGTTTGGGTTTTTTAAAAATCAAAACATCACCCATTTGGTGCTAGATTTACGCTATAATTCTGGGGGCTCTGTGGCCACCTGCACCAGGTTGGCGAGCATGATAACCGGGCAGTTTGAAGGGCAAGTGTTTGGCCAACAAATTTGGAACGATAAAATTATGAGCTTTTTTGAAAGTCAGAACGACACCGAGCGTTTTAAAAATCGTTTCACCAATCGTATTTTCACTAGTGCGTTAATTAACAGTTTGCAATTAGACAAAATAATAATACTCACCACCCCAAGCTCGGCCTCAGCCAGCGAGTTACTCATCAACGGATTAACCCCCTACCTTAATGTGGTGCAAATTGGAGGCATCACGGCAGGCAAAAACACCGGGTCTGTAACCTTGTACGACTCGCCAACTTTCACAAAAGCCAATATAAGTCCAAGCCACCGCTATGCCATGCAACCTTTGGTACTAAAAATTGCCAACAGTGCAGGTTTTGGAGACTATCAAGATGGCTTAGTGCCATTACCAGCCAATGCTTACACAGAAAATATAGGTAATTTGGGAGTGCTAGGCAATGCAGACGAACCCATGCTCAGTTTGGCCATACAACACATCACAACGCATGGCAGGCCAGCACAAAACCCCATTTTTGTAGAGGTAGACAAGCCATTTGCCGACAGCAAATCACTAAAACCATTGGGATACGATATGCAAATTGAGTTGCCCAATAACTTTTTAAACCAAATAAATAATAATTTTTAGGAGCACAGTGGCTTGGGACTTATCCGACTCTTGGGTTCGAGCCTTCCCCTATAGTTGGCTTAGCCAAAGCCAATTTTGTAAGGCAAAACAAGAGCTTCCGTTGGTCGCTTTGTTTTGCCAACAAAATTAAGCCCTTTGGCTTTCACCAAGCTAACGGGTCAGTCTCGGCTAGCCAAAAGGCTGGTGATTGTTTTAAACCACGCAAGTTGAGCAATAACAAGCAGTCAATATCCCTAAAGGTTTGCGTTAGGGGCTGACGTGGCAGCCTGCTGAAAGCCAATCTTGTTTTTTGTGGAAGTGGCAAAGCGACCAACGGAAGCTCTTGCCACGACCTAACAAAAAAGGGATTGGCTGAGGGAGCTATAACAAAAGACCCGCCCGAACGCCCCACAAATCAATATTGTTTTAAAATTGAATTAAAAACCCCATTTTGGCATTGAGTCCTAAGGTGTTAAACCCAATGTTTTCTGCATATTTTTCGTTCAAAATGTTATTAACCCTGCCTTGCAACTGAATGAGTTTACTCAACCGAACTTGGGCTCCAAAGTTGATTAATGAATAACTTCTGAGCAAAACCTGGGCAGTGCTAAAATCGTTAAAATCAAAAAAAGCATCGCTTCGCTCGCTCACCCACAAGTGCTCTAAGGACAAGTTAAATTTATTTTTGGTATAACTCAACAACTGATTGGTTTTATGTGCCGGAATTAACCTGCTAATGTCTTCTGGCACGTAGGTATAGGTGTAATTGCTCTTAAGTTGCCATTGGCCTTTGATGATGTGAATACCAGTTTCTAAACCTCTTACTATGTATTCATTTGCCATGTTTTTGTATTGCCCTTGAAATGTTACCGGATCAAAAGCAAACACAATGGGGTTGGTTTCGTCTCTATAAAATCCTGATGCATTCAGGCTGAGTAAATCATCAAATAAACTGGTTTCTAGCCCCACTTCTATAGTGCGGTTGTTTTCTGCCGTTAACGTCAAATTGCCAAACTCAGAATACAACTGATATAAACTAGGCACAATAAACGCTGTGCCATAAGAGGCCATTAGTCTGAGGGGTAAACTTTTTAGGCTGTATGACGGATTCACATGATACACCCACTGATTACCATATATATTGTGATGATTAAGCCTGGCTCCGGCACTTAAATTCAAGCCAAAATCTGTTGAAAAGTTGGTGTTGATGTATGGGTCTAAGTTGTTAAATTTTGCCAATTGATTATTTATGTCTCCAAAGGGTGTTTCGTTAAGCATGTCGCTAAACTGACCTTGGGTACCTAACAAAACCGACCATTGATCAGCCATTTTAAAATTTTGAAACAAGTCAACAGACAGGTTTCTAGATTCAAATATATAGGTATCAACAGCACCACCAAACGAGTTAAACTGGGTGATGTTTCTTTTTACTTCGTTATAACCTGCTAATAGTTTCATAACGCCTGCTTGATTGACCCAAGTGGGCATCAATTGAAAACGCCAAATATGATTGTAGCCAAAATTTTCGGGCACATCATGGCTAAATGCATTATTAAAAGAATCATCAAATTGATAATAATAATTGTCAAAAGCTAGGTTGGTCTTGAGGTCAAAATTATCAGAAAACTGATAACTTAATTGTGCTGAGACATTGGTTCTAGAAGTCTTGTCGGCCAAGGCCTCTTCAAAATTTGCTTGTGACACCCCGCCAAACTCTTGTCTGTTGATGATGATTTGAGCTCCAAATTTGTCATTTGCAAAATTCACCAAGCCGCCTTGTTCTATTTCATACGGATTGCCTCTAAAATTTTCTTGTGTGTTATTGGTTCCAAATCTGGAGTAAAAATGACCTGTGGTTTCATTTTTTTTGGTTTTTTTAGTGATGATGTTAATCACACCCGTGGCAGCTCCTGTGCCATAAAGCGTTGAGGCCGCTCCTCTCATCACTTCAATCGACTCAACTTGCTCGATGGGCAACAAGCGTAAATCAATCTCTAACGAAATACCCGACGCATCTGTGATCGGAATGCCATCCATTAAAATCAAAACCTGACGGGTTCTGCCTCCTCGCATATAATAGCTTAAATTTTTGCCATTGGTACTGTTGCTGCCATTTACTTCAAGTCCGGCCACGGTGTTAAGCACCTGAGCCAAGGTTTGCCCAGAGCGTTTTTGCAAATCAGCTTGGGTAATTTTTTCGATAATCTTGCCCGATTGTTCTCGTTTTAGAGATACTTTGGTTTCTGTAATCACCACTTCGGGTACCAAAGTGGTGTCTTTTTGAATTTGACCATAGGTCAAACCCGTTGCCAATAGGCAAAGCTTTAAAATTTGTTTTTTCATTTTTTAATTAAAATGTGTTAAATAAAAAATGGGAATTAAAAGTGCAGAATATACCCTGTACTCAAACTTTTCTTCCCGAAAGTTTGTACTCAAGGTTTAGGGCAGGTCTCCTGACTTGCATCTTTGTATTGACCTTCCCATTTGATGATGCAAACAGTGGTGTAGTAGATAATACAAAGTGTTGTAGCTTACAGTTGCGGGTACAGCTCCAGAGTTTCACTGGATTCCCTTTTAAGAATTTTTGAAAAATTTTCAAAAATCCACCACAAAACCGCTGCAAATTTAAAAGATTTATTGAGTTTTGAAGATGATAGTTGATTTTAATTAAAATTGTTTATTGTTCTCAATCAATTTTTAATTAGATTAGTTGACTAAATTTATTGTAAGTACATTAAAATCAATATAGCAGAACAATGTTGAATTTTTTATACGTAAAACCCTGCTCCGTATCATACATTTAGGGACTATGCGTAAAAGGATTTTAATAACCATTTTTTATCTTTGGGAATTGTGTATTTTCAATAAGTTTAATTCATCAACTTTTTATATTGTAGATTATTTTGCAAAACAGTCATTATCTTTGCCAAATGAAGTATTATATCGTTTACGTTTTTATTTGGAGTTATGTTATATTAGGTTGCCAACCAACTAATCATCAAGATGATTTATTGCCAACTGAAGAAGTGGTTTATGCTAAAAATTTTAAGGTTGAGGTTTTTGATACGCATTATGTGGTAACGGTTAAAAATGTGTTTTCAGATACAGAAACCAATTTCACTTATTTGTTTTATAAAAATGAGCGTTCAAAACCAACAGATATTAGAGCTGATGTGGCTATTAAAATACCGATTTCACGTTTAATCGTTACCTCTACCACACATATTCCACCACTAGAAATGCTCAATCAGGAAGATAAAATTGTTGGGTTTCCTCAACTTGATTATATTTCTTCTGAAAAGACCAGAAATCTCATCAATCAAAAAAAGATTAGAGATATTGGTGTTAACCAACAACTGAGCATCGAAACGATACTTGACCTAACACCCGATTTGTTGTTAGGTTTTGGCATAGATAGTAAATCTACAACCTATCAAAAATTAGAAAGCTTAGGAATTCCTATTTGTTTTAATGCCGATTGGAAAGAAGAACACCCGCTTGGCAAAGCAGAATGGATTAAATTTTTTGGCATCATCACCAATCAATATCAAAAAGCTTGTGATGTTTTTAAGGAAATTGAAACCAATTATTTAGACCTAAAAAACAAAATTCCACCCAAAGCAAACAAACCAATGGTGATGAGTGGCAGCGATTATCAAGGTGTTTGGTATGTGCCACAAAATGACAATTGGGCCGTTAAAATTTTAGAAGATGCACAAGGCCAATACCTTTGGCAAAATTATGCGGGCAAAGGTAGCCAAACCATTAGCCCCGAAGTGGTGTTGAGTCAACTTGATAAAGCTGATGTTTGGATTGGGATTAGTTATAATTCTATTGATGATTTGCTCAATAACAATCCTTCGTTTAAAGATTTTAAGCTCATCAAACAAAAAAAACTTTTTTCTTCAAGTCTTAAAAAGGGGAGCACCGGGGGGGCTATTTTTTATGAATTGGCTACTAGCCGACCCGATTTGGTTTTAGAAGATTTGATTCAGATATTGCATCCCGAAATTTTACCAAAAAAACCGTTGAATTTTTATCAAAAATTAGACTAAACAATTTGAAAAAACACTGGCTTATCATATCAACAGGATGTTTATTCATGGCCTTCTTGCTAAGCATCAGTGTCGGTAGTGTTTATATTCCAATCAATCAAATTTTTGATGTACTGCTTGGCCAGGAAGTCCCCGAGCATTTACACAAAATTATTTGGGATTACCGCTTGCCAAAAGTCATCACCGCTTTGTTGGTGGGGGCCGGCTTAGGAGTTTCGGGCATGATGATGCAAACATTTTTTAAAAATCCGTTGGCAGGACCTTATGTGCTAGGCATAAGCTCTGGAGCCAGTTTAGGGGTTGCGTTGGTTGTATTGGGGGCTGGTTTGTTACCGTTTTTGCCAATCAACCAATGGAGCACCGTGATGGCGGGAAGTTTGGGGAGTTTTGCAGTATTAGCCATTGTTTTATTGGTTTCTCAAAAAATTGAAAGCACCACTACGCTCCTCATAGTAGGTTTGATGTTTGGGAGTTTTTCGAGTTCGTTGGTGGGTATTCTGGCCTATTTTAGCGAAGCTGAGCAACTCAAAAAATTCACCTTATGGTCGTTGGGCTCATTAAATCAAATGTCGTGGCAAGGAGTTCAAATATTAAGCTTGTTTGTTTTAATGGGCTTATTGATAGGCTATAGCCAAATAAAAGGTTTAAACTTGATGTTGATGGGCAGTGCTTATGCCAAAAGTTTGGGTTTGCAACTAAATAAATTCAAGTTTTTAGTCATTCTTAGCACTGCCTTAATAGCCGGAAGCATCACAGCTTTTGTAGGTCCCATTGCGTTTATTGGCTTGGCCATTCCGCATGTAGTAAGGTTGTGGTTGCAAACAAGTCAGCAAAAAATAATATTTTTGGGTAGCCTAATCATTGGGGCTCTCCTGTTGATTTTGTGTGATACCATAGCCCAATTGCCAGGTTTTGATTTGGTGTTGCCTATCAATGCCATCACCTCTTTGGTTGGGGCCCCCATTGTGATTTGGTTAGTGATTAAACGACAAAAATTAAGCTTGTAAAATGACTTCACAAACCCTCATAAAAACACAACAACTCAGCATTGGCTATCATTCCAAAGGCAGGACATGGATGATTAACCTGCCTGACTTTGAGATTAAAACATCGCAGTTGATAGGGATACTTGGGGCCAATGGGGCAGGCAAATCTACTTTGCTAAAAACATTAAGCGGTCAGATAAACACACTTAAGGGTGATGTATTATATGACCATAAAAACTTAAAACTACTCAATAACGAAGCGAGAGCCCAATTGTTTAGCGTGGTATTAACCGAGCGTTTACCAAACTCACAACTCACGGTAGAACAATTAGTGTCTATGGGCCGATATCCGTATGTGAATTGGCAAGCAAAATTGACTCAAGCAGATGAGGCCTTGGTGCAGCAAGTTATTGAACAATTAGATTTGTCAACCTTAACACATCATAGAATTTCGGAGTTGAGCGATGGGCAGTTGCAGCGGGTGATGATTGCCCGATGCTTGGCTCAACAAACGCCACTTATTTTTTTAGATGAGCCCACCTCGCATTTAGATTTAGTTTATAAAATCAAAATTTTTAGGCTGATGAAATCTTTAGTAAAAAACCATCAAAAAACAGTGATTTTTTCGTCGCATGAGCTGAATCTTTGTTTGCAATTTTGCGATCAAATGATGGTGTTTACCCCAAAAGAGTTTTATTTTGACAGGGTTGAACATTTAAAAACACAAAAAGTTTTTGATGCATTATTTGCAGATGACGCTGTTAGGTTTGACGAGAAGGACAATTTATTTAAGTTGATTGAATAGCTTTTTAAATTCTCACAAAAATTAAATGTTATAAAAAACATCAATATTCCCTAAGTCTGTAACCCAGTTTGAAAAGTGTTCTTTTTTTTTGCAAAAAACGTTCCAATTGCTATTGGGAGGTAGAGGGTAGTAGTAGCTGCCCCAAAATCAATCTAATACCGATTGGGCATATACCCGCCATTTATCTATACAATTTTGCATGTCGTCTGGGATTGCAGAATCAAACAGTAATTGTTGTTTTGTAGTGGGATGTTCAAAGCCTAGTGTTTTGGCATGCAGGGCTTGCCTCGGCAGCACTTTAAAGCAATTGTCTACAAATTGTTTGTATTTGGTAAAAGTGGTGCCTTTAAGGATTAAGTGACCTCCGTAGCGTTCGTCATTAAACAAAGTGTGACCCAAGTGTTTCATGTGGGCTCTTATTTGATGGGTTCTGCCGGTTTCTAGTTTGCATGAAATCAGCGTCACGTAGCCCAACCGTTCTAAAACTTTGTAGTGCGTCACGGCATGTTTGCCCAAGGATTCGTGGTCATACACCGCCATTTGCATGCGGTCTTTTTGGTGTCTGCCCAAGTAACCCGTTATGGTGCCTTGATCTTCGGTTACGTCGCCCCAAACCAAGGCAATGTATTCTCTGGTGGAGGTTTTGTCGGCAAATTGCTTGGTGAGGTGTGCCATAGCATGGTCTGTTTTGGCTACTACCAACAAGCCAGAAGTGTCTTTGTCTATGCGGTGTACCAAACCCGGCCTGTCTGAAGAATTATTGGGCAGGTTTTGAAAATGATATATCAGGGCATTTACCAAGGTGCCAGAATAATTGCCATGCCCAGGATGCACAACCAAGCCCGGTGGTTTGTTGATCACCAACAACTGCTCATCTTCATAAACGATGTTGAGCGGAATGTTTTCGGGTTCCAGTAGGTATTCGTGAGGAGGGTGTTGCATCAAAACCCTAATCACATTAAAAGGTTTTACTTTGTAGTTAGATTTTACGGGTTGGTTGTTGACATAAATTTGCCCTGCATCGGCCGCTTGTTGAATTTTGTTGCGGGTAGCATTTTCTACCAATCCCATCAAATATTTGTCAATGCGTAATAGCGATTGACCTTTGGCTACCTCAAATTTGTAGTGTTCAAATAAATCGTCTTCGGTAGTTAAATCAAAATTATCAGAAATCATCAGGCACTTCTATTTCTTCGATGGGGGTGTTTCTAAAAGGTTCGGTTTCATTATTGCCATCATAATAACTAATTTTTCCGTCACCCAAAACAAAATCAACTTTGCTGGTTTTTTTTAGTTTGCTACCGGGTATCAGTGGTTTGCCTTTGTAGGTCATTTCTAACACAATGTCTTTGCCCAAAAAAGGCTTATAGAGGGTGTCTCCAATTTGCAAACCAATAACTCTAAAGGTATTTTCTACTTGTCTGTATGATTTTTGCACCAAATCTGGCACAATAACTTGCTTGTAGTCTCCAGCATTAATTTTTACGTATACCTTCCGGTTGGGTTTTACTTTTACACCTGGCTTTGGCTCCTGAAACAAAATGGCAAATTTGGGTTTGGTCGGGTAGTAATCTAAGGTGTCTAAGAGCACATATTTAAGGTTGGCTTTGTCGAGTTTTTCTTCAGCTTCGTCTATCAGCATCAGGTCTAAGATGGGCACGGTAACTTCTTTGCCGTGATTGGTTCTAAAGGCTAGCCAGCTTGTGAGCAAAAAAATAAACAACAACGTGGCTAAGAGTGCCAAGCCCAAGTGGGTTAAAAACTTTTTGGTGAAAACAAATTTTAAAAAATCCATACATTAAAAATCAAAAAAACAAAACTACACTTTTTTTAATTAAAATTGGTTTTCTTGTTTATATTTACACTAACAATTTTTACAACATGAAGGCAAAGCAGCACATAGCAGTGGTGATGGGAGGTTACTCTAAAGAGCATGAAGTTTCACTCAAAAGTGGCCAGTTTATTTTGGATCATTTAGATGTCTCAAAATATGAGGTTTATGCCGTAGTAATCTTAAAAGAAGGTTGGTTTTTGCGATTAAATAACACGCAATATCCCATCAACAAGCATGATTTTTCGGTTATTGTAAACCATCAAAAAATCAGTTTTGATGCCATTGTTAACACCATTCATGGCACACCAGGGGAAGACGGACACCTGCAAGCCTACTGGGAATTGTTAGAAATTCCGTACACAGGCACCAGTTTTTATTTGTCGGCTCTCACCTTTAGTAAAAAAGACACCTTGTCGGTGTTATCTAAATTTAACATCCCAATGGCCACTTCGCTATATATAAATGAGCAATCGGTGCCCGCATTTGAAACGGTTGTTGACAGCATTGGCTTGCCCTTTTTTGTAAAACCCAACCAATCTGGCAGCAGTTTGGGTGTGAGTAAAGTACATAAACTAGAAGAATATGCTGAGGCTCTTAAGTTTGCCTTTTCTGAAGGTTCGGATGTTATTTTAGAACAATTTATGAATGGGAGAGAGTTTTCTGTAGGGGTCATAAAATCTAATGGCAAAGCACAAGCAGTAGGGATTACTGAAATTATTTCAGACAATGATTTTTTTGATTACGATGCCAAATATTTGGGCAAGTCTACCGAAGTTACCCCTGCAAATTTAGAGGTTGAAACATCATCAAATTTAAAAACATTGGCAGAAAAAATATATGAGTTGCTAAACATGACAGGCATTGCCCGTTTAGACTTTATCATGCATCATCATCAACCGCATTTTATTGAAATTAACACGAACCCGGGTTTGTCTCCTCAAAGTATTTTTCCTCAACAAATTGCCCATGCCAAGATTTCTTTCACAGAATTATTAAATGCCGAAATTGAGGCAGCCAAAAGCAGACAACTCCTTTGGAAAAAACTATAAATTATGACAAGACGTGCTATTTTTCCCGGATCTTTTGACCCTATTACGTTGGGTCATTTTGATATTATTAACCGCGGAGTACAATTATTTGATGAAGTAATTGTGGCTATTGGGGTAAATGCAGAAAAAAAATATATGTTTAGCCTAGAGCAAAGACAAGCCTTTATAGAAAAATCATTTGCCATGCAACCCAAAGTACAAGTAATTACTTACAGCGGGTTAACCATAGATTTGTGCAAAAAAATGAATGCTAATTTTATTTTACGGGGTTTAAGAAACCCAGCTGATTTTGAATTTGAAAAAGCCATTGCACACACCAATCGGAAACTCTCAAAAATTGAAACCGTATTTTTACTCACTGCGGCTAGCACTTCATTTATCAGCTCTAGCATTGTGAGAGATGTGATCAGAAACGGTGGAGATTACGCCGCTTTAGTGCCCGAAAGTGTGGTGATTTAAATACCTAATATGATGCATGTTAATTTCTTTACATTGAGCATGAAACTCTTTTTTACCTTTTTCATTACAATAGGTTTATTTAGCCAAACTTCTTACAAAACACCATTCGAATTGGGCAATGGCAATCAATCGCCCACCTTTGAGGAGATGATGGCTTATTATGCTATTTTGGGCAAAGATTTTGACAACATCAAAATTTTTGAAAAAGGTACGGCAGATGATGGCACCCCCATGAGTTTTGTAGTATTTGATTCCTCAAAAAAGTTTGATTTTAAAAGCAATCAGCTCAAAATTTTTATTAATAACAACATTCATCCGGGTGAGCCAGATGGGGTAGATGCCAGCATGCAGTTTTTAAGAGATTTAGCTTTGCAAACCATTAAAGCTGATAATAACCTCATGGTGGTGATTTTGCCTGCTTTTAACCTAGAGGGGATGAAAAACAGGAATTCATTTTCTAGAGCCAATCAAAACGGGCCTGAGGCATATGGGTTCAGAGGCAATGCCAAAAACTATGACTTAAACAGAGATTTTATTAAAAGCGATACTAAAAATATGAAAGCCTTTTATGAGATTTTTCATCTGATAAAGCCTGAAATATTTATAGATAATCATGTGAGCAATGGGGCAGATTATCAGTATGTGCTCACCATGATACAAACACAACACAACAAATTGGGGAAGCCATTGGGTGATTTTTTAAATACCAAAATGTATCCTGCCATAGAAAAATCATTAAACCAAAAAAATATAGTAGTGGTGCCTTACGTAAATGTGTATAACAAACCACCAGAATTCGGATTTCATGCGTTGTTAGATTCTCCAAGATACTCATCGGGTTTTGCTTCTTTGTTTAGTGCCTTAGCCTTTTTGCCAGAAACTCACATGCTAAAACCTTATCAAGAAAGGGTAAAGGTTACCTACGAATTTATGCTAGAAACCTACTTTTATGCTTCAAAGCATCATGCTATCATCAAAGAGCAAGTAAATTTAAACAAATCTCAACATCAACCGGGTGGTTTGTATCCGCTGCATTGGCAACTAGATAGCTTAAATTACAAAACCATCAACTTTAAAGGCTATGAAGCCTCAACCAAAAAAAGCCTTGTGACCGGGCAAGACCGTTTGTTTTATGACCAAACTAAACCTTTTGAAAAACCCGTTAAATATTATAATCAATATGTGCCCAAAAGCCAAGTGTTTATTCCTGCTTATTATGTGATACCCAATCATGAATACAAGGTGCTCGACTTGTTAAAGCATAACTACATCAACGTTGAGGTTTTGGCCCATGAGATCACACAAAACGTTGAGGTGTATTACATTAAAGATTATAAAACCGTTTCGTCACCCTACGAAGGGCATTATTTGCATTTTGACACCCAAATAGAGAAAAAATCTGAAACAATTACCATTCCCAAAGGTTGGGTATTGGTGCCAACAAATCAAGAGGGCATCAGATATTTATTAGAAACACTAGAACCACAGGCCACAGATTCGTTTTTTAATTGGAATTTTTTTGACAGCATATTGCAAAGAAAAGAACACTACTCGCCTTATGTTTTTGAAGATTTGGCTTCAGAATTGCTCAAGAATGATGTAATCTTAAAAGAAAATTTTAATCAAAAAAAAGCTGCCGATCTCAATTTTGCCACCAACGCAAAAGCTCAATTAGACTTCATTTATCAAAATTCTAACTATGCAGAAAGTGCTTATATGCGTTATCCTATCTTCAGAATTTTGAAATAATCATTTAATTTTTGTACATAAAATCTAATAATTGATGCATTATGCTCAGTGATTTTTGAAATTTTAGTAAATTATCCCTAAATTTTAGTCTCAATAGCCAATAATACCACATTTAATTTGAGTATTATCGACAAAAATCATATAAAAACCGACGAAGTAACACGGTTGATGTTTGTCAATTGGTTTATAAAAAAATAATAATCTATAACTCTAACGTTTGAAACTGCTACTTGCGAGCGTTTTACAAAAAAACAATAAAGTTTTTGTATTTATTTTAACTTATTGATTTTCAATTTTATCTAACTAACCGTCTACTTTTGCAGTCGAAATTTTACACTGATTAATAAGCTTTTATGTTTATTGAATGTTTGATTTTTTTATGACTGATATTTTAATGTCATCCTAAATTAAACCGTGTAAAGAAATAAATTTTAATGATTAATAAATGGCAATTTTACACCATCATTGCAATAATTGTTTTTGCATTGACTTCTACAACAAAAAAATCTGATGTTATTTTTATAGAGGGCTTTCACGTTAGTGATGAAGAACTCACAAACCATCACATCCTTACAGAAACCGAATACAATTTCCAAAACTTTGAAGTACCCTACACCGGCAAATCTTTTGCAGGCTTTAAGCAAGCTTTGGCTTTTAAAGAATCACAAGGCAATTACAAGAGAATTAATACCATTGGGTATATGGGTAAATACCAGTTCGGAAAATCAACCTTAGAGATTATTGGTATTAGAGATTCTATTGCATTTATGAACTCACCAAAATTGCAAGAAAAAGCGTTTATGGGTTTGTTGTCATACAATAAATATGTTCTCAAAAACATCATACAAAAATATGAAGGTCAGGAAATCAACGGTGTGTTGATAACCGAATCGGGTATTTTGGCAGCAGCTCATTTGGGTGGTGCTGGAGCCATCAAACGATATTTAAAGACCAACGGCAGAAGCGAAAAAAAAGATGCTTATGGCACCTCTCTAAAAAGTTATCTCATAAAATTTGGCGGTTATGATACCTCTGTGGTGGAGGCTAAAAAACGTGTTCGGATATCTTTAAGTTAGTTTTGCAAATTATTTGAGTTAACAATAAATGCTTTGTTTTATATTTGTATAAAAAATTGATGACTCACTCAGATTCTTTTTTACCAACTAGCAACTATACCTTTTTACCCCACTATCAAACTACTTTTGAGGCTCCAAGCAATATTGCTTTGGTGAAATATTGGGGCAAAAGAGACATTCAGATACCGGCCAATCCGTCGATTAGTTTTACCCTCAAAAACAGTAAAACCATTACTACCGTCTTATTTAGGCTACAAGAAAACCAAACTTCTTTTGATTTTGAATTTCTTTTTGAAGGCAAACCCAAAGAAAGTTTTTACCCAAAGTTGATAAAATATTTTAAGGTTATTGAGGCTTTTGTTCCTTTTTTGAAGCATTACAAGCTAATTATCAATACCCAAAACACCTTTCCACACAGCTCGGGCATTGCGTCTTCTGCTTCGGCTATGGCAGCGGTATCAGCTTGCTTGGTAGATTTTGAACAGCAAATAGCACCACCTAAGTCTGCTGAATTTTGGTTAACCAAAGTGTCTTTTTTGGCTCGTTTAGGCTCTGGGAGTGCTTGCAGAAGCACCCAAGGACCCATGATGATTTGGGGAAAACATCAAGATTTTGCCAGCCATGATTTTGCAGCAGTGGTTTTTAACAATTTGCATGAAGATTTTAAAGAATTTCAAGACACCATCTTGTTAGTAGACAAAGGAGCTAAAGAAGTTTCTAGCACGGTTGGTCATGCCTTGATGAATAATCACCCTTATGCTGAGGCCAGATTTTTGCAAGCCCATCGGCATTTATCCTCATTAACAGAGGCCATAAAATTTGGAAATTTTGAGCAATTTATACAAATTGTAGAGTCTGAAGCCCTCACCCTGCATGCCATGATGATGGCTTCTGATCCGTATTTTATTTTAATGAAGCCCAATACCTTGCAAATTATTAACAAGATTTGGGAGTTTAGAAAACAAACGCAAATCCCGGTGTGTTTTACCCTAGATGCTGGGGCCAATGTGCATGTGTTGTACCCTAAAAAACACCAAGCAACGGTTTTAACGTTTATTAAAGAATCATTGTTGTTGTTTTGCGAGAATAATCATTACATTTGTGATGAAGTTGGCGATGGAATTATTAAATCAATTTAATCAAAATTCATTTTATATGAAAGGTGCTCAGTTTTATTCTAAAATTCTATTATTTGGAGAATACGGCATAATTGAAGATTCCAAAGGACTTTCAATTCCTTATAATTTTTACAATGGTGCCCTCAAAATGATGGACGATCAAGCCACTCAAAAAGCCAAAGATTCTAATTTAGCTTTGCAAAAGTTCTTGGTTTATCTTGAGGACTTATGCCAAAATCAACCTGAATTGGTGGCTTTTGATTTTAACAAACTAAAAGCCGACATCAAGGCGGGGATGTATTTTGATTCTAGTATCCCACAAGGTTATGGCGTTGGTAGCAGTGGAGCATTGGTGGCAGCAATTTATGATCAGTATGCCTTTGATAAAATTACGGTTTTAGAAAACCTTACCCGAGAAAAGCTACTTAAGTTGAAGCAAATATTTGGTCAAATGGAGTCTTTTTTTCATGGGAAAAGTTCTGGTTTAGACCCCTTAAATAGTTATTTGAGTTTGCCCATCTTGATAAATTCTAAAGATCATATAGAGCCTACGGGCATTCCATCACAAAATGCTCTTGGCAAAGGAGCCGTTTTTTTATTAGATTCCGAAGAAATTGGTGAAACCGCCCCTATGGTGCAAATTTTTATGGAAAATCTCAAAGACCAAGGCTTTAGAAATATGCTCAATAACCAGTTCATCAAACACACCGATGCCTGTGTTGATAATTTTTTGAAAGGCGACATCAAAGCTTTGTTTCATAACACCAAATCGTTGTCTCAAGTTGTTCTCAAAAACTTTAAACCCATGATTCCCGAAAGGTTTCACGAACTTTGGAAGAATGGATTAGAAACCAACCATTATTATCTGAAACTTTGCGGATCTGGTGGTGGTGGATACATTTTAGGTTTTACCGAAGATTTTGAACAAGCAAAACAATCACTCAAAGATTACAAATTAGAGTTGGTATACCAATTCTAAAAAAACATGTAATGAACAGAAAATCCAAAATACTGATATTAAAATTTATAAGTTTAATATCTGTAGTAAGGGGTTACAATATTTTGGTGTTAGTGTTGGCACAATACCTTTCGTCTATCTTTATTTTTTCGGAAGAATCTCCCAGACAGGTGTTGTTAGATTTTTATTTGTTTCTTATAGTTTTGTGTTCGGCCTTGAGTGTGGCCTCCGGTTATATTATCAACAACTTTTACGATGCCCAAAAAGATTTGATTAATAAACCAAATAAAAGTATTTTAGACCGTTTGATTTCTCAAAATACTAAACTAAAAATTTATTTTACACTCAATTTTTTGGTGGTTTTGTTGGCTGCCTTCATCTCTTTTAGAGCGGTTTTATTTTTTATCTTCTTTATTTTTAGTTTGTGGTTTTATTCGCATAAAATCAAAAAATATCCTGTAATTGGTAGCATGATGTCTACGCTATTGGCTATTACACCGTTTTTTGGGGTGTTATTATATTATAAAAATTTTTATGGGGTGGTGTTTGCCCATGCCACTTATCTGTTTTTGTTGTTGTGGATTAAAGACATGACCAAAGATTTGGCCAATATTTCTGGCGATTTACTGCAAAACTACAGAACCATTCCGGTTATTTTTGGCGAGCAAATAGCCAAAAAGGTTATTTATTTAGCCATTAGCCTAACAATTATTCCGCTTTACATTTTGATACAAATTGAAGATGTTGGCTATATGGATGCTTTTTTCTACATTAGTACTTTAGCCTTGTTGATTTTTGCCATTAGACTACAAAAAGCCAAGGCTAAAATTAATTATTTGCGGTTAGAATTTGGGTTAAAATTTGTGATTGTGGTTGGGGTTTTTAGTGTAATATTAATCAGGCCATCGGTGCTTAATTTTTTCTTTTAAGATGAAAAAAGATATTGTGATTCCACAGGTAAAAAACGTACATGTGGCTGCCATCAAAGCGTGGCATGAAGATTTTGAAGATCATTTATGGACAATTTATCTTGTTAATAACCAAAATGTTGTGATAGACAACGTTATGGTGGTTTCAAAAGCTTCGGGCACATTGAATCAAGAAACCAAGAAAACATCTGTTTTGAGACATGCATATTTAGAAATCAATGCATATTCTGCTATAAGAATAGAAATATTAACGCCTGATTTGTTGGAACTGAACAATGAGTTTATGGTGACTTATTTTCAAAATCAACAGTTGTTTGACAAAAATTTTATTTTTCCAAAAAAATATTTTCAAGCAGAAGAACTGCAAAAAATACCCGTTATTGAAGCCCTAGGCATTATGGCTTACTAATAGTTGTATGTTTTCTTGCTGATAAGAATTGTTGATAATCTTATGATATTTTCTGATGAAAGGTCTTTAATTTATAAGGATTAAACCCTTATTTTTGTACCATAAAAATCAATGAACATGTCTACAAATTCAGAACACATCAAATGTTTAATTATAGGCTCAGGCCCTGCAGGTTACACCGCAGCCATTTACGCCGCTAGAGCCAACATGAACCCCGTATTATACCAAGGTCAACAGCCTGGAGGACAACTCACCACAACCAATGATGTAGAAAATTTTCCGGGTTATCCGGAAAGCGTTACTGGGCCGGAAATGATGTTACAATTAGAGCAACAAGCCAAAAGATTTGGCACCGACATCAGAAACGGCTGGGTAACCAAAGTAGATTTTTCTGGTCCTGTTCACAAAGCATGGGTGAATGACAGTGTTGAAATTACCTGCGATACCGTGATCATTTCTACTGGTGCAACAGCCAAATATTTAGGCTTAGAATCTGAACAAAAATATTTACAATTGGGTGGGGGAGTCTCCGCTTGTGCCATTTGTGATGGCTTCTTTTATAGAAATCAAGACGTTGTGATTGTTGGAGCTGGTGATTCTGCTTGCGAAGAGGCTCATTACCTCTCAAAACTTTGCAAGAAAGTAACCATGTTGGTAAGAAAAGATGAGTTTAGGGCTTCAAAAATTATGCAAGACCGCGTTAAAAAAACCCCCAATATTGAAATCTTATTCAACACCGAAACGGTTGAAGTGTTGGGAGATGGGCAAGTGGTAACTGGTGTAAAAGCCATTAACAACCAAACCAACGAAACGTTTGACATTCCTGCAACAGGATTTTTTGTGGCCATTGGTCATAAACCAAACACTGATATCTTTAAAGACTATTTAGAATTAGACGAAACAGGCTACATCATCAATGTGCCTGGCACCGCTAAAACCAATGTGCCTGGTGTTTTTGTGGGTGGAGATGCTGCCGATCATGTTTACAGACAGGCTGTTACAGCAGCTGGCACGGGTTGTATGGCGGCATTAGATGCAGAACGCTATTTGGCCAGTAAAGAATAGATTTGTTTAGATTTGACAACTTTTTTAAAAGTTGTTAAATCTATTGCAAAACAGCATAAATTAAAAAAATTGCTGGTCTTTTGTGTAAATTTAGTTTTTGCTTTTTCCACTCTGCCACGCTTTTTGTGGCAATATATTCGGTAGGCAAGGTGATATCGCAAGCTATGCAAAGCAGGGTTGAAGGATGCAAAAAAGCACACAAATCTTCTAAAAACTTGTCATTTCTAAAGGGCGTTTCCATAAAGATTTGGGTTTGCTCTTGTTCTTTAGATTGTTTTTCTAAAAACTTTAAATGCTGTTTTTTCTCCTGTTTATCAATGGGTAAATAGCCGTGAAAAGCAAATTTTTGTCCATTAAATCCGGAACTCATCAATGCCAAAAAAATACTTGAAGGGCCCACCAAGGGTTTCACCGTAATGTTATTTTGATGGGCATGATGCACCAAAACAGCACCCGGATCGGCAATGCCAGGGCAGCCGGCTTCGCTAATCATACCCAGCGAATAGCCTTGTTTGCATACGTCTAAATAGCCTGAAACTTCTGTTAAATTGGTATGTTTATTTAGCTCAAATAGCACCAACTCACTTTGTTTTTTATCTGGACATAATTGCTTGATGAACCTGCGGGCATGTTTTTCGTTTTCTACCACAAAGTGATTAAGCTGTTGCACGGTTGTTTTAATGAGGCCAGACAGCACCTCGTCTTCATTACTGTCTCCTAACAAAGAAGGAATCATGTATAAAATTCCTTTGGGGTTCATCATGTTTTTTGAAGTTTTTGGGCGATGACTTCACAAGCTTGATTCAGCAAATCATAAGTGTGTTCAAAATCTCTTTCGGTAGCATAATAAGGGTCTGGCACTTCTAGGTTTTCTCCCGGAAACAATTCGTCTAAAATCAAGGTCACTTTTTGGGCTTGTTGCTCATTTTTGGCGAGTGCCTTAACATCTGATAAATTATTGAGGTCCATCACATAGATGTAATCAAAGGCTTCAAAATCGGCGGGTTGAATTTGTCGGCCTTTTAAATGACTGATGTCAATATTATATTTTTGGGCTACGGCAACAGATCTTTTGTCGGGTGGGTGACCCACGTGCCAATTTCCGGTGCCAGCAGAGTCGATTTCAAAGTTTTGATGGCTTAGTTTGGCTCTCAAAACACCCTCGGCCAAAGGCGACCGGCAAATGTTTCCCAAACAAACCATTAAAATTTTGGCAGGCATTTATAAGCTGAATTTTTTGGTTAAATCATCCACGTATTTTCTAAACTGCTTGTCGGTAGACACCAAATTGTCTACTGTTTTACAAGCATGTAGCACGGTGGCATGATCTCTTTTGCCAATTTGTGAGCCTATGCTAGCCAAAGAGGCTTTGGTGTATTTTTTGGCAAAAAACATAGCCAATTGACGGGCCTGAACAATGTCTCGCTTGCGGGTTTTAGATTGCATGACATTCATGTCTAGTTGAAAATAATCAGACACTGTTTTTTGAATATAATCTATAGAAATTTCTCTTTTTACGTTTTTCACAAATTTATCAACCACCGCTTTAGCTAGGTCTTGTGTGATTTCTTTTTTGTTGAAAGAGCTTTGGGCAATTAAAGAAATAATGGCACCTTCTAACTCTCTTACGTTAGCTTTGATATTTTTGGCCACATATTCTACGATGTCATCAGGCATGTCTACACCATCTCTAAGCAAAATATTTTTGAGTATAGATACCCGTGTTTCATAATCTGGTTGGTGTAATTCTGCCGAAAGACCCCATTTGAATCTAGACAACAATCGTTGTTCGATGTCTTGCATGTCTACCGGTGCTTTGTCTGAGGTCAGGATAACTTGCTTGCCGTTTTGGTGCAAGTGATTAAAGATGTGAAAAAACACGTCTTGTGTGCCAGATTTACCCGATAAAAACTGCACATCATCTATAATTAATACGTCGATTAACTGATAAAAATGAATAAAATCATTGCGGTTATTTTTCTTAACCGACTCAATGTATTGTTGTGTAAATACTTCGGCAGAAATGTATAGTACGGTTTTGTCTGGATATTTGTCTTTTATTTTAACCCCAATGGCATGCGAGAGGTGTGTTTTGCCGAGGCCAACACCGCCAAAAATAAGCAACGGATTAAATGAAGTACCCCCCGGCTTATTGGCCACGGCCATGCCTGCCGATCGGGCTAGTCTGTTTGAATCGCCTTCTAAAAAGGTGTCAAAATTATAATTGGCGTTGAGCTGAGATTCAATTTTGAGGTTTCTGATGCCCGGAATCACAAACGGATTTTTGAGGCCACCATTCATGTGATTTAGAGCCCCATTGATGTCTTGTGGTTTCACTTGTCCGTTTTCCTGACTAGGGAGTTGCTCTGTGAATGGTTGCTTATTGCCGTAAGTGTTTTCCATTTTAATTTTATATAGTAACTTTGCCCCTTTGCCAAGTTCTTTGTTTAAAGCTACTTTTAATAATTTTACGTAGTGCTCTTCTAGCCATTCATAAAAGAATTTGCTGGGCACTTGAATGTATAAGGCGTTGTCTTTTAACTCTACTGACTGAATTGGCTCAAACCAGGTCCTGTAGGCTTGCTCTTGGATATTATCTTTGATAAAAGCTTTACAGTTTTCCCATACAGATTGTGCCGTCTTAGTCATAAGTTTTTAGTTATTAATGCATTATATATTAATGAAAAACAAAAAATGCTGGATACATTTTGTTAAATTCAGGGTTACAAATATGTGCACAATTTTCTTTAAAAAAAAATCTAATTGGTATTGATTTTTAAAAAACTTTATTGTAAACAATATTTAAAATTAATGTTAAAAATAAATAAACACTTACAAGAATATATGAAATCAACTGAAACTGTAAACGTTAGGGTAAGATACTCAGAAACCGATCAAATGGGGGTGGTATATCATGGCAGTTATGTGCCTTATTTTGAGGTGGGTAGGGTAGAGTGGTTGCGGTCTAAAGGCTTGTCTTACAAAAAGTTGGAGGAGTCTGGTGTGGGCTTACCCATTGTAAACATCAACATTAATTATAAACGACCGGCACGCTATGATGATTTGTTAACCATCCGCACACGTGTCAATTTTTTTGAAGGGGTAAAAATTCAGTTTTATTCTGAAATTTTTAGTGAGTCTAATCAATTGTTAACCACTGCCGAAGTGTTGTTGGTTTTTGTAGATTTAACCACGGGCAAACCTTGTCAACCAGATGAAGCGATTAAAAACTTGTTAGACAGTTTGGTGTTGTAATTTTTTTGAAAGAACGTTTACAAAAAGTCTGATAGATTATACACTAACCCTGACCGCACGGTTATCCTTGGCTTGTAGCGTAGCGAAAAGCCAAGATAGGAGTAAGGGCAGGAACAGGGTCAATTGATAAGCCCAAGCGATTGGTTCCTAATTATTTATAGCTTGATTGTTGACTTTTTTTACGTGTTTCAAATTCAAATGATTGATGCTGTTGATGCCCAAACCACTCACATTTTTTTGCACAAAACGGGTAATTTTGTCGTAAAACAGCGGTATGATGGGGGCCTGGGCTATGATGATGCTATCCATTTTTTGGTAAAGCACAAATCGCTCATCGTTGTTGACGGTTTTGGAGGCTTGTTGGTATAATTCGTCAAACATTTGGTTGCTAAAATGGGTGTAATTTGGGCCATTGGGAGCCCAATTTTGGCTGTAAAATAGCGATAAATAATTTTCGGCATCTGGGTAATCGGCTATCCAACTGCCTCTAAAAAAGTTGGTTTTGCCGGTTGCCATGGCCTGTCTGAGCATGGCAGGGGGGGTAACCTCCACCCGCACGGGGATGCCTACTTTTTGCCATTCTCGTTGCAAATATTCACCGATATCGGCATAGTTGGCATTGGTTTGCAGCAAAATTTGTTGGTTTGCGTTTGGGTTTTCTTTAAGATAGGCTTTCCAGAGGGCTTTGGCTTTTTCTGGCAGATAATCATAGCCATTTATTTTTGTGAAACCCGGCATGCCCATCGGAATAAACCCATGCACAGCCCCAAAACCCATGTTGTTTCTGAGGTAAGCAACCAGTTTGTGGCGATCAAACCCATAATTGAGGGCTTGCCGCACCCTGATGTCGTGCACTGCTGACTGTGGGTTATCCATTTTAAAGCCTAAATATTCGGTATTAAGGTAGGGAGCTTCTAGGAGGTATAGTTTGTTCTGATGCTTAGGGTTTAAGGCACCTTCTAAGGTTAAAATATCATCTTTGTAACTGGGGTCTAGGCCCGACATAAAATCTATTTTACCTTGCAAAAAGAGCAAATAAGCGGCTTGTTTGTCGGGCAAAAAACTCACATTTACGGCTTCTAAATAAGGCAAAGCTTGTCCGTTTTGGTCTTTTTCGTGGTAGTTTTTATTTTTTCGGAGCACCAATTTGATGTTTTCTTCCCAGTATTTTTTATAAAAAGGGCCGGTGCCAATGGGGTTTGACCTGAAGTTATAGTCGGGAAAATCTTTAATTTCTCTAGGGATTACCGAGGCATATGTCATGGTTAGCAAGCCCAGAAAAGGCGGAAACACTTGCTTGAGTTTAATTTTTACAGTTAGTTTATCAATTGCTTCAATGGTATCTACCATTTGCAAAATCCAAGCTCCGGGGCTAGCCAAGTTGGGGTCTCTGAGGCGGTTGAAGCTAAACACCACGTCTTCGGCTTGCACAAACCGTGTTTTTTGGGGAGCAAAGAGTTCACTTTCGTGAAAAAAAACATCATCTCTTAGGTAAAATACATAAGTTTTACCCTCCTCAATGATGTCCCAATGCGAAGCAATATCGGGCTTTATATGTAAACTGTCGTCTAATTGCACCAAGCCATTAAAGAGTTGTTTGCCCACCCAATTGGTGTTTTGAGCTCGGGCAAAGGCAGGATCTAAACTATTGAGGGAGGCACTTTCGTTGTAGCGGAAAATTTGGAGGTTGTTTTGTTGGGTTTGCTTTTTTTGGCAAGACATCCCAAGAAAAATGACAACAATGTAGGTATTTCTGATGAATTGCTTTATTATTCGGCTGAAAGTCATTAATTTTGCTTAAATATTTTGGCATAAAAATAAGATAAATGCACCAATCAATTAAAGAAAACAACAAAATTCCGAAAGTTGCTTTTTACACCCTTGGGTGCAAGCTCAATTTTTCGGAAACTTCTACCATTGCCAGAGGGTTTGAAACCGATGGTTATCAGCGGGTTGATTTTGAAGACTCTGCCGATGTGTATGTGATTAACACTTGCTCTGTGACCGAAAATGCCGATAAGCAGTTTAAGCAAATTGTGAAAAAAGCCCTCAAAGTAAATCCCAAAGGGTTTGTGGCGGCTGTTGGTTGTTATGCCCAGCTTAAGCCAGAGGCATTGGCAGCCGTTGATGGGGTTGATTTGGTGTTGGGTGCCACCGAAAAGTTTAAACTCAACGAATACATACAGCAATTAGAAAAAAATGAATTGGCCGAAGTGCATGCTTGCGAAATTGAAGAAGCCAATTTTTATGTGGGCAGTTATTCTATTGGAGACCGCACCAGAGCCTTTTTGAAAGTGCAAGACGGTTGTGATTATAAGTGCACCTATTGCACCATTCCTTTGGCCAGAGGGATTTCTAGAAGTGATACACTGCAAAATGTGCTAAAAAATGCCCATGAAATTAGCCAACAAGGCATCAAAGAAATTGTGCTGACCGGGGTGAATATTGGCGATTATGGCAAAGGAGAGTTTGGCAACAAAACACATGAGCATACTTTTTTAGATTTGGTAAAAGTTTTAGATGAAATTGAAGGCATTCACAGGTTAAGAATTTCATCGATAGAACCTAATTTACTGAAAAACGAAACCATCAAATTTGTGGCAGAAAGTCGTTGTTTTGTGCCCCATTTTCACATTCCATTGCAGTCTGGCAGCAATGCGATTCTAAAAAAAATGAAACGTCGTTACCTCAGAGAGTTGTATGCCAATCGCGTAGAACAAATTAAAAATATAATGCCCTATGCTTGCATAGGGGTAGATGTGATTGTTGGTTTTCCTGGAGAAACCGATGAATTATTTTTAGAAACCTATCATTTTTTAAACGATTTAGATATTGCCTATTTGCATGTGTTTACCTACTCTGAAAGAGACAACACCGAAGCGGCCCATTTTGATAACGTGGTAGATGCGGCTGTGAGAAGCAAACGCAGCAAGATGCTCAGGAGTTTGAGCGTAAAGAAAAGACGACAGTTTTATGAAAGCCAACTGGGCAAAACCAAAACCGTGTTGTGGGAATCTGAAAACAAACAAGGCTACATTTATGGGTTTACCGAAAACTACGTGAAAGTGAAAACCCCTTGGAATCCTGAATTGGTTAATCAGTTGCAAACAGTTAAACTAACTGCTATAGATGATCATGGGGATGTTAGGGTTAATTAGTCAATCCCGACTACATCGGGACAGGTTCCCGATTCCTTGCAGTCTTCGGGACACGTGTGTCAATTATCAATGTGCCGATGAGTACTCTTTCAATTATTTGAGGTAATTGAGTTGATTTTAAAATATACAATATACAATATACAATTTACAGTATACAATAAAAAAATTTTAATACTCCCGTCTTAATACTTTACAGCTTTAAACTTCAAATCTTAATCCCTGGGGGTAAAAAGTTTTTAAAATTTGGTTTTTTTCTAAACACAGAAACTATCTTGGGGTAGGTTGGAACTACTTTCCAGTTGTTTTCTTCTACTTCTTGGAGGATGATTTCTATAAAATTCATCACCGCTTTATCCTCTAGATTATCTGGATTAATGAGCTTGGTGAGAAACAGTTTGCGGTCTTGTTGGGCATATTCTATCACAATACGACCATGGTCTGTAAGGTATTCGTATTGTCTTAAAAGTTTATTGTTATTTATTTGCATGATCATCAGCATTTTAAATAACAAATTTACATAAAATTAGACTTTTATGGGTGGTTTTTTATCTTAAAATTTGTTCAAAGAAGTCATAAAACTATACATTTGTAGTTATTATAAATAATGTAATGCAACACAAACAAGCTGTTTATTGGATGCCTGGCATGGCCGCTAGTTCGCGGATTTTTGAGCGAATTAGCTTAGGAGATGCCTATGAATCTGTTTTTTTAGAATGGCATTTGCCTCATAAAAACCAGCATTTGCAAGATTATGTTAAAGAATTGAGTTTGCAAATTACCCACCCAAACCCAATTTTAATTGGGGTATCTTTTGGAGGAGTCATTGTGCAAGAATTAAGTCATTTGGTGCAGGCCAAGAAAGTTATCATTATTTCGAGCATCAAAACCAAGCACGAAATGCCTCAAACCTTTAAGCTAGCCAAGCAAACGGGTTTGTATAAGTGGTTGCCAACAGGAGCCTTGTCTAATTTGAAGTTAATAAACAAATTTGCGGTAGGAGATTACCTGAAACAACGCATTAAATTATACGAAACCTTTTTAGAAAGAGACGAAAAAGTATATTTAGATTGGGCCATTGATGCCATTCTTAATTGGGATAGGGAAGCATCAGACCCAGAGGTTGTTCATATTCATGGCACCAAAGACGAAGTGTTTCCGGTGTCTAATATCACAAATTACATCAAAGTGATTGGGGGCACACACATCATGATTATCAACAGATTTAGATGGTTTAATGAAAATTTACTAAAAATCATTGAAGCTTAATTTTTTTATTTAAATTTACAAATAACTTTTTACAAAAGGAGATATGAAAAAGTATTATTGGATTACCTCAGTGGCTTTTGCCTTTATTGCTTTGGGTTTATTTGTGAAAGCCAAAATGAACCCGGCTGATAATTTTGATAAATGGTTGCCCGTAGAAACGCATTTTGCCAACGAAACCATGCCTTTAGACGATATGGATGTGCGAGAGCGATTTGACCGGGAGTTATTGGTTAATGCCAATTGGCATTCTAATACCTTTTTGATGATTAAGCGGGCTCACAGGGTATTTCCTATCATGGAGCCGATTCTAAAAAAACATGGTGTACCAGACGATTTCAAATATTTGGCGGTTATAGAAAGTGGTTTGGTTAATGCAGTGTCTCCGGCTGGGGCAAGAGGCATTTGGCAATTTATGCCCACCACAGCCAAAGAATTTGGTTTAGAGGTATCGGCCACCGTTGATGAACGTTATGATTTGGTGAAATCTACCGAAGCGGCTTGCAAATATTTATTGCAAGCCAAAAATAAATTTGGCGATTGGACACTGGCTGCTGCCTCCTATAATGCTGGAATTCAGGGTATCTCCAACAAGCTTGAAAGCCAAAAGGTAAGCAGCTATTATGATTTGTACCTTACCGAAGAAACCTCAAGGTATTTGTTTAGAATCATTGCCATGAAGCAAATCATGCAAAATCCTGAAAAGTATAATTTTGTGGTAGCCGACGAAGAAAAATACTATAATTTGCCCACACAAAAAATTGAAGTTTCCGAAAGCATTGCTAATTTGGCAGAATTTGCTCAGCAACAAGGCACCAACTATAAACAATTAAAATTGTTGAACCCTTGGTTACGTGATACCAAATTGATTAATACAAACAAAAAAACATACCAACTTGAAATCCCCAAAAAATAAAATGTCAATATCAACCCTGGTTATTTTAATTTTAATTGGCTTGGCTGCAGGAGTCCTGAGTGGTCTTATTGGCATTGGTGGCGGGGTGGTGATGGTGCCCATGCTCATCTGGTTAGGTTTTACACAACACGAAGCCCAAGGTACAAGCTTGGCTGTTTTGGCCGTGCCAGTTACTTTTATTGCAGCCTATAATTACTACAAAGCCGATATGCTCAATTGGAAGTATGCCTTGGTAATTGCCCTATTTTTTGTGATAGGTGGCTACATTGGGAGCAAATTTGCCATCTCGTTAGATCAAAAAGCCCTCAAAAAAATATTTGGCGTGATGCTC
>DAIRDG010000022.1:28017-36398 GCA_036796275.1 Flavobacterium sp.
AACTCTACGCTCTTACAATTTGTGCTCCAATGGCTTTGAGTCTGTCGTCTATTTTTTCGTAACCGCGGTCTATTTGTTCAATGTTTTGAATGGTGCTAGTGCCTTTGGCCGATAATGCCGCAATGAGCAACGAAATACCAGCTCTAATATCAGGTGAGCTCATGGTGGTGGCTTTCAGTTGCGATTGAAAGTTGTGGCCAATCACGATGGCTCTGTGCGGGTCGCACAAAATAATTTTAGCTCCCATGTCGATGAGTTTGTCTACAAAAAACAAACGGCTTTCAAACATTTTTTGGTGTATTAACACTTCCCCTTTGGCTTGCGTAGCTACCACTAAAATGATGCTGAGCAAATCGGGCGTAAAGCCTGGCCAAGGGGCATCGGCTATGGTTAAGATAGACCCATCTATATCAGTTTTTACTTCGTATCCGTTAGTATGAGCCGGGATGTAAATATCGTCACCTTTTCTTTCGAGGGTGATGCCTAATTTTCTAAACACATTTGGAATAACCCCTAAATTATCCCAACTCACATTTTTAATGGTTAGTTCAGAGCGGGTCATGGCTGCCAGACCAATCCAACTGCCAATTTCTATCATATCGGGTAAGATGGTGTGTTCGCACCCATTTAATTGGCTTACACCCTCTATTTCAAGCAAATTAGAGCCAATGCCTCTGATGTTTGCTCCCATGCTGTTTAGCATTTTGCAAAGCTGTTGCAAATAGGGCTCACACGCGGCGTTATAAATGGTTGTTTTTCCTTTGGCTAGCACGGCTGCCATCACAATATTGGCAGTGCCGGTTACCGAGGCTTCGTCTAAAAGCATGTAGTTGCCTATCAACTCTTTGGCTTCAACCCCATAAAAATGTTCTTCACGGTTATACCTAAATTTAGCTCCTAAGTTGATGAAGCCTTCAAAGTGGGTGTCTAGTCGTCTTCTGCCAATTTTGTCCCCCCCGGGTTTTGGGATAAATCCTTTGCCAAAGCGGGCTAGTAACGGACCAACAATCATGATAGACCCTCTTAGTCCACCACCTTCTTTTTTGTATTGTTCGCTCTCAACATAAGCAATGTTTACTTCATCTGCCTGAAAAGAATATTTATTGGGACCTAATTTTTGAATTTTAACCCCTAAATTACCTAAAATTGTAATGAGTTTATTAACGTCTATGATGTCGGGAATGTTGTTAATCAACACCTTATCGTTGGTTAACAATACGGCACATAATATTTGTAAACATTCATTTTTGGCTCCTTGAGGCGTGATTTCGCCTTTCAGTTGTTTGCCACCTTCAATTTTAAAAGTACTCATTTTAAGCTAATTATGGTTGAGGTTTGTAGTTGGTTTTCTTTTTGTAGAATCCGGTTTTTTTGTGGGGTGTTTTGTTGGTTGGTTTATTTGTGTAAGTTTTGTTAGAACTTTTTTGGTTAATTCGCATCAAGGTGTTAGAGGTAGACAATTCTTTGTCTTCTTTGTGCAGATTTATTTTACCTTTAGATAATTCAAACAAATGATCAAAAATAACGGCATCATCAACTTCGTCTTTATTCCAACTCAAGTATGATTTTTTCATGTGATTGGCTATCACCGTAATCAAAATATTTCTCATTTCGCCTTCTTCCCATTGGCAAGCCACATCAATCATTTTTTTGATGTTGTTGCCATAAAACCTGTATTTTGGGTGTTGCTGAGGGTAGTCTAATATATCGGGTCTTTTAGACAGCATTTCTTTGGTAGGAATGGGGTAGGGGGAATCTATGTCGAGTTTAAAATCAGACATGATAAAAAGCTGATCCCACAGTTTGTGTTGAAATTCTTGCACGTCTCTCAGGTGCGGATTGAGGGTGCCAAGAACGCTTATTATGTATTTTGCGGCTTTGTTGCGTTCTTCTTTGGTCTCTATTTCGCAAGCCAAATCTATCAATTTTTGCAAATGTCTACCATATTCTGGTATTCTGAGATGCTCTCTTTCTGAATTGTATTCTAAAGAAGTAATTTCTGCTAAGGGATAGTTGTTCATGTGTTATAATGAGATAATGCCTTCGATATGTGAAACGGCTTTGTATTTTTGAATAACATCTTCCGGATTTTCTAGAATAGCTTCAATAGAAACACTGGTAAAATTTCCGTTTGATGAAGTTTTGGTGGTAATGATAGCACCCATGTTATCAAAAAAACTTTGTATTTCTTTAATTTTGTCTTTATCGGTGGGCACTATAAATTTAAATAAATATTTGGTTGGCCATGCAGATGTTTTGTATAGTTCATCTTGCAATCTTTCAAAAAAAGCCTCTTTGTCTGAATTCATTGTTTATTTTGTTGCCACAAATATACATTTTATTTCATAAAATTCAATTTTTGCAGCTTATCTAAAGCAAATAAACTTAAATATTTCTACATTTGTTTAAATTGAAAAAATTTGAAAAAAATAATTTTAACCGGTGGGCCAAGCTCTGGCAAAACCACTCTTATTAATGCCATAAAAGCAAAAGGATTGTTGTGTTTGCCAGAAATTTCTAGAGAAATTATCAACAAAGCCAAAGCAGATGGCATAGATCAACTTTTTTTAAATGATCCTTATTTGTTTAGCAATTTGTTATTAGAGGGCAGAGTTAGACAATACCAAGAAGCTGCCGATGCAAAAGAAAATGTTTTTATAGACAGGGGGTTGCCAGATGTGGAGGCTTATTTGCATTTTAAAAATTTAGACATTCCAGATAATTTTTCTGAATTGAATAACAAATACTTATATGATTTGGTTTTTATTTTACCCACATGGCAAGCCATTTTTGAAACAGACGAACAACGATATGAAAGTTTTAAGGAGGCAAAAGCCATTGATTTTCATTTAAGACAAACCTATAAAAAATATGGTTATGAGGCCATTGAAGTACCCAAAACTACAGTTGAAAACAGATTAGAATTTGTGTTAAAGCAGGCTAGTTTATGAACGATTTTTATCACTTACTAAAAGAATACTGGGGTTTTGATGCCTTTAGGCACAAGCAATTAGCCGTGATTGAAGCCATACATAATGGCAAAGATACCTTGGCTTTAATGCCCACAGGTGGTGGAAAATCTTTATGTTATCAGTTGCCCGTTTTGGCCACACCAGGTATCGGATTGGTAATTTCTCCATTAATAGCCTTAATTAAAGATCAGGTAGACGGCTTAGCCAAAAAAAACATCAAAGCCATTAATTTATCAGGCTATCAAAGTGAGGAAGACCTCATCAGGATTTTTGATAATTTGAAATACGGTGATTATAAATTCTTATTTATAGCTCCAGAACGCTTGCAAAACGCTTGGTTTTTAGAGAAATTATCACACATAAAGATTAATTATTTGGTGGTTGATGAAGCCCATTGTGTATCGCAATGGGGGCATGATTTTAGGCCGTCTTATATGCTCATCAAACAACTAAAAACATTGTTTAATCTCCCCTTATTGGCCTTAACGGCCACGGCAAATCAGGTGGTTCAAACGGATATAATCTTGTCTTTGGGCATGCAAAGTCCGGAGATTATTGCTTCTGATTTTGTGAGAGATAATCTGCAAATTAACATCCAAAAAACCAATCAAAAACTTCCGACGTTGTTAAAATTGGTTTCCGAAGAACCCCGTTCGGTTATTGTTTATGTAAGCACCAGAAAGCAAACCAAAATAATAGCCGATTATTTATCGGGAAATGGTATCAGTGCCACTTCTTTTCATGGTGGGATGTTGCTAGACGACAAAAAAAACAACATGAATGCTTGGTTGCACAACTACAAAAAAATAATAGTGGCCACCAATGCTTTTGGCATGGGTATAGACAAGGCAGATGTAGGGCTGGTGGTGCATTATGAATTACCAGAAAATATTGAAAATTATTATCAAGAAATTGGCAGGGCTGGTAGAGATGGCCAATTAGCCCAAGGGGTACTGATGTACAACGACCATGATTTTGAGCAACAAAAAAATTATTTGATCAATCAATTGGTAGATGTGGCAGATCTCAAAAAATTTTACAGAACCCTTACCAGTTATTTTCAGATAGCTTATGGCGAGGGTTTGGGCAACGCTTTTGAATTCTCGTTTAAAGATTTATCTAAAAAACATCAATTTGCTGTGGCAAAATCTACGGCTTACCTCAAAATTTTAGAGCAATATGGTGTATGCGAAATAGATTGGCAAGTCAAAAAACATCAAAAAATACAAGTCATCATATCTCAAGCACAAGTGATGGAGTATTTTCATCAATCAAAATCAGACAACCAGGTATTGATGTTTTTGATGCGGCATTATTCAGGTATTTTTGAATATGACTGTTTGGTAGATTTAGCTTTACTACAAAAAAATATTAAAATGTCTGCTGAGGACATCCATAAACATTTAAACACACTCGCAGAGCTCAACATCATAAATTACCAACACATTGAAAGTGATATATGCATTACTTTTTTAGAAATTAGAGAAGATGATATCACCATCGCAAGATTTTCTAAGTTTTTAACCAAAATGAATGAATTAAAAGTAGACCGTTGGTTGAAGTTTCAGGCGTTAATAACCAATGAAGATCGCTGTTTAAACAGGTTGATTTTAAAATATTTTGATCAAAATTTATCGTCAGATTGTGGTAAATGTTCTAATTGTGTAAAAACAAAACAACATGCCATAAACAAAAAGCTAGTTGCAGAGCAGATATTAGATATAGTTTCTGCAACTCCTGTCACTTTTTCAGCCTTACTACTCTCAACCAAACTAGACGAAAAAGTATTGTATGAGATTGTAGAGCAGCTGTTAGAAAACAAAATTTTGGCTTATAGCAACACAAACCAATTGTATAAAGTAAAGTAATATGAGAATTGTATTTATGGGCACCCCCGATTTTGCGGAGGGAATTTTAAATGACATGATAAATAAAGGTTGGCAAGTGGTTGGGGTGGTTACCTCACCGGATAGGCCAGCGGGTAGGGGGTTAAAGCTGCATGAAAGTGAAGTTAAAAAACTAGCCATCAAGCACAACATACCTTATCTTCAGCCAGAAAAACTGAAGGATGAATTTTTTCTAAAAGATTTAAATTCATGGCGAGCAGATGTATTTGTGGTGGTTGCCTTTAGAATGTTACCCAAAGAAGTTTGGAAAATGCCAAACAAAGGCACCTTTAATTTGCATGCGTCATTGTTGCCAAAATATAGGGGAGCCGCCCCAATACATTGGGCAATAGCCAATGGTGAAACCAAAACAGGGGTTACCACTTTTTTTATAGACGACAAAATAGACACCGGCGATATCATTGCTCAAAAAGAAATAGCGATAGATTTTGAAGATACCTTAGGCACGCTTTTTCCAAAATTGATGACATTAGGGGCTCAGTTAGTAGATGAAACCCTGCTTAAAATAAAAAACGATGAAGTGGTACTCACCGAGCAAAACAACAACGAAAATTTGTTGGCTGCACCTAAATTTAATAAAGAAAATACTTGCATCAATTGGGATAAAAGAGCCATCGACATTTATAATTTTGTGAGAGGATTAAACCCGTTTCCGGTTGCTTGGAGCTCTTTAAAAGTTGGTGAGGAGATAACGACTGTAAAAATATATGACGTTAGTTTGGTTGGTTTAAATGAATTTGAAATAGCCTTAAAACCTGGTGAGATCCTCATCGTAAAAGGCAGATGGTTGGTGGGTTGTCATGATGGATTGGTAGAAATAAGACAATTACAGCTATCTGGAAAGAGAAAAATGGATGTCAAGGAACTTTTAAACGGTATCAAATTTGCCGAAAACCCACTGTTTTTAGTAAATGAGAGCATATAAAACCCTATCATATTAACATTTTATTAATTTTATTAACAATTACCTTAATTATTACAATGAATTGTTGTGGATTTAAAAATTTAAGTTAAATTTGTTATTAAATCAATGTGTAATCTTAATAAACAACTATGAACAAATCAGATTTAATCGATGCAATGGCAGCAGATGCCGGTATCTCAAAAGCAGCTGCTAAACTAGCGTTAGAATCATTTTTAGGCAGTGTTGGTGGTGCTTTAAAGAGTGGAAACCGTGTTTCACTTGTAGGTTTTGGTTCTTGGTCAGTATCTAAAAGAGATGCTAGAGAAGGCAGAAACCCACAAACTGGTGCTACTATTAAAATTGCAGCTAAAAATGTTGTAAAATTTAAAGCAGGTGCTGAATTAGAAGCAAAAGTAAACTAAGAATTTTGAACTTGCTGAACATTAAAAGCTCCTTTTAGGAGCTTTTTTTTTGGATAAAATGCAAACATTTTTTGGTTTTTTATTATATTATGCTATATTTGATTTAAACTTTAGCGTTATGAGTGGTGTGCATATACAGAAAGGTCATTTGTTAATTTCAGATCCAAGTTTGGTAGGCGATGTGTCTTTTAGCAGGTCTGTGGTTTTAATTACAGATTATAACACCGAAGGTGCTGTTGGCTTTATTCTTAATAAACCTACGGATTACACCCTTGCTGAGTTGGTGCCAGATATTAATTCAGATTTTAAGGTTTATAACGGTGGACCTGTAGAGCAAGATAACCTTTATTTTTTGCATACCGTTCCGGAATTAATTCCTAACAGCATCAAAATTTCAGATGGGGTGCATTGGGGAGGTGATTTTGAGACACTTACTAGTTTATTAAATTTGAATCAAATTTCCGAACAAGACGTGAGATTTTTTTTAGGTTATTCTGGTTGGTCACAAAATCAATTAGAAAATGAAGTTACTTCAAATAGTTGGATATTAACTAATAATCCTCACAAAGAAAACATTTTAAATGTTTCATCTGAAGATTTTTGGAAATCAAGAATCTTAGAACAAGATGATAAGTTTAAAATTTGGGCCAATTTACCCGAGAATCCATTATACAATTAACTCATTTAGTTTTTTAACCACTGCTTCAGCAACCTCTGTTTGAATATATTCTTTTTTGCGAAATTTGGTGATAGATTCTACGCCTTTTATCACATTGGTTACAAACACTTCCTCGGCTAATTGCAAGTCAAATGAGCTGATAGACCTTTCAATTACAAATAAATTGTTGATAGATTTTGCATTCATGATTTGCTTTCTGATGATACCATTCAATGCTCCGTCACTCAGTGGAGGGGTTAAGATTTGCTGATTCATGACCACAAAAATATTACCGTAGATGGTTTCTGCTAAGTTTTTGTCGGTGTTTAATAACAAGCAATTTTGGTAGTCATTTTCTTTGGCAAAAATTCCAGCCAATACCTGAATTTGTTTGTTGGTACTTTTAATGTTTGAAAGCAAACTTTTTGGTATAAAAAAATCCTTAAAAATTTCAACTTCACATGTTGCATTGTTTAGCTGATAATCTGTTTCTAATAATTCTGTACAATCTATATGGTAATTTACCAAATTGCTGTCTGGTATATAATAACCTGTGGCATTTCTGTAAACTGTAATTTTGATTCTTGCATTAGAAAAACCATGTTCATTAAGGGTATTGAGTATTTTATCTTCAAAAAAATCTAAGGTAAAATTTACAGGAATTTCCATTCTCATAATTCTCATAGAAGCCATCAATCTAAAGTAATGGTCTTCTAGAAAACAAATTTTTTGGTGTTTAATTTTTATGGTTTCAAAAACAGCATCTGCATAATAAAATCCCCTGTTCATTAGGTTTGTTGTTGCCATTTTTAAAAAGACCCTAAGGTGTGTTTTAAATCGTCAATTTGGTTTTTCCATAATTGTTTGGTTTCTTCAACTTCATCAGATTCAGCGTAATCTACAATGAGCATCGAAACATCTTTAGTGATTTCATCTTCCAATATTTTTAACTCAAAATAATATTCGGTCTCACTACCATCTTCTTCTAGCCATCTAAATTTGACTCTTTCATTTGTTTTTTTGGACACCAATTTGGCTTTTTGCACCTCATCATCCCAATAAAAATTAAAGATTTCGCCTCTAGAGTTTACGTTATTAGCAAACCACTCAGACAAGCCAGAGGGGGTAGAAATATATTGATAAAGCAAATTAGGTGAACAATGAAAAGGTATTTCTAATTCAAAACGTATTTTTTTTTGCATTTGTATCATTTTAATATTTTTGAAGAAAAATTTTTTGAAATATATTACTTTTTTTATAAAAACAAACCATTTAAAAAAAAATATTTATTTTTTTGTGATAGTAAATTAAATTGTTAGCTTTGCACTCGCAAAATAAGGCGAGGTAGCTCAGTCGGTTAGAGCGCAGGATTCATAACCCTGAGGTCACGGGTTCAATTCCCGTCCTCGCTACACGGTATAAATAGTTGAAAATCAACGGATTTGTTTACTCAAATCCGTTTTTTATGTCAAATATTTTATTACATTTGCTCAAAGTACACACTTTCGTACACACTTT
>DAIRDG010000023.1:0-31243 GCA_036796275.1 Flavobacterium sp.
GCGTATTGTGAAAAACATCAAATTCAATTGTTTGTAAAGCAATTTGATACGCTGGCTCTTCAACAAAACTCTGGCAAATCAATTCAAATGGTAGCACGAGATTTGCGTTATCAATGGTTTGAAGAGCTCGTCAAAAATAACCAATTTGATTATTTGCTCACTGCACATCACAAAAATGATTCTATAGAAACATTTCTCATCAATTGGATGCGTGGCACCGGCTTAAGCGGTTTGTTGGGGATTCCAAAACATCAAGGTAACATCTTGAGACCCCTGCTTGAGGTGAGTAAGCAAGAGATTTTAGCCTATGCAAAACTTCATCAGCTTGCCTTTAGAGAAGATTTAAGCAACCAAAAAAACGATTATAAAAGAAATTTTGTCAGAAATCGGGTAGTGCCCTTGCTGAAAGAAATATATCCACAATTAGAAAAAACGACACAACAAACCCATCAGAATTTAGTATCGTTAAATAAATTTTGTGAAGCACAAGCCCAAAAAGTTTTAGCTAATTTAATGTACAATGATGATGAGAATGAACACCTCAAATTAAATGACTTAAAGGCTATTGAAGGCTATGAGTTTTTATTATTTTATTGGTTAAAAAACAAAAAATTTACCGCTTGGCCTGATATTTATAATTTGGTGGAAGCCGAAACAGGAAAAATAATTTACAGCCCAACGCACCAATTGCTCAAGCATAGAAATGAATTGATATTGAGTAAGAAAGTTCAACAAAATAGCACATCTATTTTAATTAATACCTTTGAATTTGAAGTTGATTTTCCTCAAAAAATCAAAGCAGCATATGCAAAAGAAATGATAAATGTAACCTATGATACCATCTTTGTTGATACAGATTTATTACATTTGCCCTTAATAATTTCAAATTGGCAAGCAGCAGATGAATTTTATCCCTACAAAGGCAATGGCAAAAAAAAGCTAAGTAAGTTTTTTAAAGACATCAAACTATCGATGCTAGAAAAACAACAAGTTTTGGTGCTAAAGTCTCAAAACCAAGTTGTTTGGGTCATTGGTCATAGAATGGACAAAAGATTTGCTGCCACTGAGAATTCAACATCAATATTAAAAATTCAATTAATCTAAATCATGCATAAAATTTTCAAATATAGTTTAATCTTTTTTGGTTTAATTTTCCAACAATCATTGGTTGCTCAAATGGCTAACCCTGTTACATGGAAATCTTCAGTTGAGCGTATCTCTGGTGATGAGTTTTGGTTAGTGATGCAAGCTACCATAGAAAAAGATTGGCACATGTATTCTCAGTACACCCCCGATGGTGGCGTATTGCCAACTGTTTTTGAATTCAAATACTCTAAAAAAGATTATCAATTAATTGGCAAAACTGTTGAGCCTAAGTATAAAATCATTTTTAATGACATTTTTAATGTTAACGAATATTATTTTGACAAGTCGGCCACCTTTAAGCAAAAAATAAAAGTTACCAACCCAAAACTCAAAACAGTTAGTGCCTCAATAGATTTTCAGGCCTGCAAAGAAAGCTGTATTTTTTACTCAGAAGATTTTGTTTTTCAACTTCCGGAAATTACCCCAGCAGTTGTTGAAGAAAACAAAGTTGAAGTAACAGAAAATTTGGTTGTAGCCAACGAAAATGCTCAGGCAGAAACAGTTCAAGAACCAAAACAAGTTAACAAGGCTAATTTACAAACTAAAACTTCAGAGGAACAAAATACTAACCCACTGAGCAATCAATGGAATTTATTTATTTTTTCGCTCATAGCTGGTATTTTGGTCACCTTTACGCCTTGTGTTTTCCCGATGGTACCTATGACGGTAAGTTATTTTATCAAACAAAGTTCGGGCAATAATCAATCTAAAGGCAAAAGCAATGCCGTGATGTATGGTGTTTTTATCATCTTAATTTATGTGTTGATATCCTTGCCATTTCATTTGTTTCAGAAAATCAGTCCTACCATATTTTATGAGTTTTCGGTAAACCCCTGGCTGAACATTTTTTTCTTCTTAGTGTTTTTAATCTTTGCCATTTCATTTTTAGGTGCTTTTGAAATCACCATGCCAGCCAGCTTAGCCAACAAAGTAGATGGGGCTTCAAATAAAAGTGGTTTAATTGGCATTTTCTTTATGGCACTTACCCTGATCATTGTGTCTTTTTCATGCACCGGCCCGGTGTTAGGTTTGGTGTTAGGCAGTGTATTGTCTACTGATGGGGGGGCTACATTGCTCACCTTATCTATGTTGGGCTTTGGTTTAGGATTGGCATTACCTTTTATGCTTTTTGCTTTGTTTCCAAGTTTTATGGGCAACATTCCAAAATCAGGCGGTTGGTTAAATACCGTAAAAGTAGTTTTTGGGTTTATTGAGTTGGCATTGGCCTTTAAGTTTTTATCGATGGCAGATTTGGTAATGGATTGGCATGTACTAGAAAGAGAAGTGTTTTTAGCCATTTGGATTGCCATATTCTTGGCCTTAGCAATGTATTTGTTCGGGAAAATTTCGTTTCCGCATGACAGCCCAATCACCAATATTTCAGTTGGTAGAGGTTTGTTAGGTTTAGCATCGCTTACTTTTGCCATATACATGATTCCAGGTTTGTGGGGTGCACCACTCAACTTAATTAGTGGGTTTCCACCGCCAATGTCATACAGCGAAAGTCCCAAAGGGGTGGGTTATCAGAATGTTTATATCTTAGAAAACGACTCTAATCAATTGCCCGAAGGAGCTCATTATGGGCCGCAAAATATCGTCAGTTTTTTAGATTATGATTTAGGATTAGCCTATGCCAAAAAAGTAAATAAACCCGTGATGATTGATTTTACTGGCAAAACCTGTGTAAATTGCAGACGGATGGAAGAAAAAGTGTGGTCTGAACCCGATATTCTAAATTTGTTGATGAACGAAGTCGTTTTAATTTCTTTATACGTAGATGACCGCAAACCTTTACCAGAAAATGAAATTTACACTAACGAAAATGATAAACTGATTGATACATATGGCAAAAAATGGAATGATTTTTCTATGAAACGATACAAAGCCAATGTGCAACCTTATTATGTTTTGATGGCTCATGACGAATCTAATCTCAACGAGCCTGTTGGCTATACTCCTGATGCAGTGATTTATAAAAATTGGCTTACTGAGGGCATTACGAATTTTAAAGAAAAATAAAAAGCTATAGTATTTTAATGCATTTTTAAGTGAATAATGATAAGAAGTGTAACATGTGTTACACTTTTTTTTTGAGTATATAATTAGTTTTACAAGGTAAATACAATTTAAAAACTGTTTTAAAAAACACATCAACGAAACCATGGAAATTACTGATATTATTGGATACTTTTTGACTCTCTTAGTAGGCGTTTCTTTGGGGCTTATTGGCAGTGGAGGATCTATCCTTACCGTACCAATTTTGGTATATCTCATGGGAGTAAACCCTGTGATGGCCACCGCCTATTCCTTGTTTATAGTGGGAACCACCTCTTTGGTAGGGGGAGCTAAAAACGCCATGGAGGGCATGGTAGATTTTAAAACAGCCATCGGATTTGGCATCCCGTCTATCATTTCGGTTTATCTTACAAGGTTATGGTTAATTCCAATTATCCCAGAAGAGATTTTTAGTCTACAATCTTTTATTTTTACCAAAAATACAGCACTGATGACTCTTTTTGCCTTAGTGATGATTTTGGCTTCGGTATCGATGATAAAAAAGAGCAAACCTCAACAAGAAATCTTGCAAAAAAGGTCTTATGTTTTTGTTATTTTAGAGGGGGTTGTGGTTGGTGTACTCACCGGATTGGTAGGTGCCGGAGGTGGTTTTTTAATCATTCCTGCCTTGGTACTTTTGGCGGGTATGCCCATGAAGCTTGCCGTTGGCACGTCTTTATTTATCATTGCGGCCAAATCGTTAATTGGCTTTGTAGGTGATGTGCAAAATACCCCTCTTTTAGATTGGAAGTTAATTTTACTCTTTACCTTGTTTTCTGTAATAGGTATTTTTATTGGCATCTTGTTGTCTAAAAAAATAGATGGCAACAAGCTCAAAAAAGCATTTGGCTATTTTGTTTTAGTCATGGGGATCTATATCATCTATAAAGAATTGTTTGCCTAAAGATGACAATTATCATTTTAATATCATGAACAATCACCTAATTTTGAATCAATAAAATTAATTAATTATGAATATAGAACAAATTTATACCGGATGTATCGCAGAAGCTGCATATTACATCACAAGTAACGGAGAAGCCTTTATAGTAGACCCGTTAAGAGACATTGAATCGTATCTTGAGAGAATTAACCGAGATGGGGTAAAACTAAAATATATTTTAGAAACACACTTTCATGCCGATTTTGTTTCAGGTCACGTAGATTTAGCCAATAAAACCGGAGCTACAATTGTTTATGGCCCAACCCAAATGCCCACTGCTTTTCAAAAACATGTGGCTGCAGATGGAGAGATTTTAAATGTTGGAAACATTAAAATAAAAGTGATTCATACCCCCGGGCATACCATGGAAAGTAGCTGCTTTTTATTGATTGATGAAAACAACACTGAACACGGCATCATTACAGGAGATACCTTATTTATTGGTGATGTAGGCAGACCCGATTTGGCTCAGCATGTGATTGCAGACCTAACGCAAGACAAATTAGCCCGTCATTTATACCATAGCTTACGCAACAAAATTATGCCGTTGAGCGATCATCTAATAGTGTATCCTAATCATGGGGCAGGCAGTGCTTGTGGCAAAAACATGAGCAAAGAAACTACAGATACTTTAGGGAATCAAAAGCAAACTAATTATGCCTTAAATCCGCAGCTAACGGAAGACGCTTTTGTGGAACAAATTTTATCGGGCCTAACGGCTCCACCGCAATATTTTCCTCAAAATGTTTTGATGAACATCAATGGTTATGAAAGTTTAGATAAAGTGATTAGTCAAGGTTTGCAGGCATTGTCTGTTGATGCTTTTGAGGTTGCATCACAACAAAAAGGCGTATTGGTGTTAGATACCCGAGGTGCAGAATTGTTTGCCCAAGGATTCATTCCAAACAGTTGGAATATTGGCATCAATGGCAATTTTGCTCAATGGGTAGGGGAGTTGATTTTAGACCTTAAAACACCTATTTTAATTGTTACCGAAAATGATACTCAGGTTGAAGAAACTATCATCAGATTGTCTAGAGTGGGTTATGACAACCCCATCGGATTCCTGAAAGGTGGTTTTGAAAGTTGGCTAAATGCCAAAAAACCTATTCACAAAATAAAACGTTGGGAACCTAAAGATTTATCGGCTATTATCGAAGATGATAATTACCAGATTATTGATGTCAGAAAAGCCAGTGAATACCAATCTCAACACGTTATTGGGGTAGAAAATATACCTTTAAATCAATTGCAACAAAACTTTGATAAAATTACCAATAAAAAATTAGTGCTGTTTTGTGCAGGTGGATACAGAAGTATGATAGCTGCTTCAATGCTTAAAAACAAAGGATTTGAGAATATTGCAGATGTGGTTGGTGGCTTTAATGCCATTGCCCAAACAAACATCAACACCTCTAATTATGTGTGCCCTAGCACCATGTTGTAATAAAATTAATCATTATTTTTGCACCTCAAAAGCAGTCTTGTTTTTGAGGTTATTTTTTATGTCAAATAAATTGTTTTTTATAGCCGTTTTAATGTTTAGTGTGTTGAAAATTTATGCACAAAGACTTCCTATTTCCCAACAAGAACAACAATTGTGGTTTGGCTATATCACCGACCTCAAGTTTGATGATAAATGGAGTATCTGGAACGACTCGCATTGGGTGCCTAATAGTTTTTTTATACTCAGAACAGGCCTCACCAGACAATGGAAAGAACAACGTATCAGGACCACCGTTGGCTACGGCCATTTGTGGGCTTATCCGCCTAGAGGCAATGTCACCTTTAGGCCAGAACACCGTTTGTGGGGACAAACCACTTGGACACATGGAGAGAGAAAACCTTGGGGATACTTACACAGATTACGGTATGAAGCCAGATTTAGAGGCACCATAGTAGATGATTTTTTATTGAATGAATTTAACTTCAACTACAGATTTCGTTATCTGTTTCAAATGAGATATTTTTTAACAAAACCCCAAGAAAATAAACTAGATTGGTTTCTAACCGCCTCAGACGAAGTATTGTTAAATATGGGTAGTGAAATTAGAAATCATTTTAGATTAGATCAAAACAGAATTTCAGCCGGAGCCGGATTTCAGTATCAAAATATCACGGTGCAATTAGCCTACGTCAATCAATTAATTGAATCTAACATTGATTATAATTTTAGAATGAACCATAATCTTCAATTGCTAATTTTTCATAACTTTAATTGGTAATTGAGCCATTAATTTTTTATTTTTTTGCTAACTTTGATTAAATTCTATAAACCATGTTAGTAAAATTATTTGGAAGTGCGGTGTTTGGGGTAGAGGCCACCACCATTACAGTAGAAGTCAATATAGATAAAGGAGCGGGTTATCACTTGGTAGGTTTACCAGACAATGCTATTAAAGAAAGTAACTTTAGAATTGCAGCTGCCCTCAAAAACAATGGCTACCAATTGCCAGGCAAAAAAATCATCATCAACATGGCACCAGCCGACCTAAGAAAGGAGGGTTCTGCTTATGATTTAACTTTAACCATGGGAATTCTAAAGGCATCTGCACAAATAAATGCCGAAGAATTAGACCAATACATCATCATGGGAGAATTGTCTTTAGATGGTGGATTAAACCCCATCAGAGGAGCTTTGCCTATTGCGATTAAAGCTTTAGAGGAAAACTTTAAAGGTTTTATTTTACCCAAAGAAAATGCCAAAGAAGCTGCGGTTGTAGATGGCTTACAAGTTTATGGGGTAGACAACCTGAAAGAAGTGATAGATTTTTTTGAAGGTAATTCTGATCTTCAACCCACTAAACTAGACATAGTTCAGGAATTTAATCAGATGCTAGATTTTCCTGAATTTGATTTTTCTGACGTCAAAGGTCAAGAATCCATTAAGCGTTGCATGGAAATAGCGGCAGCAGGTGGACATAATATCATTTTAATTGGCCCACCAGGCTCCGGAAAAACCATGTTGGCCAAACGATTGCCTAGTATATTGCCCCCAATGACGATGAAGGAGGCACTCGAAACCACAAAAATTCACTCAGTAGCCGGAAAAATCAAAAACATTGGTTTGTTGACCCAAAGACCCTTTAGAAATCCGCATCATACCGCCAGTAGTGTATCATTAGTAGGCGGGGGGAGCTATCCGCAACCTGGTGAAATTTCTTTGGCACACAATGGCGTTTTGTTTTTAGATGAATTACCAGAATTTAAACGTGAAGTGCTTGAAGTGATGCGTCAACCTTTAGAAGACAGAGAAGTTACCATTTCTAGAGCAAAATTTACGATTACGTATCCCTCGTCTTTTATGCTTGTTGCCAGCATGAACCCAAGTCCGGGTGGGTATTTTAATGATCCCGATGCTCCTGTGCAAACCACGGCCACCGAAATGCAACGGTATTTAAGTAAAATATCTGGTCCGTTACTCGATAGAATTGATATACATATCGAAGTTTCTCCAGTGCCTTTTGATAAACTAGCTGAAAGCAGAAAAGGGGAAAGCAGCGTAGAAATCAGGCAACGGGTTATTAAAGCCAGAAACCTTCAATCTGAACGATTTAAAGAATTAGACCATATTCATTAT
Organism: Flavobacterium sp.; assembly: GCA_036796275.1. GTDB lineage: Bacteria > Bacteroidota > Bacteroidia > Flavobacteriales > Flavobacteriaceae > Flavobacterium. Next base: position 7,725 of record DAIRDG010000023.1, read on the forward strand.
AATGCACAAATGGGAGTGCCTCAAATAAGAACGTTTTGCAAATTGGATGATAGTTCTTTGGCTTTGCTAAAAGTAGCCATGGAACGCCTTAATTTATCGGCCAGGGCTTATGACAGAATTTTGAAAGTGAGCAGAACCATTGCCGATTTAGACAACAGTGAAAACATTTTGCCAGTTCATATTTCAGAAGCCATTCAGTACCGTAGCCTCGACAGAGACGGTTGGTTGGGCTAAATTATTGTAAGCCTAAAGCAGCAAAGGTGTTGTGCTCTGCAATATCTCCGGTAGAAAATCCTTTATAAAACCAAGCCATTCTTTGCTCGGCTGTGCCATGTGTAAAATTTTCTTGCACCACATAGCCCTGTGTTCTTTTTTGAATGTTGTCATCACCCACCGAGCTAGCGGCACTCAGGGCTACTTCAATGTCGTTTTTGTTTAATTCTAAATAATCTTTGGCATGATGAGCCCAAAAACCAGCATAAAAATCGGCTTGCAGTTCCATAGCCACATGCCATTGGTTGCCAACCTCTTTGGAGGAATCCCGTCTTATTTGCTGAATTTTTTGTAAAACACCCAACTGATGCTGCACATGATGACCTATTTCGTGGGCAATAACATAAGCAATGGCAAATTCGCCACGTTTGGCACCGAATTTAGTATAAAGAATTTCAAAAAAATCTAAATCCATATACACTTTGTTGTCACCCGTGCAATAAAACGGACCAGACCCGCCTTGGGCTTTGCCACAGGCAGAATTAACGTCGCCTCTAAAGAGTACCAAAGTAGATTTTTGGTACGTTAAGCCTTGTTCTGCAAAAACTCTTGTCCACACTTCTTCAGTATTGGTAAGCACCACATCAACCATTTCACCTAGCTCAACATCGCGTTCGGTGAGCACATAGCCACTGCTTTGCTGACTTTCAGTTTGATTAAACTGCTCTAGCAACGGAGCCAATTGTTTTGCGTTTTCTCCTCCAAACAAATTGATTAGCAGTAAAATAACACCTATAATACCACCTCCTGCTACGGCTTTGCCACCGGCAGACATCCCTCTTCTGTCATCAACGTTACCAGAGCGTTTTTTACCTTCCCATTTCATGAAGCAATGATTTTTTAATTTTATTCTTCATCTTGACCAATAAAATCTATTTCGCTAGCTTCATCTTCAATGGATGCAATGCTATCAAACATAAAATAATTGTTGATATAGATGTAAATAAATGTAAATACTACCCCAATACCACAACCCACAACACCTAATAAGGCAAAAATAATGGCCACTAAAGCTAAACCAATAATGTTCAAAGGATTCTTTAATACCAATGTTACACTGTCACTCAAGGCTTCAAGAAAACTTTTTTCACAAAAAATAATGATGTTAACTACAAAAATAAACAATAAACCTATGATTAATTGGAAAATAAAACCTAGCCAATTTAAGCTCATTAACAAAAAAGTGTAGTTAATAAGATTTGTGATAACGGCAATTAAAATACCTGCAAATACCAAGTCTTTGGTATGCACCGAACTGTAATAATCAAACAAACCTTTGATAGTTGCCTTGCCATCTTTTTTGGCCTGAAAAATCATTTTGTAGATACCTGCAGAATATGGATAAGCTAACCCGGCAATTAAACTATTGATTGCAGTTGCCACTAAAATTTTATCCCAAGTGTAAAATCCGGCAGGGTCTTCTTGAATTTCTTGTGCTATTGTGAGGTCTGTAAACATTTCGAAACCAAAAATCAACATGGTTGTGATTGAGCCTAATACTAAAACAACAACCCCTAATATCAAGATAGCCAAAGCCCCAATACCCCAAGTAATTTTGTAGTTGTCAAAAGATTTTTCGATTACCTGACCAAAATCGAGATCGTAACCATTTGTGAGAGATTTTTGATATGCTTTTAAGTTTGCTTTCATAGGTAAATTTTTAGTTGGTTTTTATGTTTTTTAATTAGTTGTTTAGAATTGCCAAAACTCTATTGATGTTTATATCATATTCGGTTAAACATTGATTGTGTAAAGTGATTTTTTATAAAAAATTTGTAAGATACAGTTAATAATGTACGACTTCATGAGGTGATATTTAGTTTAACATAGATAACAGTTTTTTGATGATAGGATATTTTTTTTCATAAGGAGGATATCTCACAGGTGCCTCTAACCAAGAAGCTCTTTTAACAATAGATTTTTGATGCGAAAAAGTTAAAAAACCGTGCTTACCATGGTAATTACCCATGCCACTGCTGCCAACACCACCAAAGGGCAAACGGTGATTGGCGTAATGCATGATGCAATCATTAACACAGCCACCACCAAAACTAAATTGGTTGATGAGTTTTTCGGCTTCTTTTTTGTTTTCAGTAAACACATAAAACGCCAAAGGTTTACTGAAGTGATTTACAATTTTTTTGATGTCGTTTGCAGTTGTGAAGGTGAGTATGGGTAAGATTGGTCCGAAAATTTCTTCTTGCATGATGGGGTCCTCCAAATCTGAAACTTCCACCAAGGTGGGCTCGATGTATCTTTGCAAACCATCCACTTGGCCACCTAGTAAAACACGGTCTGGGTGAATGAGTTTTTTGAGCCTTTCAAAATGATTGTTGTTGATGATTCTGGCAAAATCTGTACTCTCAATAATGTTTTCACCAAAACTTTTTTTAATTTCTTCTTCCACAGCTTTCACAAAATTAAATTTTTCGGTGGCATGAATAACCACATAATCTGGAGCAATACAGGTTTGACCCGCATTTAAGAATTTTCCCCACACAATTTTTTTGGCTGCCATAGCGAGGTGGGCTTCCTCAGAAACAATGCACGGACTTTTCCCGCCAAGCTCAAGGGTGTAGGGGGTTAAATGCTTGCTGGCCGCTTGAGCCACAATTTTACCAACTTGTATGCTTCCGGTAAAAAAAACATAGTCCCAATTTTGTTCTAAGAGTTTTGCAGACACTTCAGCACCGCCATGAATTACCGTAACATGCTTTGGTTCAAATACTTTATTAAGGATGATGTTAAGAATTTCGCTGGTGTTAGAGCTTATTTCTGAGGGTTTTAATACCACCGTATTGCCAGCCGCAATTGCCGCAATGAGCGGACAAATAGCCAATTGAAACGGATAATTCCAAGGCGATATGATTAAAACTTTACCATAGGGTTGATGGTAAATGTATTCTGAGGAAGGCATATTAAAAACACTTGGTAACACCTGTTTGGGTTTGGCCCAGCCTTTAGTTTTTTTGATAAACAAATTGAGTTCGCTATATACCACATTGATTTCTGTGAGATAGCACTCCATGGGAGGTTTTTTAAAATCTTTGTATAAAGCATCAATGATGTCTTGTTCGTGCTCTTTGACAATTTTTTTAAGTTTTTTGAGCAAGGGTATTCTTTGAGAAACGTTTATTGTATGTTCCATTGAGCTGTTTTTAAAATCCGAATTGCATGCCTAGATAAAAGTCGCCATCTTTTCCGCTTCCCATCAAATTGGTTATCAAGGAGTGTGATCCTACATAAAATCCACCTAAATTAAGACCAAATCCTGCATTAAAATTATTGAAATCATTGAGTGAAACAGGCACAAATACATTGCCAACACCAAAGTTTAGTCTGGGGATCAGGGCATAAAAATTGGGGGTTGTAATTTGATAATTATCATTATTGTTATTCACTCTTTGTTGCATTAAAAAATCAATGTCTAAGATGCCTGCCAAATACACACTCATGTATGCATTGATGGTGGTTGGCAAATTGACAGTAAATTTTGAAGGAGAATTTTCTTGGGTTAAGAAACCACTATTATTTAAGATTTGTTTAACTTCTGAAAGACTGTTAATGTTTGAAAATTGATTTAATTGAAGTGCATCATTACCTGTACTAAAAGACCAATTTCTGCTAATGGCATCATTGTTTTTAATAACCATAGAGCCAATATTTCTTATCGAAACACCCGCTTTAAAAAAATCTACCATGTCTTTTTTGAAGGTGTAAGAAACTCCCAAGTCAATCCCTAACCCATTTGGAGCACCAAACAGAGAATTGGTGATATTACCTAAATCATTAAACTCATTGGCAAGTGCACCAGAATAGGCAAAGTTTACACTGGCATTAGCATTGCTTAAAAAGTTTTGGGTGCCAACCGTGTTTACAGTTCCCTGAAGGGTTTGCACCCCCATATTAGCATAGGTGCCCGGAAACAAAACTTTGGCAGTAGCACCCACACTCAATAAGTGAGTATCAGAATTGATGAGTGCTGTTGCTGCAGACCCTGCCACTTCGCCCCAAACCACTCCGCTTATGCGTTGGTTTGTATCGCTGTTGATGGCAGTGCTAGCAAGTAGTAAGTTGTTATCGATGATGGCTTTGGCAAAATCTCGGTTGATATTGCTCACCAACAAATTGGCTTCTGTGCGAGCCGACACAGCAAATCCCCATTTTTTGATTCTAAACGCCACTGCAGGCAACTGGGCTATCATGCCTACTTGGGCACTAAAATCTCCGGGTTCTTCTACTAATTTTTGCTCAAGGTTTGATTTTAGAAAATCTGCCGAAGTAACTTTGTTGTTGGTTGCATAAATGTTGAGTCCTAGCAAGTGAACATCTATGTTGTTTGATAAATTAGACAATTCAGCCGGATTGAGGGTAGAGTTAATAAACCCAACTCGAGAGGAGGTTGAAGTGCCTAAATAAGGCATTTGGCTGTAGGCAAAAAAACCAAATAACAAAACGATTAATAGATTATTGTTTTTCATAACTATACGTTTTAATTAACAAATTTAATAAAATTATAACAACTATTAGCAATAAAATCTAAAACTATCATTTTTCTAAAGGTACCCTTGATGCATGGCTTTGATGATGCCATCAGCCAGTCCTATTTTGGGTACAAAAATTTGTTTTGCTTTGCTCCACTTCATAGCCCTAAGATAAATTTTGGTAGCCGGAATAATAACATCAGCTCTGTCTGGATTTAAACTAAACTCCGACATTCTTTCTTCATACGTCATGGCATTTAGCCGATTAAAAATAGAATTGATGTAAATATAAGACAACGGCTTAGTTTGATTTTTTTCAGATAATTTAAACAATTTATTGATGTTTCCACCAGAGCCAATCACCGAAATATTGTCATATTGCAGCGTGTTTTTTTTTATCCATAATTTCATATCTTCCCAAACTAATTCTGAGACCATGTTGTTCAATTGCCTCACGGTGCCGTTTCTAAAAGATTTTGAAGCCACTATTTTTTGGTTAATAAACACCGATAATTCTGTGCTTCCGCCACCCACATCTATGTATAGGTAGTTTTTATCTTTCGAGATGATGTGTTTTAAATCTGTGCTTGCAATTATTTTAGCCTCGGTTTTGCCGTCTATAATTTCAATTTTGATGCCGCTGTTTTGATGGATGTAATCTATCACTTCGTCTTTGTTTTCTGCCTCTCTCATAGCCGAGGTGGCACAGGCACGGTATTGCTCAACCCCATACACATTCATCAATAATTGATAAGCTTTCATGGCATCAACCATGCGGTCTATATTTTTTTGAGAAATTTCACCCACGGTAAATACGTCTTGCCCCAATCTAATGGGCACCCGAATTAAAGAGTTTTTTACAAATTGCGTTTCTTTGTTTTCGTGCTCAATGATATTACTGATCAATAACCGGATGGCATTTGACCCAATATCGATAGCGGCAAATCGTTTTAGCTGCATTAGGATTCTAATTTATTTTTATAATAGTCGTATAATTTTAACTGTGCTCTAAAATCTGGTTCACCATCAACAGGTTTTTTATATAAATTTTGCATGTTTTCGTCATGTAATCTCACTTTTACATTGCCTTTCCAACAAATTTCAAAGGTTTCTATCAGCTCTTGCTTTAGTTCGGAACTATAAATAGGAGAGGTAACTTCTACGCGTTTGTCTAAGTTTCTAGACATAAAATCTGCCGATGAAATATATACCTCTGGCTCGCCATTGTTGCCAAAAATATAAACACGGGTATGCTCCAAAAATTGATCTACTATGCTTATAGCTCCAATGTTTTCACTCAATCCGGCTTTTTGCGGAATCAAGCAGCACATGCCTCTAATGATGAGTTGTATTTTTACACCGGCCTGACCTGCATCATACAGCAAATCAATCGTCTTGATGTCAGTTAAACTATTCATTTTTAATTTTATAAAAGCCTCCTTGCCAGATTTGGCATGTTCAATTTCTCGTTTGATGAGTTTGGCAAATTGTTTTCTGGTGCTGTGAGGCGATAGAATTAAGTGCTTGTAGCGGTGAACTTTGTAGTTGGTGTCAAAAAAATTAAAGACTTTGCTGGCATCTTTTAGCAATGACTGATGGGAGGTTAAAAGCGTAACATCCGTGTAAATTTTGGCAGTTGACTCATTAAAATTTCCGGTTGAAATAAACCCATAACGTCTTATTTTTCCGCTTTCTAATCGTTCGATCATGCAAACTTTGCAATGCACTTTGAGGCCTTTTACACCAAAAACCAATTCAATGCCTTCTTCTTGCATCAGCTTGGAATAAAAAATATTACTGGCTTCATCAAATCTAGCTTGCAATTCTATTTGCACTACCACTTTTTTGCCATTTTTTACGGCATTAATTAAGGAGCTGATGATTCTTGAATTTTCTGCCAAGCGATAAAGTGTAATCTTGATGGTGGTTACCTTAGTGTCTAAGGCAGCTTCTCTCAAAAACTTAATGATGTAAGCATAAGATTGATAGGGGGTGTGAATCATGTAATCTTTTACCTTGAGTTTTTGCAAGATACTTCCTTCTAAACTCAACCCTTTAACAGCTAATGGCGGTGGAGAATTAAACAACAAATCTTTGCGATTAAGATTTGGAAACTTCATATAGTCTCTGCGGTTGTGGTATCTCCCTCCCGGAATAATACTGTCTTGCTCGGTAATGTTAAGTTTTTTGAGCACATAATTTAACAAATCGCTGGGCATCAAATCATCATACACAAACCTCACGATATCGCCTTGCTTGCGGTGTTTTACACTTAAGGATATTTTATCAACTAAACTTTTGCCCAAATCACTGTCTAAATCTAGCTCAGAATCTCGGGTAACTTTAATCATGTAAGCCTCGATGGTTTCAAAATCAAAAATGGTAAAAATCATGTGCAAATGATAACGGATGATGTCATCTAGCATGATGATGTATTGTTCTCCATCGATAGCAGGAAGTTCAACAAAGCGGTTTACAGATTTTGGAAACTCAATGATGGCATATTGCACCATGTTGTTTTTTTTATCTTCTGATAAATTTTGTTTTAAAATCATTTTTACGGCAAAATAGCCTGCAGAATCCTTCAGATGCGGAAAGTCTCTCTCTTCGTTTAAAATGATGGTTAGTAATTCTGGAGCTACTTTTTGTATAAAATAGTCTCTAATAAACACCTGATGCTCTTGCACTAATTCTAATTCATTAACCACATGAATTTGATGTTTTTTAAGGTCTTTTTCAATAGACGCTAAAATCTTGATGCTTTTGTCTTGCTGATAAATGACCTTTTGAGTGATGTCATTTAAAATATTGTGGGGGGTATTGCCCGTCACAAACTTTACAGGAACTTCTAGAGATGATAATCTTCTGAGGATGGCAAATCTTACCCTAAAAAATTCATCTAAATTATTTGAAAATATTCCTAAAAACTTGAGCCTATCAAGCAAGGGAGTTTTGATGTCGCTGGCCTCTTGTAAAACCCGTTCATTAAAAGCCAACCAGCTTTTTTCTCTGTCTATATATTTGTGGTGTTTAACCATTTTTGCATATTTTGAACAAAAATAAGGATAATATAACTGGTTTGAAAGTTAAGATTTAAACAATTTTATTGAATTTAATTTTCATGCCAATTGGCTTTAGCCTCGTTGGGTAAAAATATTCTTAACACCCTAAAAAAAACAAACATAAATAGTATCTTTACACCTTAATTTAAAATGAAAAATTGAATGATTCATTGGATTAGAGCAGCAAGATTAAGAACCCTTCCGTTGTCTGTATCGGGTATTTTGGTGGGTAGCTTTTATGCCATGTCTGAAGGAGTTTTTAACTGGAAAATTATAGCTTTTGCCTTGCTAACCACTATTGGTTTGCAAGTGTTGTCTAATTTTGCAAACGACTATGGTGATGGCACCAAGGGTACAGACAACCATGAACGAGTGGGGCCAATGCGAGCTATTCAATCGGGTGAAATTAGCCCAAAAGCCATGAAAAATGCCATGTTTTTAACCGGATTTTTTACTTTTATAGCTTCTGTTTTGTTAATATATGTGTCTTTTAAAGACAATAATTTGGTTTACTCTTTGTTTTTTCTCATTTTAAGCATCGTAGCCATTGCCTCTGCCATCAAATATACCGTTGGTAACAACGCTTATGGATATAGAGGTTTGGGAGATTTATTTGTGTTCATTTTCTTTGGTTTTGTAAGCACCCTTGGGGTGTATTTTTTGTATACCAAAACGATTGATGGTTTATTAATACTACCAAGTATCAGTTTGGGTTTGCTGAGTGTTGCGGTTTTAAATATAAACAACATGCGAGATGTAAATTCAGATACTTCATCTCACAAGAGAACCTTGGTGGTGATGATGGGATTGCAAAAGGCCAAAATTTATCAAACAGTCATCTTGCTTTTAGCTTTTGTTAGTTTACTCGCATTTAGTTGGCTGAAAGGCTTTGCCTGGGACCAATATTTGTATGTTCTAGGATTTATTCCTGTTTTTAAACACATTTGGTTTGTGCATCAATTTAAAGACCCAAAAGACTTAGATCCGGAATTAAAAAAAGTAGCCCTGTCTACCTTTGTCATTGCAGTGTTATTGTCTTTGTGTTTTATTTATTTTATATCTGATATCATTGTAAGATTATGATAAACGAAGCATTGCCAACAAAACGATATTTTTTAGAATTTGCTTATTTAGGAACCCATTATTTCGGATGGCAAAAACAACCCAATGAAGTTAGTTTGCAAGAAATCATAGAACAAAAATTGAGCGTAATACTTAAAGAATATATTCAAATTGTTGGGGCTGGCAGAACAGATACCGGTGTGCACGCCAAACAAATGTTCGCTCATTTTGACACGGCATTTACTTTTGAAAAAGCAGATTTAATTAAAAAACTCAATTCGTTTCTGCCAAAAGACATCGCAATGCACAAAATACATGAAGTAGATCTAGAGGCTCATGCTAGGTTTGATGCCACTTCAAGAACTTATGAGTATCATATGCATCAAAACAAAAATCCGTTTAATGAAAACTTAAGTTGGTTTTTTTACAAACCACTAGATATAGACTTGATGAATGAAGCTGGTAAAATCATTTGTACTTATCATGATTTTGAGTGTTTTTCTAAAACCAATACCGATGTAAAAACTTTTTTGTGCGAGGTGTCAAGTTGTTTTTGGACCACCCATGCCGAGGGGCTGTATATGACCATCACAGCCAATCGGTTTTTAAGAAACATGGTAAGAGCCATTGTTGGCACCATGATTGATATAGGAACTCATAAGATTTCTTTAGAGGATTTGCATCAAATCATCAAGAGTAAAAACAGAAGTTTAGCGGGTTTTTCTGTGCCTGCTCACGGATTGTACCTTACCAAAATAACTTATCCATACATGCCATGAAAGTTTTTGATTTTTTATTGTTTAACAAAATAATTAAATACACCAAACCCTACAATACAAGATTATTTTGGTTGGTTGTTTGGTCTGTATTGCTTGCTGCATTTTCGGTGGCAAGACCTTTTTTTTTAAAAGAAACTATAGATTCTGCTTTGCAAGATAAAAATGAAGCAGCCCTGATGTGGTTTATTGGCTTAATGGCAAGTGCCCTTATATTTGAAGTCTTATCGCAATATTTTTTTGTTTATTGGGCCAACTGGCTTGGGCAAGATGTGATAAAAGATTTACGGATTCAATTGTTTCAAAAGATTTCAAACTTTAAAACCTCTTTTTTTGACCGCTCTTCGGTGGGGCAGTTGGTTACCCGCACCGTTAATGACATTGAAGCCATTGCCAGAATTTTTAGTCAGGGGTTGTTTATGATACTTTCTGATTTGCTTAAAATGATTGCCGTTTTGGCAGTGATGTTTTATATGAATTATAAACTCACTTGGATTGTAATTTTTTTTATGCCCATTATTTTATATGCCACCAGAGTTTTTCAGTTAAAGATGAAATCAGCTTTTACGGATGTAAGAAAATACATCGGGGCACTTAATTCTTTTGTGCAAGAAAGACTTTCTGGTATGACACTCGTTCAGCAATTTGCTAGAGAATCTCAAGAGTTTGAAAAATTTAAGGAGCTAAACGATAAACACAGGAAGTCTTGGGTAAAAACAGTTTGGTATAACTCAATTTTTTTTCCGTTTGCAGATGCCATTACCAACTTTACCTTAGGAGCCATTGTTTTAGTGGGTGGGTTGATGATTTTGAACGGCGATCCGGTGTCAACCACCGGAGACTTGTTTGCCTACACCATGTTTATTGGCATGTTGTATAATCCGCTAAGGCAAATTGCTGATAAGTTTAACGAACTTCAAATGGGGATGATAGCGGCACAGCGGGTGTTTGAAGTCATGGAAACCGATGCCCCCATTCAAGATAAAGGCAATATTGAGCAAGACATATCAGGGTCTATTCATTTCAAAAATGTTTGGTTTGCCTATCATGAAGAGGATTATGTGCTAAAAGACATCACCTTAAACATTGCACAAGGTGAAAAAATTGCTATTGTTGGTGCCACAGGGGCAGGCAAAAGCACAGTGGTAAATTTAATTAACCGTTTTTACGAAATAAACAAAGGGGATATTTTACTAGACGACATCAATTTGTATCAATTTGACCTCAAAAGATTAAGAGAGCAAGTAGGGGTGGTGTTGCAAGATGTTTTTTTGTTTTCAGATACCATCTTTCAAAACATCACTTTGGGCAATCAGCAAATTTCTTTACAAGAAGTTGAACAAGCCGCAAAAGACATTGGCATTTATGATTTTATCATGCAACTGCCCAATCAATTTGAGTTTAACGTAAAAGAAAGAGGCGGAATGTTGTCTATGGGACAAAGGCAGTTGATATCATTTTTACGGGTTTATGTTAATAACCCAAAAATTTTAATATTAGACGAAGCAACCTCATCTATTGATGTACATACTGAAGAATTGATAAAGTCTGCCACAGAAGTGCTTACCCAAAACAGAACCTCAATCATCATCGCTCACCGTTTATCAACAATTGAAAAAGCAGATAGAATTGTGGTGTTAGACCAAGGCAGGATTGTTGAAATAGGCAACCATCACGATTTGATCAAAAACAAAGCTGGATATTATACCAAGCTTTACGAGTCACAGTACATTGCTGTAGAATAGTTTTTTACTTCTACAAATTGCTGTGCATCACGTTTTCGTCTTCAGGCTGGTAGCCAAATAGTCTATTGCGTTTTATGAGGTCTGAGATGCCCGGAGGTAATTGCTCATCCCATCCAGACTCATTTGATTTTATCATATTTAAAACTTTTCTAGAGTAAACATCTAAGATGTTTTCTTGGTAATTGGTGATGTCTACCACTTTGCCATTAAATTTAAAAAACTTATAGAGCTCTTTCATCCTCGGATGCACTTTCAAATTATCAGAATTTACAATCTTGCCATTGTCATCTTTCATAGGATACAAATAAATTTTGATGTCACGGTAAAATAACTTACCAAATGCCTCCAAAATTCCTCCACTTAAGTGACGGTAATATTTTTCGTCAAAAATTTCAATCAAATTATTTACACCCATGGCTATGCCCATTCGGGCTTTGGTGTATTCTGAGAAGTATTCTACTACTCTGTAGTATTCCTGAAAATTTGAAATCATCACCGTTTGACCCAAGGAACACAATAAATTGGCTCTGTCTAAAAAGTCGGTTTCATCAATTTCGCCTTCGGCTTTTAGATTAGACAAAGTGATTTCAAAAATTACCATTTCTTGGTTTTTGTCAACCTTATTGTCTTTCAAAAACATCTCATAGGAGTTTTTATACATGTCGATGTTTACTTTGGTAACAGGTCTGAAGCTACCTCTTAGGGCCAAGATATTTTTCTTATACAGCACCGCTGCAGGTAATACGTTGTATCCTTCTGGGTTAAACATAACGGCTTCCGTCATGCCATTTTTCACCAATTGTAAACTCATCAACCGATTGTCTACATTTGTAAACCTTGGTCCGGAGAAGTTTATCATATCTATTTCTAACTTGTCTTTATCGATATGATCATATAAATATTGTAACAATTTTTTGGGCTCTTGGTATTTGTAAAAAGCACCATAAATTAAATTAACACCCAAAATACCCAAAGTTTCTTGCTGTAATCTAGCGTCTTTTTCTTTAAATCTGATGTGCAAGATAATTTCGTTGTAGCCTTCAGTGGGGTCTAGTTGGTATTTTAAACCAACCCATCCGTGGCCTAAGTATCTTTTAGCAAAATCTATAGTGGCTACCGTGTTGGCATAACTAAAAAATATTTTGTCGGGGTGTTTATCTCTGCTTAATCTTTTTTCGATGATATCAACTTCATGATTGAGCATTTTTTTTAATCGACTTTCTGTAACGTAACGGTTGTCTTCTTCTATCCCGTATATGGCATCTGAGTAATCTTTATCATAAGCCGACATTGCTTTGGCAATAGTGCCTGATGACCCGCCAGCTCTAAAAAAGTGACGCACTGTTTCTTGACCTGCACCAATTTCAGCAAAAGTACCATAAATATTGTCATTCAAGTTGATTCTAAGGGCTTTATCTTTGGTAGTTGGAATTTGCTCAATTACTTTGTCTCCTTTTAGCTTGATGCTGGTTTCAATGCGTTCCATGTGAGGTTTGTTTATATTTGCAAAATTAAGAATATTAACAATATTTTCTGCACAAAAAACTTATTTTTGTATAAAATTAACGGTCTAGCTTGGCTTTATTTTACAACAAAATTCAAATCTTTGGTTGATTGAATTTTAAAAAAATCAAAATAAAATAATTTTAAGCTATCATCGAAACTTAACCCATAACTAATGAAAATTTACTTTCTTGGCACTGGCACTTCTCAAGGCATACCCGTTATTGGTAGTAATCATCCGGTTTGTTTGAGCCAAGACCCTAAAGACAAAAGATTAAGAGTTTCTATTTGGATTAAAACGCAAGACACCTCCATAATTATTGATTGTGGGCCAGATTTTAGGCAACAAATGCTCAACAGCCAATGCGATAAAATAGACGCCATTTTGTTTACGCATGAGCATGCAGACCACACCTTTGGGCTAGATGACATTCGTCCGTTTAATTATAAACAAGGTCCAATCAACGTCTATGCTCATCAGCGTGTAATTGCAGCTCTTACCAAACGATTCGACTATATTTTTTGTGAAGAAGAAAAATACCCCGGAGCCCCGAGTGTTCACGTGCATGAAGTTATAAACAACATGCGAATGATGGTTAATAATTTAGAAATCATACCCATCAGTTTTTTTCATGGTTCTTTGCAAGTATTTGGTTATAGAATAGACAATTTTGCTTACCTCACCGATCTTAAAACCATTAGCCTTGATGAATTAGATAAACTGAAAAATTTAGAGGTTTTAGTCATCAATGCCTTACGATATGAACCTCATCCTTCACATCTTAATGTTGCAGAAGCTTTAGAAATTATTTCACAAATTAAGCCCAAAAAAACATATCTCACCCACATTAGCCACCTCTTAGGATTTCATGAAGAAGTCTCTAAACAACTCCCAGAAAATGTATTTTTAGCTCATGATAACCTAACCATCAATTTATAACCAAAATGAAATATCTGTTGCAATACCTCGTTGTTTTTTTAATCTTATCAAATATCTTCACCTATACTTATTATAGCAATTTGCTCAAAAGACAGGTGTCGTCTTTAGAAAAAAGCATCGCTAAAAAATCTGATTCTATTCAAACCTTGCAATTAAATAACTTTAAATTATCTAATTTTGAGCTCTCCAAAAACGAAGCGGCCTTAGATTATTTTTTTGATAAAAATACCAACAACTACAAATCTTTTGACGAAATTAATACTTTAGTAATGAATGGTTTGTACGAGCTGAATGATCATCCAGAAGGCAACCCCTTGGTGGGATTAGAAAAATTAAATCAACAAAAAATAATTATTGAACAATACAGAATCTTGAACCACAGGTGGCTCATTGCAGATTTTTCTGATGGGGTATTAAATGGTGAGGTTTTGCTAAAATATTTTATCAATCAAAACAATCAGGTAGATTTTGAAAGGCTAGAAACCATTATTTTACCCAAGCAAAACTAATCAATTTGAAAACGGTAACCCACCAGCACAACCTTCAGGTAATTTTTGAAGACAATCATTTGATTGTTATCAACAAACGTTCGGGAGATTTGGTGCAGGCAGACAAAACCAACGATGAGGCCTTAGACAGTATCATCAAAGCATACTTGAAAGAAAAGTATCAAAAAGAAGGCAATGTGTTTCTTGGGGTTATTCATCGTTTAGACAGGCCTACCTCAGGCATCGTGGTGTTTGCCAAAACCAGCAAAGCCCTCACAAGAATGAACGAAATTTTTAAGCAACGGGCTTCGCAAAAAGTATATTTGGCTGTGGTGCAAAGCAAACCACCAAAACCTAAAGATACCCTGACACATTATTTGGTAAGAACCCCACAAAATAATACTTCAAAAGCCTTCATTAAACCCGTAGAAAATTCTAAAGAAGCTATACTAGATTATGAGGTCATAAAAACATACGATAATTTTTATGGCCTAAAAATTTTGTTGCACACTGGCAGGCATCATCAAATTAGAGCCCAACTCAGTGCTATTGGTTGTGTGATAAAAGGCGATTTAAAATACGGAGCCAAACGAAGCAACCCCGACGGCAGCATAAGTTTACATGCTTATAGTCTAGATTTTGTGCATCCTGTAACTAAGCAAGCCATGAGTTTTTGCACGCATATAGATTACAATAAGCCGTTTTAAAACTAATCTTTATCACGACTCATTACAAAGTGTATATAATCTGTGCGAGGCGGATTTTTTAAGCCCAATTGTCGTCCCATCGTGATGAGTTGCCCCCGGTGATAGGTGGCATGATTAAACACATGTTGTATAATATCTGCTACACTTACCGCTTGTTTTGAACCACCCAATAAACGCGTTTCTTGAAAATCATTTTCAGTTAATTGTTCTACAAACATTTGAAATTCTTGGGATGTTTTCATGAAACCATTCAACATTTCAACTGCCTTTAAATTGTTGTTTTCTTCTAATGCCAGTTCCCAAGGTTCTTTTTTAAGGGTCTTTAACCAGCCAAATTCTGCATTCCACAAATGCCTTACTGTGCTGTTTATTGTATTAAAACTAGACTCAATAGTTTGGTTCCATTGGGTTTCGGTAGCTTGTAATAACCAATCAGTCAAGAGTTTATTGGCCCAAGTGTTATAAGCAGACATTTTGGCGAGGGTATTAGTTGTTTCTGTCATTGTAGGATTTGTAATGTTACTTTTATGTTCTATTTTGGCAAACTGACAATGGCTTTTTACAAAAAATAATGACAGAAGTGCCAAAAAAACACTGTGTTTTTTTAACATCAACTTGAGTTCAAATGGGTGTTTCATTTTTTTGAAATTAAGCAATAAACAAAAATAAAAATTAATCACATCTTAAATACAATTTTATAATAATTATGAGTAAACATTCACTAACTTTGCACCCATGAATAAAAAACGGTTAATATACATAAACACCGCCTTAATGTGTTTGGTTTTGCTCACGCTAACCTTACAAACTGTTCATATCTATCATCATCAGCAATCAGAGCATCATGCATGCACTCATGATCACTCCCATGACGATTGTCAGATTTGCAGCTTTGTGTTTAGTCATTTTTTGGCTCCACCAGTTTTTTTCTACCCTTTTCCTCCCAAGCAAAAACCGATTCCTTTTCAAATAGCCTCGGTTAGCATACCAGAAACCGAGCAACACTTTATTCGCCCACACCGTGGTCCACCTGTGTTGTTGGTTTTTAGGAGCTAATCCGTGTTTTTTTTCTAGTTTTTGGTCATCAATGCCCATTTTGTAAGCCCCTCAAAGAGCTTCTAAAGTCGCTTTTGATGGTCAATAAAATTTTGGCATTGCTCAACCAAAAAGCTATTCATTAAAACACGGGCTATAAACCCATTATCTCATCAAAATTTATTTCAATTTGAAATTCAATCATATCATTGCATTTCTTTTGATTAGTTGCTTTGCCTTTGCACAAAATTTTTTAATCAAAGGTCAAGTAATCAATCAAGTCGGTGCCCCCCTAATAGATGCCCATGTTTTCGGGCAAAATTTTCACACAGCAACCAATCAGTTGGGGATGTTTGAGTTGGTATTGTCTAAAAGCAAACCATTTAAACTCAAAGTTTCTCATTTAGGTTATATGGCGTTAGACACGATATTACCCCATATAAACCAAAGTATTAGCCTTGTGTTAAAACAAAAAGTGGAGCAGCTAAACCCTATTCAAATCACCGAAAATGTAAGTTCAAAATCATCTACGGTTATTCAAACCAATATCAGTCAAGTCTCACTACAAGCCCAAAAACAAGGGTCTTTGGCCGATTTGGTGCAGCAAGAGGCTGGGGTTTCGGTGCTTAAGATGGGTCAAAATATTCAAAAACCTATTATCAATGGGCTGCACAGCAGCCGAGTAGGAGTGTTTGTGCAAGGAATTGGTTTAGAAGACCAGCAGTGGGGGATAGATCATAGTCCTAGTGTCAACCTCAATGGGTTTAATCAGGTAAGTGTTGTAAAAGGGGCCTCTTTATTGCAATATGGCAGCAGTCATTTAGGCGGAATGATATTGTTAGAACAAAAACCCGTGGTTTTAGATACCATGATTGGCCAGACAACTATTTTTACTGAATCCAACGGGCTTGGTGGTGGGTTTGCAACGCAATATCAATGGCTTCAAAAAGACCAATGGAGTTGGAATGCGGGGTTAGGTTATAAGCAATTGGGCGACTTGCAAACACCCGCATATAACCTTGAGAATACGGGGTCAAGAAATGCCCATTTGAATTTACAAGCCTTTAAACGAAAGGCTAATAGGTTGCAAAGCATAAGTTATTACGGATTTTGGTCGGTGTTAGGCGTGTTAAGAAGCTCACATTTGGGTAACGTAACCGATTTATTTGAAGCCATCATGCAACAAAATAATACCAATAATGAACCCTTTGCTTATCAAATAAACCGACCAAAGCAAGACATCATGCATCATCAGGTGGTGTATGACCGCAAAACCTATGATGAAAATGAGGGTTATAAGCAATGGCTAATTGGTTTGCAATACAACCACCGTCAAGAGTTTGATGTGCGAAGAAATGCCAACGAACAAAGGCCAGCATTGCAACTTAATTTACTGACCCAAGATGTGCAATGGCATCAAAAAAAGAGGTACAATTCATTTGATTTAAAGTATGGCATTCAATCTCAAATTCAATTAAACCAATCATTGAGCCCACTAGGGGTAAGAGTTTTTATACCAAGTTATTTTAAGTTAAATTTAGGGGGCTATTTAGTTGCCGAAATGCCACTCAAAAATCATTTGTTTTTAGAAGGTGGTATCCGGTATCAATACCAATACCTCAGGGCTCAAAAACGCTACTTGAAATCTCGTTGGGAACAGTTGAATTACCATGCAGATTTTGCAGTTTTTATTACGGGGTCATCAGGAATTTCTTGGGAAACAAGCCCAAAATTTCAATTTCATCAAGTCGCAACAATGGTAGGTCTCAAAAAATTAATGCCGCATGATTGGAAAGGTTTATTAAATCTTCATTTTATTCAAAGAAATCCGGATGTAGCAGAATTGTTTGCCGACGGTTTACACCACAGTTTGGCTCAAATTGAGCTTGGTAATTTGAGAAATCAACCCGAACAATCGTTAAAAGCATTATTTCAGATTTCTAAAGACTGGCAACAATCAAGCTTTGAAATTAGCCCTTTTGCTCATTTGATTCATCAATACTTGTTTTTGAAACCAATCGGATTTGAATCTACCATCAGAGGGGCGTTTCCCGTTTGGGAATACCAACAAACAAATGCATTTTTGGCTGGTGTAGACGTAAAAACCACTTGGCAAATGGCAAAGTTTTGGCACCTAAATTCACAATTAGCCTATTTGTATGGGCAGGATGTAACAAACAACCAACCCTTAATAGACATGCCACCCTTTAATACACTAAACGAACTAAATTTTGAAGCCAAACAATGGCAGTTTAGTTTGAGTCATCAATGGGTGAGCAGGCAAAATAGGTTTCCGGACTTTAATTTTGAAACCAATATCGTGAATTCACAAAATGAGTTAACCCCAGTTTTGGTAGACATCAGTACCCCACCAGCAGCCTATCAGCTTTTGAATTTTCGGGTGTCTAAAAACTTAAACTTATTTAAGGAAACTAAAACTAAAGTGATGCTAACGGTGAATAATTTAACTAACTCGGTTTTTCGGGACTATTTGAATCGTCAAAGATTTTTTGCTGACGAATTAGGAAGAAATTTTTTATTACAAATTCAATTCAATTATTAATTATTTAAAAACCTTTTTTTATGAAAACAAAACATTTTATTCAAGGATTTTTAGGGTCTTTACTTTTTATAACATTATCTTGTAGCGATGATGATAATAAAAATGATAATGACCAAGAACTAATTACCACTGTAGAGTTTACACTTACAAGTAATACGGATGCAAATTTAGTTACAACTTTTAGTTTTAGAGATTTAGATGGCGACGGACCCAATCCGCCAGTTATTGAAAGAACAGGAGCTGCTTTGCAAGAAAACCATAGTTATAGCGGATCATTACGTTTTTTAAACGAGTTAGAAACACCTGTTGAAGACATTACTGAAGAAATTGAAGAGGAGGATGATGAACATCAAATTTTTTATCAAATTGCTTCAACTTTAGGTACGTTTTCGTATGTTGATTTTGATGTTAATGGAGGACCAGTTGGTTTAAGAACGACTTTTTTGTCAGGCAATGCAGGTTCTGGCAATTTGAGAATTACTTTAAGACACAAACCCAATAAAAATGCAGTTGGTGTAGCCAGTGGTGATATCACAAATGCCGGTGGAGAAACCGATATTGAAGTAGATTTTGAAATTCAATTATCAGGTTCTTAATGGTTTAATTAATTTATAAAACCTCTCATGACAAGATTTATGAGAGGTTTTTTTATTTTGCTTGATGCACCACCCGCTGTGGAAATGGAATGTTAATGTTGTGATCTCTCAAAACTTTTAGAATATCAAATCTAATCTCACTTTTTATTCTTTCTACCCTAAAAATTTCGTTGGAGTAAAAAAACACACTAAACAACAAGGCAGAATCTCCAAAATCTTCAAACCGAATAAAAGGCTCTGGATTTTGCAAAATTTCAGGATGTTTTACCACTGCTTCTTTTAAAATTCTTTTTAGTAAGTCAACATCAGTACCATAATCTACGCCAACTGCTACCTTAAACCTCGAGGAAACTTCACTGTGCGTCCAGTTTACCACTTTGTTTGAAATGAGTTCAGTATTGGGTAAAATCACGTAATCTTCGTTTCTGCCAATCACGGTGGTTGTTCTAAAGTTGATGTCTTGTACCTTATAAATAACCCCATTCACTTCTATGATATCATCCATCTTGATGGTGCCATCTAAGAGTAATATTACACCAGATATAAAATCGCTAAACAAATGTTGTAAACCAAATCCCAAACCTACCAAGAGGGCAGCAGAGCCCGCCAAAAGCACTGTGATATTGAAACCTAAAATACTTAAGCCCGCAATAAAAGACAAACTAACTATTACATATTGAAACAGTTTGATGATTGAAAATTTTTTGGCATTGTCTATTTTTCTTGAACGATAAATTAATTTTTTAATAATTTTTATAAACAAGAAAACAAAAATAATAAATATTAACAACGATAAAATATTAGATAATTTCAGTGAGAAATTACCAATTTTTAAAAGTGTAAAGTCTAATAATTCAAACATCTTAAGTGATTATCAAATTAATTTTTTTATTTATATTCAATAATTTTAAATTCAATTTTAATCAACTGATAAAAATTTTGCTACAATTTTATTGTTTTTAGCATGCATTATCAAAGAATTATTTTTGATGGAATAGTTAATTGTTTGGTTTAACAATGCCATAAAATCATTTTCAAATTTATTTTGAAAACATGCCATTTTGGTTGAACCTACTTGACCTCCTATAATCAAGTTAGCTTCTTTAATTTCATATTGACCAAAAAAATTATTGCAGGTATTATTCCCATAAAACCTACCTTCTGCCTGGTTGAAGGTGATAAAACCGTTTTCATTTTCAACCAACCGACCATTTAACTCAACTAATTGCCATTTTTTATTTTCTAACAATGGATCTGTGGTGTTTTTAACCAATTGATATTGGCTTGCTAATGCCCCTTTAATCTCATCACCTTTTGAATCTAGTTGTAAAAGATAATTTTCTGCTACTTTGTAAGCTACTGATTCTGTTTGGTTTTGTAAAATAACCACATTGCCTATGTCATCCCAAGCAAAAGTGCCATCTTCAAAAATATTGCTATTTTCTTTGCCTTTATACGTGGATAATTTTTCAAAGGTTTCATCAGACTTCAACACCAAACGAATTTCGATACCTTCGCAATCTACACAAGGTAAGGTGCCATGATAAACCCCTGCCCAATCTAAAGACAATTTGGAGGAATGATTGTCTGATAATTCGTTTACAGGATTATTTTTTGTGGTGTTACAAGAAAAACAAACTAAGCAAACTGCTAAAACTACCTTGATGTTTAAATTTTTAATTTCAAAAAATTTCATTTTTTAAATCGTTTTTTATGAATAAAGTTTTTGAATGATTTATAATCCTATAAACTGAAATGGTTGAGTAGTTACAAAAAGACCAGACACATCTCCGGCATAGGTTTTATGATTAGATAAATCTAGTTTTTTCACACTTTCTTTTTTGCTAAAATATACCATTTAATAAAAACAAAAAAAGTAGTAGAAGCAAGTATGCTTTGTAATTTGATTTCATTTTATGTATCAGTTTTATTTAGCAATATAGTAAAAATAATTGGACTTTATGAAGCTTTGATTTTAATAAACTCATTTTTGAAATTTAAAAAGTATCAATGATATTATGAGCGTAAAATTTTCTCTATTTTTATTCCTTTGGCCAGCTCGTCCACCAATTTGTCTAAGTATCTTACTTTTTGAGTTAGTAAATTATCTATTTTTTCTATTCTATACCCACAAATTATGCCTGTTATTAAATGTGCCTTCGGATTAATTTGAGCAAGTTCAAAAAACGTTTCAAAGGTTACATCACCAAGAATTAATTCTTCAATTTTACTGTCATTAAATCCGGTTAGCCATTCAATGACCAGATGCAATTTCGCTTTGGTTCTTACTTTTTTTTCAATTTTTGTTAAGTAATGAGGATAAACCGAGGCAAAAGTCATTTTGGCCATTCGTTGGTTGTGCTCTGGGGTTGTTTTCATGAACTGAGGTTTTGTATTAAATCATTAATTTTAAATGGTATTGTCCTTAATAACCCTACACGGATTCCCGAAAGCTATAACATTTGATTGGATGTTTTTAGTTACCACACTTCCAACGCCTATAACTGTATTGTCACCGATGGTGATGTTGTCTTTTATGACTGTGCCAGAGCCAATTAAACAATTTTTTCCTATAGTAACTTTTCCGGAAATTATTACCCCCGGATTGATGTCTGTAAAGTTTCCAATGGTATTATGATGTCCAATTTGTGCTCCTCTTTTCACAAAAACTCCAAACCCAATATAAGATTGCGAGCTAACGGTAGCATTTGGTTCTATGAGCACGCCATTTTCAATGATTGCAGAATTTGCAACATAAGCCGAAGGGTGAATTACATCAATATAACTTTGTTTTTTGATATGATAACGCTCTGCAAAATAATTATAGACAGCTAATTTGTTGTTCGGACTGGCAATTCCAAAAAATACAGGACCAATGGGAACATCATCAAGCGATTTAAGATTGTAAGAGATAAGTTTTTGGGGTAAATTTGGTAATATACTATTTTCTAAGTTTGGATATAAATTAAATTGATGGAAGCCAGATTCTTGCAACAAATCTAAAATCACTGCAATACTTTCTTTTGAAATAC
Organism: Flavobacterium sp.; assembly: GCA_036796275.1. Classification (GTDB taxonomy): domain Bacteria; phylum Bacteroidota; class Bacteroidia; order Flavobacteriales; family Flavobacteriaceae; genus Flavobacterium. The sequence goes on from DAIRDG010000023.1 coordinate 29,991, forward strand.
CTAATAAACTGATTGTGTTCATTGTTTTTTAGTGTTATAAAATCCTAACTCGCCAAATTCTTTAGGCTTAAATACTATTTTTTGATTTATTTCTAGCAACTCGTGGATTCTTTTAACTAAATCTAAATTGGTGCATAGCTTTGTTTTGTTGACATCCCACCACAGGTTGTCCTCCAAACCAACTCTAACCCCATAACCAAGAGCAACAGCCAATGCATTTACTTTTAGCTGGTATTGACCGAGCCCAGCTAAACTAAAAAAATGATTTTGAGGAATTTCACTAACTGCAGTGCTGATGTGATTGAGAGTAGCTTGATAGCCTGCAATGTTTCCAAACAAAAGATTCCAAAAAAACGGACCCTCAATTATTTTTTTTTGAATTAAATATTTACCATAATTAATCATCCCTAAATCAAAACATTCTAATTCGGGAGTTACCCCATAAAATTTCATTTTTTCGGCTAATTTAATGATCATATCAGGTTCATTTACAGAAGCTTGATGCATAAAGTTTAAACTGCTGAGTGTTAATGAACACATGTCTGGTTTTAATTCTATGACTTCTGATCGTTTTTCAAATTCAGGAAAATTTCTGCCGGAAGTACTGCCACAAATAACTAAATCTGGACAGTGTTTTCTGACGCCTTCAAATATTTTTTGATAATTAGCTTTTTGATAAGTTGGAGTTTCGTCCTCTAATCTGGCATGCAAATGTGCAATGGTGATGCCAATTTCATATGCCTCGTGGGTTTGTTCTACAATTTCAGAAGTTGAAATGGGAACATGTGGAGTCAATTTCTTTGTAGGTATCATGCCCGTGGGGCAAAAGTTGATGATTATTTTTTCCATGTATTCATAAAAGAATTGTAATAAAAGAATTTAAAAACTGAAATGATTTATGCTTATTAATACCAAATTTATAAAAATACCTATAAAAAGCTACCATTTACTGTTTTTTTTAAAATTAAATTTAATATCTGATTGATTATCATAAAATTTTACAAATCAATAATTCTAGTCAATCAAGCTCTTTAGTTATAAAATCTCTGAAATAAATTAGTTTTTTCTTTAACTAAACATTAATACTCGTTTTATATCTTAAAATGAGGATTTTAATACTTTTAACTTATGGAAAATAACGCTAAAAAAGGTTTTTTATTTAAAAGCTATGAAGCACCTTTGGTGTCGCCTTTCGATAAATTATTTGAGATATTTAAAGAGTTAATCACCCATACTTCAGGCGATTTTGACGA
>DAIRDG010000023.1:31343-35609 GCA_036796275.1 Flavobacterium sp.
GCAGGCGATGAACAAACCGGTGAGTTTAGGGCCTATCATTTTGGAGATGGTTTGGAGCGAATTTCGCTAACGGAAAGCTTACGCAATGCACAAATAAATAATGGCATTGGTGATTTTCAACTCACCGAAAACGATTTGGTGGTAGAAGATGCCCAATACAAAGCACAAATGAGCACCGTTTTGATGATAGACATTAGCCACAGCATGATTTTGTATGGCGAAGATCGCATCACGCCTGCCAAAAAAGTAGCCATGGCATTGGCAGAGCTCATCACTACTAGATATCCGAAAGACACCCTCGATATTTTAGTGTTTGGCAATGATGCTTGGCAAATTGACATCAAAGATTTACCTTATTTAAAAGTAGGACCCTATCATACCAACACAGTAGCAGGTTTGCAATTGGCCATGGACATGCTTAGAAGAAAACGAAATACCAACAAGCAAATATTTATGATTACCGATGGCAAGCCAAGCTGCATTCGCGAAAAAGATGGCACGTATTACATGAATAGCATTGGATTAGACGAATATATAGTTGAACAATGCTACAACCAAGCTGCCCAAGCCAGAAAATTACACATACCCATTACCACTTTTATGATTGCTAACGACCGGTATTTACAGCAATTTGTAAACAAGTTTACCGAAGCCAACCAAGGCAAAGCATTTTACACCGGACTAAAAGGGTTAGGGGAAATGATTTTTGAAGACTACGAAAACAACCGAAAAAAACGATTGAAATAAATTAAAAACTATCCAAAATCTATTTAAGAGAAATAAAATGAAAGACATAAAAACCTTGGCCGAATTAAAAGCATCGGGATATGTAAGTAAAAGTATCAAAGACGAATTACGCGATAATTTACGAGCTAAAATAAAATCGGGCAATCCAGTTTTTGAAGGCGTTTATGGTTTTGAAAACTCGGTAATACCTGAGTTAGAAAGAGCCATTTTATCTAAGCACAACATCAATTTGTTGGGTTTGCGTGGGCAAGCCAAAACACGTTTAGCACGAAAAATGGTAACCTTGTTAGATGAGTATATTCCGATAGTAGCCGGATCGGAAATTAATGACGACCCTTTGAACCCAATCTCGCGATATGCCCAAAATTTAATAGCAGAAAAAGGGGATGAAACCCCTATTGAATGGTTGCACCGAAACGACCGTTTTGCCGAAAAATTAGCCACGCCCGATGTAACTGTGGCAGATTTGATAGGAGATGTAGACCCCATTAAAGCAGCCAATTTAAAACTATCGTATGCAGATGACAGAGTTATTCATTTCGGGATGATTCCTAGAGCCAACAGATGTATTTTTGTGATCAATGAATTACCCGATTTGCAAGCACGCATTCAGGTGGCATTGTTTAATATTTTGCAAGAAGGCGACATTCAAATAAGAGGTTTTAAGGTAAGAATGCCCTTGGATATGCAATTTGTGTTTACGGCTAACCCCGAGGATTATACCAACCGAGGTAGTATTGTTACCCCATTAAAAGACCGTATTGGCTCACAAATTCTAACCCACTACCCAGAAAGTTTGGCCATTGCAAGAGCCATTACTGAACAAGAAGCTAAACTAAACCAAGAGCAAACCGAAGCCGTTTATGTGCCGTTTATTGCTAGAGATTTACTAGAACAAATAAGTTTTGAAGCTCGCGAAAGCGAATTTATTGATGCCAAAAGTGGCGTAAGTGCCAGGATGAGTATCACGGCTTTCGAAAATTTAATCAGCACAGCCGAAAGAAGAGCCTTAAAAAATGGAAGTGACAAAACTACTTTGCGTTTATCAGATTTTATGGGAATAATTCCGGCTATTACCGGAAAAGTAGAGTTGGTTTATGAAGGTGAGCAAGAGGGAGCAGCAGTAGTTGCAGAATATTTAATTAAAGATGCCATTAAGTCATTTTTCCCTGCATTTTTCCCTAAAATCGAAAAACTAGAACGCGATACCGACCAAAGTCCATATGCCAAAATACAAGAATGGTTTTTTAACGAATCGAGTTTTGAGTTGTTAGACGATGCCACCGATGAGGAATATCAAAAACAATTGAATGCCATTAAGCCACTCGATGATTTGATTAAAGAATACCAACCAAATTTCCCTGCAAAAGACACCTATTTTTTAAAAGAATTAGCATTGTGGGGTTTGGTAGAATACAAAAAACTGAGTAAAGAACGCTTTGAGCAGGGTTTTCAGTTCAAGGATACGTTTTCTAGCTTTATCAATAAATTATAAAAAAAACAAACATTTAATCAGTCTCAAGATGCAACCAATTCCACAACAATACCTAATTACAGAGCCACTCCATCAAACCACTTATTTAGTAAATGGAGAACTCAAGCAGTGGGAGGGTGCAACGACTCCTGTTTATTCTACTATTTCTTCTACCGATAATTATGCACCAACTTTGCTAGGTAGCATCCCTACTATGGGTGAAAACGAAGCCAACGAAGTGGTCATGGCTGCCAGTTATGCCTATAACAACGGACAAGGATTATGGCCTACTATGAAAGTTTCGGAGAGAATTAAGTGTATGGAAAAATTTTTGGAGCAAATGAAAACTACCCGCAGTGAAGTGGTTAAATTTTTGATGTGGGAAATCGGAAAATCATTAGCAGATTCGGAAAAGGAGTTTGACAGAACAGTGGATTATATTTATGATACCATTGAAGATTACAAACAACTAGACAGAAACAGTACCCGCTTTAGTAAAAAAGATGGAGTTAATGCCATGATTCGCAGAGGTCCGCTAGGAGTGGTGTTGTGTTTAGGGCCATACAATTATCCATTAAACGAAACCTTTACGTTGTTAATTCCGGCTTTGATTATGGGTAACACCCTTATTTTTAAACCTGCAAAACATGGCGTTTTATTAATTTCACCACTTTTAGAAGCTTTTCAAAATTGTTTTCCAAAAGGCGTTATCAACATCGTGTATGGTCGTGGCAGAGAGGTGGCCTCTCCAATTATGAAATCGGGAAAAATTACGGTTTTGGCATTAATTGGGAATAGCAAATCTGCCATTGCATTGCAAGACCAACACCCTAATAAAAACCGCTTGCGATTAATTTTAGGATTAGAAGCCAAAAATCCGGCTATCATTTTGCCAGATGCCGATTTAGATTTAGCTATAAAAGAATGTATTTCTGGCACACTTTCGTTTAATGGTCAGCGATGTACCGCTTTAAAGATAATTTATGTGCACGAAAGTATTGCAAAAGAGTTTAACCAACGATTTGCTGAAAAAGTAGATGCACTTACTTTTGGAAATCCTTGGGATAGCAATGTTTTTTTAACACCACTACCAGAAAAAGATAAACCGCAATACATCCAAGATTTAATAGAAGATGCTAAAGCTCATGGAGCCAGTATTTTAAACCAAAAAGGAGGCATAGTAACCGATAATTATATTTTTCCGGCAGTAATTTATCCTGTTACCAAAAAAATGCGGCTTTATCACGAAGAGCAATTTGGACCTGTGGTACCCTTACTTACCTTTAAAGACATACAAGAGCCTCTCAATGACATGGCAGAATCTAATTATGGGCAGCAAGTCAGTTTGTTTGGAAGAGACATCACTACCATTGCACCCCTCATAGATACGTTGGTAAATTTAGTTTGTAGGGTAAACTTAAACAGCTCTTGCCAACGCGGTCCAGATTTGTATCCGTTTACTGGTAGAAAAGATTCGGCTGTGGGCACCCTGAGTATTCATGATGCCTTGCGATCTTTTTCAATCAGAACTTTTGTTGCTTCTAAAGAGAACGACTATAATAATGAAATTCTTCAAGCTTTATTGAATAGTAAAGAATCTAATTTTATTAATACCGATTATATTTTGTAAACAAAATAAGCTTAATGAGCTGTACTATTACTTTTTATCGTAATACTTTTTCAGTACAAAAAATGCTTTCTTTATATAACCTTTTTCGGATATCAATCCTTTTCTGTTCCAACCGTCTTGAATGTCGGGTAATTGTCTTAAAGGCGACATAAAATCTACCAATATCCAAGGTGTCATACCTGCTAATCCTTCAATTTTATCAAACATTGCTATGCTTTCTACATACAAATTTTCTTGATACTCTTCGCTCCAACGGGTAGAACTATCTGCATAAAACCCTTGTAATGCTCCGCCTCCAAATTCACTTACAATAATTGGCTTGTCAATATTAGACGTAAATGTTTTTTTTCTGCATTCTTCTGGCAAGCCACCATACCAACCTAAATATTCATTAAAACTAATAATATCTAAATAA
>DAIRDG010000024.1:0-32242 GCA_036796275.1 Flavobacterium sp.
TGTGCTAAACTTTTTTTGGCTGAAACAACTATAACGGAAAACACGATAAGCTGCCCAAAATAATTATTCTTTAGATTTATTGAGCTTTTGTTGCCAGGTTTTGGCTAATTTTTGATAATCGATTTTGGGATTAGCTTCTTGTTTGGTTAATTGTTGTTTGCTAAATGCACTCAGCAATATGCTTTCTATGAGGAAATCTTCGGGACTGTTGTAGGGGTTGTAGGTAGTTTTGAGGTTGATGTTGAATAATTTTGCAGTGTTGTTTGACCAAAAGGCCTTCCAAGCGTTTTTATGGTCTTTGATGAGTTCAAAAGTGGTGTTACCTGTTTGACGATGTATTAATTTAACCAGTAATTGCCCTTCGGAGCGGGTAAGTTTTTTGAGACGAGGCTCAAATTCGTCTGTGAGGTATTGTTCTACAATTTTTTTGTATTTCTTTTTGTCTTTATCGCTTTTAAAGTTTTGCAGGTTGTTATTAAGTGTTGTGAGGTTATCGGCAGTTAGTTTGGCGTAGGGATATACTTTGTGAATTCTTCTTTGCAGGATGAAGAATTTTTTTTGTTCTTCTTTTCTGAATTTTGTATCTTCGATAATGAATACCTCATCTAGATTGATGTAGGGTACTGCTATGGAATCATTATCATAAAAAAATTTGGTTTTTAAGGTATCATTTTCTTGTGCATAGGTGGCATAGAAAATTAACAAATATGTTATGAATATGTATTTGTTCATTAGGGGTATTATTTGTTGTAATTTGTTTACAAATATAAATTGTATTGATATTGAATTTGTTATGAAACACATAAATTATTTTTAAGTCTAATTATTTTAAAAATAGGATGTTTAGTCTTATTTTCGTGAAAAAAACATGAAACAATACCAAATTGAAGCAGATAGTTTGAATTTTTTAGAACGTTATTTGAATACGTTTTCACCCACTGGCTATGAACATGCCGGGCAAAAACTTTGGATGGATTACTTAAAAAATCATGTGGATGAGATGCGAACTGATATTTATGGCACTTGTGTTGGAGTGATAAACCCAGAACACAATTATAAGGTGGTGATTGAGGGACATGCTGATGAGATCTCGTGGTATGTGAATCATATTACAGAAGATGGACTTTTGTATGTGATAAGAAATGGTGGCAGTGACCAAATGATAGCCCCCAGCAAGCGGGTAAAAATTCACACCAAACAAGGCTTAATTGATGGGGTTTTTGGTTGGCCAGCCATACATACGAGATTGAAAGGTAAAGAAGAGGCTCCAAAAATTGAATCAATTTTTATTGACGTGGGATGTGACAAAAGAGAAGCTGTGGAAGCGATGGGAATTCATGTGGGTTGCGTGGTGACTTATCCGGATGAGTTTATGGTTTTGAACGGTAATAAATTTGTTTGCAGGGCTTTAGACAACCGCATAGGTGGATTTATGATTGCAGAAGTTGCAAGGATGTTGAAATTAAACAATATTAGTTTGCCTTTTGGTTTGTATGTAACCAATGCTGTGCAAGAAGAGGTAGGCTTGCGAGGTGCCGAGATGATTACGCAAACCATTAAACCTAATGTTGCGATAGTAACGGATGTTACGCATGACACTACGACGCCTATGATAGACCAAAAAATTGAAGGATTGCTAAAAATTGGCAAAGGTCCGGTGATTACTTATGCCCCTGCTGTTCAGAATAATTTGAGAGAACTGATCATAGAGACTGCCATAAAGCAAAATATTCCGTTTCAGCGGGCTGCTTCGTCTAGAGTAACGGGCACTGATACAGATGCTTTTGCTTACAGTAATGGCGGTGTGGCATCAGCATTAATTTCTATTCCGCTTAGGTATATGCACACCACTGTGGAAATGATACAGAAAGAAGACGTAGAGCATGGCATTCAATTGATTTATGAAACCTTATTGAACCTGAAAGCTAATCATGACTTTAGTTATTTTAAGTCTTAGTTTTTTCTGGATATGATTCAATAAAAAAAATTGGGTGTAAATCATCAATATTTACAGATGAAAACACCCAATACATATATTATGTTTTAGAAATAGGTTTTCTATTAAATTATTTAACCAACCATGCATTGAGCATCCAGATAAGTTTTTCTTGTTCTGCAATAAAATCGCTCATCATAGAGTTTGTGCCTTCATTGTGGGACTCGTCAGAAATTTTAAGGATTTTGCGTTCAATAATTAACAAGTTACTGATGTTTTTGATGATTAAAGCTAGAGCTTCTTCGTCGTTTGAAATACTCTTACCAATATGCAAAGTGTTGTTTTCTAAATAATCCTGAAAAGTATGCAAAGGGCTTCCTCCTAGTGTGAGTATTCTTTCGGCTAGCATGTCTATTTTGAGTTGACTGTCATTATAATACTCTTCAAATTTAGAATGCAAATCAAAAAATTGTTTGCCTTTGATGTTCCAATGAAGCCCTCTGAGGTTTTGGTAATATACTTGAAAGTTAGATAGTAGATGATTTTAATTGTTAATCAGATCTTTTGCATTTTCGGGATTGATTCCAATAAGTTGTGCTTGTGTCATTTTTATTAAATTTTTGATTACACTTCAAATATACAAAGATTTAACTATATTTGCAAGCTTATTGATAGTTTTTTCTTATAACATTATTATGACCATTACACAATTAAAATACTTAATAGCTGTTGCTGAATTCAATAATTTTACGATGGCAGCCGAAAAAAACTTTGTAACTCAGCCTACTTTGAGTATGCAAATTCAGAAATTGGAAGACGAATTGGGGATAAGAATTTTTGAACGCACCAGAAAATCTGTAAAAATTACTGATGTGGGTGAAAAAATTCTTATTCAAGCGAAAAAAATAGTGCATGAAGCCAACAAAATGCAAGATGTGGTAGAGCAATACAAGGGGTTTATAGGCGGAGAATTGCGTTTGGGTATGATACCCACGGTGATGCCAACGCTGTTGCCGATGTTTTTGAACAATTTTTTAAAGAAATACCCTCAAGTTGAGTTAGTGATAGAGGAATTAACTACCGAAAACATCATTAACCGATTAAAAAACGGCAGTTTAGATTGTGCCATCGCAGCTACCCCTCTCTATGACCAAAAGATCAAAGAGTATCCATTGTATTATGAACCATTGATGGCTTATGTGCCCAATAACCTCAAACTAAAAGAAAAACCTTTATTGGCTGTTGAAGATTTAGATACCAATCAATTGTTATTATTGGAGGATGGTCATTGTTTTAGTAACAATGTGCTTAATATGTGCAAAAAAAGCCGACATCACGAAGAGTTGCAGATAAAAAGTGGGAGTTTTGAAACTTTAATCAAGTTAGCCGATGAGGGGTTGGGGTTTACCATTATCCCTTATTTACATACTTTAAACCTCAATGAAGCGAGCAAACAGCACATTAAATATTTTGAAAGTCCGAACCCTGCCCGCGAAGTGAGTTTGATTGCACCAGAAAATGCCTTAAAATCTCATGTGATAGAGGCCTTAAAAGAGTTGATAAAAAGTGTTATCAGGGGAGCTATTAAATTTCAGGATGTAAATATTATGAGTCCGCTTCCGAAATCTTAAATTCATACTTTTATTATAACTAACGTATCGGTTTGTCATTTACCCAATCACCTTCAAATTTGATGTTGCCATTGATGTCAAATAATATACCCTTTCCATTTCTTTTGTCATTATCCCACTCACCCTCATAGCGTTCACCACTATTCCAAAAAAACTTTCCAAAACCTTTTCTGGTGTCATTTTCAAAAAAACCCTCATATTTAACCCCATCTGCCCATTCATATTGACCAAAACCATGTTTTAAATTATTTTTCCACTCTCCAACATACATACTACCAGTGTTGGCATAAATACCTGTGCCATTACCGTTGGCTTTATTGTATAATAAATCTCCAATGTAAAAAACTTTATTGCCTGATTTGCTATTAAAGCTGATTACTTTCTGATTGTTTTGATTGGCAGAAATTTTTTTGGCCTCAACTAATTTTTCTTTTGCATCAATCAACACGGCAAAGAGTGAGTCGATTGTTTTTTGGCTTTTTGCTTTGATATCATTATCATCAATAAGCACTTTGTCATTAAGTTGCTCATTTTCTGATTTGCTTTGGATGGTTTGCACTTGTGGTGGTTGGTTTAATACTTTTCTGATTAAATCTATCTTGTTTTGAACCATTTTTTTCAGATCGTTGTTTTGCAAGCTATCTATTAGTTGGGTGTATAGGTCTAAAGATTCGTTAAGGTTATTTAAATTTAGTTTGGCATTAATATCAACAAATAAATCTATTTCCTCATCATTATCGTTTAAAATTAAGTTGGCAGTTTGATGGTTTTGCTGAATTAATTTGAAGACAAAAAATAAAGCTAATAAAGTAATTATGATGGCGTAAGCAATCAGTAATTTGGATTTTGTAGTGAAGTTAATCATATATTCTAATTTCAGGTATTTTTTCTTCAAATTTTCTAAAGTCTAGTGAGATATACATGTTTAGCCTGGCCACCCACCTAGAATTATATTCAAAACCAGCATTTAAGTTTTGCCCCATAGTATACATCATAGAAAAAGTATATTTATACCTAGGGTTGGCAATATAGCCAATAGTTGGGTTTATGCGTAAATCTTCTAGTGGGCTATCTATAACAGGACTTCCACTTTGCATGATAATTTCTACATCTGGAGTAAAGAAAAATGTTTTAGGCTGCAAAGTTGGTTTATTGATTGGAATTGCCATATAAAATTTATACCGCCAACGGTCTCTATAAATCCATTCAGACCCTACTCTATTGCCAATACTCCATCTGTGCTCTATTCGAATTCTATGATAAACATTAAACTTACTGTAGGGCATCATGAATAAATATTCGTGCCAAATTCTGGGCTCTAATCTTAAATCTTCAAAATTTGGATTACCAGGATCAGGTGAAAAATTTAATCTTAGAACCCCTCCAACAGAGGCACTAAAATTTTTTGTAAATGTATAATTTATAGCATGTCTATTATAAATTTGAGCCAAATTTGCTATATATGGAGTTCTGGCATCATTATTTGTTCTGTAATGAAATTGTGCATCCCAATAAGTGTTTTTGCCAATTCTAAATCTACCATAAGTACCAAGCCACATAGAGGTATTAGGGCTACTAATAAGTGATTGGTCTGGTCTTTCTTGGGCTTTAAGATCAGATAATGATAAAAGCAAAACAAGAAATAAAATTGAGAATATGGCAAATAAATGTTTAACTTTTTTAATCATTAGTTTGGTAAAATAATTGATTTAATCTCGTTTAAATTATTAACACGTCTTAGTGCCAATTCAATTGTTTTAGTGTCTTCTTCATGCAAATCAATCATTTTAAGATAAGTTTTGTTATAATCTCTCATCAAATTATCAAAAGATTCACAAGTATTGGAGTTGATGATGTTTTTGACAATATTTTCGTATAATTTGGTATAGGCAACAAATAACCTTGGCTTGATGATTTCACTCATATCGGTCATTGTAAAAGCATTCCAAGTGGTTCTAGTGTATAGATTGATTAATTTTTGATGTCTATTAAAAATATTTTGAATTTTAGTGATATTAGTAGGTATAGACTCTATGCATAAAATGGTTTGTTCTATTTGTTTTTTTTTCTCGTCTAACTCAAGATAGGTATAAGATTGATACGTTTGATTAACTAATTGATCTAAAAAATCAAAATATTTTATTTCTACTTTTCCATCGCTTTTTTCTACTTCGTCTTGCAAATACGCTAAAACTTCATCTTTTGAGCTAATTAATATTTTTTCTTTTTCTTCAAGCTCGGTCATTTGAATATTGTTTGCAATTATTATTTCACTCTTTTTAATGATTTTATTCACATCATCATTTATAAATTGAATGATAGATTGCAAACTATTTATGGTTTTGCTTTGTTGCGGTTTGGGAAACTGATGATTTTTAGTGATTATTTCATCTCTAATATTCAAGTCAATTTGATTTGGGAATTCGGCCGCAACAAGTTGGTTGGGCATCAATGAATTTTCGTCATAATAATCTATTAGGTTAGATTTAAATAGTTCAAAAAAAGTTTTGTTTTTATTAAACCATTTTTGATATTCCTGAAAAACTCTCATATAGAGAGCAATTTCAGAGTCGGTATTTTGATGTATAATAAAAGATTCTTTGTTTAGTAATTGGCTTATTTTCTGTGTAACCTCTTCAGATGATTCAATTATTTTATTGAGTTTTAACTTAAACTCATCTGAATGAGCGTAATACTTTAGCTTTATTTTAGGGGCAAAAAAGCTAGAGTCATAATTACCTACATGCCATATAAATAAGTTTTGTTGTTTGCTAAAATCAGCAAAATACTTTGACAATTGTTTTTTAGAAAACTCTGTATTTTTAATAAATTCATCAAAATTTTGTAAATCTTTGTCTTTTAGTAATTGATGGCTTTGCACCGTCAGATGTTCAAAATTAAAGTCAACTATTACAAAATTTGCAGTATCGTTCTGTTGCTTGAACTCAATTTGTTTATTCGAAAAGTCCCCTAAAAATTGATGCTCAATTAATTGACCCTTGTTGAATACATAATGTTCTTCATATGCCTTTTCTTCATTTATGTAAGACATAATCCATTTTCCATCTGGTTGACTTTCGTTATCAAATTGGCCCTTAAAATTAAAATCAGAACTTTTTTGCTCTATTTGATTTATAAACTTTCCGTTATCGAATTCTGCAATAATTTGATTTACAAGATTTTCATCAGAATTATTTATTTCTAGTTTTTTGATAACCCACTTGTCTTGAGCTAAATTGTTTTTAAAGCTACCACTAAATACCATTTTAAATCCATTGATGGTAGTTTGCAATATATTGTCTTTTAGGGAAGTTGAATTACTTGGTGTGTATTCTTGATATTGATATTCCCAGAACTTTTCTTTCTTGCCTGACTCTAAAAAACCATTGTAAGACTGCAGAGTAAAAGTTTTATCTAGTTCTTTTAATTGAAAAAAATCAAAACTCCCTTTGTGATCTTCAATTTTTAAATCTTGTTTTACTTGGGATTTACCCTCAAGACCATTATACAATTTAGAATAAATGGTGTCTTGGGAAAACAATTGGAAATTTACGACAGCTAAGAACAAAAAACTATAAAATTTCATTGATATTACTTATATTGTTGCAAAACTGACGATTTTCATTATACTACAAAATTTTTTGACGTTAAAAAATGCTTAATATCTTTAATACGTTAAATTATACTCAAAACAATGTTTTTCATTTCCTGTTGAATATATAGAGCTGCATTTCTTGCTTGCCCAACAAAATCTGATCCATTACTCGCATAAATAATCCCTCTTGATGAATTTATCAGTAATCCAATTTGATCATTTAAGCCAAATTTACAAACCTCTTGCAAACTGCCTCCCTGTGCCCCTACACCCGGAATTAATAAAAAATTATCGGGTACCAACGTTCTTATTTCTTTGAGGTATTCTGCCTTGGTAGCCCCTATCACGTACATTAATTGATTTGAATTTTTCCAAGTTTTAGACGTCTTAATCACTGTTTTATAGAGTTCCTCATCAGATGTATTAAGGGTTTGAAAATCAAAAGCCCCTTGATTGGACGTAAGGGCCAACAAAATGGTATGTTTGTTTGGAAAGGCTAAAAAAGGCTCTACACTGTCTTTGCCCATATAGGGAGCCACGGTGATGCTATCAAAATTTAACTGCTCAAAAAAAGCTTTGGCATACATGGCAGAAGTATTGCCAATATCACCTCGTTTGGCATCTGCAATAGTAAACATTTCAGGGAAATTTTGATTGAGGTAGTTGATTGTTTTTTCTAAAGATTGCCACCCTTTGAGTCCATAAGCTTCATAAAATGCGGTGTTGGGTTTGTAAGCAACACACAAATCATGGGTGGCATTTATAATGGCTTTGTTAAACTCAAAAATGGGATCTTCGGCATCTAACAAATGTTTGGGTATTTTTTGAATATCAACATCTAGACCAATACATAAAAATGATTGTTTGGCCATGATTTGTTCATATAAAGCTTTGTTTGTCATAGATTTAAATTTTAAAATTACTAGGCAACAAATTACCCGCTTTGTAGGTGCCCATTATACCCCCAAATCTTACATCGATTATGGGTGCAAAATTACCAAATTCATCAACCACAATTTGGTTGGTAGTAATGTGCATGTTAGAGGGGTTTTGTTTGTAATAAACATTGATTATTTTCTTTGGAATGGTACTCGCATCAATTTTTTTAAATTTGTTGTCAAACACCACATCAATATAGTATAAATTATCTTCTTTAGTAATGCTAAAATGTTTTTCTATGGGGTCTACAAACCCTTTGGTGCCCAATAAAAAGCCTTCTTTTTTAAAGTTTTCTGACGTTAAGGTCCTAAAAAAGTGCATCACAGACCCTTTATAAACCTCTTCTCTGTTTTTGATGAATTTTTTATTATTGCCATCTAATTCTTTGTAGAAAGTTGTTACTAAAAAAAAGTTTTCATTCAATTTTGAAAAATCTAAAGTCCGTTCGTTAAACTTGACATGAAAATTCACTAAATTAAATGAAATCTCATAGCCTAAATATGTGTTGTTAACCAACAAAGGTTCATTGGCAAAGGCATATAGCGTATTGGTTGTGACGTCATAATTAAAAACTAAAACATCTTCATTTAAAATCTTACAAGATTTTCCGGCTTTGGTAGTGCCCAAAAAATTTTGCTTAAAAGCCTCTAAACAAGCTTCTCGACTAAACGGATTGGGGGTAACCACCACTTCTTGAAGCAAGCTAACTTTTGGGGTCAGTTTAATTTTAAATTTTGTGTAAGAAAAATCAGTAATCAAGATATTTTCATAGCCTACATATTGTATAATTAAGACCGGATCTTGAATTTCTGGGAATTTGATTTCAAATTTTCCTTCAAAATCTGTAATGGTGCCTAGGGTGGTACTATTAAAAAAAACCGAGGCTCCCATGAGTGGTTGCTCGGTTTCGTCTAAAACAATTCCTTTGATTATTTGGGCATGGACTTGTAAAAATAAACCCAAAAAAACTATCAAATACTTATTCATTATGCAAAAATGCTTTGCGAGCCAGTAGGGTTGCTTCGTCTTCCACGTGATTTTCATCAGGCACACAACAATCTACCGGACAAACAGCAGCACATTGTGGCTCTTCATGAAAACCCATACACTCTGTGCATTTATCGGGTACTATATAGTAAACCTCATCTGAAATTGGCACCTGCGGAAACTCCGCATTAGCCTCTTGTCCGTTAGATAAAATAATATCTCCTGAAAGTTTTGTGCCATCTTTGTAACGCCACTCTAAGGCTCCTTCATAAATGGCATTATTAGGGCATTCAGGCTCACAAGCTCCGCAATTGATGCATTCATCGGTAATGATAATAGCCATATATATTGATGTATAATTCTTTGTTATTGATTACTTTTGCACAAAAATAAGACATAAAATATTAACAACAAACTTGTATGACTAATATTTCAAAAGTTTTGGCAATAATTGAATTGGGTAAATTTTTAGGGCAGGCAGATGCACAAAATTGGACCAAAAAAAGCAATATAAAATATAATGATATTTACTTTGAGGCCATGCAAAAAGCCATTCACTTGAGTGTTGCTAAAAATGGCTGGTTTAGGATTGATAATGTTTTGAATAGTTTAAAATCTTGGTCTGTAGCTCTGGGTGAAGAAAACATCACAAGATGGTTAAATGATTATCATTTAGAAGGCATCCAGCCAAAAACAGTGGGCTTGGTTTTAGCAGGCAATATCCCAATGGTAGGTTTGCATGATGTTTTGTGTGTTTGGTTGAGCGGACATCATCTTAAAATAAAACCCTCCTCGCAAGATGTACACCTAATTCCTTTGGTGATGGAGTATCTTACAGAAGTTTCAGGAAAATCCTCAAAAATTGAATGGGTAGAGCGGCTTTCAGACTTTGATGCCACCATTGCCACAGGAAGCAATAATAGCAGCCAATATTTTGACTACTATTTTGCAAAAAAACCACACATTATTCGCAAAAACAGAAACTCGGTGGCAGTACTCAATGGGCAAGAATCTTCAGATGATATACATCAGCTTGGCAAAGACATCTTTACCTATTTTGGGCTTGGTTGCAGAAACGTTTCAAAAATATATGTGCCAGAGAATTATAATTTTAATCATTTTTTTGAAAGCATTGCATCATACCAATCAATGCAAAATTTTCATAAATACAACAACAATTATGATTATAACAAAGCTGTTTATATGATGAGTCAGATTAAAATTTATGACAATGGCTTTTTAATTCTCAAAGAAGACGAGACGTTTGCTTCACCCATAGCCGTATTGTTCTACGAAACCTACCAAGACATTGCTGAAATTAAAAACAAACTTACAAAAAATCAAAATATTCAATGCATCGTTAGCAATCATCTCATAGAAAACAGCCTTAATTTTGGCAAAACACAAGAGCCTAATTTGTGGGACTATGCCGATGGGATAGACACCCTTCAATTCTTAATAAATTTGTAAAAATTTTACTTTTTGTAACTGCTTTTGTAAATTTGAGTATTCATCTTACTACAAAAGAAAATAAAATGCTCAGAATACTCCTGTTTATATCCCTTTTTATGCTGGTTTCGTGCAGCAATGATACGACTGTAGAACAACCAAATAATATGATTACCTCCCCAAACACTTTAAATCAAGAGGTAGTAGTTTCAGGGTTAAATAATGCTTGGGGATTGGTTTTTTTAAATAATTCTGAAGCATTAGTTACCCAAAGAAACGGACAAATTTGGTGGGTTGATGTAGAAACTGGCGAAAAACAACATCTATATACTGTTACAAATGCTATATTGTTTGGGCAAGGCGGATTGTTAGGCATTACCAAATCGCCACAGTTTAATACTGATAACCAAATTTTTGTAACCTACACCAAACAGGGTTCAAATGGCTATACGGTTGCTTTAGGAAGATTTGAAGTTGAAAATAAAGTAGTGTCTAATTTTCAAGAAATCTATGTAGCCAATGCTTGGTCTAATAGCGGGGCACACTTTGGCAGCAGAATTGCTTTTGATGCTGAAGGATATTTGTATTTCTCAATTGGAGATAGAGGGGTGATGGAAGAAGCTCAAAATACCCAAAACGACATTGGATGCGTTTTAAGACTAAATCCGGATGGTTCAATTCCCAATAACAATCCATTTATAAACAACTCCAATTATTCGCCTGCTATATTTTCTTATGGAAGTAGAAACATCCAAGGTATGGCGTTTAATTCTTTTACCAATCAAATTTGGTCTCATGAGCATGGGCCACAAGGTGGTGATGAAATAAACATGATGGCATCAGGAAATAATTATGAATGGCCTTTAGCCACTTTTGGTCAGCAATATGGTGGAGGCAATATTTCTGCATTAACTTCTATACCAGGAGGCACAAACCCAGTGCATCATTTTACCCCCAGCATAGCCCCCTCTGGGATGACAATAATCGAGGGCAACAAATACCCAGGGTGGCAAGGCCATGTTTTATTTGGAGCTTTAGCTGCTCAGCATTTAAACCGCACCATCATTAAAAACGGCATTTTTATTGAAGAAGTTAGATACTTTGAAGGCCAAGGCAGAATTCGTGAAGTAGTTTTGTCACCTGATGGATTTATTTATATGATAAATGAAAGTACGCAAGAAATACTAAAAGTGTTGCCAGTATTTGATTAGCCAAAATTAGTATGTTTTTGTTATTTTGATCTAAATCAAAAATTAATATCAGTACAAAAAATTATTTTTTTACATTAGTAAGCATAAGAAAAATTGCCGATTTTATCTGCTAAAAAAAATGACCCATCATTCAAAAATTTTATTCTTAAGATATCTAATTTAGTATCTTTAAATTTGTTTTTTAAATTTTGAGGAACATCTCCGATAAAATTACTCCCTCTTTCAAAAACTGCTGCTAGCCCTGAATTGCTATAATGAGCTGCTTTTAATTTGCCGTACTGCTCTTCATTTTCTTTAAGCCACTTCATCGTTGCAGAATTGTAGGCTGTATAATCATCTGAACTAATGATGATCCATTCTCCTTTGTCATTAAATGTTATGGAAATTATTATTTTTTCGCTACTACTAATTTCTTTAATTTTTTTGTTTAAATCGTTTGGAGTACCACTAAAACTAACACCATTGTTGTCATATAAAACGAGCCAATTGCCATTTTCTGTTAAAACAACATCATTAATTAAAATATTTCTTGTATTGAAATCTGTTAATTTTGAAGTCATGTCGGCAGGGATTCCAAAAGCAGCCCAACCATTTTTACCGTAAAGGGCAACTTCGCCAGATTTTAATGTGAAAGATAAGCTTTTGCAACCGCCCTATTCATTAATTTTATCTTTAAGATATTTCTGCTTTGACCTGATGAAACTTGAACAGATAAAAGCCAAAAAACATAAAAAAAATAATTTATTCATTAAAAATTTATGTTGATTCATTAAAATAGGATAACTTTTGCAAAGTTAATAAATTGATTACTAATATTTTAAAATATTTGATATGTTTAATATTTTCCCAAATTTAAAAACTTTGAGTGAATAATAGTTAGATTTATTCTAAAAATATATAAAACGAAATTATATTAAAGTATAGTGGATTTTAAACATTTTTTTTTGAAATTTGAAAAAACAAGCGTTTTGATTTCAAAAAAATAATTAGATGTTATTCATGGAGTTTCAAGTTTGATTATTCAATCCTCTGCTTACAAAAGCTGAAAATCGATTGCATTAAAGTATAAAATTTAAATTTGAATTATATATCGGCTTCTTGAAGTTTTTCTGTATTGGCAACAAGTTGCAATTCGTCTATGATTTTTTGGATGTTACCATTGATAATACCGTCTAAATCATATAAAGTAAGGCCTATTCTGTGGTCTGTGACTCTCCCTTGTGGGTAGTTGTAGGTTCTAATTTTTGCTGAACGGTCACCACTGCTTACCTGAGAATTTCTGGTTTGGGCATCTTCTTCTTGTTTTTTGGCTAGTTCCATTTCGTATAATCTAGAACGCAATACGGCTAAAGCTTTATCTTTATTTTTATGTTGAGACTTTTCATCTTGGCATTGAGCAACTAAGCCAGTTGGTAAATGCGTTAATCTAACGGCAGATTTTGTGGTGTTTACAGACTGACCCCCGGGACCTGAAGAGCAAAAATAATCTACTCGCACATCATTCATGTCTACTTGTACATCAAACTCTTCTGCTTCTGGCAAAACCATCACTGTGGCAGCCGATGTGTGCACTCTCCCTTGGGTTTCGGTTTGAGGAACTCTTTGCACACGATGCACACCTGCTTCAAATTTAAGGGTTCCGTATACATCTTCGCCGTTTACTTCAAAGATAATTTCCTTGAAGCCACCCGAAGTACCTTCATTTAAATCAACAACCGAGGTTCTCCAACCTTTGTTTTCACAATATTTAGTGTACATTCTATACAAATCTCCAGCAAAAATTGAAGCTTCGTCCCCTCCGGTGCCGGCTCTAATTTCTACCATCACATTCTTGGCATCTTCTGGGTCTTTAGGAATTAGTAAAAATTTAATTTCTTCTTCTAATGTTGGTAATTGCTCCTTGGCCTCTTGTAGTTGCATTTGAGCCATTTCTATCATTTCTTTATCAGAACCATCAAGGATGATTTCTTCTGCTTCTTGTTTGTTGGCCAATAAATTGAGATAAATATCCCCTTTTTCAACAATTTTTTTTAAATGCTTGTATTCTTGATTTAGCTGTATGTAGCGTTTTTGATCTGATATGATATCAGGTTGAATGATTAAATCTGAAATTTCATCAAATTTTTGCTTGATGATGTTTATTTTTTGTTGCATTGTTTGTATTGTATATTGTAATTAAAAGACAACTTCTACAAAAATTTAACTTTCATCATTTTTGTATGTGAAGTATTTTAATTATCCATTTCATTAAAATGAACTTTAAGAAATAAAAGTAATGAAACACATTATTTCTTAAAGTTAGTATAGTCGGGATGACTGGATTCGAACCAGCGACCCCTAGCACCCCATGCTAGTACGCTACCAGGCTGCGCTACATCCCGAAAAAGTGGTGCAAATATAATCTTTTTTTATTCACTTACTATTTACATTAATACAATATCTCAAAAATTATTAAAAAAAATTGTTCTACAATTTACTATCATTTAAAAATAAGTCTTGATTATTTTTTTAAAGATTTAACAATTTCTTAATACCAAAAAATTTAATTTTTAATTTTTATGGGGGTTAAATGTAAAATTACATAAAAATTAAATTATAAACTCACTTTTTAAGGGGGTTAATATTGATTAATGTATAAATTTATTAGATTTGAATCATCAAAAAACAGGGTAAAACCTTATTACAAACATTAATTAAAAACTAAAAATTATGAAAAAAATTATTTTTATTTTATCTATCATGATGACTATGGGAGTCTCTGCACAAGATGAAGACAAAACCTCTTTTTCTGCAAAATTAGTTTCCGACACATTTTTTGGCTTTGCACCAGTAGTTGGAGCATCTTATCAATTAAGTGAAAAAAGTGCTTTTACGGCTTATGGAATTTTTTGGTCTGGCGGTGTTGGTCTTGGGTGGGGTAATTGGGCAGAATTTGGTGCTGGTGCTAACTTTCAGGTTTCTGAGAGTATCAACCTAAACCCACAGTTAGGTTTTACAAAAGGAAATTTATTATCTAGTTTAACTGCTGGCCCAAGCGTGTTTGGCGATGGAATTGTTCCTAACTTAACCGCAGGATTAAATAGCTCAAAACTAGAAGGTGAAATATATTTTGGGTATTACTTGCCTCTAAGAACCGAGGGGCCAACCACTTCAAACTTTATTCATTACTGGGCTAATTTAGGCTACAAAGCAAGCGATTTCATTTCTTTTGGTGTTCATTATGAGCATCTTTATGGTGGTGAAAAAGACTCTGAAGGCGATGTATATCAGTGGGTTGGGCCTTATGTGCAATTTTCCGACCTCAAGGGCCGTGGATTTTTTAGACTCAGCGGAGGATTTGGGGTATCTGACAACCCAAGTGACAACTCTTTTTACAAAATGGTCTTTGGCATCAACCTGTAATAAATAAATTAATAAACATATAAAACAACTAACCTAAATTAATGTTTGTAAAAAAACACCATCCGAACAAGATGGTGTTTTTTGCTTTTATGACGTCATTAAAATTTACTTAAAATAAAATTACTTACCGTCTTTGTCTACAAGGGGTCTGTTTTCGGCATTAGCCAAAGCCCAAGCTACTGCAAATGCTAATTTTGTTCTTTTGGTAAGCAACTGATAATCTATTTTGTCTGGGGTATCGGTTGGTTTGTGGTAATCATCATGCACCCCATTAAAGTAAAAAATTGCTGGTACACCCTTTTTCGCAAAGTTATAATGATCAGATCGGTAATAAAATCTGTTTAAATCTTTTAGGTCGTTATACTTATAGTCTAACTCCAACTTTACAAAATCTTCATTAGCTTGTTCAGATAATTTATGCAAGTCAGTGCTCAGTCTATCTGATCCAATTACATACACATAATTATCATTTTGTTCTTTGCCATAGCCTCTTCTTCCTATCATGTCTATATTGATATTAGCAATGGTATTTGCTAAAGGATATAACGGATTTTCAGCATAAAAACGCGAACCATGCAAACCATGCTCCTCACCTGTAACGTGCAAAAACATGATAGATCTTCGAAGACCGTGACCATTTTTCTTAGCCTCCTGAAAAACCCTAGCTATTTCTAACAATGCTACTGTACCTGAGCCATCATCATCAGCACCATTATATATTTCATCATTCATTACACCCACATGATCATAATGGGCTGATAAAACTAATATTTCTTCTTTTTTATCTGAGCCTTCAATGAAGAGCCAAATATTCTCTGAATCGTTTAATGGTTTTGGTCCAAAGGCTCTTTTCATATAGGCACTTGGCACGGCTTGATAAAATGACTTTGCCAACGGTGGATAAGTTATCCCAAAACTTTGGTATTGATTTATGAGATATCTTCCCGCTTTCTTTTGGCCTTCTTCACCAGAGTTTCTGCCTTGCATAGAGTCTGCAGCTACAACATAAAGATACTCTGTAAGATTTTTTTCGCTAATTGAATTTACGTAGTTGTTGATGAGCTTATTGTTTTCTCCCAAATTTATCTCAGAAGTTTTGCAAGCTATAACCAGAAAAGAAAATAAAACGACTAAAAAAGTTTGTTTTTTGTTCATATTTTTAAAAATTAAAAACAAAACACGTACAGAATTGCCATACGTGTTTTGATTGATGTTGATATCTAATTATTGTTGAGCTTTTTCAAATAAATCAGTCACTACATCCCAATTTATTGCTTGAAAAAAGTTGTCTAAATAATCTTTTCTTTTGTTTTGATAATTTAGGTAGTAGGCGTGTTCCCAAACATCTACACATAGCACCGGAGCTCCTCCTTTTATGCCTAATTTGGTCATTAGAGGATTGTCTTGATTGGCAGTACTCACTATGCTCAACTTGCCATTTTTATCGGCTAACAACCAAGCCCAACCAGATCCAAATTGTTTCATCCCTGCCTCAGTAAATTTTTCTTGAAAAGCTTCAAACGATTCAAAATCTCTGACTATTGCTTCAAGCAAAGCACCAGAAGGTTTGGCTCCATCATTTTTTTTGAGTAAACTCCAAAACAAATTGTGGTTGTAGTAGCCACCGCCATTGTTTCTAACAGCTCCATTGCTTAAATCCAATTTATCTAATAATTCTGTAATATTCATTTCAGCTAAGGGAGTACCAGCCACAGCCTTATTCAAATTATTAGCGTAGGCCAAGTGGTGTTTAGAATAGTGAATTTCCATGGTTTTGGCATCAATCAGGGGTTCAAGTGCATCGTATGCATATGGCAAGCCTAACATTTTAAACACACCGCCTTCGTCTACCTGCACATCGGATGGGTTACCAATGGTTGCAGCTGCAGATTCTTCTGGTAATGGCACACTAACTTCTTCTAAATTTTTATTGTCTCCACAACTTACTGTTAACAAGATGGTGAGAAATAGGGCATTGATTTTAAGGATTTTCATGATACTGATTTTTAAAGTTGATAATCTTTTAATGTTTTTTCTACTAATTCGATATACTTTTGCTTGGCTTCTTCTTGGCTTAAATTACTGATTTGCATGATGGCATTAAGTTTAAAAGCACTTCTTAAATCGTTTCCATCAAAAGAGTTGTTAAGATGATAACTGTTTTTGGTAGCTTGTTTGTAATAAGCATAAAACTGCAGCTTGATATCAGGAGGTAGCTCAAAATTTATTTTTGAAGCTTTTATAAAAGCCTCCTCAAAAGCGATATCTAGAGCTGAATCATTCACTATTTTTGGGCTATTACTGTAATTCCACCAACCACTTTTTGATTAAGCGAAACATTTATTTTTAAATCTAACGGAATAAATAAATCTACCCGAGAACCAAATTTAATAAACCCAGCATCTTCACCCTGAATAACTTTGTGGTTTTCTTCGGCATAGTTTACAATTCTTTTGGCTAAGGCTCCTGCTATCTGACGGTATAAAACCTGTCCGATTGATTGGTTTTCTAAAACAATGGTTGTTCTTTCATTATCTGTGCTTGCTTTTGGATGCCAAGCTACCAAAAATTTGCCTGGATGGTATTTACTGAAATTTACTTGCCCACTCATTGGATATCTGGTAACATGCACATTGATGGGTGACATAAAAATTGACACTTGTCTGCAATTTTTATTAAGGTATTCTGGTTCAAAAACTTCTTCAATAACCACCACTTTGCCATCTACAGGTGATATGATGTGGTCTTGATTTAAAGGTGTATGTCTGCTAGGATTTCTAAAAAATTGAAGAATTAACAATAAAAAAATCAAAGCAGCGATTTGAACAATCTTTTGTGCCCAAAAATATTGTTGTAAAAAATGATCTGCCAATAAAATTACAATTGCACTAATGAGTGTAGATACTAAAATGATGAGTGCACCTTCTTTATGGAATTTAAGAAACATAATTAAAAATTAACATGGTTATGTAAACAAAAGGGGTAACAAAAATAATACTATCTAATCTATCAAGGATTCCTCCGTGGCCGGGCATTATTTTTCCGCTATCTTTTACTTGTGCTATCCTTTTGAGCTTGCTTTCAAACAAATCTCCTAGGGTGCCAAAAATACAAATTAATATGGCAATAAAAAACCAGATTAACATATTATCTGCCAAGAAGTACTTTCCAATAAGCAAAGCCGCAACAATAGTAAAAAAACATCCCCCTAAAAATCCTTCAATTGTTTTCTTGGGTGAAATTTTTTCGTAAAGTTTTGTTTTACCGAGGGTTTTACCAACCAAAAAAGCAAAGGTATCTTGAGTCCACGTTAAAATAAAAATGCCTATCAAAATTCTTGGGTTATACTGATCAGCCGTTAGGGGTATTTTTGAAATTAAAATAAAGGGGAAAATAATATACCCAAATAAAAATAAATATTTTTCGAATTTTGAAAGATGTTCCTTTGAACTGAATAAAACATACACCCCATAAAGACAAACCAAAGACGATATGATAGCCAAAATAAGATGTGTAGAATTGTTTTGATTATATTTATTTACATAAATAAAAATCAGACAACCCAAAATAAGATTGATTGCGTAAGGTGTTTTAACTAATTTTGAATATTCAAAGAGTGAAATAATTAAGAATAAAGCAAACAGAGCCAAGAAAGTTTCGTAAGAATATATTTCACAAAAAAGCAGTAAAACCACATACACAAACCCAGCGCTTGCCCTTTTTATTAATTCGTGCATAAGATTAATCTTCTATTACTAACAAATAAAGATTTTTTTGGCTCATGCCATAGCTCATAAAACTTTCTTCTTCATTGTTTTGTCTTAATGAAAAGCTTTTTAGTGTGGTGATGTTTGTGGGAAGATTATTTTTATAAATTCTTTGAATAAGTTTTAACCCCATGTGACGGTTTTTTAATATTTTTGAAACGCCACAAAAAACAACCATATTATCGTTAATCTCTTGAGATTTAAGTTGCTTTAGCTGCAAAGCAGACAACATGATTGAGCCGTCTTCTGCCAACAAACCTTCGCAGGAACACAAATGAAACGATGCGTTATTAGTGTTGTCATGTTTTAGGTTGTTTTCTATAATTAATGGAAATAAGTGAGGCTCAAAACAGGAAACAGAAATTTCAAACCAATCGTTTTCTTGCAAGATATTTAAAAATTGCTCGTTGACTTCTGCAATATTTTCACAATAAATAAACTTACCACCATTTTTTTGAAAGTTAATTACAAACTCTTCCTCGATAGGGATTTGTGGCCTTGTATTGTATTTACTGACTTCATCCTCATGGCTTTTTTCCGAACCAAATATTTTTTTGAATAAGCTCATTATAAACTTCTATTGATTGCCAAATATAGAAAAAAATTGACATTATATTCAAATTTTATTCGTTTATAGTTTTATCAACTGAATTTATTTCATCTGTTTTATTTTCAATACCATTATCTGCATTACCATCAGTACCCACTTCTGTTTCTGTGGTTACAGATTCTGCAATAGGAGTTAGCTCTTCTTCTTTATCATAAAGTCTTTTGCCAAATATTTTTTGTAAATCATCTTTAAAGATAACTTCTTTTTCTATTAAAATATCGGCTAATTTTTCTAGTTTATCTTTATTTTCCTCTAAAATGTGAATGGCTCTTTGGTATTGCTCTTCAATCATTTTTGAAATTTCTTTATCTATCGTAATGGCTGTATCTTCTGAGTAAGGTTTAGAAAACCCGTATTCAGACTGCCCAGAAGAGTCATAATAAGTGATGTTACCTAAGGTTTCATTGAGTCCGTAGATGGTTACCATGGCTCGGGCTTGTTTGGTAACTTTTTCTAAATCGCTTAATGCACCGGTTGATATTTTATCAAAGACTACTTTTTCGGCAGCCCTCCCTCCCATGGTGGCACACATTTCGTCTAGCATTTGTTCTGGTCTTACAATAGAGCGTTCTTCTGGTAAATACCAGGCTGCTCCTAAACTCTGACCTCTTGGAACTATCGTAACTTTTACGAGGGGAGCGGCATGCTCTAACATCCAACTTACGGTGGCATGTCCAGCTTCATGAATAGCAATGGCTCTTTTTTCTTCTGGAGAAATGATTTTATTTTTCTTCTCAAGCCCCCCTACAATTCTGTCTACGGCATCTAAGAAGTCTTGTTTATCAACGGCTTCTTTGCCTGCTCTAGCGGCAATAAGAGCAGCTTCGTTACAAACATTAGCAATGTCTGCACCCGAAAAACCAGGCGTTTGTTTAGCCAAGAAAGCTATATCTAAAGATTCTTTTACTTTGATGGGTTTCAGGTGTACTTTAAAGATACCTTCACGTTCTCTGATGTCTGGTAAATCTACATAGATTTGTCTGTCAAATCGTCCGGCTCGCATCAAAGCTTTGTCGAGCACATCAGCTCTGTTGGTTGCGGCCAATACAATAACGTTGGTTTTACTGCCAAAACCATCCATTTCTGTAAGTAACTGATTAAGGGTGTTTTCTCTTTCATCGTTAGAACCCGTAAAATTATTTTTACCTCTAGCCTTACCCACAGCATCTATTTCGTCTATAAATATAATTGCTGGCGATTTTTCTTTGGCTTGCTTAAATAAATCTCTAACCCTAGAGGCACCAACCCCCACAAACATTTCAACAAAGTCAGACCCTGTCATAGAGAAAAAAGGCACTTTTGCTTCACCGGCAACCGCTTTAGCTAATAGGGTTTTCCCGGTTCCGGGAGGGCCTACCAATAAAGCACCCTTTGGGATTTTACCACCCAATTTGGTAAATTTTTCGGGGTTTTTTAAAAATTCAACTATTTCTTCTATTTCTTCTTTGGCTCCTTCAAGTCCAGCCACATCTTTGAAGCTAACTTGAATATCTTTCTTTTCGTCAAACAACTTAGCTTTAGATTTTCCGATGTTAAAAATTTGTCCACCAGGGCCACCACCGGCTCCAGACATTCTTCTCATGATGATAATCCAAATGGCAACAATAAAAATAACGGGCAGCAAACTTAAGAAAATACCACCCCAATCGCTGGTTTTCACAAACTCATATTCTCTAAGTTTGTCTTCTTTGCTTGCACTTTCGAGCAATTCTTGAAAAATTTTAAAATCACCCACATCATCAAGCACATATTGAGCACCAGTTCCAAAACCCTTACTTGCAGGAACTTTGTGTTCGCCTGAGTTTTTGGCTTCTGGCGTTAAGTAAATGAGGGCTGTGGTTTGGTTTTTAACAACTATTTTATCTATTTGATTTTTACTTAAAATCTCATCAAATTTAGACTTGCTAATTTTATTGCCATCTTGCATAAAACTGTTCCCTTGCGAAAGCGACACAAAAAACAAAATGCCTATAACAATGAGATAGATGGTCCAAGGGTTAAATTTTCCTTTTTTTGGAGGATTATTTGGCGTTTGGTTATTTTTATTTTCGGGTTGGTTGTTTGTCATGTTTAATAATTGGTTTGTATAGTTGTTATTTTGGCATCGCCCCATAAATCTTCTATGTTGTAGTAAGATCTGATGTGTTTTTGAAACACATGCACCACAATATCTACATAATCCATCAAAACCCATTCGCCATTGTCGGTGCCTTCTACGTGCCAAGGGTGGTCTTTGATTTCTCTAGAAACAATTCTTTGAATTGAATTAACAATAGAATTTACTTGCGTATTGGAACCACCATTACATATCACAAAAAAATCGCATACTGTGTTTTCAATGTCGGTGAGGTCTAAAATTTCAATATCGGTACCTTTTACCTCTTCTATACCTTTGATGATGAACGTGAGTAATTGATTATTTTTTTGTTTTGTCATATAATGAAAGTTTAAGCAAATTTATTATTTTTTTTAGTTTAAATTTGTTGCTTAACATATATTTTTAAATTATTCTTTGTTTGAATGAATATTATCAAATTAAATGCCACTGATTCTACAAATGATTATCTAAAAAGACTTTTAAAATCTCAATACACCGAAAATTTTTTGATTGTTTGGGCATTAGATCAGCATGCCGGCAAAGGTCAGATGGGTGCAAAATGGAATTCTGAGAAAGCTAAAAACCTTACATTTAGCATTTTAGTTAAAGATTTGATTGTTAATTTAAATGATATTTTTTTGTTGAATGTAGCAACCTCTTTGGCCATTAGCCGGGTGTTAAATGGAGCTCAATTAACAAAAGTTTCTGTAAAATGGCCTAATGACATCATGTCAGGCAATTATAAAATTGGTGGTATTTTGATAGAAAATATCCTCAAAAACAACCATGATGTGTATTCTGTTATTGGCATTGGTTTGAATGTAAATCAACTAGTTTTTGAAGGTTTACCTCATGCTACCTCGATGCAAAAAATTACGCAGCAAATTTATGATTTGGAATCTGTTTTATGGCAAATTGTAAACGAGTTGAAAGGTTTTTTGATTAAAATAAAACAAAAAAAACATGAAGAATTATGGCAATTATACCATGATGTCTTATACAGAAAAGGCTTGCCCACTCCGTTTGAAGACTCCTCAGGATTCAGGTTTATGGGTATCATCAAACATGTAGACAACAGTGGTAAACTTCATGTGATGTTAGAAGATGATACCGAAAAAAATTTTGAGGTGAAAGAGCTTAAACTATTGTTATAAAAACTTTTTGAGTAGCCTTTTTTAGCTTACGCTGATTAAGCATCACTTAGATGATCTCATAACCCTGACCGCACGGGTATCCTTTGCTTGCAGCGAGGCGAAAAGCAAAGATATGATTAAGGGCAGGTATAAGGTTTATTGACCGGCCCAAACGATTTGTTACTAAAAAAAATTAAACACTCACTGTTTCGTTCACAACGCCCACTGCTATCATGCAGGCTTTCATTTGTTGGTAGGTACGATAGATGTCGTCATCTAAACCAATTGAGAATCTGATGAGTCCGTCTGTAAGCCCCATGGCTTGTTGTTCTTCTAAGGGTATTTCTGAGGAAGTTGACGTGCCGGGTGCAGAAAATAATGTTTTGTAAAATCCTAAACTCACAGCCAAGTATCCCAAGTTTTTTTCTTGCATGAGCTCCATGAGTTGGTTGGCTTTTTCTAGACTTCCTGCATCTAGTGTCATCATGCCACTGTAGCCATAGGCTGGGTTGTAGTGATTGTTCATTACTTGATGACTGGGATGACTCACTAGGCCGGGGTAGCAAACTTTGAGCCCTAAATCCTGAAATTTTTGAGCTAAAAATAAGGTGTTTTCGCTGTGTTTTTTAATTCTGATGTGCAGGGTTCTGAGGTTTTTGAGGATGCTGGCCGCTCTGAGACTATCCATGGTTGACCCTAACAACATGCATGCTCCATCGTTCACGTTTCTGAGGTTATCTATCAGGGCTTGTGAACCACAAATTACCCCGCCTACCGTGTCTGAACTGCCATTGATAAACTTGGTAAGGCTGTGAATGGTAACCGCTGCCCCATGCAAACTGGGGGTAATTACCATGGGGGTAAAAGTATTGTCTACCACCAATGGAATGTTATGTTGTTTGGCTATTTGAGACAAGGCCTGCAAATCGGCCACTTCTAAAAGGGGATTGCTTACAGACTCGCAATAAATCATTTTGGTATTTGGGGTGATGCTAGCCTCAACGATGGCCAAATTTGTGATGTCTACAAAAGAAGTTTTGATGTTGAGTTTTGGTAAGAAATTTTTCATAAAAGCATAAGTGCCTCCATAAATGGTTCGGCTAGAAACGATATGATCATTTGCTCCGCAAAATTGCATGATAACTGCCGTGATGGCACCCATGCCAGAGGCAGTAACGTGGGCAGCTTCTGTTTGCTCCATGGCTGCTAAGGCTTGCCCAAGATATAAATTACTAGGGCTTGAGTGTCTTGAGTACAAATAACAACCTTCCATATTGCCTTCAAAGGTATCAAACATGGTTTTGGCACTGAGAAAGGTGTAGGTTGATGAATCTGATATTGAGGGGTTTACACCTCCAAATTCGCCAAAATATTGCAGGTCTTGTATAGGATTTGCAGGATTGTAGTTACTCATGGTCTAAATTTTTCGTAAAAATATAAAAAGGTAAATTATTTGACAATATTTTTTGGTTTTTATAGAAAATATAACTATATTTATGTATATTTACGGAATAAAAATCAGTAAAATCATGATACAACTAGATGCTTTAGACAAACACATCATTCAATTGTTGCAAGAAAACTCAAAACTAACCACCAAAGAAATTGCATATAAGATAGGTTTATCAAACACAGCAGTTTTTGAACGCATCAAGAAACTCGAAAAAAACAAGGTTATTAAGTCCTATTCTATTACGCTAGATGAAACGATGATAGAGAAAAACTTTGTGGTGTTTTGTTTTGTTAAGTTAATTCAGCACACCAAAGATAATGTGCTAAACTTTGAACACAAAATAAAGTTGTTACAAGAAGTGATGGTTTGCTCGCATGTGAGTGGTGATTATGATTATATCTTAAAAATTCACGTCAAAGACATGGAGGCTTATCGAGATTTTATGGTTTCTAAGCTTACCAACATTCAGGGTATTGGCAGTACTCACAGCTCGTTTGTGATAAGTGAAGTAAAGAATAATCACGTGTTTGAATTGTTGTAAGGTAGGTTAAAATAACCTTAAAAAAAATTGATGTGTGTTTAAAATCTTAATTTTACATATTAAATCATGAGTATGAAAATTGCAATTGTGTGTTACCCCACCTATGGTGGCAGTGGTGTAGTAGCTACTGAGCTAGGATTAGAGTTGGCAAAAAAGGGGCATGAAATACATTTTATCACCTACAGTCAGCCGGTAAGGTTGGCCTTGTTGAGTCACAATGTATTTTATCATGAGGTGAATGTGCCCGAATATCCTTTGTTTCATTACCAGCCCTATGAACTCGCTTTGTCTAGTAAATTGGTTGATGTGATTAAACTATTTAAAATTGAAATTCTGCATGTGCATTATGCCATTCCTCATGCCTATGCAGGCTATATGGCCAAAAAAATGCTTCAAGAAGAAGGCATCTCTATTCCGATGATCACAACCTTGCATGGCACAGATATCACCTTGGTAGGAAGTCATCCTAATTATAAAAACGCGGTGAACTTTTCGATCAACCAATCAGATATGGTGACTTCTGTATCAGAAAGTTTAAAAGCAGACACGCTTAAAATTTTTAACATCAAAAAAGACATCATTGTTATCCCAAATTTTATAGAAACCAACAAACCAAAACTAGAGCTCACTCCTTGCAACAGAGAATTGATGGCTCAACCACATGAACGCATTATTACGCACATCAGTAATTTTAGAAAAGTAAAAAGAATATCAGATGTCATTAAAATTTTTGCCAAAATAAACGACCAAATTCCAGCTAAACTGATGATGTTGGGCGAAGGCCCAGACAAGAGTAAAGCCGAGATTCTGTGTGAGGCCCTCAACATACATGACAAGGTATTGTTTTTGGGCAATACCCAAGATATCGACAAAATTTTATGTTTTAGTGATTTATTTTTATTGCCTTCAGAAACCGAAAGTTTTGGCTTGGCAGCCCTAGAGGCCATGGCCAGTGGCGTGCCGGTTATATCATCAAACAGCGGCGGATTGCCTGAAGTTAATGAACATGGGTTTTCAGGTTATATGAGTGAGGTTGGTAATGTGGATGACATGGCCTCTAACGCCCTCAAAATATTAAAAGACGAGCACATTTTGCATGAGTTTAAGCAAAATGCCAAAATAAAAGCCAAAGAATTTGACTTGTACAAAATATTGCCACAATATGAAGCGTTGTATGAAAGTGCGTTGCAACTAGACTTTTATTAAAACAATTTTATGAAAAACCTGTTTTTTTTAGCTTTAATGTTTACTTTCATGGCTTGTAAATCAACCAAACAAATGGAAAATGAGGAGTCAAATTTTGAGTTTTTGACTACAGACGACTACAAAGGAGCCAAATTTAGGTTTTATGAAATTGTTACCGAGCCTAAGGAATTTAAGATGCTCTTAAACGACAAACAGTTAAAAAGCAAGCTGAATGAATACGACATCAAAACCAATAATTTTGTGATTTTAAATTTGGGTCAACGCAACTCCGGAGGCTATGGCATCAAGATTAATAAAGTAGAGATAACTTCAGATAAAGCCTTGGTTTATGTGCAAGAAACCGTGCCAGACCCCATGAGTAATGTAACCTATGCCCTCACGTTTCCGGTATATATAGCCAAAATTAAATCTAAAAAACCAATTGAGTTTATTGAGGTAGACACCGCAGATTAAAGTTTTATTCATGGTGATATGATTCACCTTTCAAGATAGTCATGCCCCTGTAGAGCTGTTCTACTAAAAACAAACGAATCATTTGGTGCGAAAATGTCATCTTTGATAGTGAAATAGATTCTTTTGAGCGTTGATAAACTTCATCAGAAAACCCAAACGGCCCACCAATTACCAACACCAATTGTTTGTTGCCCTGATTCATTTTTTTTTGCAAATAGTCCGAAAACCCAACACTGCTAAATTGTTTGCCATTCTCATCAAGCAAAACCAACACATCCGAAGGCGTAATTTGTTGCAGAATTAATTGCCCTTCTTTTTGTTTTTGTAGCTCATGAGAAAAGTTTTTAGCGTTTTTAAGTTCAGGAATCACCTGCCACTCTACTTTAATGTAATGCTTTAATCTGGCATTATAAGCCTCAATCAGGTGGTTAAGTTGAAGATTATCTGTTTTGCCAATGGCGATGATTTTAATTTGCATATCAAAAAATTTCGATACAAATTTAAGATTAATTATGTTTTGAAGCCACTACTTTAGGCATGTTTATCAACCTTGGTACCCGCCTTTCGTTTTAGTTGTTTTACCCATGCTCAGTTTTGTAAGCCACCCCAAGAGCTTCTTTGGTCGCTCTTGAGTGGCAACAAAACTAAAAGCATAGTCTTCAACAAGCTATCACTGCAGTCGGGGCTAATACAAATCTTTTGGCTTGCCAGTTAACTACAAAATAACCTATCTTTGCAACGCAGACCGCCTTATCGTCCCGCTTAGGTGGGGAGGAAAGTCCGGACATCACAGGGTAGCATAATGGGTAACACCCATCTCCCAATTTATTGGGGCGGACAAGTGCAACAGAAAGTATGTACAGGTAATGCTGTAGTGAAACCAGGTAAACTCTATGCGATGAAATGCCATGTATACCAGCACGTTTGTTTTGCAAACAAAGAGCGACCCGCTCAAGCTGGAGGGTAGGCAGATAGATCTTGTTAGTAATAACAAGGCCAGATAAATGATAAGGGTTCCGATAGTATCGGAAAACAGAATCCGGCTTACAGGTCTGCATTTTTTATAACAAATCATCCATTACTTCTGTAAAAAACTGCTATATTTGTGCGTAATTAATAACTAAATGGATACAAAAATCCTTTTACCTTCCCAAGACATCAACCTCATTCTGCACAGATTGGCCTGTCAACTAATTGAAAAACATCATGATTTTAGTGAAACCAAAATTATAGGTTTGCAACCACGAGGTGTTCGGTTTGCCGAAAGATTGGTGCATATTTTAAGACACGAATACCAAATAGACTCCATTGATTTTGGCACGCTAGACATCACTTTTTTTAGAGATGACTTTAGACGATCAGACAAACCCTTGGAGGCCAATGCTACAAAAATTGATTTTTTGGTAGAAAACAAACGCGTGGTTTTTGTAGATGATGTGTTATACACCGGCAGAAGCATCAATGCGGCACTCACGGCTTTGCAATCTTTTGGCCGACCCAAAGCAGTAGAATTATTGGTGCTTATTGACCGCAGGTTTAGCCGGCACTTGCCCATTCAACCAGATTACAGAGGCCGGCAGGTAGATGTCATAAATGACGAAAAAGTAAAAGTGTGTTGGGAAGCTTATGATGGTGAAGATTGTGTGTATTTGGTTTGAAAGTTAAAAGTTGTAAAGTTATAAAGTTATAAAGTAGCACGCTAAGAGCAAAAAGCAAAAAATAGAAAACAAAAAATAAAAAGTATAAAGTTTAGAAATAAAAAATATAAAAAATGTCACTATCGGTTAAGCATATTATTGGCATCAAAGATTTAACGGTTCCAGACATTCATTTGATTCTAGAACAAGCAAAACATTTTAAGGAAATCATCAACCGCCCCATCAAAAAAGTGCCATCATTGAGAGATGTGACCATAGCCAATATTTTTTTTGAAAACAGCACCCGCACCAAACTTTCGTTTGAGTTGGCACAAAAAAGACTTTCTGCAGATGTTATTGGTTTTTCGGCAGCCCAATCGTCTGTAAAAAAAGGGGAAACCCTCATTGATACTGTCAACAATATTTTAGCCATGAAGGTAGACATGGTAGTGATGAGGCACAGCTCACCTGGTGCAGCTGCATTTTTGGCCAAACACACCAAAACGCAGGTGATTAATGCCGGAGACGGAGCCCACGAACATCCCAGCCAGGCCCTGCTAGATACCTTTTCGATGATAGAAAAAATAGGCGATTTACAAAATAAAAAAGTAGTGATTGTAGGAGACATCCTCCACTCGAGGGTGGCATTGTCAAATATTTTTTGTTTGCAAAAATTAGGAGCCCAAGTAAAAGTATGTGGTCCCAATTCGCTGATCCCAAAATACATCAGTAGCTTGGGGGTGCAAGTTGAGCCCAATCTCAAAAAAGCTTTAGCATGGTGTGATGTGGCCAACATGCTCAGGGTGCAAAATGAACGTTTAGATGTGTCTTACTTTCCCTCAACCCGAGAGTATGTTATGCAATATGGGGTAACGATGGAGTTGCTCAACAGCCTTTCTAAAGAAATTGTTTTAATGCATCCGGGCCCTATCAACAGAGGGGTAGAAATAACCTCTGAAGTAGCCGATAGTTCACAAGCTATAATATTAGATCAGGTAGAAAACGGTGTGGCCGTAAGAATGGCTCTCTTGTATTTATTGGCCAATAAATTAAATTAATCATGTCAACTTCAAACACCCATATCATAAAATATAACCACCCAAACTGGGAGGAATTTTTGGTAGATTTAGAAAAACAAATGCTAACACTCCCTCCTCAAGACCTGATTGTTGACTTGAGTGCATATTCACAAATTTCAAAAAAAGATTTAAACCATCTAAAACCATTTGCCAAAAATCAACGGAAACTAAAACAAGCATTTGTGGTGGTTACCCCCGTATTGTCTTATGACCAAATTCCTGAAGTTATCAGCTCTGCTCCTACCCTCACCGAAGCTTTTGACTTGGTGGAAATGGAACAAATTGAACGAGATTTGGGGTTTTAATATCATACAACTGCTTAACAAATGAAAATCAACATACTCGGATGCTATGCTGCCACCCCAAGAACACTCACCAACACCACCAGTCAAGTACTTGAAATAAAAAATCACTTGTTTTTGATAGATTGTGCTGAAGGCACCCAAATGCTGTTGAGAAAACACAAAATAAAATTTTCTAAAATCAACCACTTGTTCATTTCGCATTTGCACGGAGATCATTTTTTTGGACTCATTGGGTTAATTTCCACTTTTGCGTTGTTTAACAGAGAAAACACCCTGTACATTTATGGTCCGGTGGGGCTCAAAGAAATCATCACCTTGCAGTTAAAGCTTACCGAATCTTATGCAAAATTCCCCATCGAATTTATTGAATTAAGCTCCAAATCGTCTGAAATAATATTTGAAGACGACAAAGTGGTTGTAAAAACCATCCCCCTCAAACACCGCATTTATTGCAATGGCTATTTGTTTGAAGAAAAACCTGGCGACCGACGTTTAAACCTTGATGCCATCTATAATTATGAGATAGACCCTGTTTATTTTAATAAAATAAAGCAAGGCAAAGACATTACCTTAGAGGACGGAACGCTAGTAGCAAACAAAACAATTACCTTTGAGCCTAACCAACCCAAGTCTTATGCCTTTTGTTCAGACACGGCCTATAACGAAAACATTGTTGAGGTGGTAAACAAGGCCACGGTGATGTATCACGAAAGCACTTTCTTAGAAAAAGACCTAGATTTGGCCAAAAAAACCAAACATAGCACCGCCAAACAAGCTGCTAAAATTGCCCAAATGGCCAAAGTTGAACATTTAATTTTAGGTCATTTTTCTACAAGATATCCCAATTTAGATCTATTTATCACAGAGGCCAAAGAGTTTTTTGAGCAAGTAAGCTTGGCAGATGATGGCAAAATTTTTGAGTTTTGAACCGCATCCAAAAAACATACACCGTCAAAAACCCTGAGGTTTGGAAACAAAAGCTCATGCAATTGGCTGCAGTGCAAAATATCAGCTGTTTGCTAGATAGCCATGCGACAGAACAAAAAATGCCATATCATAATTTTGATGCCATTTTGGCTTTTGAACCTGATAAAATTTTTAGAATTTACCGTAAAATTCCAGCTTCATTAGCCAAAATAAACGATTGGCTGTTTGGATTTATCAGTTATGACTATAAACACAAAACCCATCAACTTGTTGCTAACAATCCTGCTGCCATAAAAATGCCCTTGGTGCTGTTTTTTGTGCCTAAGAAATTAATATTTATCAAAGGGCAACAGTTAATTTTTTTATATCACGAAGACCTTAAAGAGGCCTTGGAAAACGATTTTAAACAACTGAGTAATTTTGATGTAATAAACCCCAAGCCACAAAACAACGCCATTGTATTAGAGTCAATATCAAGAGAGACTTATCTTGATGCTGTAAGAAAAATGCAACATCACATCAAGCTGGGAAATATTTATGAGGCAAATTATTGCATAGAATTTTTGGGTAAAAAAGCGGTTTTGAATCCCTTGGAAACATTTATCAAGCTCAATGACTTATCAAAAGCACCCATGAGTACGTTTTTTAAATATCAACAAAAGTATTTGCTGAGTGCCTCGCCTGAGCGGTATTTGAAACGGGTTAAAAACAAAGTGATTTCTGAGCCCATCAAAGGCACTGCCAAAAGAGGAGTAAACCAAACAGAAGACGAGCAACTAAAAATAAGTTTGCAAAGCAATGCCAAGGAGCAATCAGAAAATGTGATGATAGTAGATTTGGTGAGAAACGATTTGTCTGTAACTGCCCTGCCAGGCAGCGTAAACGTTGAGGCTCTGTTTAAGGTTTACACGTTTGAACAAGTCCATCAAATGATTAGTAGCATCAGCAGCAAGGTTGGCCAAAACACCACTTGGGTAGATTTGATAAACACAACCTTCCCTATGGGCAGCATGACAGGAGCTCCTAAGCATGCTGCCATGACGATTATAGAAAGCTTAGAAACCTTTAAGAGAGGCTTGTATAGCGGCACGGTTGGCTATGTGACTCCAGAGGGTGATTTTGATTTTAATGTGGTCATTAGAAGTCTAATTTATGACCGATTAGCCAAAAAAGTGAGCTTTGCGGTGGGCAGTGCCATCACCATCAATGCTATTGCAGAACAAGAATACCAAGAATGCTTACTCAAGGCTAAAGCCATGAAGCGAGTTTTGGGTGTAGATGATGAATTATAAGTACTTCTGAACATAGTCTACCTCATGCAATGAGACAAAATCTATTTCCATCAATTTTTTATCACACATTCTCAATTAATTAGCCTACTTTTGCCAAAAATAATAAAACGTGTTATTCACGTGTGTACAAAAAACTTATGAATTCAAAAAAAATCTCAGAATACCGCAAATTATTTGATGTTTCAAAAACAGCCAGTCTCAAAGAATTAAAAACCATTTATCGCAATTTTATGAAAGACCTTCATCCAGATTTGATAGAGGATGCAGAAGAACGACTAATTGCCGAGGAACGCAGCAAAGACATCATTGAAGCTTATCATTTTTTGGTGAGTATTGCTCCGGAAACCCAAGAAAAAGTGAAAGAAGAATATCTAAATACAACTACTACCTCGGGCATTTCAGATTATTATTTTGAAAACGGGGTATTGTATATCAGTTTTTTAAACGGCCATACATTTGAATATTTTGGGGTACCAAAACAAACTTATATCAAAATGGTGAATGCCGAATCTCCTGGGCGATTTGCACGAAGACACATTTATAGTGCATTTGTGTATAGAAGTGCTAGTAAATTGGTTGCCGCAGAATAGT
>DAIRDG010000025.1:0-32137 GCA_036796275.1 Flavobacterium sp.
ATATGTCCTTAAAACTCAAGTCATCATTAAGTGTAAATTCCCAGTTATTGTTGATGGTGAATTCATTTTGTAAAAAACTAACATTATCCTTTTGATTGTACAAAGAAAGTGGCTCTTTTGCCGTTTCTTTTGAAAATAATGATCCGTGTATAAATAGCCCTATAAAAAAGATGTTTTTTGTGTGAATGCTTAGCATGGTTAAAATTAGATTTTTACTTTATTTTTTAAAGACTAATTAAGTCATCATAATATAAGCTAACGAGTTAAATTATATATGATTTA
Organism: Flavobacterium sp.; assembly: GCA_036796275.1. Taxonomy (GTDB): domain Bacteria; phylum Bacteroidota; class Bacteroidia; order Flavobacteriales; family Flavobacteriaceae; genus Flavobacterium. Next base: position 283 of record DAIRDG010000025.1, read on the forward strand.
ATATAAACACTTTGGGAGTTTATCAAAAATATAAAATATTGTATTAATTAATATCTTTGTTAAAAGCAAATTATGAAAAAATCTATCTTTTTATTGATGTTATTTCAAATACAAGCCCAAGAATTGACTCTAAAGCTTGCCAATCAATTAGCCGAGTTGCCACTTAAATGCCTTACCCAAGAATATCCTAATAAACTTAATCAGGTATTAAAAGACAGCACTGAATTAGAGAGTCCCCAAACACTTCATCCTACCTTTTATGGTTGTTTTGATTGGCACAGTGCGGTACATGGCCATTGGAGCTTGGTGTTTTTAGTAAACAACTTTAACGACCTCAACAACCGCGAGAAAATTATTGACCTGCTAAAAAAACAAATTACCCCCAAAAACATTGCCCAAGAAATTAAATACTTTGAAAAACCCCACGAAAAATCGTTTGAACGCACCTATGGTTGGGCTTGGTTTCTAAAACTGCAGCTGGCCTTGCATGAAAGCCCCGAACCAAGACTTAAAGCACTAAGTGAGCATTTAGACCCGCTTTGCGATTTAATTGTAGAGAGGTACCTTACCTTTTTACCTAAATTACTTTACCCCGTGAGAGCAGGAACTCATAACAACACGGCATTTGGGCTTAACTTTGCTTATGATTATGCCCTTTATTTTAATCATTATGAACTCAAAACGATGGTCGAAAACACCGCTTTTCGGTTGTTTGATAACGACCGTAATTACCCTTTGAATTGGGAACCTAGCGGAACAGATTTTTTGTCACCTTGCCTGGAAACCGCTGCACTGATGAGCAGAATAAAACCAGAAAAAGCGTTTTTGGAGTGGTTAAAGAAATTTCATCAAGGGTTTTTGAACAAGCCGTTTACTTGGGAAGTGGCCAAGGTGTCTGACCGTACCGATGGTCATTTGGTGCATTTAGACGGACTCAATTTTTCGAGAGCTTGGAACTTTTATTTTTTAGCCAACAAATATCCCAAGAAATTAGGGCATTTATCTAACTTAGCCTCCAAACATCTTCAATTTTCCATATCCAGCATCATAGATGGCAACTATGAAGGCGAACACTGGCTTGCGTCTTTTTTATTGCATGCCTTTGAAAATAAATAACGGTTAAAAATATAGTTTTTGATAAATTGTTCAAATTTAAATCATCTTAAAACTTGTGCTTAGCAATATTAGGCAAACAGAAAAAGTTTTTTCTAAGCGTTAACTCTTTGTGAACTCCAAATTGTTTAACCAGGTTTTGTGACTCCAAAGTGAAATAACAATCACAAAGAGCATAGAGATTTTAAACGGTATTTTTTGCTTTTATCTTTCAACTTCATCGCAGCGGTTTATAATAGAAATACACCAGATATTTTGTGTTTAACTGCACTGTTTAATAATGACCTAAAGCCGATACCACTACCACTAAATTATTTGGTTCTTCGATGATTTGATAAATGAGGCGGTCTTTTTTATTGAGTCGTCTGCTCCAATAACCTGAAAGTTGGTGTTTGAGTTGCTCGGGGTTGCCAATACCTGTGGTGGGGTGGTTTTCTAGTTCAACAAGTATTTGTTGAAAGCGTTTGATATCACGTTTATTGCCTGATTTCGTGATTATTTTGAAATGATCTTGAGCTAATTTTTCAATAATTACTGTAAATTTCATAATTACCCAAATAACTCTTTTTTGTATTCGTCATCCAAAACCCTTCGATTATTTGAGTTGCTAGCTTCCAAAACCATTTTTACAAATTCGGGGTCGTAAGGGCTCTCTTCCTTTTTAGGTGCTGTAAATGGAATTTGAAAGGCTTTTAAAAATCCCTTTAAAGCTTTCATTTTTTTTGAATCAGCTTGTATAATGATTGTTTCCATGATAATAAGATTGTGATTTTATTACGTATACAAATATAGGAATTTTGAGGTTAAAATTTCAACGCTGAGGCATTCTATGTGTACTCCCGATTATCGAGACTGTTTGTGTCGTGAAAAACTAACCTCAACGCCCTATACACCAAAAAAAAACCTCCACAATAGTGAAGGTTATAATTTAATATAATTGGCAATTAATCTGCCAACACAATGATTTTATTCATGTTCATTTCTATGGTGCCAGAATTGATAGGCAACGCATAACAAGTGTCGTTTAGTTTCTGAAATTTAGGCAAGTTTTGCTTGGTAAACTTCAGTTGATTGCCTTCAAACTTAATTTGTCCTTTTTGCAATAACGATACTATGGGGGCATGCTGATTGAGAATTTGAAACGCTCCGTTTACGCCTGGTAGGGTAATAGAGCTGATTTCTCCACTAAACAAGGTAGCCTCTGGTGATACAATTTCTAAAAACATCTGTGTTATAATTTATTTTTATACTTCAGCTAGCATTTTTTCACCGGCTTCTATAGCTTCTTCGATGCTGCCTTTGAGGTTAAATGCTGCTTCTGGAATTCGATCTAGCTCTCCATCCATGATCATGTTGAATCCTTTGATGGTTTCTTTGATGTCTACCAATACCCCAGGGATTCCGGTAAACTGTTCTGCCACGTGGAAAGGTTGAGATAAGAAACGTTGTACTTTTCTGGCTCTAGACACCACTAGTTTATCTTCTTCAGACAATTCTTCCATCCCAAGAATGGCAATAATGTCTTGTAATTCTTTGTAGCGTTGTAAAATTTCTTTCACGCGTTGTGCACAGGCGTAGTGATCTTTCCCTAAAATGTCTTCTGTTAAGATTCTAGAGGTAGAATCTAATGGATCTACCGCAGGATAAATGCCTAACTCTGCAATTTTTCTAGACAATACGGTAGTAGCATCTAAGTGGGCAAAGGTGGTAGCTGGTGCTGGGTCGGTTAAGTCGTCTGCAGGCACATAAACAGCTTGCACAGAGGTAATAGATCCTTTTTTGGTAGAGGTGATACGCTCTTGCATAACCCCCATTTCTGAAGCTAAAGTTGGCTGATAACCTACCGCAGAAGGCATCCTACCTAATAAAGCTGAAACCTCAGAACCCGCTTGGGTAAAACGAAAAATGTTGTCTACAAAGAAAAGCACGTCTTTACCTTGGTCACTGCCTGCACCATCTCTAAAGTATTCTGCTATAGACAACCCTGACAATGCGACACGAGCTCTGGCTCCTGGTGGTTCGTTCATTTGCCCAAACACAAAGGTTGCTTTGGAATCTCTTAATCCTTTTTTGTCAACTTTGTTCAAGTCCCATCCGCCTTCTTCCATCGAGTGCATAAATTCATCACCATATTTAATGATACCTGACTCTAACATTTCTCTTAGCAAGTCGTTTCCTTCTCTGGTTCTTTCACCTACCCCTGCAAATACTGATAATCCACCGTGGCCTTTGGCAATGTTGTTAATTAATTCTTGAATCAAAACTGTTTTGCCTACCCCTGCACCTCCAAAGAGACCAATTTTTCCTCCTTTGGCATAAGGCTCAATCAAGTCGATAACTTTTATTCCGGTAAACAACACTTCGGTAGACGTAGATAAGTCTTCAAATTTTGGAGCTTGTCTGTGAATTGGTGTGCCGTTTTTCTCTGTTTTGGGCAAATTATCTAATCCGTCTATGGCATCTCCAATCACGTTGAATAATCGGCCATAAATATCTTCACCAATGGGCATTTGTATGGGTGCGTTGGTTGAAGTAGCTTCTACGCCTCTGCTAAGGCCGTCTGTAGAATCCATAGAAATGGTTCTAACGGCATTTTCTCCAATGTGAGATTGTACTTCTAAAATCAGCTTTGTGCCGTCTGGTTTTGTGATTTCGAGTGCATCATAAATTTTGGGTAATTCTACTTGCTGACCTGCAAATGAGATATCTACAACTGGTCCAATGATTTGTGAAACTTTACCGGTGATTTTTGACATGGTATATATTTAATAAGATAAACATTAAAATGAGCCCCAAACAGGACCTTAAAATTTTGTGCAAAGATAGTTTATTGCTCATAATTTAAAAGAAAAATTTAAATTATTTTGAGGCCTCTTTTGCAACCTAAATTTTGAAAGTAATTTATAACAAAAAAGTCCAATCAAACAATTGGACTTTATTATAACATTTAATTTAATTATGCTTCAAACGGAAGGATTGAAACATAAGATTTATTGTCTCTTTTTTTCTGAAACTTCACAACACCATCAATTTTGGCATGCAAAGAATGGTCTTTACCAGCATACACGTTTTCGCCTGGGTTGTGTTTAGTACCTCTTTGTCTTACAAGAATGCTTCCTGCAGTAGCCGCTTGGCCACCAAAGATTTTTACTCCTAGTCTTTTCGACTCGGATTCTCTACCGTTTTTGGAACTACCGACACCTTTTTTGTGAGCCATAATTTCTAAATTTTAAGGGTTATAGATTAAGCTTCTGTGTTGCTTGAATCGTCTTGAGATTTTTTGGTTGATTTCTTTTTCACTTCTGCAGTGGGTTCACCTTCGGCTGCGGCTTTTTTAGGAGCGGCTTTTTTTGGCTTGGCTTCTGCAGTGGGCTCCTCAACTTTTGGTTCAGCTTTTTTAGCTGGCTTTGCACCACCTAACACAATAGATTCGATGTGAATTTGTGTTAAAGCTTGTCTGTGACCATTTTGTTTTTGGTAACCTTTTCTTCTTTTTTTCTTAAAAACAATCACTTTGTCTCCTTTTAAGTGATCGACTACGGTAGCCTCTACGGCAGCACCGGTTATAGCTGGGGCACCTACTTGGATAGTTCCGTTATCATCCACTAACATAACTTTTTCAAAAGAAACTTTTGAGCCAGCTTCGTTGGGTAAACGATGAACGTACACCTTTTGGTTTTTGGTAACTTTAAATTGTTGCCCTGCTATCTCTACAATTGCGTACATAACAGTTAATTTTTAAATGAGGGTGCAAATTTAATCCTTTAATTCCTATCTCACAAGTTTTTACTGTATTATTTTGTGTAGCCAATCGCTTGGGTGTTTTATCATCCATTTTCTTGCTTTCGTTTTAGTTGTTTTTGCCGATAAAGTTTTTGTAACCATGCCAAGAGCTTCCGCTGGTCGCTTTGGCTTGTAACAAAAACTAATTAGCGGCAGGCAACAAGCTGTCACTGCAAGCAAGGCTATTGCCAGTCACAAATGGGGTTTTATGATTTGTTGGCTTTGTTAAATCTTGATGATTTGTAAGAGCTTTTTTTTTGTATTAAAAGTCTAATAAAACACACTGTTTTCAATACAGATAGCAATCATAGCAACAATATGCTGAAAGTAAAACTAAATCTACACCTTACTTTGAAGTAATTTTAGTACGTAATAGATTTTACAGTGTATAAGTTATATTTAAACCTAATAACTATCTAAGAGTTTTATTATTCGCTGAAGTGACAAACAAATAAAAACTTGAAGTTTTTACGTAAAATTTGACTTGCTTTTCATATTTTTGACAAAAATATTCAAAAAAATTTATTCAAAAAATTAAATTTTAAACCAAAATAATCCCCAAAAACATGGACAGCTTTGGCAATAAAATAAGAAATCTAAGACACGAGAAGAAATTACCACTTCGAATAGTTGCGGCATACCTCAATATTGACCAAGCAATTTTATGTAAAATTGAGAAAGGACAACGCAAGGCAAACCGCGAACAGGTGATAAAACTTGCCGAGTTTTTTGAGATTAAAGCCAATGATCTACTGCTATCTTGGCTGTCTGATAATTTGGTGTATGAGATAGCAAACGAAGATTTGGCTTTGCAAGCCTTGCAAGTGGCAGAAGATAAGATAGAATACTTGGTATTCCGGAAAACAGACAGAAATGACCTTATTAAGAAAATACAAACTACTTTACGCCAATTTGTTCCAATTGAAAAAGCTTGGATTTATGGCTCTTTTGCAAGAAAAGAAGATGGCCCAAAAAGCGATATTGATATTGCTTTACAAACAGATTCAACTTTTTCTTATTTTGATTTGGCAGAATTACAATATGTTCTAGAAAACAGTTTAAACCGTAAAGTAGATGTGGGCTTCATAGATGCTTTTAAACCATACATTTTGGAAAGTTTAACCCCCGACTTAAAACTTGTTTATGAAAAATAAACACCTTGAAAGCCAAAAAAGACTTGAGCACATTGACAAATCAATTGAAGAAATTGAAAAGTATGTAGACGGTATAGATATGCAAGCCTTTTGTGAAAATGATTTATTAAATAATGCTGTTTTACTTAAATTTATAATCATTGGAGAGGCAATTATTCATGTTGAAAAAGAAAAATTAGAGAAACATGTTTACCCTTGGTATAAAGTTCGTGCGTTTAGAAATATGATTGCCCATGAATATTTTAACATTAAGTTGAGTGCCGTTTGGGAAATCATTCAAAAAGATTTACCCCACTTAAAAGCTGTTGTAAAAACAATCCTTGCTAAAGAATTTTAGCCTCAAAAACAAATTTGAACCTCAAGCTATATAAGCCATTGTGAGTCACAAATGGGGTTTTATGATTTTTGGGATTTGTTAAATCTATCTACCAAAATCGCTTCTATCATTTGCAAATTCACTTTTTTGGCTTTTAATAAAATCAACAAATGATACAACAAATCGGCTACTTCGTTCACAAACAAATCTTGATTATCATCTTTGGCCTCTATCACGACTTCTACCGCTTCTTCGCCTACTTTTTGGGCTACTTTATTTATGCCTCTGTTAAACAAATCTTTGGTGTAAGACGACTGATCATCACCTGCAATTCTGTTTTCTATAATTTGTTCTAATTGATACAAAAATCCTTTGGTTGTGGTTTCGTTAAAACACGTTTTGGTGCCTTTGTGGCAGGTTGGCCCTTGGGGCGTGGCTTTAATGAGCAAGGTGTCTTGATCGCAATCTAATAGTATATCGTCAACCAATAAAAAATTGCCCGAGGCTTCTCCTTTGGTCCACAACCTGTTTTTGCTGCGGCTAAAAAACGTCACCACCTTTTCTTGTTGTGTTTTTGTAAATGCCTCCTGATTCATATACCCCAACATCAACACTTGCATGGTTACACTATCCTGAATGATTACGGGCACTAAACCGTTGTTTTTAGTAAAATCTATGGTCATCTTATCGGAATGTTTTTGGTTTTTAGATATGTTTTCAAATCGTTTATAGCGATGGTTTGGTAATGAAAAATACTGGCTGCCAAGGCACCGCTGGCTTTGGTTTGGGTAAACACCGCTTCAAAATGCATCAACTCACCGGCCCCGCCTGAGGCAATCACAGGGAGGTTTACCGCTGCGGCTATTTGCTGGGTAAGGTCTAACGCAAAACCGTCTTTTGTTCCATCGTTATTCATCGATGTTAGCAGTATTTCTCCGCCTCCTAGATTTTCTATTTGCTTTGCCCAAGCCAAGGTCTTGTGGTTTGTTTTGGTTCTGCCCCCATGCACATACACCCACCAATTGTTGTCTTCAAACTTGGTGTCTATGGCCACCACCACGCACTGACTACCAAATTCTTGTGCAATTTGGGTGATGAGTTCAGGACTTTTTACAGCGGCTGAGTTGATGGTGATTTTATCGGCTCCTGCCTGTATAATGGCTTTGGCATCTTCCACAGCATTTATGCCCCCACCCACCGTAAACGGTATGTTGATGTTTTTGGCTATGTCTTTCACCAAAGCTATCAAGGTTTGTCTTTTCTCTACCGTGGCCGTAATATCCAAAAAAACCAATTCGTCTGCCCCTTCTGTCACATAGCGTTTGGCTAGTTCTATGGGGTCGCCTGCATCTCTAATACTTTCAAAATTGATGCCTTTTACGGTTCTGCCATTTTGGATGTCTAAACACGGAATAATTCTTTTCTTAAGCATTTAATTAAATTTGTAAAGTTCTTTTAACGAAATATAACCTTCATAAATGGCTTTGCCAATAATGGCTCCCTCGCATCCAAGTTGTTTTAAATTGGTTAAATCTTGTATGCTGCTAATGCCTCCACTGGCAATGAGGCTTACCGAAGTTTGCTCTAGAATTTCTTCGTATAACGAGATAGAAGGTCCTTGCAACATGCCGTCTTTGGCTATATCGGTGCAAACCACATAATTGATGCCTGATTGCTGATAGTTTTTTATAAACTCTACCACGTCTGCCTCTCCTTGCTCTAACCATCCGTTGGAAGCAACCTTTCTGTTATTGGCATCGGCTCCTAAAATTATTTTCTCTGCCCCATAGTGTTGCAGCCATGCTAAAAACATGGGTTGATTTTTTACTGCCATACTGCCACAACTCACCTGATTGGCTCCGCATTCAAAAGCAATCTTGAGGTCTTCGTGCGATTTTAAACCTCCGCCAAAATCTACTTTCAGATTGGTTTTAGAGGTAATGTCTTCTAAAGTTTTGTAGTTGATGATTTTGTGCGATTTGGCTCCGTCTAAATCTACCAAATGCAAATATTGTATGCCATGGTCTTGAAACATTTTGGCCACTTCTAAGGGCTTTTCATGGTATACTTTTTTAGAATTATAATCGCCTTGCGATAATCTTACGCATGAGCCATTAATGATGTCGATGGCAGGAATAAGTCTCATCTAGCTATGTTTAAAAAGTTTTGTAATAGTTTTAACCCCACTTCGCCCGATTTTTCGGGATGAAACTGGGTGGCATAAAAATTGTCCTTTTGCATGGAAGCACTAAAATCATTGATATAATCGCAAACAGACGATGTATTTTGGTTGACTTCACAAAAATAGCTGTGCACAAAATAAAAATTGTCATTTGGGTGAATGCCTTCAAACAAAGTTGACTTAACCACCTTAAGGTTATTCCATCCCATGTGGGGTACCAGATTGGTTTTGGGGAATTTTTTTACCGCGACATCAAAAATACCTAAACCATCGGTTTGGCCTTCTTCCAGAAAATTACACAGGAGTTGCTGACCCAAACAAATGCCCAATACGGGTTGTTTTAAGGTTTTTATCACTTGGTCTAATTGGGTATTGCGTAAAAAACGCATGGCTGTGCCTGCCTCTCCAACTCCCGGAAAAATAACTTTTTGTGCTGCTTGAATTTCGGTCACGTTGTTTGTAATAACTGCTTGATGACCCAAACGTTCTAAGGCATTCTTGACGGAAGTGGCATTGCCTGCATTGTATTTGATGATGGCTATCATAAGACTCCTTTGGTGCTTGGTATTGAACTGTTGTTGTTTTTGGTTACTGCCATTTTAATGGCTTTGGCAAAGCCCTTAAAGATGGCTTCAATTTTATGGTGTTCGTTGTCTCCACTGGCTTTGATATTGAGATTGCATTTGGCCGCATCGCTAAATGACTTAAAAAAATGCATAAACATTTCGGTAGGCATTTGGCCAATCAGTTCGCGTTTAAATTCGGCTTCCCACACCAACCATGGTCGGCCTCCAAAATCTATGGCTACTTGGGCTAAGCAATCGTCCATAGGGAGCAAAAACCCATAGCGTTCTATGCCTTTTTTGCTGCCCAAGGCTTGGTAAAAAGCTTCTCCTAACACTATGCCCACATCTTCTATGGTGTGATGCTCATCGATGTGCAAATCGCCCGCTACGGTTACTTGCAAGTCTAACTGACCGTGTTTGGCAATTTGCTCGAGCATATGATCAAAAAAACCCAAACCGGTGTTTAGTTGAGAAGCTCCATTGCCATCTAGATTTACCGTTATCGAAATTTGTGTTTCTTTGGTTTGTCTGTTCACGGTGGCTGTGCGGGGCTGGGTGGTTAAGAAGGCATAAATAGCTTGCCAATCTTGTGTGTGCAAGGTTGCATCTAAGGTGTCGTTACCCATATAAATTGAGCCACAGCCTAAGTTGTTGGCCAGTTGCACATCGGTAGCACGATCGCCAATGACAAAAGATTGAGCCAGATTATAATCGCCTTTAAGGTAATGCGTCAGCATGGCAGTGCCAGGTTTGCGGGTGGGTAGATTTTCTTCTGGAAAAGATTTATCTATTAAAACTTCTTTAAAAACAATGCCTTCGTTTGCAAAAGCTTGCATAATTTTTTGATGGGCAGGCCAAAAGGTTTCCTCCGGAAACGAAGCCGTTCCTAAACCATCTTGATTGGTAACCATCACCAATTCATAATCTGTTTCTTGGGCAATTTTAGACAAATATTGAAACACTTTCGGATAAAACTCTAGTTTTTCTAAACTATCCAACTGATAATCAACCGGTGGTTCAATCACCAAGGTGCCATCACGGTCTATAAACAAGACTTTTTTCTTCATAAGATTTGGTTTAATGCGTTTATTAACATTTGGTTTTCTTGCGGTGTGCCAATGGTAATTCTCAAACAATTATCTACTACGGTGTGTCGGTTTCTTACCACTAACTGTTGATTGATTAAGGTTTGGTAAATTTGATTGGCTTGGGTGGTTTTCACTAGCAAAAAATTGGCTTCAGAGGGGTATACTTTTTCTACAAACGGCAAACCATTCAGAGCCTCAACCATCAAGGTTTTTTGTGCGTTGATGATTTGCAATTGTTCCTGATACGTATTGATGTCGCTCAAAGCTTTTAAGGCCTCTGTTTGGTTTGGCTTACTGATGTTATACGGTGGTTTTACTTTGTTGAAATAGCTGATAATTTGCTTGTTTGCGATGGCCAAACCTATTCTTAAGCTGGCTTTTCCCCAAGCTTTGCTGAGTGTTTGTGACACAATGAGATTAGGATAACTATTAATTTTTGACAATAACGACGGTTGTGAGCTAAAATCGATGTAAGCTTCGTCTACCATCACGATGCCCTGAAAGTTTTGAAGAACTTCTTCAATGCCACTGAGGTGGTTTCCTGTTGGATTATTGGGGTTACACAAAAAAATTAATTTAATTTTTGGGTGGTTTTTGAGGGTTTCTAAGATGCCTTTTATATCCAACTGAAAGTTTTCATCTAACGGCACTTTTACTATCTTGATGTTATTGATGTTGGCAGAAACTTCATACATACCATAGGTTGGTGGGCAAATAAGCACCTCATCTTGTTGTGGTTCGCAAAAAATTCTAAACGCCAAATCGATGACTTCATCGCTACCATTGCCAATAAAAATTTGATCTGCCGGGATGCTTTTGAGTTCCGATATTTTGGCTTTTAATGATTTTTGATGGGGGTCTGGGTAGCGGTTATATGCCCCATACGGATTTTCGTTGGCATCAAAAAACAAACAATCTGCACCGCTAAACTCATCTCTGGCACTGCTGTATGGTTTTAGAGACTGAATGTTGGGTCTTACTAAATTTTCTAGCGTCATGATTATAAATTGTTTAGTCTGATGGTTACTGCATTTTTATGGGCCATGAGTTGTTCGGCCTCAGCCATTAATTCTATGGCAGGCCCTATGTTTTGAAGTCCTTGCGAGGTGAGTTCCTGAAAGGTAATTTTTTTGATAAAACTATCTAAAGACACCCCGCTGTAGTTTCTAGCAAAGCCGTTGGTTGGCAAGGTGTGGTTGGTGCCACTGGCATAATCTCCGGCACTTTCGCAACTGTAAGGCCCTAAAAACACCGACCCTGCATTGGTGATTTTGTGGGTATAATTTTGGTAATCTTCAAAGGCTAAAATCAAATGCTCGGGGGCATAATTATTGCTAAACTCTAGGCAATCGGCTATGGAGTCTAAACAAATAAACCGACTATTGTTTAGGGCTTTAGCCGCCATGTCTTTTCTGGGTAAACTATTGAGTTGCGTTTGCACTTCGCTAATCACGGCTTCTATAGAATCTAATTGGTGACTCAACAAGATCACTTGGCTATCAGACCCATGCTCGGCTTGCGACAACAAATCGGCAGCTACAAAGGCCGGAGGGCAAGAGCTGTCTGCTATGACTAGTAGTTCGCTAGGGCCAGCGGGCATGTCTATGGCCACGCCATAATTTTGTGCCATTTGCTTGGCAGCGGTTACAAATTGATTACCCGGACCAAAAATTTTATCCACTTGTGGGATGCTTACGGTGCCAAAGGTTAAGGCTCCTATGGCTTGAATGCCTCCCACGCAAAACACATCGGTGATGCCAATTAGCTGTGCGGCAAATAAGATTTCTGGGGCAATCTCACCTTGTTTGTTGGGTGGTGAGCACAGCACAATTTTTTGACAACCCGCAATTTTGGCAGGAATGCCCAACATCAAAACGGTAGAAAACAAAGGAGCGGTACCCCCGGGAATATAAATACCTACCTTTTGTATGGCCCGGCTTTCTCTCCAGCAAAACACCCCAGAGGTTGTTTCTATAACTTGCTTGTTTTCTTGTTGGCTTAGATGAAAGGTTTCGATGTTTTGTTTGGCCAGTTTAATCGCTTCTTGCAATTCTTTTGATATTTTGGCAGTGGCAGCCTTTAGTTGGTCTTCTGAAACTCTGAATTCTGTAATGCTTACCTGATCAAAAAACTGGGTGTATTTTTGAACGGCTTTGTCTTTGTTTTTAATGATTTCGTCAAATATCGTTTGCACTTGAGCATTCAGTGTTTTGGTGTTAAACTGAGGCCTATTGGCTAGGGTTTGCCAAGTGCTTTTAGCTGGTGAGTTGTAAATTTGCATTATCTATTTTTTGTGTTAAACAATCATTTTTTCTATGGCCGTAACTAAAATACCTTCGGCTCCTAGCTTTTTGAGCTGTTCTATCACATCCCAAAATTCGTCTTCTCTCACCACCGAGTGTAAACTGCTCCAGCCTTCTTCGGAAAGCGGTAAAATGGTTGGGGACTTCATACCAGGTAAAATTTTAATGATCTTATCAAGGTTTTTGTTGGGGGCATTCAATAAGATATATTTATTTTCTTTGGCCGCAGTTACCGCTTCAATTCTAAAGATTAATTGTTTTAAAATGTCTTCTTTTGCTTGGTTTAAATTTGGATTAGAAATCAGCACCGCTTGGCTTTTAGCAACCACCTCTACTTCTTTGAGTCCGTTCATCAACAAGGTGCTTCCGGTGCTTACAATATCAAAAATAGCATCAGATAAGCCAATACCCGTGGCAATTTCTACGCTACCGCTAATTTTTTCTATCTGAACCGGTATTTGCTTGTCCTCAAAAAACTTTTGAAGAATGTACGGATAACTAGTGGCAATTTTTTTATTGGAAAAAAAATTCAGACCGGTGTAAACCGCATCTTTGGGGATGGCCAAAGACAGCTTGCATGACGCAAATCCTAATTCTTTTTGAATAATGATGTTTTTGCCCTGCTCCCAAACTTCGTTTTGCCCCAAGATGCCAACATCTGCTACGCCTTGCTCCACATATTGTGGAATGTCGTCGTCTCTTAAAAACAACACTTCAATAGGGAAGTTTTTGGCTTCCGATTTTAAGCTTCTGTTGCCATTAGACAATCTGATGCCACAAGACTCTAATAATTTGAGCGATTGTTCGCTTAATCTTCCACTTTTTTGAATGGCTAATTTTAGTTTACTCATTTGATTGATTTTTTTTGCTTCACACAGATAGGTCAACAAAAAACCCATCTGTTTTCAGACGGGTTTATAATTAAGTTATGGTTTATATACAACAAAACAATATCACCTCGTCTGAGATAATGAATGATGATGATGTAAAAAATTAATATTCATTTGATTTAATTAAAGCACAAAACTGAGCAATAATTTTGTTTGGTGCAAATGAGAGCTTATAAATTTATAAAAATTTAACATCTGTTATCAAATCTATTTGGTTAATCATTGTTTTGTGGATTCTTCGGAATGTTTTGACTAAATGAACAAAACAACTAATCAATATATGTTAAATTTTTTTATGCTTTGTTGTTTGTCATAATAATTTTTTATTAATTTGCTTCAAATATGAAAGTAATGACTCAAAATAATTTTTCTTGGTGGAACAACTTACGCAAAACGTCGTGAGCCACAGCTGCTATGAAAATTAATCATCATAAGGCTTGTCTATCACGACAAGCCTTTTTTTATTGAAAAAATATTATGAAAACCTTTAAATTTAACTTGTTTCACAAAAAACTACTTGCAGATACCATTACACCGGTTAGTTTGTATTTGAAACTACGCGATCAGTTTCCAAAAACTATCTTGCTAGAAAGTTCAGATTATCATACCAACCACAACAGTTTTTCTTACTTGTGTTTTAACCCAGTGGCCCATTTTGAAGTAAGCCAAACAGAAATAAAAACGCAATTGCCCGATGGGTCTAAAGATATTTTCACCATCAATAACCCTAAAAATGTGGTGGAAGCCCTTCAGAGGTTTATTGGTTGTTTTGAAGCCCAACCCAATCCGTATAATTGCGTGAGTGACGGCTTGTTTGGTTATACTACTTATGATGCGGTGCAGTTTTTTGAATCGGTGAACATTCACCAAAAATCAACAACCAATCAAATACCGTTGATGCAATATATTTTTTATCAAAACATCATTGCCATAAACCACTTTAAAAACGAAGCTTATGTGTTCTGTTTAAGTTTATCACAAGACCACAATCTTTCTTTGATAGAAAACTTATTGTCTGCTCAGCAGTTTGCCTCATTCCCGTTTTATAAAGAAGGCACTAGCCAAAGTAACCTGACGGATGATGAGTTTAGAGCATTTGTAGGTTTAGGCAAGCAACATTGCAAAAGAGGCGATGTGTTTCAATTGGTGTTGTCTAGACAATTTTCTCAAAACTTTAAAGGCGATGAGTTTAATGTTTATAGGGCTTTGAGAAGCATCAACCCCTCACCTTATTTGTTTTATTTTGATTATGGCAGTTTCAAAATCTTTGGCTCCTCACCCGAAGCCCAATTGGTCATTAAAAACAATTTGGCCGAAATCCATCCGATTGCAGGCACCTTTAAACGCACTGGCAGTGATGAAGAAGATGCCGCTTTGGCCAAAGCACTAATCACAGACCCCAAAGAAAATAGCGAACATGTGATGTTGGTAGATTTGGCCAGAAACGATTTGAGTCGTCAGTGCCAAGATGTTGAAGTTAAAAAATACAAAGACATACAGTTTTTTTCGCATGTCATTCACTTGGTGTCTCAAGTTACTGGTAAGCTCAAGAATCCAACTCAATCGTTGCAACTCATGGCAGATACCTTTCCGGCTGGCACTCTGTCTGGAGCTCCAAAAGTAAAAGCCATGCAGCTCATAGAGGCCATAGAGCCAACCAACCGAAGTTTTTATGGAGGAGCCATTGGGTATATCGGATTAGATCATAGTTATAACCATGCTATCATGATTCGCTCGTTTTTAAGCAAAAACCATCAACTCATTTATCAGGCCGGGGCAGGCATCGTAGAAAGCTCTAATGAAAACAACGAAACCCAAGAAGTATACAACAAACTCAATGCTCTAAAAAAAGCCATCGATATGGCCGAACAAATTAATTAGTATTATAAGTTTAAGATAACTAGAAATTGATACATCACAAAATAAAAATCTACAAATGAAAATAGCCGTAATCGATAACTATGACAGTTTCACCTACAATTTGGTTCATTATTTAGAAGAGCTTAACGTAGAGGTAGTGGTTTACCGCAACGATGCTTTTGAGCTCAATGACCTTGAGGTTTTTGATAAAATCTTGTTATCTCCTGGCCCCGGCATACCTGATGAGGCTGGGTTGCTAAAAGCTGTTATAGAAACTTATTCGCCTCATAAAAGCATTTTAGGGGTTTGCTTAGGCATGCAGGCTATTGGAGAGGTTTTTGGGGGAAAGCTTCACAATTTATCAAACGTGTATCATGGGGTAGCTTCTGAAATAACCGTTATAACGTCAGATTATCTGTATGACAGTTTGCCCAAAAATTTAATGGTTGGCCGATACCATTCATGGGTGGTGTCTTCAGAAAATTTTCCGGAGGCACTCATTGTTACGTCTTATGATGAGTTTAATCATATCATGTCTTTAAAACATCAACTATATGACGTAAGGGGTGTGCAATTTCATCCGGAAAGCGTTTTGACTCCACAAGGTAAAATAATGATTAAAAACTGGGTAAATCATCAAGTAAAGCCATGAAAGATATATTAAATAGATTATACAACCACGAGATTTTAACTAAAAGCGAAGCCAAAGAGGTTTTGGTAAACATTTCTCAGGGGCTTTACAACGAAAGTCAAGTCGCCTCGTTTATGACGGTTTATATGATGCGTAGCATCCGCATAGAAGAATTAAGTGGTTTTCGGGAAGCCTTGTTAGAGCTTTGCATACCAGTAGATTTCTCTGCCTACAACACCATCGATTTGTGTGGCACCGGAGGCGATGGCAAAGACACGTTTAACATTTCTACTCTGGCCTCTTTTGTGGTGGCTGGTGCTGGCTATCAGGTGGCCAAACATGGCAATTATGGGGTGTCTTCGGTGTCTGGCTCAAGCAATGTAATGGAGGCCATGGGCGTGAAATTTTCATCAGACGAAAATTGGCTCAAACGCTGCTTAGAAACCTGCAACATTGCTATTTTGCATGCTCCGTTGTTTCATCCTGCCATGAAAAACGTGGGCCCAATCAGGCGGGCATTGGGGGTAAAAACGTTTTTTAACATGCTTGGACCTTTGGTAAACCCGTCGTTTCCAAATCATCAAATGGTAGGGGTTTTTAGTTTAGAATTGGCCAGAATGTATGCTTATTTGTATCAAAAAACCAATACCCATTACAGTATTTTACACGGATTGGCTGGGTTTGACGAAATATCGCTAACAGACGATGTGAAAATTGTTTCAAACAACAAAGAGGAGTTGCTAAGTGCTCAAGATTTTAAACTTGGTCAGTACCATTTAAACGACCTGAAAGGCGGCCAAACAATAGAGGAAGCCGCCAAGATTTTTTATCAAATCATCTCGGGCAATGGCAGCCAAGCACAAAATGATGTGGTATGTGCCAATGCTGCCGTAGCCATACAAACCATTAGCCAACAATCTTATGAGGCATCATTGCAAATGGCCCAAGAAAGTTTGTTGAGCCAAAAAGCATTTCAAAAACTAAATCAACTGATACAAATTAGCCAATCATGAACATTTTAGATCAAATTATAGCCGACAAAAAAACGGAGGTAGCCCTAAAAAAACAAGTGGTGAGTTTGAAAAGTTTAGAACAAACAGACTTGTTTGGCAGCCCAACACAATCATTAAAACTAGCCCTCAAACAAAGTGCTCATGGCATAATTGCAGAGCACAAAAGACGTTCGCCCTCTAAGACGGTTATCAACCAAAATTATTCGGTAAATACCGTAATAGAGGCTTATACAAATGCCGGGGTTTGTGGTATTTCAGTGCTTACAGATGGCAAGTATTTTGGAGGGTCTTTAGATGATTTATTGCTGGCGAGGGCGTCAACACACAAGCCGCTTTTGCGAAAAGATTTTATCATTGATGCTTATCAAATCACCGAAGCCAAAGCTTATGGGGCCGATGTTATTTTGCTGATTGCGGCAGTTTTAACTTCGGAGGAAATGCTCTTCTTGTCTGGCTATGCCAAAGATTTAAGCCTCGAAGTTTTGGTAGAAGTGCATAACTTAGAAGAACTCAAAAAAGTGCCCAACACGGCCGTAGATCTGATTGGTGTTAACAACCGCAATTTAAAAACCTTTGAAGTAAACATTCAGCAAAGCATTGATTTGTTGCCTTATTTTCCGGAAAACATCCTCAAAATTTCTGAAAGCGGTCTCAAAACAGTAGAAGACCTTAAATATTTACAACAACATGGCTTTGAAGGATTTTTGATGGGAGAGTATTTTATGGCAAGTGATGATATTCATCAGCATTTAACCCAATTTATAAATCATTTTTAGCATGGGAATCCAAATAAAAGTCTGTGGTCTTAATGACTCACAAAACATCAAAGCACTTAAAGCATTGCAACTAGATTATATGGGTTTTATTTTTTGGAGGCCCTCTAAACGATTTTGTGCAATAAACACCCTTGAGCTAACTTCTGATAAAACCAAGAAAGTTGGGGTGTTTGTCAATGAAGATATAGTGGTTATTAAGCAAAAAATAGAGTCTTTTGGCTTAGATGCCATTCAATTGCACGGTGATGAAACGGCTGATTTTTGTGCCAAATTAAAAGCTGAGAACATCACCATAATAAAATCTTTGTCTATTGATGATGCGTTTGATTTCAATGCTTTAAATGATTTTGAAAAGGTGGTAGATTATTTTTTATTTGACACCAAAGGCAAGCTACCCGGAGGCAATGGTTATGCCTTTGATTGGCAAATATTAAATCAGTATGCCTTAAAGACGCCTTATTTTTTGAGTGGCGGATTGGCATTGCCGCATGCCCTAGCGATTAAAGAATTTTTAAAAACCTCAGCCGGACAAAAATGTGTTGCCCTTGACCTCAACAGTCAGTTTGAAACCCAGCCCGGTATAAAAAATGTAGAACTAATAAAACAATTTAAAGATGTCATTTACAGTTAATCCCCAAGGATTTTACGGAACGTTTGGCGGAGCCTACATTCCAGAAATGTTGTACCAAAACATAGAAGAGCTCAAAAATCAATATCTTGATATTATTGCCACAGAGGCTTTTCAGGAAGAGTTTCAGTTGTTGCTAAAAGACTATGTAGGCAGGCCTACCCCGCTTTATTATGCCAACAGACTGTCAGACCAATATGGAGCCAAAATATACCTGAAGCGGGAAGACCTGTGCCATACCGGAGCCCACAAGGTAAACAACACCATCGGGCAAATATTATTGGCCAAACGCTTGGGTAAAAAACGCATCATTGCCGAAACTGGTGCTGGTCAGCATGGGGTGGCCACTGCCACGGTATGTGCCCTGATGGGTTTGCCTTGTGTGGTATATATGGGTGCGGTAGACATCAAACGGCAAGCCCCCAATGTAGCCCGGATGAAAATGCTAGGAGCCGAAGTAAGACCCGCTCTTTCGGGTTCTCAAACGCTGAAAGATGCCACCAATGAAGCCATTAGAGACTGGATAAACAACCCCGAAGATACCTTTTATATTATTGGCTCGGTGGTTGGGCCACATCCTTATCCGGATATGGTAGCCCGGTTTCAGAGTGTAATTTCGAAAGAAATCAAACAACAACTTTTAACCAAAGAACAAAATCCGTTGCCAAATTATGTGATTGCCTGTGTGGGTGGTGGCAGCAATGCTGCCGGAGCATTTTATGAGTTTTTAGACGATTTATCTGTAAAGCTAATTGCCGTAGAAGCCGCAGGATTGGGCGTTAACACCAACAAAAGTGCAGCCACCACCGTGTTAGGCAAACCGGGTATCTTGCATGGCAGCAAAACCTTGTTGATGCAAACGGCAGATGGTCAAATTACCGAACCCTATTCTATTTCTGCAGGCCTAGATTATCCGGGCATTGGGCCTTTGCATGCCCATTTGTTTGAAACCAAACGGGCCGATTTTTATGCCGTGACAGACCACGAAGCCATGACGGCTGGTTTTGCTTTATCTAAAAACGAAGGGATTATTCCGGCTATAGAAACCGCTCATGCCTTTGCGGTGTTAGACAAGCTAGACCTCAAACCAACCGATGTGGTGGTTATTAACTTATCGGGCAGAGGCGATAAAGATTTGGATACCTATGTGAATTATGGTTAAGAGATTTGGTAGAATTTAATTTAGACTGTAAAGGGTTGAAGACTGCTGAGTGAAAAGGTTTGGGAGAGAAAACAAAGCTAACATTTCCCGGATTTTATGCCTAGCAACATTGACAACTAACTAACGCCTTTTTAAAATAATTTTAAGTCTTTTGCGATTAAATTTACGAATCTATAACTTTTATAGGTTTTTAATTTCTAATCATTCAAATTTGGTAGTTTTATGGAAAATACTTTTAAGGCAATAGACAAAGAGCAAGTGGGTACTTTGCGTTTTCCTAATCAGGATGTTTTGAATAATGAGTCAGACAAAACGGAGCGGCAAAGGGCTTTAGAAAGAGCTTTAAAATTGGGAAATTTGAAGCGTGAAAAAGTAAAAATTTACTTTGAAAATGCCTAAGAAAAATTTTACACCCACACCACAATTTGTGGGGTTACAGAAGAGCGTATCATCTTAAAAAAAGGGGTTTATATTCCCAATAATCGCATTTACAAGATTGGTTAGCATTGGTTTGAAACAAAAAACCGTCTAAAGCATCAGCTTTAGACGGTTTTTACGTACTATAGCTTATTTAAGAGCCGCACATTTCGCAGTCTTCCGGACCTGCGTTTTTGGCATTGGCTATCATGGCTTTAAACTCGTTGGCTGATATGGCAGAGGGCTGCTCGGTTTGCACTTGGAGTTTTTCGATGGGGTTTGCGGTTTCTTTTTTGGTTGCCGTAAACTTAATGGCATCTCTTGCAGCTTTGGTTCTGAGGTAATACATGCCTGTTTTTAGGCCCGATTTCCAAGCATAAAAGTGCATCGAGGTTAGTTTTTGCATCGAAACATCTTCCATAAACAGATTGAGCGATTGTGATTGGTCAATAAAATAACCGCGGTGTCTAGACATGTCTATGATGTCTTTCATGCTCATTTCCCAAACTGTTTTATACAAGTCTTTGATATCTTGCGGGATGTTTTCGATGTTTTGAACCGATCCGTTTTGTATCATCAATTCGTTTTTCATGTCGTCATTCCACAAACCTAATTGCACTAAATCATTCAATAAATGTTTGTTGACCACAATAAATTCGCCACTCAACACTCTTCGGGTATAGATATTTGACGTGTAAGGTTCAAAAGCTTCGTTGTTGCCTAATATTTGAGAAGTAGACGCCGTTGGCATAGGAGCCACCAATAACGAGTTTCTTACACCGTGTTTTTTAACATCTTTACGCAGTTTATCCCAAGCCCATCTGCCAGATAAATCTTCGTCTTTTAGGCCCCATAAATTGTGTTGAAACAAACCTTCGGAGATTGGCGAACCTTTAAAAGTTGAATATGGCCCTTCTTCTTTGGCTAATTCTACCGAGGCGGTAACGGCTGCAAAATAAATGGTTTCAAAAATTTCTTGGTTCAGTTTCTTGGCTTCATCGCTTGTAAAGGGCAATCTGAGCAAAATGAAGGCATCTGCTAAGCCCTGCACGCCTAAGCCTATGGGTCTGTGACGCATGTTTGAGTTTTCGGCTTCTTTTACCGGATAATAATTTCTGTCAATCACCTTGTTGAGGTTTCTGGTGATTTGCTTGGTGATGTCGAATAATTTTTTGTGGTTAAACTCGCCTTTTTCAACAAACATGGGCAAAGAAATTGACGCCAAGTTACACACTGCAATTTCGTCTTTGGAGGTGTATTCTAAAATTTCTGTACACAAGTTTGAAGACCGGATGGTGCCCAAGTTTTTTTGGTTAGATTTGCGGTTAGCATGATCTTTATAAAGCATGTAGGGGGTCCCGGTTTCTATTTGAGATTCTAGTATTTTATCCCATAATTCGCGGGCTTTCACGGTTCTTCTGCCTTTGTCTTTGGCTTCGTATTCGGTGTATAGTTTTTCAAACGCTTCGCTGTGCAAGTCATACAGGCCTGGGCATTCGTTGGGGCACATGAGTGTCCAGTTGCCACCTTCTTCAACGCGTTTCATAAACAAGTCTGGAATCCACATGGCATAAAACAAATCTCTGGCTCTCATTTCTTCTTTGCCATGGTTTTTCTTTAGCTCCAAAAATTCAAAAATATCCGCATGCCAAGGCTCCACGTATATGGCAAAACTTCCTTTGCGTTTGCCGCCTCCTTGGTCAACATAACGGGCCGTGTCATTAAAAACTCTTAGCATGGGTACAATGCCGTTGGAAGTGCCATTGGTGCCACGAATATAGGAGCCTGTGGCTCTTACGTTGTGTATAGACAAGCCAATGCCCCCTGCCGATTGCGATATTTTAGCCGTTTGTTTTAGGGTGTCATAAATGCCATCGATGCTATCGTCTTGCATGGTTAGCAAAAAACAAGAAGACATTTGAGGTTTTGGGGTGCCGGCATTAAAGAGGGTTGGTGTGGCATGGGTAAAGAACTTTTTAGACATGAGTTCGTAGGTTTTCAGAACGTTTTCGATGTCTTGGAGGTGAATACCCACAGAAACTCTCATGAGCATGTGTTGTGGTCTTTCGGCAATTTTGCCGTTTAATTTTAGCAAATATGACCTTTCTAGGGTCTTAAAGCCAAAGTAATCATAATTGAAATCGCGGTTATAGATGATTCTAGAGTCTAGTAATTCTGCGTTGTTTTTGATAACTTCATACACTTCATCAGACAACAACGGAGCGTCTTTTCCTGTTCTTGGGTTCACGTAATAATACATGTCGGTCATGGTTTCAGAAAAAGACTTTTTGGTATTTTTATGTAAGTTAGACACGGCAATTCTCGCAGCCAACTGAGCATAATCGGGGTGTTGTATGGTCATGGTAGCGGCAATTTCGGCGGCTAAATTGTCTAGTTCGGAGGTGCTTACCCCATCATACAAACCTTCTATAACCCGCATAGCCACTTTTACGGGGTCTACCAACGGATTTAGGCCATAACACATTTTTTTGATACGGTCTGTGATTTTATCAAACATGACGGGCTCTTTGTGTCCATCTCTTTTTACTACATACATAAGCTCGGTTTTTAGTTAGAATTTTTTCAATATTGTTGCCTCTGGAGAGGCTGGGTTTAGGTTAGTTTTTTTTTAGAAATCGGCATCCGTACTAAAGTCGGTTTGCACTTTTTCTTTGGTAAGCACCCCTGCTTTTTGGTATTCGCCTACTCTTTTTTCAAAGAAGTTGGTTTTGCCTTGCAGATTAATCATGTCCATGAAATCAAATGGGTTAGAAACGTTGTATACTTTTTCGCAGTTAAGCTCCACCAACAATCTATCGGTTACAAACTCTAGGTATTGTTGCATGAGTTTGGCATTCATCCCAATTAAACTTACTGGGAGCGATTCGGTTACAAATTCTCTTTCGATGTCTAGAGCTTCAGTGAGTATTTCTGTAATTCTTTCTTTAGACACTTTGTTGGTAAGGTGGTTGTTGTGCAAATGCACGGCAAAATCACAATGCATGCCTTCGTCTCTAGAAATTAATTCGTTAGAAAACGTTAGTCCGGGCATCAAGCCACGTTTTTTTAACCAAAAAATTGAACAGAAAGCTCCAGAGAAAAAGATGCCTTCTACGGCTGCAAAAGCAATAAGACGCTCGGCAAACGAGTCTGATTGAATCCATTTGAGAGCCCATTCTGCTTTTTTCATAATTGCCGGAAACACCTCGATGGCTCTAAACAACTCGTCTTTGTCTTTTTCGTCTTTTACGTAAGTATCGATGAGTAGGGAGTAAGTTTCTGAATGGATGTTTTCCATCATGATTTGAAACCCGTAAAAGAATTTTGCCTCCGGGTATTGCACTTCGTTGACGAAGTTTTCGGCCAGGTTTTCGTTTACAATGCCATCAGACGCTGCAAAAAAGGCTAAGATATGCTTTAAAAAATATTTTTCGTCGAGGGTAAGTTTGTTGTTCCAATCGCTTAAATCTTGGTGCAAATCAATTTCTTCAGCTGTCCAAAAACAAGCTTGTTGCGTTTTATACCATTGCCAAATATCATGATGTTTTATAGGGAAAATAACAAATCTGTTTTTGTTTTCTTGTAAAATTGGTTCTACTGCATTCATAAGTTTGTTGGTTTTGGTTAATTTTTATGCTTTTGTGATTAGAGACAAGATTTTCTGCTTCAAAAAAACGATTTGAATTTGAAGAAAACTTGACTCAAAATATTTTTGGAATTATTGAAAATCTAATCCGATTTTCTTTTGACAAATATGATAAAAAAACAGCCTACAAAAAAGCTATTTTTATTCACAATTTAAAGTAGTTTTTAACAAACGTAAAATAAATTCGACAAAATAAATTGTTTATAACCCACTCTTTTTCAGGCAATTAGTTTAATTAAACAATTCACAAAAAGTCTCTCTTATCCCTTTGTTTTGGTGGGGTTAGAGGGTTGTTTGTAAAAAATATTTTGCAGTTAAAAGAATTGTTAATTAGTTGATTTTTTAATTTAAAAAAAATCTAGTGCCAAGTTAATTTCGAAACCTTTTTGCTGAATTTTTTGTAGAATTTTTTGTTGTTTTTTGTAGGCATTGGTTTCAGAAATTTCTTGCTGATATTTGTTAATTAATTGCATTAAATAAGTAGAATATTCATCTGCATCAATTTCGCTTAAAGCGGTTTGAATCAGTTTTTCTGAGATGTTTTTTTGCTTAAGCGCATTTTGAATTTTGAGCTTGCCCCATTTCTTCTGATTCCATTTGCTAATGGCATAGAGTTTGGCAAAACGTTCTTGGTTTAAAAAATTGTGATTGATAAGGTGCACAATTACTTCATCATGCCAATGAGTGGGGCATTTTAGGGCATATAGCTTTTGAACAACTTCTTGGTGGCACCGCTCCTGATAAGAACAGTAATACTCTAGTTTTTTGGTATAATCCTGAAAGGCATACAAATTAACCGATTTTTAAAGCTTTGTGGGTGCGTTTGATGGCTTCTTCGTTTTTCCAATCTATCCATGCTTGACCTTTGAGTCGTCTCATGAAGTTGTCATAGTATCTCATCACAAAGACATTATAGGCTGCTTTGCTTAAATTGGTAAGTTTGCTCGGAAACGCTCGGAGGCTCATAGAAAACCCTGGAGTAAGGTAATGCATATAATGCCAAAAGCCTTCGGGCATGTAGAGCATTTCACCATGGTTAAGTTCAGTAACGTAGCCTTGAGCATGTTTTAGAGCTGGCCATTTATCAAAATCTGGCTCATCAAAATTGATGTCTTCTCTGGAGATGAGGGCGTTGGGTATTTTGTATAAATACTTAGATTGATCTGGGGCAAAGAGCACACAGCGTTTTTTGCCATGAAAATGAAAGTGGAGTATGTTTGAATAATCTATATCAAAATGCATAAACACCCGAGAATTTTCACCACCAAAAAACAGCATGGGGAGTTGTTTTACGAGTCTTAACCCAATTTTTGGCCATTTAAAATCTTGGTTTAAACTGGGCACTTCTTTCATCAAATTGTATAAAAAAATGCGGTAATTGGTGGGTTCTTTGAGTAATAAATCTACGTATTCGCTCATTTTCATTTTGGCATGGGCTTCGTTAAACCCATCTTTGTAAGACACTGGTCTGTCATCATAGAGCGGAACAGTTTTGTCACCGGCTACTTCTTTGATGTATTCTAATTTCCATTTGTTATAAGCAGGCCAATCTTTGGTGAGTTCCTCTATCACCACAGGTTTTTGCTTTTTGAAATAATTGTTGTAAAAATCTTTCTCAGAAATGGTTTTTACGCGTTCGATTGAATTTAAGTTTAAGGCCATAGACTTGATAAATGTTTGCTCACACCAATATCGGGGCAAATTTAATAAAACTTTAAGAAAAGGAGTTGTTAAAGTTAAGAAATTATGATGCGATTTTTAGACACCCATCATACCTCAACTCAAAAGCAAAATAGTCGAAAAATTTTATCTTTTTTAGTTGAAATAAACTATCAATTGAGGTAAAATATTTGTTCGGAAAAGTGTTTTATCGATAGGTATACAATGTTTTAAATCTTTTCATTATAAAAATGTTATGATCATATTTCTGATGACATTGATTCAAAAAAAAACAACTCAAAAATGAAGTGATTAAAGATTTACCTATATTTGTATAAAAGAAAAAATGGGGCGAACAATAAGTATAGAGTATCCTGAATCGTTAGCTACCTCTTTAAGGCTTAGCAATAAAGAGTTTGTTTTTGAAATGAAAACAAGTTCGTTAGTCAAGCTTTATGAAATTGGTAAAATTTCTTCTGGTGTTGCAGCCAAAGCTCTTGGAATTTCTAGAATTGATTTTTTAGAGTTGCTTTCGAGATATAAAGTTTCTGTTGTTGGCGAATATGACCCTGATGATTTAAGCGAAGATATTTCTAATGCTTAAAGTTATATCAAATACTACTCCTATTATTTCGCTATTAAAGTTAAATCGGCTTGATTTGTTACAAAAACTTTATGAACAAATTTATATTCCAAGAGCTGTTTACAAAGAAATTGAATCCGGAAAATTGAAGGCGTTTTATGCCGACTTAAACAAAGTTGAATGGATTAAAATTGTTGACGTTCAAAACAAAATGGCTGTAAAATGTTTTTTAGATCTTGATAAAGGCGAAGCAGAAGCCATTGTGCTTGCTAATGAATTAAATGCTGATTTAATTATTCTTGATGAAAAGTTAGGAAGATATCATGCAAAACATCTTAATTTGAAAGTTACAGGAACTATTGGGGTTTTAATAAAAGCTAAATCTAATAATTTAATTTATCATTTAAAACCTTTACTTGAAGAATTAATTGAAAAAGATGTTTGGATTAGCGATAATCTAAAAATTGAGATTCTAAAAAAAGTAGATGAAGCATAGTAATCGCTTGTTGTATTGCGTTTTAAAATTATTTTACTTATTAATCTTAAATAGCTGTAGTATCAAAACTTAAATTACAAAAACATAATTTTTTCTAAAGACACTTCAATAAACCATATTCACCTCACCACTGTGTTTCAATCATGCCTTCGCTAAACTCATGGATGATTGTGCCATTTTCTTTGGCTACAAAATTAAATTTTACTTTTGTGATGTTTGCACCATTTACTTGATAACGCTCTACAATTTCAAAACTGCCCGAGGTTTCATACTTTAACCATTCTTGTGGGATGATAGAAGGCGAAAAAGCTCTTGGCACTCCTGTAAATTTTCTAAAATCAATTCTGTGGGTTACTGCATTGTCATCAAAGGCATAAACCCCCAAAGGCATGGCACTAAAGGTTTGATTGAAGTTTAAAAACTCTAATTGGTAACCATTGTTTGTGTGGGCAACATATCTGATGTTATTGCCTTGCTGCCCTCTTGATAAATTTCTAAAATTAAAATCATTGTTGGAAGTTATTTTATCTGCAACCGTGTTACAAATACACTTGCTGAATTCTTTGATTTCAAAACTGGCTTCTAGGTTTAAAAATTCTGGTTCGGCAAAAAAATTATAAGTCCTTTTGAAAATTTTACCCGAAATTTTAAACTTCAAGATTTGATTTTCTGCAAACATAAAATTTGTAACACTCAGCGTAGCAGTTGGGTAGAAAAAAGGACTGTAATACTCATTTCTCGGAGCATAATTAGTATAGTTTAAGTTTTGTAAATTGCCCTGCCTGTCTAATGAAATTGCAAGCCCATTGCCTCCAAAATACAAACCATTCTCTAAATCTACAAGGTGATCAAAACTCACTGAAATATGGTTCTCACAACACAAAAAAGCGGTGAGTCCTGAAATTCTGTTTTGCGGGGGTTCCCCGTTTAATAAAATCTCAACTTTGTTTTTGGAGGGTTGCTCAACGATGGTATCCTCTGCAATGATGTCTGAAGAACAATTATAAAAAAAGATGCCTAAACATAGTCCTAAAAGAAAAGAATTTTTCATGACAAAATTTTTTAGTTAACTAATTTATTAATCATTGTTTAGTTTTGTTTAACTAAACCTAAATTTTAAAATAATTCACTCTCACAAATCCGTCCAATGAGTCAGAAACTTTCAAAAACATCCCTGCTTAGGGAATTAATTTTTTTGGGGTTTTGCTTTGGCTTTTTCGTTTCTTTCTATTTTGTGTCCTGGTCTTGTCCACTTTGGTTTTTCTCCCAAAGCTAGGTATTGCGAATCTTTGGCCTCCACGGTGGTGGGTTGCATGATTTTGATGAAGGGCTTTTGGGGAGTTAAGCCTAACAACTCAAACATTTTCATGTCTTCATTCACATCTGGGTTGGGGGTGGTTAGCAGTTTATCGCCTGCAAAGATCGAATTGGCTCCCGCAAAAAAGCATAAAGCCTGTCCTTCTTGGGTCATTTGGGTTCTGCCGGCAGATAATCTTACTTGGGTTTGGGGCATCACTATTCTGGTGGTGGCCACCATCCGTATCATGTCCCAAATTGCAATAGGTTCTTGGTTTTCTAAAGGAGTGCCTTCCACAGCCACCAGGGCATTGATGGGCACCGATTCTGGTTGCGGATTAAGCGTTGCCAAAGCCACCAACATGCCCGCACGGTCTTCTAGGCTTTCTCCCATGCCAATGATGCCGCCACTGCACACGGTGACATTGGTTTTTCTAACGTTGCTGATGGTTTCTAAACGATCTTCAAAAGCTCTGGTAGAGATTATGTCTTTGTAATAATCTTCAGAGGTATCTAGGTTGTGATTATAGGCATACAACCCAGCTTCTGCCAATCGTTTGGCTTGGTTTTCGGTAATCATCCCCAGGGTGCAACACACTTCCATCTCTAGTTTGTTGATGGTTCTTACCATTTCTAACACCTGATCAAACTCAGGGCCGTCTTTAACGTTTCTCCAGGCAGCACCCATGCATACCCTTGACGAGCCTGAGGCTTTGGCCCTGAGGGCTTGTGCTTTTACCTGACTCACCGACATCAAATCGTTGCCCTCAACATTGGTATGGTATCTGGCGGCTTGCGGACAATAGCCACAATCTTCGGGGCAACCGCCGGTTTTAATAGACAAGAGCGTAGACACCTGCACTACATTGGGGTCATGATGAAGTCTGTGCACTGTGGCTGCCTCATAGAGCAATTCCATGAGGGGTTTGTTGTAAATGTTTAAGATGTCTTGTTTGGTGAATGGAGCGGTGATTGCACTCATAAATTAAAAGGTTTGGTTATTGTTGTTGTTGTTTCCATTGGGTGGCCACCAATTCTAATTCTTGGTACCAGGCTTCTCCGAATTTTCTGATGAGGGCTTCTTTAACGAATTTATAAACAGGTACTTTGAGTTCTTTGCCTAATTCGCAAGCGGGACTGCAAATGTACCACTGATGGTAATTGACGGCTTCAAATGATTGGTATTGGTTGACTCTGACCGGATAGAGATGGCAAGAAATGGGTTTTTTCCAGTCTATCAAACCTTGGTTATAAGCTTGCTCGATGCCGCACAGGGCTATTTTGCCATCGTAAATCACATAAACGCAATCGGCACCGTTGAGCAAGGGGGTTTCTAACTCCCCATCTTGCCCCACCACATGGGTGCCCTGCTGGCTGATGGCCGCGATGGCTTCTTTTCTTAAAAACGGTTTAACTTTCGGATAAATGTTGGCTAAAATTTGGGCTTCTTCTGGCAGTAATGGGGCTCCTGCTTCGCCTTCTACGCAGCAAGCTCCTTTGCAAGCAGACAAGTTGCATACAAAATCTTCTTCGATGAGTTCTTGAGAAACTACTGTTTTGCCAATTTGAAACATCCGTTTGTATATTTTAGCAAATATATAAATTAAAATTTTTTGTCATCGATTTTAACGTGTTTTGTGCAGCACTAAAAAAACATAAGGGAATTAACTGATTTTTGCTTTTATTTGTTGATTAAAATTTTATTCATGTTGCAAACTTATTTAGCCCCATTAGAAGACGCACTAAGTGTTTATCAACAAAGCACAGAACCCAAAGGTTTATATGACCCTATTGGTTATATTTTAGGGTTGCCGGGCAAACGCATTCGTCCGGTGTTGGCTTTGCTATCGGCTGAGTTGTATGGTGATTTTAAGGTGGCCATCCCGGCTGCCATGGCCGTGGAGGTGTTTCATAACTTTACGCTCTTGCATGACGACATCATGGATGAAGCTCCGCTGAGAAGAGGCCATGCCACGGTGCACCACAAATGGGATTTAAACACCGGTATTTTATCGGGTGATGCTATGCTGATAAAAGCTTACGAACATTTAACGGCCTATGAGCCCGGCATTTTGGCACAGTTGCTACCGTTGTTTAACACCACCGCTTTGCAGGTGTGCGAAGGACAGCAGTGGGATGTAGAGTTTGAACACCGCAACACGGTGAGCCAAGCCGAGTATTTGCAAATGATACAATACAAAACAGCCGTCTTGCTGGGTTGTGCCCTAAAAATGGGAGCTCTTGTGCAACAAGCCTCGACAGAAGATGCCAATCATCTATATGATTTTGGGGTAAAATTGGGCACGGCTTTTCAGATACAAGACGATTATTTAGACTGTTTTGGCAATCCCGAAACTTTTGGCAAGCAAGTGGGTGGTGACATCATTGAAAACAAAAAAACCATTTTATATCTGTTGGCCAAAGCACAATTGCCTGCCGAAGATTTGGCTACCTTGCTGCAACATTACAACAGCCAACCCGAAAACCCAGCTGACAAAATTGAGGCCGTAAAAGCATTGTTTCACCAAAGTGGGACAGTAACGCAAACGCTAAACTTGGTGCGAGAATACACCGAAGCGGCTTTTAATGACTTGGCGATGGTAAAGGTGCCCGAACACAAAAAACAAGCTCTTGTGGGGTTGGCCCAAAGCTTGATGCAACGCATACAGTAAATGACCCCTAGCCCAAAAACAAATTTGTTGCAACAACTGTTAGGCAACCAAGACCTCTTAACGGCCTTGGTGAAACAACTTAACAAAGATTTTGCCACCGCCCATTGCCTGTTGGGTTTGGCAACCGATGCCACACCGCAACACATCATAGAAACCACCGCCTTAGGTGTTGAACAAGTGATTGAAGCTAATCAGCTTAACTTGTTGCTATACAGCGTAGACGTATCTGAAAAAATGCTACAAAGTTTAGACAGCATTACCCCACAAACCCTGACCTATTTGGTGCTCAAAAGAACCTGGCAAAAGGTGTGTTATCGGAAGTTTTATGGGGGTTAGGGGGTGATTTGCAAAAACATACCCCCTAAGAAAATCAACTAACTGTTGTATTTTTTAAATTATGTTTTATTTAAAATTAAACAATTTTGTAGCTAAGCTCATTTTATTTATCCTAAAGAAATTATTATTTAATTTTTGATTTAAAAATATTCTCCCACGTTGTCAATGCAGGTAAAAATTGCTGTAATAGCTTACTGTTTTTGTCGTCCGATTTGTCAAATAGTTTTTTTGTATTTATAGAAAATTTCAAGTCGTCCGATTCTTTAAAACAGTCCTCTAATATAATTTCATAATAAAATTCTGTCTCCGATTTTTCTTTGCCTTTAATTTTTGATTTGTGTTTTAGTTCAATAGATTTTATTTCAGAGTAGTGTCCTGTCAAATTAATTGGTTTGCTTCTGCCTCCTGAATAAATTAAAAGTCTTGTTGCGTCAAGAATGCCAGAAGGAAAGTCCTTAACAGTATTGTTACTTCCAATTGCGTGAAAATAAAAAGTCTTACTTGTCTTTAATGTTTTATGGTCTTTAGAACGACAAAACCCAAGTGCAACTTTAATGTCTGTTGTTGGGGCTTCGTTTTCAATGAATAACGAAAACTGTTTTCTGTCGATGAAACCTGCGATTTTGTTTCTAAATATTTCTGCTGTTGCTGGATTTTCAATTTCTAATTTTCGATTTTTACTAATATTCAAAAACTCTTCTTCTTGGTCGATTCCTAAAAATCGTCTGTTTGCCAAATTAGCTGCGATTCCCGTTGTCGAACTACCTGTAAATGGGTCTAAAATCCAAGCGTTTGGCTTTGTTGAAGCCAAAATTAGTCTTGTCAAAACTGAAAGCGGTTTTTGTGTCGGGTGTTTACCACACGATTTTTCCCAAGGAGCAATTGCAGGAAGTTTCCAAACATCTTTCATTTGTTTGTCGTCATTCAATTGCTTCATTAATTCATAATTGTAATAATGAGGAACTTTTTCGGATTTTCTCGCCCAAATAATCTGCTCAGTAGAGTAAGTGAAATAACGGCAAGAAAAATTTGGTGGTGGATTTGTTTTTTCCCAAGTAATAACATTTAAAATTTTAAATCCTAATTCGGTTAGAATTTGACCAACTGAAAAAATATTGTGCATTGTTCCACTTATCCATATGGTTGCATCATCTTTCATTTTATCACGAACCAATGAAAGCCATTTTCTGTTGAAGTCATTTACAAAGTCAAAACCTTCTGATTTATCCCATTTTCCCTTGTTTACACTTACTATTTGTCCGTTTTGAATTGAAAGTCCATTGTT
>DAIRDG010000026.1:0-31567 GCA_036796275.1 Flavobacterium sp.
TCTCAACAACAGATCAACAATAAATTTTTATCTTTACCTTTCAAAAAACTTAGGCATGTCTTCAACCGCTCAAAAGACCAAAGAAACTCCTTTGATGAAGCAATACAACAGCATCAAACAAAAATATCCTGATGCTTGTTTGCTTTTTAGGGTAGGTGATTTTTATGAAACTTTTGGAGAAGATGCCATCAGAGCATCTAAGATTTTAGGCATTGTGCTCACCAAACGCGGCAATGGCTCTGAGAGCGAAACTGCCTTGGCAGGGTTTCCGCACCACAGCTTGAATACGTATTTGCCAAAACTCGTAAAAGCCGGGCTGCGGGTGGCCATTTGCGATCAGCTAGAAGACCCCAAAATGACCAAAACCATCGTAAAGCGTGGGGTTACAGAACTTGTTACCCCAGGAGTTACCATGAATGACGAAGTGTTGCAACAAAAAAGCAACAATTTTTTGGCGAGTGTTCATTTTGGCAAAAAGTATTTAGGGGTTTCATTTTTAGATATTTCAACCGGTGAGTTTTTGCTTGCCCAAGGCCCAGAAGATTATATAGACAAGCTGTTGCAAAACTTTCAACCCAGCGAAGTGCTGATTGCCAAACCCAATAAATCTAATTTTTTAGAACACTTTGGCCCAGATTACCATGTGTTTTTTGTAGATGATTGGGTGTATAAGCCCGATTATGCCACCGATATTTTGCTCAAGCAATTTCAAACCAACTCGCTAAAAGGCTTTGCCGTAGACGACCAAACAGAGGGCATTGTGGCTGCAGGAGCCGTTTTGCACTATTTGTCTGAAACGCATCACCACAACTTGGGGCACATCAATCAAATTCAACGCATCGCCGAAGATGACTATGTGTGGATGGACCGCTTTACGGTACGCAACCTCGAGCTGTTTAACAGCCCACACCCCAATGCCGTTTGTTTGATAGACATCATCGACAAAACCTCATCGCCCATGGGCAGTCGTTTGCTCAAGCGTTGGTTGGCTTTGCCCCTCAAAAACAAACACAAAATAGCCCAAAGACATCAGGTGGTGCATTATTTTATGCAACAGCCAGAGGTTTTGGCCACGGTGCATGGTTTGGTAAAACAAATGTCAGACATCGAAAGGCTAATTTCTAAAGTGGCTACCAAACGCATTGGCCCCAAAGAGTTACGCCTCTTGGCAGATTCTTTAGATTTGATGCAGCCCCTCAAAAAAATATGTTTGGAGAGCTCTCATGAATCTTTGCGATTTTTAGGTGACCAAATTCACGCTTGTGAGTTGCTGCGAGGCAAAATAAAACAAACCCTGATGGCCGAACCACCGGTGAGCATTCAAAAAGGGAATGCCATTGCCCAAGGCATAGATGAAACCTTAGACGACTTGAGAGGCATTGCCCACTCGGGCAAATCGTTTTTAGAGCAACTAGAGCAACATGAAAGTGCCAACACGGGCATCCCATCGCTCAAAATTGCTTTTAACAATGTGTTTGGGTATTATATAGAAGTGCGAAACACCCACAAAGACAAAGTGCCCAACACTTGGATAAGAAAACAAACTTTGGTGAATGCCGAACGCTACATTACCGAAGAACTCAAAACCTATGAATCTAAGATTTTAGGGGCCGAAGAAAAAATACAAAAAATTGAAGTTGATATTTATGACCAATTGGTAGAATGGGTGATGGGATACATCAAACAAGTGCAACACAATGCCTTGCTGGTGGCCCAGATAGATTGTTTGATGTCGTTTGCTATGCTGGCCAAAGAAAACCACTATTGCTATCCGGAGTTGGTAGACGAGCCCCATTTTGTTATTACAGAAGGCCGCCATCCGGTGATAGAAAAACAACTGCAAACCCGTGAGGCCTATATTGCCAATGATTTGGAGCTCAACAAAAACAGCCAACAAATCATCATGATCACGGGACCCAACATGTCGGGTAAATCGGCTATTTTACGGCAAACAGCCCTCATTGCTATTTTGGCACAAATGGGCAGTTTTGTGCCTGCCAAAGCGGTTACCTTGGGCATTATAGACAAAATTTTTACCCGTGTAGGAGCGAGTGACAACATCTCGATGGGAGAATCTACGTTTATGGTAGAGATGAACGAATCGGCATCTATTTTAAACAACTTGTCTGAAAGAAGCTTAATCTTGTTAGACGAAATTGGCCGAGGCACAAGCACCTACGATGGCATTTCAATTGCGTGGTCTATTGCCGAATTTTTGCATGAGCATCCGCATAAACCCCTCACATTGTTTGCCACGCATTACCATGAACTAAACGACATGCAAGAGCAATTTAGCCGCATCAAAAACTACAATGTGTCGGTAAAAGAACTCAAAGACACGGTGCTCTTCCTCAGAAAATTAGTCCCTGGCGGCAGCGAACACAGCTTTGGGATACACGTGGCCAAAATGGCGGGCATGCCCCAAATGGTGATTAACAAAGCCAACAAAATTTTAAAAAAACTAGAAGCCCGCAGCGAGTCAAAAGACAGCACTAAACTAAGCAATACCGGGCAAGATTTGCAATTGAGCTTTTTTCAATTAGACGACCCCCTGCTAGAAGACCTGCGGGAAGACATTATGAGTTTAGACTTAGATACCCTCACCCCCATTGAGGCTTTGATGAAATTGCATGAGATAAAAAAACGGGTGGGGAGGTGATTTAATTAATAAACAAAAATTCGCCGTTATCAACATTATAAATCAATTCTTCGTTAAACA
Source organism: Flavobacterium sp. (assembly GCA_036796275.1). Lineage (GTDB taxonomy): Bacteria > Bacteroidota > Bacteroidia > Flavobacteriales > Flavobacteriaceae > Flavobacterium. Next base: position 2,720 of record DAIRDG010000026.1, read on the forward strand.
TCTCAAAAGCATTAAACTGATAAGTGCCACTTATAAAATTATCGTTAATTTCATTAAGAAGAAAGCTACCCCTACAAAAATACCGAGACCATTCATTGTCTAAAATATTGAACGTGATTAAATTAGAACTTCTGTTAGGCCCAATAAATTTTAAAACATTAAACTTAATCGGACTATTTTCATCAAAAAAATAGGTTGTATTTGTTGTTAAGTTACTCAAAGGAGTTGCAGTAGACATAATAATGGCATAACCATTATCAGAAAAAGCAAAGTATTTTGATTGATTTTGATTGTTTTTAATAGAATAATTTATAGTATTTCTAAAATCATGACTATTAATTTTGGAAGAATTCCTCATTAAAGTTGCATTACAATTAAGTATTGGTAGATTGTTTTCTGTGAGCTCAGCAGAGAAATTTAACTCTTGCTGATTTACTACATTTTTTAATTTTCCAGAAATTTTTATAGATGCTTTTTTGTTTGCTAAATCCAATTCAAAAGATGAAATTTCAACCTCTGAAAGAGGATTAAAGTCTAGCGTTTTGAGTCTAGAAAAGCTCCCATTAACTTCATTAACTATAAAATAACTTAAATAGCCTTCTTGACTTATCTTTAATTCAATAACGTATTGATCGTTTAACCAAATTTCACCAAAGATAAAACCACAATTTTCATTTAAGATTTGGTGATTTACTTCAGCTGAGTATGTAGAGTTACCAATAACAATTTTGTAACTGCTTTGGTTATTAAAATCATTGGTCGCTTTTTCAGAATCACAATTCAAGAAAAAAAATAGCATCAGTAGTAAATTAATTTTTTTCATTAATTTTTAATTTTAAAGTTTAGCTACCAAATTTCTAAAACCTGGTAGCTAAATGTTTTATTGTACTCTTATTGGCATAACCGTTATTGCAAAATCTGAATTACTGTATTCTCTGTATTTAATCCTTTTATAAGCAAATTTGTTTGATCTTATGACCCTAAAGATATTTTTTTATTTTTAAAAATCGAATTTATTAAAAACCATTATCATAATATCATACAAAAAATTAAAATAATGGTAATCAAGAAATAAAACAATAGTTAAAACCCCTAAATATATTATTTCACTGAGCTTAAGCATTCTAATTTTATATGATAACAGCAATAATGAAACAAGATAAATAACAAAAAACAAAGTCCAATTATAACTAGTTAAGTTCTTTTTATCATCGCAATATTTTCCAAAAAAAAGCATCAAGGTGCATAAATATGCAAAAGAACTTGCCTGAAGAAATATTAGATTAGTTACAAATTTAGAGCTTATTTTTATAAAATTTAAAATTAAAACCATCAAAAAAAGTATAAAACAAGGTGCTGTGTTATAAAAAAATTCAAAAGCTGTACCGAGTGTTTTTTGATTAAACACAAATAAATACATTAAACACAAATACACAATTTGAGTTAATATAAAATGAACCATAAAATTTAAATACAACCTCATGAATTATCAATTAATAAATTTTTAGTTGGTTCTATCCCATAAAGTAAGTAAAGTTAAAATTTTATAAAATTACAATTTAATTTTTTTCAAATATAAGATTTAGTTGGGTTTAAAATAAAGCAATTGCGTCATCAAAAAAACATGTCGCAACAATTATTAGCCAATGAATTAGAAATTAGTCAATCTAGCTTGTCGAGTATCGAAAACGGTGAAACAGACAAGATAGATTTTATCATGATTGATAAAATTTGTAAAATATTTGAGGTAACACACGATTATTTTTCGAACAATCATCAAAACAACACCTACCACATTCAGGAAAACAAAGGCAACATCTCAACAAATCATTATGGAAATGTTTACCAATGTCCTGATGAGTTAATCAACGCCATTAAAATGATGATAGAAAATTTTCAACGTAAATAGCACAAGGCAATTTAACAAATTGCATGATTTAAATAAGAAAATAAAAGTTACAACTTATTATTAACAGAAATAAATACAATCGCGTTTGGGCTAATGTAAATGGAATCCTTCTAAATGAAACAACCAATGCACCCCTAAACTTTTTAAAAGTATAACAAGACCCAAAAGAAAAACCTCTGAGTCTTCAGATAATTCTTAACAAGATCTGTTTTAGTTCACCGCAGAGTTGCTAAACTTGTCTAAAATATCGGGTGTTATTCATCAATAAAAAAAACTCTAGATTATAATCAAACCAAAAAAGTCGTATTTTTACTAATTAGAAACAATCATTTGTGCCAAACCCTAAAAACCATATTTTACTTTTCGTTAGTGCAGGACTGCTATTGTATTTTTCAATGTTAATTACCACCGCCTATTTTAAAATAAAAACCTCCCTTCAAATTGTGCAAATAGTAGTAGAATTATTTACTATACCTGCGTTTGTTTTATTAGCAACCCTTTTTGGGCACAGTGCTTTTAAATTATTTTAAACCCCCAATCAAAAAGCGAATTTGCTATTGTTTTTAATCAATTTAGTCACGGTTATTTTGGTCATTGTGGCAACAATTTATGATATTTAAATTGACTGTTTTTAGTCTTAAGGTTTGCCTTAATCAAAAATCTCGTCACCAAACTCACACCCCCACATACACCCTATCAGAATTCCGCACCCTAAAGGATGTTTTCACGGTGACTTTGTCTCCTGCTTTGGCTACCTCTCCCGGCTGGCCATTGATGTTCATAGTGCTAATCGTAAACACCTGAACCCCCGTGCTTGGCCCGGCAAAAATAATGTCTTGCCCCACTCTTAGCTCCTCGGCCTCTAGCACAAACATGCCAATACTAGATTTGGTGTAGTAATGCAACACCTTGCCAATACAGAGTTTTTTGGCAGGTTTTAGATTGGTATTGGGCAAGTCAGGGGTCACTTTTAGTGCGGTTGCCAAGGGTTTGTTTTTAAAAATAAGATGATCGGCTTTGCCCTTTCTAAAAATTTTGTTGCCATTCATGGTGCCCTTTCTCAGTTTCACTTGCTCGTGCAAAGGCAAATGCGTAATGTCTTGGCACGCTGCCGAACAGCAATTTTCAAATTTGGCTTTACAACTGTCGCATTGAATAAACAACAAATGACAGCCATCATTGGCACAATTGGTATGCACATCGCAAGGGCTGCCACACTGATGACAACGGGCAATTACATCTTCCGAAATCCGCTCACCCAAACGTTGATCAAACACAAAGTTTTTGCCCACAAATTTATTGTCTAGCTGTTGCTCCTTAACCTGACGGGCATATTCTATAATGCCGCCTTCAAGCTGATACACCTGTTTAAATCCTTTGTGCTTAAAGTAAGCACTTGCCTTTTCGCAACGGATGCCCCCAGTGCAATACATCACCAAGTTTTTGGTTTCTTTGTGCTCCTTTAGTTGGTTTTCGATGATGGGCAAAGATTCCCTAAAAGTTTCTACATCTGGGGTAATGGCCCCTACAAAATGACCAATTTCGCTTTCATAATGATTTCGCATGTCTACCAAAATGGTGTTTGGGTCGCTTATCAAGGCATTAAATTCGGCTGCCTTAAGGTGTTTGCCTTTGTTGGTAACGTCAAAAGTTTCGTCATTGAGCCCATCGGCTACAATTTTTTTTCGCACCTTGATGGTGAGTTTCAAAAACGAAAACTCATCTTGCTCTACCGCAATGTTCAACCGCATGCCTTGCATAAAATCATACGTCTCTAAAGTGGCCTTAAAATCTTCAAAACGTGGAGCCGGCACCGATAATTGGGCATTAATACCCTCGTGAGCCACATAAATTCTACCTAAAACATCCAGCGAATGCCAAGCCAAAAACAAGGCATCTCTAAACTGTTGCGGATCTAAAATTTTGGCATAGCTATAAAAGGAAAGTGTCAACCTTCGCTGACCCGCATCTTCAATCAAACGCTTGCTTTCCTCAGCTGATAAATGGTTGTATAGTTGCATGCTATAGAAATTTATAGTTGAGTAAATATTTACACACCTCATGGCGGTATGCGTGGCAAAAGTAGTTTTTTTAATTAAACGAAACAAATGGCTCGGGCTGGTCAATCATCCCTATTCCAGCCATCCGTTTTAGTTGCGTGAGGCTAGTTTTAGTTTTGTAAAAAAATACAAAGAGCTTCCGCTGGTCGCTTTTGTATTTTAACAAAACTATAAAAACTATCTGCACGCAAGCTATCACTGCTGTCTGGGTTAGCAAACAACGGTTGTGTCTTAATCGTTTGAAGCTTGGTTCCTTTAGCTCATGAAATTTTAACACCCAAAAATCAATTTAGGCACAATACTTGTTAATAACTTGTTAAGCATTATTAGTGCTTCAATTTCAGTAAGTTATGTTTAATTTTTGAAAATCTTTAGCTCATGACACCAAAGAAAAACCCCTCCAAAGACCCCTCCAAAAATAGTTTTATGTTTTTTAGCCTGGCATTTGTATCCTTGTTGTGGATAGCCTTGTATTTGTTAGATTTTCCGTTTCAGCAAAAAAACACGCAACACATGCAAAACTTGCCCGATGCACCATTGGTTGACCTAGAAGAAAATCCTCTAGAAAAATTTATTGTAGAAACCACTGTGGCCTCTAAACCCAACCCCTTTGTAAACAACATGCTAATAGACAACACCAATAAACCCGACGATCATCAAGACCCTGAACCAGATAAAGAACCCACAAACGACCCTGAACCCACCAAAGAGCCAGGGCCCGTTACACCCTCCGCTCAAATAAATTATGTAGACAAGACCCCCCAACCAGAAGATTTTAACCTCGTTAATGTAGAAGACGCTCCCATTTTTCCGGGCTGCGAAAAAGAAAAACCAGAAAACCAAAAAGCTTGTTTCAAGAAAAAAATGATCGAATTTGTACAAAAAAACACCAAATATCCTGACTTAGCCATGGCCAATGGTCAATCAGGCAAAGTGTTTGTAGAATTTATGGTAACCAACCAAGGAGACATCTCAATTTTGCGGGTAAGTGGCCCTTATCCTATTCTAGAAAAAGAAGCCAACCGGGTTATCAGCAAATTGCCAAAAATGATCCCCGGCAAGCAGGGCAACAAACGGGTAAACGTAAAATACGTTATGCCATTCACTTTTAACCAAATGTAAAACACCACCCCCAACTGTTTTAAAGAAAATTAATGGTTTAAAATATCCTTCATTCAAGGATATTTTTTACTTTTAGCCCCATGGAAATAAAAGACTATCTAGACGCTACTTACCTCAAAACCATTGCACAATCTGGGCTTAATGCTTCAGATTACCAAAGTTTTGTAAACAGCTTTGTGCAAGAAGCCATCCAATACCAATTTAAATTGGTGATGATAAGACCACAAATGGTTAGCATGGCCAAAAACATCATCCGTATAGCCAATGCCAACGTGCTGGTTGGCACCGTGATTGGTTTTCCGGAGGGCACAGCTAGCTTGCAAGAAAAACTAAAAGAGGCTAAACAAGCCATTGATGAAGAGGCCGACGAGCTAGATTTTGTGATTAACTACCCCGCCTTTTTGCAAGGAGACATCCAATTGGTAAAAGAAGAAGTAAAACAAGCTACTCAATTGTGTTTGCAATACAAAAAAACCATCAAATGGATTATAGAAGTGGCGGCTCTTAATAATTTTCAAATCGCACAATTGTCGTCTCTTATCAAACAAGTGGTTTTAGACCATTTTCACGAATCAGAATTTGATCATATTTTTGTGAAATCATCCACTGGTTTTTATACAACAGCCGAAAACCAACCCAACGGTGCCACCATCGAATCCATCAAAATCATGTTAGAAAACGCCTACCCACTGCCCATTAAGGCTGCTGGAGGGGTCAAAAACTTGCAAGAAGCCCAAGCCATGATACAACTGGGGGTAAAAAGAATTGGCACCTCGGCTGCCAAAGAAATCATTGACGGTATATCGTCTAAAAATGCCTACTAACCAATGAAATATTTTTTATTTTGCTTGTTCTGTAACCTGCTATTGGCACAAAATAATTTAGCTGAAATCCCTCCAAAATTTGAGTCATGCAACGCCTCAGACCCAGCCAATCTAAAAGCTTGTTTTTTAGAAGAAATACAAGCCCACCTCTATAAAGAATTTAAAGACACCCTCAACCAAGCACAACAAATTCACGTTAAATTTCTAGTCACTAAACAAGGCAACATCCAACCATATTTTATTCAGGCATCGCAGCAAGCACACAAAACAGAATTGCAAAGGGTGTTTGGGTTGTTTCCAAACATTCAACCGGCTACTTTTAGGGGAAATCCTATTGAACAGTATTTTACCATAAACCTCACCATGCCATTGCAAGCCCTCAACCCCCCTCAAATAGTTGAGCCAACCCAGCCGATTGCTCACAAAAATTTTGACCAACCACTTTCAGAATTGGAAGATTTAATCAGTCATCCGTTTGATAACCCAATATACAATAGCCAATTAGACGTGCCTTTTTCGCATCAAAACTATGCTGTTTTTGAACCTTGGTTGCAAAAAGTAGGTGCCAATAATCACACCGCAAGCAAACCATATAACTATCAGGAAGTTAATAAATATTTTGATCTGAAAACGTATCAAGAAAATTTGCATAAAAAAACCAACACTTGGCTCGGCAAAAAATGGTGGAATCAAAACATGTTGCAAATACAAGGAGATGGCTATTGGTTTACCCTAGACCCTATTGCAGATTTAAGGCTGGGGAGAGATTTTGGAGGAAACATCCCAAACACCTTTATCAACACCCGTGGACTCAGAATTCAAGGAGGGTTAGGCAGCAAACTACATTTTCATACCACCATTTATGAAACCCAAGCCCAATTTGCCCAATATTATGATCAATTTACCCGCAGCATAGCCCCTAGTGGAGGCAATCCGGGCATCATTCCGGGCATAGGGATAGCCAAAGAATTTGGCGACAACAGTTTTGATTTTCCGTTAGCCGATGCAGTAATCACCTACACCCCAAGCCATTTTATTAATTTGCAGCTAGGGTATCAACGCAATTTTATTGGAGATGGTTACCGCTCTATGCTGTTAGGAGATGCCGCAAGCCCCTATCCGTTTCTAAAAATTAACACCACGTTTTGGAAAATAAAATACACCAATCTGTACACTTGGCTCAAAGACGTGAGGCCAGAGGTAACTTTAGACCGCACGTATGCCACCAAATTTATGTCGGCTCATTATTTAAGCTGGAATGTAAGCAATAGACTCAATGTGGGCCTCTTTGAATCGGTGGTGTGGGGCAATGACAACAACCGCGGGTTTGATGCCAGTTTTTGGAACCCAATAGTCTTTTACAGATCGGTAGAGTTTAATGCCTCTTCAAGATCGGGCAATGCCCTTATTGGTCTTACGGGCAAATACAAATGGCATAACCGTTTTCACTTTTATGGGCAATTGCTCATTGATGAGTTTTCGTTTGGTGACGTAACTGCAGGCAATAATAGCTGGAAAAACAAATTTGCACACCAAATAGGAGCCAAGTATTTTGAGCCTTTTAACCTAGAGAATTTAACCCTTCAGCTAGAATACAACACCGTGAGGCCTTATGTGTATTCACACAGTGCTGGGCTCACCAATTACGGACACAACAATCAGAGTTTGGGGCATCCGTGGGGGGCAAACCTCAGAGAACTCATCCTGATTGGTCGCTATTTTAAAGACCGCTGGTTTGCAGAAGGTAGATTGCACCTAGGCACACAAGGATTTGATTTTAATACCGATACCAATAACTTTAATTACGGAGCCAACATTTATTTGAGTTATGATGATAACCGCCCGTTTGATGATCAGGTGCTGATTGGTCAGGGGAATAAAACCAATCTGGTATTGGCCGATTTGCAACTGGGCTATGTTATAAATCCGGCAACCAACCTCAAAGTATTTGCCAATTTAATTTATAGAAGCTCTATGCCACAAACAGAAACACCACAAAACTTTAATAGCCAAACCACCTGGTTTAATTTAGGTTTTAGAACCGATTTGTTTAATTGGTATTTTGATTATTAATCATAAAGTTCATTAAGAGGCATTCAACGGTTATAATTTAATAAAATCTTTGGTAATGATATTTTAAAAGACAAAAGGATTGTTTGTATCTTTGCACAAATTTTTTAAAAAATCATTGGATACCATCAGCACATACCAACCAAGCATTTGGCAAGACTTTAAAGAAATTACCAAACACCGACTGAGCGTGAGTGTTGTGTTTTCGTCGTTGGCAGGTTATTTTTTGGGCTTGATTGACATGGCCGATTTTTCTTGGCTCACCTTTGCTTTTCTTGCCATTGGGGGCTATTGCATGGTGGGGGCTTCAAACACCTATAACCAAATTATAGAAAAATCATTAGATGCCAAAATGCTCCGCACAGCCAACAGACCTTTGCCACAAAACAGAGTTTCCGACAAACAAGCCTTTGCATTAGCCAGTTTGCTCACCCTTATAGGCTTGGTGATGCTTTATTTGGTGAATCCAAAAACGGCCATGTTTGGTGCTGTTTCCATCTTTATGTATACCAGTTTATACACCCCCTTAAAAACCGTTACCCCTCTTGCCGTGTTTGTTGGAGCGTTTCCGGGTGCCATCCCCTTTATGTTGGGTTGGGTGGCTGCCACAGGCCATTTTGGCATAGAAGCAGGCACCTTGTTTATCATCCAATTCTTTTGGCAATTTCCGCATTTTTGGGCCATCAGTTGGTTTCTAGATGACGATTATCAAAGAGCAGGCTTTAAGATGTTGCCCACCGGTAAAAAAGATAACTCAACAGCCTTGCAAATTATTTTGTATACGTTTTGGTTGATATTGGCCTCCTTGCTTCCGGCTTTTTTGCCAAGCTTTGGGATTGCTTCCAGACTATACCTAACGCCTTACAGTGCCGTTTTAGTTTTAGGCTTGGGCCTTTGGCTGCTCTTTAATGGGTTTAAACTCTATCAACAAAAAACCAACAGCCAAGCCAGAAAATTGATGCTGGTAAGTGTTATTTACATTACTTTATTACAAATAATTTTTGTAGCCGATAAATTTTTAAGATAATGAATCTATTAACAGAAGAACAAATTAAAAAAAATCAGACCAAAAAGCTTTTGCTTTACTTTTCGATGGTTAGCATGGTGATGATGTTTGCTGGAATTACCAGTGCCGTGGTGGTAAGCTCTTCACGAAAAGACTGGTTGGCTGATTTTCAGTTTCCTGCCTCCTTTTGGGTGAGCACATTGGTTATTTTAATCAGCAGTGTTACCTTTCAAGCAGCTTGGCATTTGGTGAAAAAAAATAAACAATCGTTGGCAACCGGACAGCTATTTTTAACATTTTTGTTGGCCATTGCTTTCTTTTTACTGCAACTGTATGGTTTTCAGGAAATTGTAAACAGTGGTTTTTACTTTACCGGAAGTTTTAGCAACGTTACCACCACGTTTATTTATGTGGTCGTTATTTTGCATTTGGTGCATTTATTGGCTGGCTTTATTGCCCTTACGGTCATCATAATCAATCAGTTAAGGAAAAAATACACGCCTGTTCAACACATTGGGATAGAATTAGGGGTAATTTTTTGGCATTTTTTGGGCCTTTTGTGGCTTTTATTGTTTTTATTTTTGAATTTTTATTAATCAAAAAAAAAGCATAAATTTGAAAACTTTTTTAAAACTAAAACATATTTATGGATTCAACAGTTGTTTCTTCTGAAGAAAATGTATGGAGTGTTGGCAATAATGAGCCAATGAAAGCAAGCTACGGAAAATTGATGATGTGGTTTTTTATCACCTCAGATGCACTTACCTTCACAGGTTTTTTGGCTGCTTACGGATTTTCAAGATTCAAGTTTATGGAAGTTTGGCCAATAGCCGATGAGGTGTTTAATCACTTCCCGTTTTTGCATGGTGTAAATGCTCCTATGTACTACGTAGCTTTAATGACGTTTATTCTTATTTTTTCGTCGGTTACCATGGTATTGGCAGTAGATGCCGGGCACAACAACAATAAAAGTAAAGTAGCATTTTATTTATTTTTAACCATCATTGGGGGTTTTATTTTCTTAGGCTCACAAGCTTGGGAATGGAAAAACTTCATCAAAGGCGAATATGGAGCTTTAGAAACCAAAGGAGGAGCTATTTTGCAATTTGTAGACGAAAACGGTAAACGTGTGGCCTTGGCAAATTTTGTAACAGCCTCACCTTCAGAAAGAAGCCAACACACCAGAGGCAATGGCATTTGGTTTATGGGAGAATCTGCTTTGCCTACTTACACCGTTGAGGATGTGGTAAAAAGCTTTGAAGCCAATCCAAAATTGTTGATTAGAACCGAAACGTTATACAAACCATCTAAAGCAGAAGCTGGTCTTCACCCCTCTTTAAACAAAGAAAAACACAAAACGGTATTAACAAGAGAAGCATCTGAAGCTCAACTTCAAAACATAGCCTATGTGGTAGAAGGGGCTAGCTTGGTGAGAAATGAGTACGGACAAAAATTATTTGCCAACTTTTTCTTCTTCATTACCGGGTTTCACGGGTTTCACGTATTATCAGGCGTAATCCTGAATATCATCATTTTCTTTAATGTGCTTTTGGGCACTTACGAAAAAAGAAAAAGCTACGAAATGGTAGAAAAAACAGGTTTGTATTGGCATTTTGTAGATTTGGTTTGGGTTTTTGTATTTACCTTCTTCTATTTAGTATAATTTTTTTAGTATAAAACAACATGGCACACGCACATAACTTAGCAATATTCAGAGGACGATTGAAGTTTAAGTCGAACGAACAAAAAATATGGGGAGTTTTTATTTTTCTAACAATTGTAACCCTTATTGAAGTCGTTTTAGGGATTTTGAGACCTGAAATTTTATTAAAACCGTTTGTTTCACCGTTTGAAGGTGGTTTTGGAGCTGTAATTCTGAATTTACTCTTAGGTATTTTTATTTTTACTACGCCGCTAAACTTGATTTTCTTGGTGCTTACCATCGTAAAAGCCTACTACATCACTTGGGATTTTATGCACATGCGAGATGAAAAATCTAGCCTCAGAAGAGCAGTAGTTTGGACGTTTGTATTCTTGGCTATCTATTTGGCTTTTATTTTGTTGGTGGAAGGAGACTATATCTTTGATGTTAAAAACACCTCCTTTGTTAAATGGAATTTTTAACACAACATTATTGTATATAAGACGGTTTAATCACCGTCTTTTTTTTTAATTTTGCATGTTGTCTTTTTTACTAAATTAAAGACACCTAAGTGCTTGTTTTATGAAGAAAACCATAGTTTTAGTTAGTCTCTTTATCTTGCCCATTTTTGTGTATTTGTTTTTTGCACTAGCTTCTCACAACTCTTTATTTTTAGACGTTGTTAAAGACAATATACCCGAATTTCCGGTGGCCTGGCAAAAGCAATTCGACGTAAAACTAGACGGCAAAATTACCATCTTGGGATTTCCAGCAAAAAATCTTAATGACAACAAAGCCAATTTTTTTAACCTCAACCAAAAGGTATTCAATAAATACAAAGACTTTAAAGACCTGCAACTCGTTATGGTTTGCAGCGAATCTACCCAAGCGGATGTTCAAATCATCAAAGACAAATTAATGCGAATGAGCGATTTAAACCGTTGGGAATTTGTATTTGTGCCCGATGAAGAAATTGTAAGCTATTTTAACAGCTTGGGAGTTAAACAAAACATGCAAGATGCTTTTGGCACTTCTCAAGTATTTATAGTAGATAAAGACAGAAACATCCGAGGCAGAAATAGCAAAAACGATAAGGAATACAAAGAGAGTTACAATACGATTTCGGCAGCAGAATTACACAATGAAATGACAGACGATGTAAAAATATTGCTAAGAGAATACCGATTGGCTCTTAAAAAAAATGATCCGAACCAACGCAAGAAAAACTAACATGAAAAACAAATCATATATTGGTATTTCTTTTATTTTATTGGTGTTTGGGATTATTTTTATTCCAAGAATCATCGATAGAATTCAAGGAGGTACCATCAAAGACACCAACCGATTGAACGGTGGGGTTAATGAAACTTCCGAACAAGTGATTCAAACCATAGGGGCTGTGCCACAATTTGACTTAACCAATCAGAATAACGAAACAATCACCCATCAAACCATGCTTGGCAAAGTGTATGTGGTAGAGTTTTTCTTTTCAACTTGCCCAACCATTTGCCCAAAGATGAATGAAAACATGAAGGTAATTGCCTCAAATTTTGAATCAAAAGACAATTTTGGCATCATTTCCATCACCATCAATCCAGATTATGACACCCCCGATGTGCTAAAAGCCCATGCCGAAGAATTAGGGGTTACACATCCGCATTGGCATTTTTTGTCAGGCAACAGAGATTATATTTTTAACATTTCAAATAAGGGATTTAATTTGTATGCCGCTCAAAACCCAAACGTAGATGGTGGTTTTGAACACTCTGGCTTGTTTGCCTTGGTAGACAAAAAAGGCAACATCAGAAGCAGAAAAGACAACTTTGGCAACCCGATTGTATACTATGATGGCTTAGAAGAAGAGAGCATTGCCTCTATCATGCAAGATATAAACGTCTTATTAAAAGAATAACATGAACGCAACCACAACCGAAAAAAAACTAAACAAATACATCATTGCGGTGTCAATTGTCATCCCAATAGCAGTGGCTATTTTATCAGGCATCAAACTCAAAGATTTTGGCATACAAGTAGAGCCATTATCTTTTTTGCCGCCTATTTATGCTACTATCAATGCCTTTACGGCAGTGTTGCTTATTAGCTCTTTAATAGCCATTAAACAAGGCAAAAGAAAAATTCACGAAACCCTCAACAAAATTGCCTTGTTGTGCTCGGTGCTGTTTTTATTGATGTATGTAGCCTATCACATGACTGCAGATTCTACTCCCTATGGTGGTGAAGGGTTTATCCGAACTGTATATTTTTTTATTCTAATTTCGCACATTTTGTTGTCTATAGTGGTTATTCCGTTTGTGTTATTTACCTACGTAAAGGCCCTCGACAAAAACTTTGAAGCACACAAAAAACTAGCCCGATACACCTTCCCGCTGTGGCTTTATGTAGCCATTACTGGGGTAATTGTTTATTGGATGATTTCACCTTATTATGCTTAAAAAAATAACCTTTGTCGTAATTTTATTCTTTTTAGGACACTATTTCACTTTTGCCCAATGCTCCATGTGCCGTGCGGTTTTAGAGAGCGAAGAAGGCGGTGGCAAAGCAGAAGCCATCAATGATGGCATCGTTTGGTTGATGGCCTTTCCGTATATATTAGTAGGTTTGGTTTTTTATGCCGTATATAAAATGAAGTTTTCAAAAAAGATAGATGCCTCAACCTAAAATAGAAATATGAATTTTGTAACAGGTGCCACAGGATTGGTTGGGTCACATTTGTGTTTGTATCTATTACAACAACAGCAACCTGTTACGGTCTTATATAGAACAGAAGTTTCCAAAGAAAAAACCAAAGAAGTTTTTAGACTATATCACCAGTCAGAACTTTATGATCAAATAAAATGGGTAAAAGGCAACATTCTCAACATTCCGTCTTTAGAGGCTCACATTACCCCAGATAGTTATGTTTATCATTGTGCTGCCAAAATTTCATTTGACCCCAAGGACCATGAAAGCTTGCTCAAAGTAAACCAAGAGGGTACGGCCAATATGGTAAACATTTCATTACACAAAAAAGTTAAAAAATTTTGTTATGTTAGCTCCATTGCTGCTTTAGGCGACTTGGTGCCACCTGACACCATTGTTGATGAAGAAACGCCTTGGTTATCTGAAAAACCTCACAGCGATTATGCCTTGTCTAAACACGGGGCCGAGATGGAAGTATACAGAGGATTTCAAGAAGGCCTACCTATGGTAATTGTGAATCCGGGGGTTATATTAGGGCCAGGATTTTGGGATGAAGGCAGTGGGGTAATTTTTAGTAAAATATCAAAGGGCATCAATTTTTATACGCTGGGGAGCTCAGGCTTTGTGGCTGTTACAGATTTAGTTAAAGTGATGTTTCAATTGATGCAAAGCACCAACCAAGGATACCGTTATACGATTATAGCAGAAAACATTAATTATAAAACATTAGTTTTTGAGATTTGTGACATCCTTGGCCTCAAAAAACCAAAGCTATATGCCAAACCATGGATGACAAGCTTAGCTTGGAGACTAGATTGGCTTAAGAGTTTATTGTTTTTTCAAAAAAGACAACTTAGCAGAGCCATGGCAAAATCTTTACATTCAAAAGAATTGTTTAGCCATGAAAGAATAAAAAGCACTCTAAATTTTGAGTTTACCTCTATTAAAGATTACCTCAAAATTTTAGCGGAGTTTTATCTGCTTAAACGTTGATTTGAGAAATCTTAACCTAACAAATATTTGGTGTTATCCTCCAAAATTTAATATCTTTACTTTATAAACAATAGCCATGATAAAAAGAACGGTAAAAAACGTGGAAGACGCTTTGCAAGGCATTGAAAGCGGTATGACCATCATGCTAGGGGGATTTGGCTTGTGCGGCATTCCTGAAAACAGCATTGCTCAATTAGTAAAAATGGGGGTTAATGAACTCACATGCATATCAAATAATGCAGGCGTTGATGATTTTGGTTTAGGCTTACTGCTTCAAAAAAAACAAATCAAAAAAATGATTTCTTCTTATGTAGGAGAAAATGCAGAATTTGAGCGTCAGATGCTCTCGGGCGAGTTAGACGTAGAGCTAACCCCACAAGGCACATTGGCCGAAAAATGCCGGGCTGCACAAGCAGGTATTCCAGCGTTTTATACCCCGGCTGGCTATGGCACAGAAGTAGCCGAAGGCAAAGAAGTAAGACTATTTAATGGCAAAATGCACGTTTTAGAACATGCTTTTCAGGCAGACTTTTCTATTGTAAAAGCATGGAAAGGTGATGAAGCAGGTAATTTAATTTTTAAAGGCACTGCCCGAAACTTTAATGCCCCGATGGCAGGTGCCGCCAAAATTACTATAGCCGAAGTTGAGGAGTTGGTTCCAGCAGGCAGCCTAGACCCCAATCAAATTCATATACCGGGCATCATGATTAACCGGATTTTTAAAGGGGAAAAATTTGAAAAAAGAATTGAACAAAAAACCGTGAGAAAAAAGGCATAACTAGTTTAAAAATTTGTTGAGCTTTAATTTTAAATCAAATATTTCTTTGTTTTTCTCTTTGGTTAGTTTTTTGTAATAAACATTGTTGGTTATCAAATACAAAATAACAAAAGAAGACACTAAAAAACTATATTCTTTGGAGGCATTAAAAATAACTACACCCAAAAGCGTAATTAAAGATAAGCTTACAAATAATAAACTCAAATAGTTCCAATAAATTGTTTTCATATTTTCTAATGATTAAAAATCAATTACTTAAAAGCATTTAATCCGGTGATGTCCATCCCGGTAATCAACAAATGAATGTCGTGTGTGCCTTCATAGGTAACCACAGATTCTAAATTCATCATGTGACGCATGATGCTATATTCGCCAGAAATGCCCATGCCTCCAAGTATCTGACGAGCTTCTCTGGCAATTTCTAAGGCCATGTTCACATTGTTTCGTTTGGCCATTGATATTTGAGCAGTGGTGGCTTTGTTTTCATTTTTTAATACGCCCAGCCTCCAAGTAAGCATTTGAGCTTTGGTGATTTCGGTAATCATTTCGGCTAGTTTTTTTTGTTGCAATTGGGTGGCTCCAATGGGTTTGTCAAACTGTATGCGTTCTTTGGCATACCTTAAAGCTGTGTCATAACAATCCATGGCTGCCCCAATGGCTCCCCAAGCAATGCCATAACGGGCAGAATCTAAGCAACCAAGTGGAGCCCCTAAGCCAGATTTGTTGGGCAACAAGTTTTCTTTGGGCACTTTTACGTTATCAAAAATTAACTCTCCGGTAGCAGAAGCTCTCAAAGACCATTTGTTATGAGTTTCTGGCGAAGAAAAGCCTGGCATACTTCTTTCTACGATGAGTCCGTGAATTCTCCCAGCTTCATTTTTGGCCCAAACAACCGCAATGTCTGCAAATGGGGCATTTGAAATCCACATTTTTGCCCCGTTGAGTAAATAATGATCACCCATGTCTTTAAAATTGGTAATCATCCCACCGGGGTTAGAGCCATAATCTGGTTCTGTGAGTCCAAAACATCCCATTAACTCACCCGAGGCTAATTTGGGTAAATATTTTTGCCTTTGTGCTTCGTTGCCATAGTTGTATATAGGATACATCACCAGCGAAGATTGCACAGAAGCTGTTGAGCGAACACCACTATCGCCTCTTTCAATTTCTTGCATAATGAGTCCGTATGAAATTTGATCTAGCCCAGCTCCGCCATAACTCTCTGGAATGTATGGCCCAAAAGCACCTATATCCGCTAAACCTTTGATGATTTGCACCGGGAATTCTGCCTTTTGGGCATATTCTTCTATGATGGGGGAAACCTCACGCTTTACCCACTCTCGGGCAGCACTTCGCACCAATTTGTGCTCTTCTGATAGTAAATCATCTAATTGATAATAATCTGGTGCTGAAAATAAATCTGGTTTCATTAGTTTATAATTTACTGAAAAAAATGTGTGACAAAAACCAAAAGTCGTTGCCCCCAATTTGATGCTAATTAAAATTATACAAATTTATTTAAAGAAATGTCACAAAACAACAAACAACTGTTATATTTTTTAATATAGTTGAATTGTTTTGAACTGTAAAAATCAAAACTTGCAGGGTAGCATAAAAAAATAAAACTTTTTGGTTAGGTCTTTGGTATTATGATAATTAATTGTACTTTTGCAACCCCTAAAACCATATCAATTTGATATTGTTGGGGGAATGGAATGTTTAATTTAAAATAAAAATTGTGAACACATTAAGTTACAAGACTGTATCTGCCAACAAAAACACCGTTTCAAAAGAATGGCTTATGGTAGATGCTGAGGGTCACAATTTGGGAAGATTAGCTTCAGAAGTAGCCAAGCTATTAAGAGGAAAACACAAACCAAATTTTACCCCACACGTAGACTGTGGTGATAACGTAGTGGTTATCAACGCAGAAAAAATCAACTTAACTGGTAACAAGCTAGAGGATAAAACATATATCCGACACACAGGTTATCCAGGAGGACAAAGAAGCTTAACTGCAAAAGTCATGATGGCCAAAAACCCATCTAGAGTAGTAGAAAAAGCCATCAAAGGAATGTTGCCAAAAAACAAATTGGGGGCACAACTCTTCAGAAATTTAAAAGTTTATGACGGAGCTGCACACAAACAAGAGGGGCAAAATCCGAAATTAATTAACTTTAAATAACATCAAAGAATGGAAGTTATTCACAAAATTGGAAGAAGAAAAACATCTGTTGCAAGAGTTTACTTAAAGCCAGGTAATGGAAACATCACGGTTAACAAAAAAGCCTTTGAAACTTATTTCCCAACGGCTACTTTGCAATACAAAGTGATGCAACCGCTTAACATGACAGAAAACGCTGAAGTTTATGACGTAACTGTAAATGTATATGGTGGCGGAACCACTGGTCAAGCAGAAGCTATTAGACTAGCGTTGTCTAGAGCTATGTGCGAAGTAGAAGCAGACAACAGAGCCATCTTGAAGCCAGAAGGATTACTTACCAGAGACCCTAGAATGGTTGAGCGTAAGAAATTTGGACAAAAGAAAGCTCGTAAGAAGTTTCAATTCTCTAAACGTTAATCTCAAGTTCAGATTTTCGTTATTATTAAATTTAAAATTATTAACTGTCGTTATTTCAAAACACAGGTTTTGAAAGTTAGTTTAGCATCTAAATAAATTGAATTTTACACAAAATTGAAAAATTTATTGCTAACAACGGAACGTAAACTACTAAAAAAATGGCAAACAAAATAGACGTCAAAGACTTATTAGAGGCTGGTGTACATTTCGGACACATGACTCGCAAATGGGATCCTAACATGGCTCCCTACATTTATATGGAACGCAATGGCATCCATATTATTAACTTATACAAAACTGCAGCAAAATTAGAAGAGGCTACTGAAGCCCTTAAAAAAATTGCCGCTTCAAACAGAAAGGTGCTTTTTGTAGCCACCAAAAAACAAGCTAAAGACATTGTAGCAGATAAAGCTCAGGCTTGCAACATGCCCTACATTGCTGAAAGATGGCCAGGTGGTATGCTTACAAACTTTGTAACCATCAGAAAAGCTGTTAAAAAAATGGGATCTATAGACCGTATGAAAAAAGATGGTACTTTTGAAACCTTGTCTAAAAAAGAGAAATTACAAATTTCACGTCTCAGAGAAAAACTTGAAAAGAACTTAGGTTCAATTGCAGATATGTCTCGCTTACCTGCTGCTTTATTTGTAGTAGACGTAAAGGCAGAACACATTGCAGTAAGAGAAGCAAATAAATTAAACATTCCAGTGTTTGCCATGGTAGATACCAACTCTGACCCAAGACTGATTGATTACGTAATTCCTTCTAATGATGATGCTTCAAAATCTATAGAGAAAATTTTATCGATTGTAGCCAATGCCATCAATGAAGGCAATGCTCAAAAAGGATCAGAAAAATCTGATCTTCCGGTAGATGAACATGAAGAAGAAACTGAAGTTTTAGATCAAGTTATTGAACCAACTGCTACAGAAGAAGAAACTGAAGCTTAAGGATGATAAAAAACCTATAAATCCAGATTCTTTTTCTCGTTAACAAGATTAAGAATTTGGATTTTTATTAAAAACTAATATTAACAACATAAAAAATAATCAAATGACAATTACTGCTGCAGATGTAAATAAATTAAGACAAACTACCGGAGCTGGTATGATGGACTGCAAAAAAGCATTAGTAGAAGCTGATGGAGATTTTGAAAAAGCAATTGAAGTTTTAAGAAAAAAAGGACAAAAAGTTGCTGCCAACCGTTCAGACAGAGAATCAACAGAAGGTGCTGCAATTGCTGTGGTAAATGCTGACAAAACTGTTGGTGTAGCCATTACGCTTAATTGCGAAACCGACTTTGTGGGCAAAAACGAAAGTTTTGTGCAATTAGCTCATGATTTTGCAAACATGTCTTTAAATTACAAGACCAAAGAAGACTTGTTGAATGCAAATTTTGGTGGTATTACAGTTGCCGAAAAATTAATTGAGCAAACTGGTGTAATTGGTGAAAAAATTGAAATTGGTTCTTTTGAAAGAATTGAAGGTGCTTTTGTAGGGTCTTATATTCATGCTGGTAACAAAATTGCAGTTATCACTGCCTTATCTGCCAACGTAGCCGGTGCCGATGAAGCCGCCAAAAACGTTTCGATGCAAGCTGCTGCCATGAATCCTATTGCCCTTGATGAAGCAGGTGTAGATGCGGATACCATAGCCAAAGAAATTGAAATTGCCAAAGATCAATTAAGAGCCGAAGGCAAACCAGAAGCCATGTTAGAAAACATTGCTAAAGGTAAACTCAATCGTTTCTTTAAAGACAACACTTTGGTAAACCAAGATTACATTAAAGACGGTAGCATGAGTGTAGCGGCCTACATTAAATCTGTAGATGCTAACCTTACAGTTACTGCTTTTAAAAGGGTTGCTTTAGGCTAATTTTAGCTTACTTATCATAAAAACAGCGAATAAAATTCGCTGTTTTTTTTTGTGGTAAAATAAAAAAGCTACCGTTTTTGGTAGCTTTTAGTATTTTGGTGTTTGATTACTTTAAAAAAGAATGGGCCGTGGTGTCTTGCTCATCTTCATTATTTTTTTTGTAAACCAAAATTTGCTTGTGCCAGTATACCAAATAGTATATACAAATACCCATAAAACCCCAACTAAACGCATTGGCTCCCCACCATGAAGACTCTTCTATACCTCTTAAAAAATCGTAGGGGAAAAATAAAATTTCTACAAATAAATACTCAATAAATTCGAAAACGGCTTTCATATTAAAAAATTTAGTAAGACTAAAAAACTTCAATTATCTTTGTTGTTACAAAATTACAAAAATATCTGATGATAGCAAGATTTTTTGAAAAAACTAACCCCATTATTTACGTTATTTTAACGGTTGTATTGTTGTTGTGCTCTGTGATATATTCAATTCAAAAAGCAGAAGTGTTTGAGTGGGGTTTGTTACTAAAATCTTTGGGCGTTTTGGTTGTTTTAGTTATCGGGTTAATTATTATTGAAAGAATATGCCATAAAAAAGACATTACCAAAAACAACAGTTATGCTTTTTTGATTGCGGTGTTAATGATGTTGATGATACCCAATGTCTTTTTGTCTTGGCAAGTTGCTTTGTCTGTTATATTTGTGCTTTTTGGCTTTAATTTGCTTTTGAATATGGATGCCTCTAAGCACATTAAACGCAATATTTTTGATGCTTCTTTTTTAATTTTAGCAGGAGTTATTTTTGAGTTTTGGGCCTTTATTTTTATGGCCATGATCTATTTTTCTGTGGTAACGTCTTTTCAGCGAGACTACAGAAATTTATTAGTGCCACTGGTTTCTTTGTTTTTTGTGGCTCTAATTTTCATAACTTTAGGTGTGGTTTTAGAGTTTGATTATAAAGAAATGTTTTTAAGTCAGCTACAAACAAAGTTTAAGTTAGATGTTTTTGAATCGACTAAAGAGCATGTGGGTTTTTCTTTTTTGGTGGCTTTTGCTCTAATTTTTTTAATCAATATGTTGATGTTGTATGGCTCTAAAACGCAAATTAAAAAAAATGCCTACCGCAAGTTGATTGTTTTTGTAATTTTTGGGTTTATGGTGTTTGTGGTGTCATCTCAAAAAAAGGCAACCCAATTACTTTTTGTTATTTATCCGGTTTCGGTTTTGGGGGCCAATTATTTAGAAAACATTCGTGATCAAAAGTACAAGAACTTTGTGCTGTGGGTGTTGTTATTGTCTTCTTTTTTGATGTTTTTTAATCAGTTGATAGACTAAAAACCAAGCTATTGCTAGCCAAGCCACCAGTGATAGCTTGTTGCATGCCCATGATTAGTTTTTGTTAATAGACAAAAGCGACCAACGGAAGCTCTTTGGCTGTTTAGAAAAACTTGATGGGCAAAAACAACTAAAACGCAGGGGCTTGAATGACGTTTAAGATAAAGCCCAAGCGATGTGCTTCTCAAAATTTTACACGTGCATAATATCGTCTGTGACTAAAAGCTCTTGGTTTTGCAAGCGTAATAATATTTGTGCCACGGTAACCACGTCTTTTTCACAATAGGTGATGATTCTATCGAGGTTGTTTTCTACCCAATACACGTAATTAACTTCAGAGCCGTCTATGTCGTCTTTGGGAGAAGGCACGCCAAGCACATGAGACAGTAACCTGAGGGAGGTGAAGTTTTTATAATCACCAAAACGCCACAATTCCATGGTGTCTAGGTGGTTGATTTCCCAAGGTTTTTTGCCAAATAAATTAAGTTTTTCGGGTAGCGATAAACCATTGATGATGTAACGTCTGGCTATAAAGGGGATGTCGAACTCTTTGATGTTGTGTCCACAAAATACTTTGGAAGGTTCTGTGTAATGCTGATTGATGAGATTGGCAAAATCGGAGAGTATTTTTTTTTCGTCCCCAAAAAAAGTGGTTACTTTAAACTTTCTGATGTCGTTTTTATAGAAAAAAAAGCCCACAGAGATGCAAATAATTTTGCCAAATTCGGCCCAAATGCCTGCCCGATCATAAAACTCGTCTGGGGTAAATTCGTCTTTGCGTTGGTAGGCTGTTTTGGAATCAAAAAGAAATTGGGTTTCATCGTCTAAGTCAAAAAATGATTTTTTTTCTGAAGCCGTTTCAATGTCTAAAAACAAGATGTTTTGTAAAGGAATTTTAAAAATCATGGTCTTGCTAATTTTTAGCAAGTTACAAATTTTTTAAACACTTTACTTTTTTTCTTCTTCGGTAGTTTTGTCTTTTGGATCATCGTCTTTGGCGGCGTTTTTAAATTCTTTGATGCCGCTGCCTAAGCCACGCATGAGTTCAGGAATTTTTTTACCACCAAAAATTAACAAAATTATACCCACAATTAAAGCAACTTGCATTGGGCCTATTGCCAGGAAAATTGATAGAGATGTCATAACTAAATTTTTGTGCAAAGTTAGTAATATATTGGGTGATATATGCAAAATATAGCCAAAATTTACGTTCTAACTTTTGTGGGTTTTGTGTATATTTACCGAAATTTTTATTAGAATGTCGAGGTTTAAGCAGTTTAAAAAATATATCATTGAGAAGCTTACGTCTAAAAACCGTTTGATTTTACTGAATGATGAAACGTTTGAGGAAAAATTTTCTTTTCAACTCAATTTGATGAATGTGTTTGTGGTGGTGATGGTGTCTTCTATCTTGATCATTTCGGTTACCACTTATATCATTGCCTTTACCCCACTCAGAGAATACATTCCGGGTTATGCCTCAGATGACTTGAAAAAAGAAGCCACAGAATTGGCTCTTAAATCAGAAAGACTTGAGCAGAGTATCAAAGAAAATCAACTGTATGTGGAATCGCTTCAAAAATTATTGCGTGGCGAATTAGAATATGCCACTTATGACAGAGACTCTATTTTGGCGGCCATCAGTGTGGAAGATTTTACCATTAATCCTCCAACAAAAGAAGAAAAAGAACTGAGAGAATTTGTAGCCAAAGAAGATAAATATAACTTATTCGAAAAAGTAGTGTCTAATGTGAGTTTGGTATTTTTTTCTCCGGTAAAAGGCATCATTTCAGATGGTTTTGATGCCCAAAAAAGACACTATGCGGTAGACGTGGTGGTGCCCAAAGACACCCCGTTTAAGTCGGTGGCCAATGGCACCGTTATTTTTTCTGATTGGACCCCTAACACTGGCAACACCATCATCATCAATCATGCGGAAGGCCTTACAAGCATTTATAAACATGCCGCCTCTGTTACCAAAAGCAAAGGCGATGTAGTAAGAACCGCAGAAGTTTTGGGCATTGTAGGCAATTCTGGTAGCGAAACCACTGGGGTACATTTGCATTTTGAATTGTGGAAAGATGGCATCCCGTTTGACCCCACCAAATTTATCAATTTTGAATAAACATGATGTCATTAAAATCTTTATTGGCCAAAAAATATGCTCAATTGGAGCACCTCAAAACCCAAAAATGGTTAAACAACCCCATAAAAACCCAACAAAAAGTTTTTGAAGCATTAATCAAAGAAGCCCGAAACACTTCGTTTGGCAAAGACCACCAGTTTAATCAGATTAAAACAATTGAAGACTTTCAAAAAAATGTTCCAATCACCGATTATGAAGGTCATCGCCCTTATATCGAAAAAATAAAACAAGGCGAGCGAAATGTCTTGTGGCCTGGTTTACCAATCTATTTTGCCAAAACCTCCGGAACCACTTCAGGAGCCAAATATATTCCACTAACCAAACAAAGCATGCCGCATCACATCAATGCAGCCAGAAATGCCTTGTTGTCTTATATTTATAAAACAGGCAAAACAGATTTTGTGCAAGGCAAAATGATTTTTTTGCAGGGCAACCCAACGCTTAAAAGCGAAAACGGCATTAAACTCGGTCGATTATCGGGCATAGTGGCTCATTATGTGCCAAAATATCTGCAAAAAAATCGGTTACCATCTTATGAAACCAACTGCATAGACGATTGGGAAACCAAGGTAGATGCCATTGTGAAAGAAACCATTGCAGAGAATATGACTGTGATTTCAGGAATACCGTCATGGGTGCAAATGTATTTTGAAAAACTAAAAGCCGCTTCGGGCAAAAGCATCGCCGAATTGTTTCCAAATTTCAATTTGTTTGTGTACGGCGGGGTCAATTACGAACCATACAGAGCCAAAATGGAAGCCTTGATTGGCAAAAAAGTAGATAGCATAGAGCTGTTTCCGGCCTCCGAAGGGTTTTTTGCTTATCAAGATACCCAAACCGAAAAAGGGATGTTGTTGTTACTCAACTCAGGAATTTTTTATGAGTTTGTGAAAGCCGACGAATTTTTTGCAGAAAACCCCAAACGCTATACCATTGCAGACATTGAATTGGGGGTAAATTATGCCTTAATTATTTCTACCAACGCAGGTTTGTGGGCATATAATATTGGGGATACAATCATGTTTACATCACTAAATCCGCACAGAATAGTAGTAACTGGTAGAATCAAGCATTATATCTCGGCGTTTGGTGAACATGTGATTGCCAAAGAAGTAGAGTTTGCTTTACTAAAAGCTGTGGAAGAATTTGGCTTGCAGATCAGCGAGTTTTCTGTGACACCTCAAGTAAATCCTGCAGAGGGTTTGCCCTATCATGAATGGTTTATTGAGTTTGATAACATTCCTGAAAATTTAAACGGCTTAGCATTGTTAATTGATGACGCTATGCAAGCCCAGAATATCTACTATAAAGATTTGATATCAGGAAATATTTTGCAAACCCTCAAAATTTCGGTGGTGCAAAAAGATGGGTTTAAAGCCTATATGAGCAGCCAAGGAAAATTGGGGGGACAAAACAAATTGCCAAGATTGTCAAACGACAGAAAAATTGCCGATTTTTTAACGGCTCAATATCTTATAAAATAAACAACATTGAAAACATTTTCTTCGATATATCAATTTCAAAGTACCGAAAAAACAGTGCTCACCTTGGGCACCTTTGATGGCGTGCATTTGGGTCATCAAAAAATCATCAAAAAATTACTGACGTATAAAAAAGAACACCAAGCTCCTGCAGTTTTACTCACGTTTTTCCCGCATCCGCGTATGGTTTTGCAACAACATGCCGATATTAAATTGCTCAACACTATTGCAGAAAGAACCGAGTTGCTTGAAAAAACGGGCATCGATCATTTGATCATTCATCCGTTTGATTATGATTTTTCGAGGCTCACAGCCCAAGAGTTTATAGAAGAGGTGTTGGTGAAGCATGCCAACATCAAAGGAATTATTATTGGTTATGACCATCGTTTTGGCAGAAATCGCACTGCAGATATAAATGATTTAACGGCTTTTGGCACAGTTCACGGCTTTGAAGTGATGCAAATTTCGGCCAAAGAAATAGAACAAATTTCAATTAGTTCAACCAAAATAAGACATGCCTTAACGCAGGGCGAGGTGCAAACAGCCAACAATTACTTGGGCTATCAGTATTACATCACAGCCAAGGTGGTAAAAGGCAAACAACTAGGCAGGCAAATTGGGTTTAGAACAGCCAATCTTTTTTTGGAAGAAGACTATAAGCTCATTCCTAAAAATGGGGTGTATGTGGTGAAAAGTTTTTTGAACAACCAATGGGTTTTTGGGATGATGAATATTGGTCTGAACCCCACCGTAGATGGCACCAAGCAACATTTAGAAGTTCATTTTTTTAACTTTGAGACCGATGTTTATGACCAAACCATCCGGGTTCATTTTTTGCACATGCACCGCGAAGAACAAAAATTTGAATCGGTGGAAGCCCTCAAACAACAATTGCAAACCGACAAAAAAAACATCTCGAATTGGCTGTTAAAATTTGAGCATTAATCATGAAATTTTATGTCTAAATTATATTTGGTGCCTACCCCTATTGGCAATTTAAAAGACATCACCCTGAGGGCTATTGAGGTGTTGCAACAAGTTGACCTTATTTTAGCAGAAGACACCCGCAACAGTGGGAAGTTGCTAAAACACTATCAAATTACTACTCCCATGCACAGCCATCACATGCACAACGAGCACAAAACAGCCGAGCATTGGGTTGCTAAACTAAAACAAAACACCCAGATAGCCATGATCACCGATGCGGGCACTCCGGCTATATCAGACCCCGGCTATTTGCTGGTTAGGGAAGCCATTGCTCATGATATTACGGTAGAGTGCTTGCCGGGGGCCACCGCTTTTGTGCCGGCTTTAGTAAACAGTGGTTTGCCAAATGACCGCTTTGTGTTTGAAGGCTTTTTGCCCGATAAAAAAGGACGACAAACCAAACTGTTGCAATTGCAAACAGAAGGCAGAACCATGATTTTTTATGTGTCGCCTCACAAACTCATTAAAACCATCCAAGACTTTGTGCAATATTTTGGTCCTGATAGAAAAGCAAGTGTTTCTAGAGAACTCACCAAATTGTTTGAAGAAACCCAAAGGGGCACCATGGCAGACTTGTTGTCTTACTTTGAAAGCAAACCCATCAAAGGAGAGCTGGTGATGGTGGTGGAAGGCCTAAAAAAGTGATTTTTTGAATACTTTTGATTATTTTTGATTTTAAAGAAAATAGACTAACTTTTTTTGAGTAGTAAATCATATATTAAAAAAGTGAATATGAAATGGACACTTAAACCAACACCAGAGCAACAAAGCATCAAACACTTGCAAGAGAGCCTTAACATTCCGCCGCTCATTGCTCATTTGTTGGTGCAAAGAGGCATTAGCACTTATGAGGATGCCCGAAAATACTTTAGACCAGAATTTTCAGATTTGCACAGCCCTTGGTTGATGAAAGACATGACACTGGCAACCAACAGGGTTTTGAAAGCCATTACAGCAAAAGAAAACATCATGATTTTTGGCGATTATGATGTAGATGGCACCACCTCGGTAGCATTGGTGTATGATTATTTAAAAGACAAAACACCACAGTTGTTTCCGTACATCCCAGATCGCTACAAAGAAGGCTATGGCTTGTCTTTTGAAGGAATAGATAAAGCCGCAGAACAAGGTTGCACCTTGATCATTGCCTTAGATTGTGGCATCAAATCTATAGACAAAGTGGCCTATGCCAAAGGCAAAAACATCGATTTTATTATTTGTGATCACCACTTGCCCGGAGAAGAGTTGCCTGAGGCCGTTGCAGTGCTAAATCCGAAACAAGCCGATTGTGCGTATCCGTATAAAGAACTTTGTGGCTGTGGTATTGGCTTCAAGCTCATACAGGCCCTACAAGAAAAACTGGGTGCTCCCTCCGAAGATTTGGTGGTTTACTTAGATTTGGTGGCAACAGCCATTGGAGCCGATATTGTCTCGATGACTGGAGAAAACAGAGTATTGGCAAAATTGGGCATGCAAGTAATCAACACCAATCCCAGAATTGGCATATCAACCTTACTAAAAAACCGCAAAAAGAAAACTTTTACCATTTCTGATGTGGTGTTTTTTGTAGCCCCAAGAATCAATGCAGCCGGCAGAATAGACCATGGCAAACAAGCCGTTAAACTGCTTACGGCAACCAACGAAACTTTGGCTGAACAAATAGCCGCCGAGATTGAGCTCTTAAATACCGAAAGAAAATCATTAGACCAATCGGCTACTGCACAGGCCTTAGAACAAATCATAAATAATGGAGACCAACACAAAAAAGCCACCGTGGTTTTTGATGAGCGTTGGCACAAAGGTGTGGTGGGCATAGTGGCCTCCCGGTTAATTGAAACACATTACCGCCCCACGGTGGTGTTTACCAAAAGCGGCGACGTATTGGCTGCCTCTGCCAGGTCTATCAAAGGATTTGATTTATACCAAGCCTTAGAAAACTGCTCAGAGCATCTTATTCAGTTTGGGGGGCACCTCTTTGCTGCGGGCATGACTTGCCATGCAGAGCAATACAACGCCTTTAAAGCCGCTTTTGAGGCCTATGCCGAACAACATTTAGAAGACTCGCAACTAAGCCCGTCTATAGAAGTGGATGCCGAATTAAACCTGATTGACTTAGACCACAAGCTCTTAAGATTAATTAATCAAATGGAGCCGTTTGGACCAGACAACTTGAGTCCGGTGTTTGTTACCCAACAAGTTTTTGATACCGGCTATGGCAAAACCATGGGCAATGAAGAACACTTACGGCTTTATGTGAAGTCAGCACAATCAGAACCCTTTGCGGCCATTGGCTTTGGGCTGGGCAAACATTACCCTATAACCCAAAACAGACAACCCTTTAGTTTGGTGTTTTCTGTAGAAGAAAACGAATGGAATGGCCAAGTGAGCATCCAACTAAGAATGCGGGATTTGAAGGGGTGAGAGGATTTATTTTATTGATATAGTGTTGATGAAGTTATTCAGTTCCCAGAAAAGATGACAATTTAGTTTAAATGATTATTTTTGTTTTAGCATCAAAGCCCTGATGAATGCTTCAGGCGGTTTGAGTGGTATGAGATTTCAAAAAACCTATTTCAAAATAAATCACTGTGCGTTCCAGTATCTAAGAGCAATAATGTTAGTGTTGTTTCATTTTGTTTCCAAATAAGAAGCCAATCAGGTTTTATATGACACTCCCAACAATCCTTGTAATTTCCAGTTAATTTATGGGGTTTAAATCGATTTGGTAATTTTCCGTTTTTTTGTAATATATCAATAACTTCTTTTAGCTTTGATAAATCATAATTTCTTTTTTTGCAAAGTTTTAAACTTCTTTCAAACCTGTTTGTGGTTGAAATTTCATACATTAACGCAAAATTTTATTAAACAGGTCGTCACTATTTTTATACTTTTTTACCCTACCGTTTTTTTCATCTTCTAGGGCTAAATCGATAGCTGATTTCTTTTTAAAAATACCTAAAGAAAGGATGTAATCAATGGTTTTGATAGCCATTGAATTCTTTGGATCAAATTCTAATGTGATTTCGGCCATTACTATATGGTTTTAAATTACAAATATACTAATTCTTACTTTTATTTTAGAAATCTCTGAATATTTTTGGCTGATATTTGATTATTTTCATTTTCACATTACATTATTTAATGATTGATTGACCTCTAGCATCTTCAGATGTTAAGCCTCATCCACATGAATGGACGTATTTATGACCCTATCTTGAGGCAGTTTATGAGCCCCGACAACTATGTTCAAGATCCTTATAACACCCAAAACTTCAACAGATTTGGTTATGTCCTCAATAATCCTTTACTTTATACCGATCCAAGTGGCGAAATAAT
>DAIRDG010000027.1:0-17755 GCA_036796275.1 Flavobacterium sp.
AGTAATCCTTACGTGTGGTTTTAGCCAAATTTAAAATCTCCCCCCGCTACCTAAGATCCAAGCTACGCTAACAGACGCATTAATCTTTTCGTGTAAAGTAGATTAAAACCAAACCTCCAGGGTTATTTGAAATCGAAACAAACAATCCAAACATCAACCCCGTTCTTTTCTGTATTCTATAACAGACAGCAATTAGCTGTTTTTGGCAATTGCAATCTCAATTAAATTTTGTAACTTTGCACCTAAAAAAATTTTAAAAAATGATTGAGGTAATTTTTCCTGATGGCAACCAAAGGCAGTATCCAAAAGGCACCACTGTGCTAGAGGTGGCCAAAAGTATCAGCGAGGGTTTGGCAAGAAACGTGTTGTCTGCTAGCTATAATAATCAAACAGTAGAAACCGCTACCCCCTTGTTTGAAAATGGCCACATCAAGTTTTTTACTTGGCAAGATGCCGAAGGCAAAAAAGCCTTTTGGCACTCTACCTCACACGTGATGGCACAAGCCTTGCTAGAAAAATTTCCCGAAGCCAAACTCACCATTGGCCCTGCCATAGAGCAAGGGTTTTATTATGATGTAGATTTTGGGGAAGCCTCTTTTCAGGAAAAAGATTTTGCCGAAATCGAAAACAAAATGCTCCACATTGCCAAAGGCAATCACGCATTCAGCATGCGAAGCAGCACCAAAGCCGAAGCTTTAGAATTTTATAAAAAAGACCACAATCCCTTTAAGGTAGAATTAATAGAAAACCTTGAAGATGGCAGCATCACGTTTTGTGACCATGATAATTTTACCGATTTGTGCCGAGGTGGTCATTTGCCCAACACCGGGCTCATCAAAGCTGTAAAAATTACCAATGTGGCAGGCGCTTACTGGCGAGGCGACGAAAAAAACAAACAGCTCACCAGGGTTTATGGCATTTCGTTTCCCAAGCAAAAAGACCTTAAAGAGTATTTAGACCTCTTAGAGGAAGCCAAAAAAAGAGACCACCGCAAGTTAGGCAAAGAGCTAGAGTTTTTTGCATTTTCTAGCAAAGTTGGCCAAGGCTTACCCTTGTGGTTGCCCAAAGGAGCTGCCCTGCGAGAACGCTTAGAAAACTTTTTGAAAAAAGCCCAAAAGAAAGCAGGTTATGAGCAGGTCATTACCCCACATATCGGTCAGAAAGAATTGTATGTGTGCTCTGGGCATTATGCCAAATACGGTGAAGACAGTTTTCAGCCCATCAACACCCCGGCCGAAGGCGAAGAGTTTTTGCTCAAACCCATGAACTGTCCACACCACTGCGAAATTTATAAATACAAACCGTGGAGTTATAAAGATTTGCCCAAACGATATGCCGAGTTTGGCACCGTTTACCGCTATGAGCAAAGCGGAGAGCTGCACGGCCTCACCCGTGTGCGAGGTTTTACGCAAGATGATGCCCACATTTTTTGTACCCCCGAGCAGCTTGACGAAGAGTTTAAAAAAGTGATCGATTTGGTGTTGTATGTGTTTAATACCTTAGGGTTCGAAAATTTTACGGCTCAAATTTCGCTCAGAGATCCCCAAAAACCCGAAAAGTATATAGGAGACAATAAAAATTGGGATTTGGCCGAAAGTGCCATCATTAATGCGGCTCAAGACAAAGGACTCAACACCACCGTAGCCTATGGCGAAGCAGCCTTTTATGGGCCTAAGCTAGATTTTATGGTAAAAGATGCCCTAGGACGCTCTTGGCAGCTAGGCACCATTCAGGTAGATTACAACTTACCCGAAAGATTTGACCTCACTTACAAGGGCAGCGACAACGAACTGCATCGCCCCGTGATGATACACCGTGCTCCGTTTGGCTCCATGGAACGCTTTGTAGCCATTTTGTTAGAGCACACCGCAGGCAATTTACCCTTATGGTTGGTGCCCGAGCAGGTTATTATCTTGAGTTTGAGTGAAAAATATGAAAAATATGCCAAAAAAGTTTTTACTTTGTTAGAAAATAACGAAATTCGCAGCCTGTTAGATAACAGAAACGAAACCGTTGGCAAGAAAATTAGAGAAGCCGAACTCAAGAAGTTCCCTTTTATGCTTATCATCGGTGAAGAAGAAGAACAAAACAATCAGGTGGCGATAAGACAAAGAGGTACCGATAACCAAAAGCAAACCAAAATGTTGCTGGAAGATTTTGTAACGTTCTTTCAAAACGAAGTCAAAAAAACATATCAAGAATTTATAGTTTAATTTAAAATTTTTTAGTCATAGCAATAAGAAGATTTACCAGGAGTAGCCCACGTGTTGAAAAAGTGGCAGCACACAGAATTAATGAGCTGATTGTTTCACCAGAAGTAAGATTGGTTGGAGAAAATATTGAACCAGGTGTAGTAAAAACAAGAGAAGCCATTACTTTAGCTAAAGAATTAGAGTTAGATTTGGTAGAGATTTCACCAAATGCAACACCACCCGTATGCAAGATTATGGATTATGGCAAGTTTCTTTATCAGCAAAAGAAAAGAGAAAAAGACCTTAAATCCAAATCATCACAAGTGGTGATTAAAGAAATAAGATTTGGTCCGCAAACTGATGAGCATGACTATGAGTTTAAGAAAAAAAATGCCATTAAGTTTTTAAAAGACGGAGCAAAACTAAAGGCTTTTGTGTTTTTTAAAGGCCGATCGATTATCTATAAAGAACAAGGTCAAATTTTGTTGCTTAAGTTGGCACAAGATTTAGAAGATTATGGCAAAATAGAAAACATGCCCGTGTTAGAAGGCAAACGTATGATTATGTTTGTAGCTCCTAAAAGTAAAAGTAAGTAAATTGAATATTGATATAAAATTGGTAAACTATGCCTAAAATGAAAACAAAATCCAGTGCAAAAAAGCGTTTCAAGCTTACTGGTACCGGAAAGATTAAGAGAAAGCACGCTTTCAAAAGTCACATTTTGACCAAAAAGTCAAAAAAGAGAAAATTAGCGCTTACACACAGCACATTAGTTCATGCAGCTGATGAAAAAAATGTGAAAGCCCAATTAAGATTAATCTAAAAGATTATTCAGGTTTCAACAATTTATTAACCCTGAAGTAGAGCCCAAAAGAGTTGTAACAACCGCTTGCTTCAAAAAAATTAAACATTATGCCAAGATCAGTAAATTCAGTAGCCAAAAGGGCTAGAAGAAAAAAAGTATTAAAACTTGCAAAAGGTTATTACGGAAGACGTAAAAGCGTTTGGACAGTTGCCAAAAACGCTGTTGAAAAAGCCTTACAATACGCTTACAGAGACAGAAAACAAAAAAAGAGAAATTTCCGTTCGTTATGGATTATGCGTATTAACGCTGCTGCCAGATTGCACGGGATGTCTTATTCACAATTTATGGGTAAACTAAAGAACAGCGGTGTTGAGCTTAACAGAAAAGTTCTTGCCGATTTGGCCATGAATCACCCAGATGCTTTTAAAGCCATTGTGAGTCAAGTAAAATAATTTTTTTGTAAAACGTTCAATATTCAATTTACAAAAACCTTCTGTAGTTTTGCAGAAGGTTTTTTTTATAAAACTTAACTATGCATTTGATATCAGCCGAAAATATGGCCAAAAATTTTGGAGATAAATTACTCTTTGATGAGGTGTCTTTTAGCATTCATCAAGGGGATAAAACGGCTTTTATTGCCAAAAATGGCTCAGGCAAAACCACCATCCTCAAAATTTTGATGAACAAAGAAACGCCAGATAAAGGGCAGGTGGTAAAACGAAAAAACTTAACCATAGGCTTCTTAGAGCAAGAGCCACAATTAGACGAACAACTCTCCATAGAGCAGGTTATTTTGTCGTCTAACATATTGCAATTAAAAATTATAAACGATTACGAAAAATCTATAAACAACGAAGGCGATTTAGAAAACTTGCAAAAAAATCTCGATTTGATGGACCAACACCAATGCTGGGATTTTGAACAACAATACCAAGAAATATTGTATAAATTGCAATTGCCAGAGTTAGACAAAACCGTGAAGTATTTATCTGGGGGCCAGAAAAAACGCTTAGCTTTGGCCGTGTTGCTCTTGCAAAAACCAGATGTCATGATTTTAGACGAGCCCACCAACCATCTAGATTTAGAAATGATAGAATGGCTAGAGGCCTATTTTGCCAAAGAACCCATCACACTTTTTATGGTTACCCATGACAGGTATTTTCTAGAACGCGTTTGCAATAAAATTATAGAATTAGATTTCGGCAAAATTTACACTTATGAAGGCAACTATGCCTACTTTTTAACCAAAAAAGAAGAGCGAAAAATTCAGCATGAAACCGAATTGCACAAGGCCAAAAATCTATATATTAAAGAATTAGACTGGATGCGAAGACAGCCCAAAGCTCGCACCACCAAATCTAAATCACGCATAGATGATTTTCAGCACATCAAAGAAAAAGCCTTTGCCCGCAAAATAGAACACGTGGTAGAGCTAGAAATGGTGCCACACCGCATGGGGAGCAAAATTGTAGAGTTTCATAAAGTAACCAAGCATTTTAAAGATTTGTGTATCCTCAATCAGTTTGATTATAATTTCAAGAAAAATGAAAAAATTGGAGTCATTGGTAAAAATGGCACGGGCAAATCTACTTTTTTAAATTTATTGACCAAAACAGATCAACCAGATGCCGGCAAAGTGGTGCATGGCGACACCATCAAAATGGGTTATTATACCCAAAAAGGCATAGTAGTGAAGCCCAATCAGAAGGTTATAGAGGTGATTAAAGAATTTGGCGAATACATCCCATTGGCCAAAGGAAGAATCTTGAGTGCCTCGCAATTACTCGAAAAATTTTTGTTCGACAACAAAAAGCAATATGATTTTGTAGAAAAACTCAGTGGAGGCGAACTCAAAAGACTCTATTTGTGCACGGTGTTGATTCAAAACCCCAACTTCCTAATTTTAGACGAACCCACTAACGATTTAGACATCGTTACGCTCAATATCTTAGAAAATTACCTGTTAGATTTTCCTGGATGTGTTGTGGTGGTATCGCATGATCGGTATTTTATGGATAAAATTGTAGACCATTTGTTGGTGTTTAATGGGCAAGGAGACATCGTAGACTTCCCCGGAAATTATTCAGATTACCGGGCTTATGAGAGTTCGCAAGAGCCTACTGAAAAATCTGAAAAATCTGAAAAATCAGACAAGTCAGTTAATGTCTATGTGCCAACAAATTCAGCCTCTGCTCTAACTTTTGATGAACAAAAATTGCTCAAAAAATTAGAAAAAGATATGGCTCAATTAGAACAACAAAAACAAAAAATTGAAGCTGAATTTGCAAATCAAGCTTTTTCGGAAGAAGAAATTAATAAAAAATCATTAGACTTGCAAAACATCATCCAAGAGCTTCAAGCCAAAGAAGACACTTGGTTTGAATTGTCCTCTAAATCAGAATCATCCTTATGAGATTACACAGAAATTTAGTCTTAGCCAGCATCAATGCAGCTTATGAGATTTTTACAGAAAACAAATATGCCGACAAAGTGGTGGCTGCTTACCTCAAATCAGACAAACGATGGGGGAGTCATGACCGCAAATTTGTGGCAGAAACGGTTTATGACATGGTGCGATGGAAAAGGCTTTATGCTGCCATAGCCGAAGCCAAAGAGCCCTTTGGACGTGAAGACATGTGGCGATTATTTGCGGTGTGGGCTACGTTAAAAGGATTAAAATTACCCGATTGGAAACAATTTGAAGGCACGCCCTCTCGCAAAATAAAAGGCAGGTTTGACGAACTTTCAAAACAAAGAGCCTACAGAGAATCTATCCCAGATTGGATGGATGAAATTGGGGCAAAAGAACTTGGCGAAGACCTTTGGAACAAAGAATTAGCCGAGCAAAACAAAACAGCTCAAGTAGTTTTAAGGGCCAACAGGCTGTTGACAGATGCTGCAGAGTTACAAAAAAAATTAGCAGCCGAAAACATAGACACCAAAACCCTCAAAGACCAAGAGGACACCCTTGTTTTGGTAGAAAGAGCCAATGTGTTTATGACAGAAGCATTTAAAGAGGGCCTCTTTGAAGTGCAAGATGCCAGCTCGCAATTAGTGGCACCATTTTTAGAATTGCAACCCGGCATGAAGGTGATAGATGCCTGTGCAGGAGCGGGTGGTAAAACACTTCACATGGCCTCAATCATGCAAAACAAAGGACAAATAATAGCCTTAGATTTGTATGAAAGCAAAATGAAACAACTAAAAATTAGAGCCAAGAGAAGCCAAGCGTTCAACATTGAATACCGGATTATAGAAAATTCTAAAGTGATCAAAAAACTGCACGACAAAGCCGATAGGGTTTTAATTGATGCTCCCTGCAGTGGCTTAGGAGTGCTAAAAAGGAACCCGGACAGCAAATGGAAACTCAAGCCTGAGTTTATAAACAACATCAAACAAACCCAACGCGAGGTTTTAGAAAACTACACCAAAATGGTGAAAGTAGACGGACTAGTGGTGTATGCCACTTGCTCTATTTTACCCTCCGAAAACCAAGAACAAATAAAATGGTTTTTAGCCAGTGAATGGGGTCAAAATTTTAAATTGGTAGATCAAAAAATCATCTTAAGTCACCAAACCGGGTTTGATGGGTTTTTTATGGCGAAGATGCAAAGGATTAAGTGAAAAAATATTAAATATCTAACGTTAATTTATCTTTATTATGCTGATTAGTCACCATTTCATTTGTCCTGACTGCAAAAGTCAAAACAATATTGCCATTAAACACCCCGATAGGGGAGAATACGTAAAACATCATGGGGATGAATTAGCGTTAACTTGCGATTATTGTCAGAAAACTAACACTATTCATATCAACAAAGTATTTGCAGAGGGCTCAAGAAAACTCATTTTAATGGCTTTTTTGATTGCAATTGCCATTATAGTTTTGCTGTTTTTAATTTCATCAAAAATATATATTTTGTCATTTGCATTGTTTTTGTTGCCAATATTTGTAATGTATATGCAAAATGATTTGGTAAAGACATTTAATCATTACAGGGTAAAATCAAAATAATTTTTTAGAATTTTATTATGTGCTAAATTAGCTTTAGATATAAAATCTCCATGAATTTATAACAACTAAAGCTAATTTACAACAATATTGATTTATCAAAAAGCACAGTCAAACCTGAATCTTGGTTAGTTTTTGAGGTGTTTTTCTAAAAACTGATCTTGTTCCCAGAGCAAGTGAAAAATATTTTCTTTTGCCACATAGCCATGAGATTCTTTGGGTAATATCACCATTCTTACGGGTGCTCCAAGACCTTTGAGGGCCTGAAAATAACGTTCGGTTTGCAAGGTAAAGGTGCCCGGATTGTTGTCGGCCTCTCCATGGGTTAACAATAAGGGGGTTTTCATCTTTTCGGCATTCATAAAAGGCGACATGCCATTATACACTTCTGGTACATCCCAATAGTTTCTTTGTTCACTTTGAAACCCAAAAGGGGTGAGAGTTCGGTTATAAGCTCCGCTTCTGGCAATGCCACAAGCAAACAAATTGGAATGTGTGAGCAAATTAGCCGTCATAAAAGCTCCGTAAGAATGCCCGCCAACCCCAACTTTATTTTTGTTGATGTAGCCTAATTTATCCACCGCATTAATGGCCGCCTCGGCATTACTTACCAATTGTTCTATAAACGTATCGTTGGGCTCGTTGCTGCCTTCTCCTACAATTGGAAATGCTGCGTCATCTAACACGGCATAACCTCTGGTTACCCAATATACAAACGATCCGTAATAAGGGAATGTAAATTCGTTAGGGTTTTGTGTGGTTTGGCCCGCACTGTTTTTATCTTTGTATTCCCTCGGATATGCCCAAATGAGTAAAGGCAATTTCTGATCTTTTTTGGTTCTGTCATACCCGGCTGGCAAATACAAAGTTCCTGATAATTCAACACCGTCTTTTCTTTGGTAGGTGATAACTTCTTTATAAACGTTGTTTAAACTTTCAAACGGATTTTTAAATGAAGTTATTTGATTTATTTTTTTTGATTTCAGGTTTCTAAAGTAATAATTCGGATACTCATTTTTAGATTGAATCATCACCAACACATCACCCTTTTTAACGTCTTCTATAGATAGTAAACTTTCTTTTTTGTCTTTTAATTTAGATTGGTACAAGCGTTTTGTTTTAAGTGTGCCAAAGTCAAATTCGTCAATAAACGGGAATTGCCCTTCTTTGGTGTAACCCTCGCCAATCAAATAGCCTTTGTTGTTTTCAATTGCCAAAACATATCTGCCAAAGTCATTTTTTTTGGTTTCAAATCGTCCGGGGTCGGCATACACATCTTGAGAATTTCTGTCGGTGATTACTTTTGGTTTGTCAAGAGGTTTTGAGGGGTTTATCAAATAGGTTTTGGTGTTTCGGGTATCGTACCAGCTATCCATCACTATGGCAGTAGATGCATTACCCCACATCACACCTCTAAAGCGTTGAGGTATCTTCATCAGGCTAGTAGGCAATTGACTAAACGGAGCATTCCAAAGAAACAATTCGTCTCTAAAATCAACCGTATTGGCTTGGTCACCTCCATCCAAAGCCTCTACAAAGTATAAGGTTGCTGGTAAATCGGCTCGCCACCCCATGCTTCTTTTGCCTATTCTTGTAGATGAAAATCCTTTGGGCATAATTTCGTTGAGGTGCACTTCATTAACCACTTTTATTGCTTTGCCATTGAGGTCATAAACCACACTTTTTTGCGGAAATCTACTCAAAGGCACAATGTAAGAAAACGGTTTTTCGAGGGTAGTCACCATTAAATAATTGCCATCAGGCGAAAAACTTTCGTCTAGGTATATGCCAGCGTCTTTATAGTTTTTGAGATTTCCATTTAAGTCAACTATTTTTAGTTCGGAGGTTACCAAAGCTTCAAAATTGGCTTCGTCTGTTTTGTTTTTTAGCAAGTCTTGATAGGTTCTGTTTTGCGATACTTTTCCTTCACTTTCTGAGGCTATAGGCCCGTTTGGCAAATCTTTCTTTTCGTCAATTAAGGCGGGTTTATTGGCTGGGATGACACGAATCAGTAATTGCTGACCGTCTCTGAACCAGCTGTAGGGATTGCCAAAATTGGCATTCAGATTGTCGGCAGTTAATTTTTTGGCTTTGGCAGAGGGCACGTCAATCACCCAGAGTTCTACTCCTTTGGGAGTGGTATTGGTAAAGGCAATTAATTTTTCGTTTGGCGACCAAGAGATGTTGTTGATTTTTGCGTTGTCTGGTAATCCGCTTACAACTTGTTCGTTGACGTCTTTAACTCTCCTTATTTTATGGTTATTGATATAAGTAACCGTGCTAGAAATGTTAGTTTTCGGATTTATTCGCAAGCCCGCTAACCTCATTTCTTCTTGGTTTAAATCGTCTAAAGTTTTATAAGTATTTCTGTAACTCAACAGCATGTATTCTTTTTTGGTGTCCATAGAAACACTAGGAGCTCTTTCAAAATCGGCTAAGGCCAAAATTTCTTGGGGCGGTTTTTGAAAGGTGATGTTTTCTTGAGCGGTTAAAAGATAACTGATTAAGAAAAACATGGTTAACTTTAAGAATTGAGTCATGGTGATGAAATTATTGTTAATGATATAAAAATTAAAAACGAATTTAATGATGTTTCAATTTTTTTGTGCAAATAAAACCCTAAAATTTTGAGGCATCAAAAATTAACCCTTAAACGCATTAAATCATGAGATTAATAAATTAAAAAAATCTCACTATTTTTGAAAAAAGTAAATCATGAAATTCAGTTTAAGTTTTCTATTGTTTTCATTTTTTTTGGGCATCAACGCCCAACAATTACAAAACTACCAATTGTTTGATGCCAAAGGCAAAAAAACAAGCTTTAAAAAACTTGAAAAGCAAGCCCTTCAAACACAAGTGGTGCTCTTTGGCGAGTATCACAACAATCCTGTTTGTCACTGGTTACAATTAAAATTGGCCAAAGCACTGCATTCAAAAACTAATTTGGTTATGGGAGCCGAGATGATAGAAAGAGACAACCAGGCGGTTTTAGATCAATATTTGCAAGGACACATCAATCAGAAAGCCTTAGACACCTTGGCAAGATTGTGGAGTAACTATAAAACAGACTACAAACCCTTGGTAGATTTTGCCAAAGACAACAAGGTGCCTTTTATAGGCACCAACATCCCTAGGCGTTATGCCAGTCAGGTTTTTAGACAAGATTTGCCCTCGCTTGAATTGTTGACTGAAATCGAAAAATCATGGATAGCACCCTTGCCCATAGCGTTTGACATTAATTTGCCCGGATACAAAAACATGCTCGAGATGATGGGTGGGCATGCCGGAGACAAAATGCCCAAAGCACAAGCCATTAAAGATGCCACGATGGCCTATTTTATAGTGCAAAATTTACCGAAAAGCGGCGTATTTTTGCACGTTAACGGCACTTATCATTCAGATAATTTTGAAGGCATCAGTTGGTATATTAAACAATATAGCATACAAACGAGCCTCTTGACAATAGCCACAGTAGAGCAAAATCAAATGAAAACGCTAAGCAAAGAACATCGCAACAAAGCCGATTTTATATTGGTGATAGATGAGGACATGACAAAAAGTTATTAGCCAAAACAAAAAACGGATTTCAAAATTGACATATTTTATCAAAAAACTTCAACTAAGGTTAAAGCTTTTTTAAAATGATTATAAATTTGAATACAGGGTTGCTAAATCGTTATATTAATTATAAATTTGTTCAGTTTTTTAAAAGATTATTAATCAAAACAAAACCATGTCAAAATCAGCATTACTAAAGTCGTCATTAGCCAAAAAATATTGGATGGCTTTCACAGGATTGTTTTTATGCCTCTTTTTAGCAGGCCACTTAGCAGGAAATTTACAGTTAATTTTTGGAGATGCATTGCAATTTAATCAATATGCATTGTTTATGACCACCAATCCTGCGGTAAAATTATTATCATACGTTACCTATTTTTCAATTTTATTTCATGCCGTTGACGGATTTTTGCTCACCATCCAAAACAGAAGAGCCAGACCTGTTCAATACATCAAAAAGGACAACGGAGCCAACAGTGGTTTTGCTTCAAGAAACATGGCTATTTTAGGGACTTTAATTTTGGTGTTTATTGTTACACACATGACTAATTTTTGGGCCAAAATGCATTTTGACAAAGACATGCCATTAATGACCAAATCAATTGATGTGCAGGGGACGCCAGCATTGTATTATGTGGGTACTACAACGGGGCAATATTTTCCTGTAGAACAAGTAAAAAAAGCTGGTGAAACCGAAGAAAATGCCATGATGCCCAAACAATATGAAATAAGAAATAAAACAGAATTATACTTTTCGCAAGCCAACGTGAAAGCAGCCGACTTGTACAAAGATTTACACAAAATAACCATTGATTTTTTCAGTCATCCTCAATTTGGCTTATGGGCTTCATTAGGGTATGCGTTGTCTATGTTTGTGTTGGCATTTCATTTGTGGCATGGCTTTCAAAGTGCCTTTACCACCATGGGGCTAACACACCCCACTTGGACCCCAAAAATAAAATTGTTTGGTAAATTGTTTTCGGTGATTGTGCCGATACTATTTGCCATCATCCCCCTATTTATTCATTTCAAAATATTAGTTAAATAAATATGATTACCAACACATCAATCCTGAGTCAGATAGATCCCATGCTTTTTTGGGATGTAAATCTTGAGGCGTTGTGTGAAGAAAAAAATCAGGTTTATATTATCAAAAGAGTTATCACAGAAGGCGATAAAAAAGACAGAGATATTTTATTTGAATTGTACACCAAACAACAAATAAAAGAAGTAGTCTTGCAGACCAGAGAAATTGCAGACACGCTCAAAGATGTTTGGCTAAACGTTTTGAACTAACTTGTATATATTTTCTTTTTGAAAAAAAAATGCATAAAAAAATAAAATAAATTCACAGCTTTAATCTTTTGCGAAATTTTAAAGCAAATAAAAAAAGAAAAAAATAACTCCTGATAAGAGTTCACCAAATTTCATTAAATTCAATATTTAAACAAATAAAAACTCAACTGATTATGAGTATATTAGATTCCAAAATTCCTGAAGGTCCTATTGATAAAAAGTGGACACAATACAAAAGCCAACTCAAATTAGTAGCTCCAAACAACCGTCCTAAGATCGATATCATTGTAGTAGGCACTGGCTTGGCCGGAGCTTCTGCAGCAGCATCTTTTGGGGAGATGGGCTATAACGTAAAAGCATTTTGTTTTCAAGATTCACCCAGAAGAGCCCACTCTATTGCAGCCCAAGGAGGCATCAATGCAGCTAAAAATTACCAAAATGATGGTGATAGCATTTATAGATTATTTTATGATACCATCAAAGGAGGCGACTACAGATCGCGTGAAGCTAATGTGCACCGCTTAGCGGAGGTTTCAGGCAATATCATAGATCAGTGTGTGGCACAAGGGGTTCCTTTTGCAAGAGAATATGGCGGCTTGTTAGACAACCGATCGTTTGGAGGCACACAAGTGCAAAGAACTTTTTATGCTGCCGGGCAAACCGGTCAACAATTGTTATTGGGAGCTTATTCTGCCTTGTCTCGTCAAGTGGGCTTAGGAAGAGTAAAAATGTATAGCCGACACGAAATGCTCGATTTAGTAAAAGTAGACGGCAAAGCCAGAGGCATCATTGCCCG
Organism: Flavobacterium sp.; assembly: GCA_036796275.1. Classification (GTDB taxonomy): domain Bacteria; phylum Bacteroidota; class Bacteroidia; order Flavobacteriales; family Flavobacteriaceae; genus Flavobacterium. Next base: position 12,660 of record DAIRDG010000027.1, read on the forward strand.
TAATTTAGTTACAGGGGAGTTAGAAAGACACAGTGCCCATGCGGTAATTATTGCATCAGGCGGATATGGCAACGTTTACTTTTTATCTACCAATGCCATGGGAAGTAACGTTACTGCTTCATGGAAAGTACATAAAAAGGGAGCTTTTTTTGCCAACCCATGTTATGTGCAAATTCACCCTACTTGCATCCCGGTGCATGGCACTAATCAAGCAAAACTAACCTTGATGTCAGAATCATTAAGAAACTCAGGTAGAATTTGGGTACCCAAAAAAGTGGAAGATGCCCAAGCTGTAAGAGAAGGGAAATTAAAACCCACCGACATTGCTGAAGAAGACAGAGATTATTACTTAGAAAGAAAATATCCAGCCTTTGGTAACTTAGCTCCAAGAGATATTTCATCTAGAGCAGCCAAAGAAGTTTGTGACGAGGGCAGGGGCATAGAAGCCAATGATACTAACGAAGGGGTGTTTTTAGATTTTGCTTTTGAAATTCAATCTAAAGGCAAGCAAGTGGCTTATGCCAAAGGAAATCACAACCCAACTCCCGAGGAAGTTACTGCCTATGGCAAGCAATGGTTGAAAGAAAAATATGGCAACTTGTTTACCATGTACCAAAAAATTACCGACGAAAACCCTTATGAAACTCCAATGAAAATATACCCTGCGGTGCATTATACCATGGGAGGTGTATGGGTAGACTATAATTTACAATCATCTATTCCGGGTTGTTTTGTGGCTGGTGAAGCCAACTTTTCTGACCATGGAGCCAACCGCTTAGGAGCTTCTGCCCTCATGCAAGGTTTGGCAGATGGCTACTTTGTGTTGCCATACACGGTTTCAAATTATTTAGCAGACGAAATTAAAACCGGACGAATTTCAACAGAATTACCCGAGTTTCAAGAAGCTGAAGCCAACGTAAAAGCACAAATAGATGCTTTTCTTAACAACAAAGGGTCTAAATCTGTAGATTATTTTCACAAACGATTAGGTTTGATCATGTGGAATAAAGTAGGGATGGGCAGAAACGAAAAAGGACTAACAGAAGCCATTGAAGAAATTGCTGCACTCAAAGAAGAGTTTTACAAAGAAGTGAGCGTGCCTGGCACTGCCGATGAAATGAATCAACAACTCGAAAAAGCACTTCGTGTAGCAGATTTTATTGATTTAGGTCAACTGATGGCAATAGATGCCCTGCAACGCAACGAGTCTTGTGGAGGTCATTTTAGAGAAGAATATCAAGATGCAGAAGGAGAAACCTTAAGAGATGATGAAAACTATTCTTATGTAGCCGCTTGGGAATACCAAGGAAACGACATTACCCATGAGGTACTACACAAAGAACCTTTAAAATATGAATTCATTAAAATAGCTGCAAGAAATTATAAATAATAGAGACATGAGCAATAATAAAAACATAAACATCACCCTCAAAGTTTGGCGTCAAAAAAATGCCCAAGCAAAAGGGAGTGTAGAAACTTATCAACTAGATGATGTTTCTACAGCGAGTTCTTTCTTAGAAATGCTAGATCAATTAAACGAACAGCTAATCAACAGTGGCATAGAGCCAATTGCCTTTGATCACGATTGTAGAGAGGGTATCTGTGGTAGTTGTTCGCTATTCATCAATGGCAGAGCACATGGGCCAGACACGGGTATCACAACTTGTCAATTGCACATGCGTACGTTTAATGATGGTGACACCATATACATAGAACCATGGAGAAGCAAAGCCTTTCCGGTGATTAAGGACTTAGTGGTAGACCGTTCTGCTTTTGATAGAATTCAGCAAGCAGGTGGTTTTGTGTCTGTAAATACCTCTGGAAACACCCTAGATGCTAACGCAATTCCGGTGCCTAAAGCAGATGCTGATACTGCCTTTAGTGCAGCTGCCTGCATTGGTTGCGGTGCCTGTGTAGCCACTTGCAAAAATGGTTCTGCGATGTTGTTCGTAGGAGCTAAAGTATCGCAATATGCCCACTTACCTCAAGGCAAAGTAGAAGCCACCGAGCGGGTTTTAAGCATGGTAAGACAAATGGATGAAGAAGGTTTTGGAAACTGTACCAATACTGGAGCCTGTGAGGTAGAATGTCCTAAAGGCATATCGTTAGAGCACATTGCTACCATGAACAGAGAATACTTGTTTGCCTCGTTGAAATAATCAAGCTACATACTGTTTAAAAAGCACAATTATCAATTTAATTGTGCTTTTTTTGTTGAGATTTTATTATTTTTAAAAAATAACAAACATTTTGCTAAAACGTTTGAATAATTTTATATTTTTATGAATCAAAAATCTATAAAATTTAATGTTAGTATATCAAATTAGTGCAGAGTGTTATCCCATAGCCAAAGTAGGGGGATTGGCAGATGTAGTTGGGGCATTGCCAAAATATTTAAACAATATAGGTGTTAATACCAAACTAGTAATGCCTGCTTATCACAATCAATTTTTTGAAAACAACATATTTGAAGTAATTTTTGAAGATCAATTAACCTTAGGAATTTTAAATTATCCATTTAAAATTTTGCAAAAAACAGACGCTCAGTTTGGTTTTGACCTGTTTTTTGTGTCTATCGATGGGTTGTTTAGCAGACCAGAGGTGTATGCCTATGATGACGATACCGAAAGGTTTACAGCCTTTCAGATAGCCTTTTTGCAATGGCTGGTAAAAACTAATCAACAACCCGATATTATCCATTGTCATGATCATCATACCGGATTGATTCCTTTTATGGTTCAATTTTGCCATGTTTTTGAATCGCTAAAATTAACACCCACTGTTTTAACCATACACAACGCTCAATATCAAGGAAGTTTTGGATTTGATAAAATTGGTTACATTCCTGCTCATGATGCAATTTATTCAGGCTATTTAGAGTGGGATAATTTAATAAATCCGTTGGCCTCAGCCATTAAGTGTGCCTGGAAAGTTACCACCGTATCTCAAAGCTACATGCATGAAATGACTTTGCATGCCAACGGATTAGAAAATTTACTCAAATACGAACAAAATAAATCTTTAGGTATCCTCAATGGGATAGACTTTGATGTTTGGAATCCCAAAACCGACCCCAAAATAAGTCATAATTATGGGGTTACTGACTTTTCTGAAGGGAAACTTTTAAATAAACGAGCCCTTAGTGAGGAGTTTGCATTAGGCCCAGAAAAACCCCTTTTTATTTTTATAGGCAGGTTGGTTTGGGAAAAAGGAGCAGATGTGTTGCCAAAAGCCATCAAAAACGCCTTACATGAGCACAAACTTGGGTTTAATGTCATATTATTGGGGTCGGGTGATCATAATTTAGAATACCAATTCAAACAATTACAATCAGAATTTTCAAAAAATATTGCCACTTATATTGGATATAACGAAAACTTAGCCCACAAAATTTATGCAAGTGCTGATTTTTTATTGATGCCCTCACGCGTTGAGCCCTGTGGTCTTAACCAAATGTATGCTTTGCGATATGGTACTATCCCTATTGTAAGAAGAACTGGTGGGCTCATAGATACCGTTACAGATATGGGAGATGGTGGCACAGGAATTTGTCATAATGAAACAGCAGAGTTTGATGTGATTCATTCTATTGGCAGAGCCATGCAATTAACCAGAGATGCCAAAGCCTTTAGCAATTTGAGAAGGCAGGCCATGAAAGCAGATTTTTCTTGGGAAAGAGTAGCAACTGAGTACCATAATATGTACCAATCAATCAAGAAAAATTAAATTTTTTAAGGTGTTAAAAAAACAGAAAAATATTACAGTATGACACAAACATGCATCAACCCAAAAATGTATTAATCAAAAAATAACTAACTATGAATAATCCAAGTGTTTTAGCCATTATTTTAGGAGGTGGTCAAGGATCAAGACTTGCTCCCCTTACCCATACACGTTCAAAACCGGCAGTGCCAATTGCTGGCAAATATCGTTTAGTTGACATCCCCATATCCAATTGTATCAATTCTGATATCAAACGGATGTTTGTGCTCACACAATTTAATTCCGCTTCGCTCAATAAACACATTAAAAACACGTATCATTTTAGTTATTTTAGCACGGCGTTTGTAGATATTCTAGCCGCTGAGCAAACCCCTGATAACCCCACTTGGTTTCAAGGCACTGCTGATGCCGTAAGGCAATGTATGACACATTTCTTAAATCATCAGTTTGATTATACCCTTATTTTGTCTGGTGATCAATTGTATCAAATGAATTTTAACGAAATGATAGATGCTCACATCAAAAACGGGGCAGATATCAGCATTGCATCTTTGCCAGTAACAGCCAAAGAAGCCACCGAGTTTGGTATTTTAAAAACAAACGAACACGGGTTTATTAGTTCCTTTATTGAAAAACCAAGCCATGATTTGCTGCCTCAATGGACCAGTGAAGTTAGTGATGAAATGAAAAACACGGGTAGAAATTATTTGGCCTCTATGGGTATTTATATTTTCAATAAATCTATGTTGGTAGAACTCATGTCTGATACCAATACCAAAGATTTTGGCAAAGAAATTATTCCGCAATGCATCAATAAAAATAAGGTATTAAGCTACTCTTATGAAGGATATTGGACAGACATTGGAAACATAGATTCTTTCTTTGAAGCTAACCTTAAACTAACAGACAACATCCCCGATTTTAATTTATTTGACAATACCAGTAAAATTTATACCAGACCCCGTACGTTGCCTCCAAGCAAAATTTCTGGCAAAACAACCATCGAAAAATCTGTAGTTGCCGAAGGTTGCATCATTAATAGTGCAGATATTTTTTATTCAGTTGTTGGAATCAGAACCAGAATAGGAGCCAACACCACCATAAAACAATCCTATCTGATGGGGAATGATCATTATCAAAATTTGGCGGATATCAAATATAACTCCGATCATCACATACAAAATATTGGTATTGGTGAGCATTGTGAAATTTATAACACCATTGTTGACAAAAATTGTAGTATTGGTGATCACGTTGTCCTGAAAGGCGGTAAACATTTAGCAGACGCTAATACTGAATTATATACTATAAAAGATGGCATCATTATCATCAAAAAAGGGGTAACCATACCCAGTGGGTTCAAATTAGAATAA
>DAIRDG010000027.1:17855-31071 GCA_036796275.1 Flavobacterium sp.
AATTGGATGAAAAATTTGGCTAAAATGCATCAAATAGCCATTTCAGGAAGTCTCGTAATTTCTGATAATAGTAATTTTTATAACAGAATGGTTTTTGTGAAACCAGATGGCGAAGTTAATTTTTACGATAAAAAACATTTGTTTACCCTGGCTGGTGAAGACAAAGTTTATACCGCAGGCGTAGAAAAAACAATAGTCAATTATCAGGACTACAAAATTTGTCTTCAAATTTGTTATGACTTGCGATTTCCAAGTTTTTCAAGAAATACCGAAGATTACGATGTATTGATATATGTGGCTAATTGGCCAGAAACCCGCATTGAAGCTTGGGATACGCTACTAAAAGCCAGAGCCATTGAAAATATGTGCTATGTGATTGGCGTTAATAGAATTGGTACAGATGCAAGGGGCTTGGTTTATCCGGGTTATAGCAAGGTGTATGATCACATGGGAAAACTTTTATCAGACGCCCAACAAAATGAAGGTATCTTTGAGGCGGTTCTAGATAAAAGTAGCATGCTACTTGATAGAGAAAAATTAGGTTTTTTAAAAGATAGAGACAACGTTTATGATGAAAAATAAAAACCAATTGTTCAAGCAACTCTTTGCCATCGCTTTTATCGTTAGCTTAGTAGGGGTGATATTTAAAATCAATCACTGGTCTTACAGTGATGAATTTTTAGTCATTTCAATTATGGCAACCTTGGTTTATGTTGGTATTGGTATTTATGAAGTTAACCAATCTAAAAAACTAACTGGCTTTTATAAATTTATCTGGACCTTGACTTTTGTATTTTTTAGTTTTTTTGCGGGATTATATTATTTTGCTGTAAAAAGAAAAGAAATTGTATAAAAAAACGAGCTTTTCAGGGCTCGTTTTTTAGGGTTAAGCATATACTAAATTAAGCATTAGCTTCAAATTTTTTGCTGACCTCAGACCAGTTAATCACCTCAAAAAAGGCATTGATGTAATCTGGTCTTCTGTTTTGATAATTCAAGTAATAAGCATGTTCCCAAACATCTAGTCCTAAAATTGGGGTGCCACCACAACCAATCCCTGGCATCAACGGATTGTCTTGATTGGCAGAGCTGCAAACTTCTAATTTGCCACCTTTGTGCACACAAAGCCAAGCCCAACCCGACCCAAATCTGGTAGCAGCCGCTTTAGAGAAAGCCTCTTTAAAATTTTCAAAAGACCCAAAATCTTTGTTGATAGCATCAGATAAACTGCCAGAAGGTAAGCCACCACCGTCAGGCGACATCACTTCCCAAAACAAATTGTGGTTAAAGAACCCACCGCCGTTGTTTCTTACGGCAGCATTGTTGAGGTCTAAATTTGATAATATTTCATCAATAGATTTACCAGCTAAATCTGTATTAGCTATAGCAGCGTTTAAATTATTGGTGTAGGCAGCATGATGCTTGCTGTGGTGAATTTCCATAGTTTTAGCATCAACATGAGGCTCTAAGGCATCATAAGCGTATGGTAATTGAGGGAGTGTAAATGACATAATTTTTTAGTATTTTTGTTAAACATTTTAAACTTCAAAGATAAGCAAAATAATCAAATATGGTTTAAAAATTATGTTAACACCAAGCTACAATTCAAATTGATGAGTCATTCAAATTTTCAAATTTATACCGCCTCTGCTGGTTCGGGTAAAACGTTTACTTTGGCAAAAGATTACCTAAAAATTTTGCTGACACATCCGCAAGATGATGCTTATAAAAGTATTTTGGCAATCACCTTTACCAAAAAGGCCGTTGAAGAAATGAAACTCAGAATTCTAGATGCTTTAGAAGATTTTGCATCTAGCAACACCTCAAAAGATGGTTTGGCTATGCTGCAAATCATATCAAAAGAAACACAAAAAACACCCACAGAGCTAAAACAAAAAGCCAAAAAGGTGCTAAAACATCTATTGCATCATTACGGTTATTTTGAAGTGTCAACCATCGATAAGTTTACCCACCGCATTATCAGAACATTTTCTAATGAGCTAAAACTTTCGCACAATTTTCAGGTAAATCTAGAGTTTGATGCCATGCTTGAAAAAGCCATTGACAACTTACTATACAAAGCAGGCGATGATGATGCATTAACCAAACAATTTGTAGACTTTACCTTGTCTAAAATAGAAGACGAAAAATCTTGGAACATTAAATTTGATCTCAAGACTATTGGGAAAGCCCTCGATAAAGAACAATTTGTACCCTACATCAAAAAACTAGAGCATATTTCTAAAGACAGATTTATTGCCATTCAAAAAGATTTGTTGCAACAAAGAAATCAATTGCAAAAACAGCTAGAAAACGACATTAATTTGATGTTTGAGTTTTTAGAAAACAATGACCTAATCAAAGTGTTTTCAAGAGCCACTTTTATCAATCATCTCCGAGGCATAATGGTTTTTAAAAACATCTTAAGTTTTGATTTTGAAAAATATAATGACCCAGAAAACATTGCAATTCTTAAAAAAGAAATAACCCAATATGAAGGTCACAAAACAGCAGTGATTTCAAAATACCAAGCCATTTATGAGCTTGTAAAATCGCTGTTTTTTATCCAAAGTATTTTAAATGAATGGTCTAAACTGTCATTAATTTATGCCATAGAGGATGCCTTAAAAGATCTTCAATTAGAAGAAAACATCTTACCCATCAAAGAATTTAATAAGCTGGTAAACGAGCAAATTCAAGGGCAGCCAGCCCCATTTATTTATGAAAAGTTAGGTGAACGCTACAAGCATTTTTTTATTGATGAGTTTCAGGATACCTCAAGAATGCAGTGGCAAAATTTAATTCCGCTTATTTCAAATGCATTGGATGCAGAAGACCTTCAGGGCATCAAAGGGAGCCTGATGTTGGTTGGAGACCCCAAGCAATCAATTTATAGATTTAGAGGAAGCCAAGTTGAGCAAATGATTGAGCTAATTGGTGACCAAAATCCTTTTTCAAACCATCAAAAAGAGATTAAAAACTTAGCTTATAACTACAGAAGTTTTGTAGAGATTGTAAGTTTTAACAACCAGTTTTTCACCTGGATAGCCCACAAATTTAATAATACAGCCTATCAAAAATTATATCAAGAGGCCAATCAAACGCCTGCAAAAAACGATCTAGGCTATGTAAAAATTGAGTTTTTAGAAAAAGATGAAGAGTCTAATGTAAATGATTTATATCTCATCAAAACCAAAGATTACATTACCCAAGCCATCACCCAAGGATATAACTATGCTGATATTGCAGTGCTTATCAGGTCCAACAAACACGGCAAGCAAATAGCCAAATATTTAGTAGAGCACGGTTTGCCCATCACCTCCTCCGATTCACTGCTCATAGACGCGTCAGATTTAGTTTTGCTATTGGTTAACTTTATCAGGTTTATTGAACAAAAAAATAATCAAAATGCCAAAACAGAATTATTGATTTACTTTGCTCAAAATCAAACTCAATTACCCTTATTTGATTTTGTTTTAAACGGACTAAAACCTCAAACAGATCAAGAATTTCAAGATTTTTTGGTATCTCACCATATAAATTTCGCATTAAACGAACTAAATACCTTGTCTCTTTATCAGCAAGTAAGCTATTTTGTTAGTAAAACACTCAAAATTAGTCAACCAGATGCCTATGTGCTGCATTTTATGCAAATGGTATTTGACCAAAATGTGATGAAACTTAAATCAGCCACTGAGTTTTTGGTATATTGGAATGAAACAGGCTGCAAGGAAAGTATTGAAGTGCCTTCTGCTCAAAACGCCATCAACATCATGACGTTTCATAAGTCTAAAGGTCTAGAGTTTCCGGTTGTAATTTTGCCGTATCTAAATTATGCCCTAAAGCGTTCGGAAGAAGTTTGGTTCGAGACCGCTGGCCTCACACAAGAAGTTTCACATGTATTATTAAACGACAAAAAATCTCTTGGTTTTATCAACAAAAATCTAGCCAACGAGCTTGATCTTACAAAAGAAGCCTCGCTCTTAGATCAAATAAATGCCTTATATGTGGCATTAACAAGAGCCAGAGAACAACTTTATGTTGTTGCAAACTACAATTTTACTCAGAGCGGAGACTTAAGTGCTAATAACATTGCCAATTTTTTTGTAGAATTTTTAGAACACCAACAAGCGTTTAACCAAGATAAATTTACATATGAATTTGGCAAACCCATAGACAAATTTAGTGACTTAAAACCTCAAGAAACCACCCAAATTCTTGAGCCGGTTACATCAGAAGATTGGCATCAAAAAATTAAAATTGCAACAAGAGAAAGCCAACTTTGGATAAGCCAAAATCAAGACAAAAGAGATTATGGCAATCTGATTCATCAATTAATGGCAAGTGTTAATTCAGAACAAGACCTCTCACAAGTTTTGCAAATAGGGCTTGCCAAAGGATGGTTTGGCCAAGAAGATTTCCCTCAAATTCAACAAACCATTTCTTTAGTAATTAATCATCAGGAGTTAAAAATATGTTTTGATAAAAATATTAAGTCATGGAACGAAAGAAGACTCATCACCTCGCAAAACATTCACATTCCTGATAAAGTGAGTTTTATAAATCAAAATACTTGCATCGTAATAGATTACAAAACAGGCAAACCATTGGCGGAGCACCAAAGTCAAATTAATACCTATGCTCAAGTTTTAGAAATGATGGGCATAAAAGTTCAAAAAAAGCATTTAGTTTATCTGTCGGATGATGTCAATGTTTTAACTTTGTAAAAAATAAAATAAAAATGTACGGCAATATTAAAACTTACTTAGCAGAAGAATTACAAAACATCGAAGCACAGGGGTTGTTTAAAAAAGAACGCATCATCACTTCACCACAAGGAGCAGAAATTACTTTAGAAAATGGCAAAAAAGTATTAAATTTTTGTGCCAATAATTATTTAGGGCTATCCTCACATCCAGAGGTGGTGCAAGCGGCCAAAGATACTTTAGATTCTCATGGGTTTGGCATGTCATCCGTCAGGTTTATCTGTGGAACGCAAGACATACACAAAACCCTCGAAAAAGCCATAGCAGATTTTTATGGCACAGAAGACACCATACTTTATGCAGCAGCATTTGATGCCAATGGAGGTATTTTTGAACCCCTACTCAACGAGCAAGATGCCATTATATCAGACAGCCTTAATCATGCGTCAATTATAGATGGGGTCAGGTTATGCAAAGCAGCAAGATACCGTTATCAAAACAACAATTTGGCAGATTTAGAAGAACAACTTAAAAAAGCCAATGACAGCGGAGCCAGATTTAAGCTAATTGTTACAGATGGCGTGTTTTCTATGGACGGCTTAGTAGCACCTTTAAATAAAATTTGCGATTTAGCCGAGCAATATGATGCTTTAGTGATGGTAGACGAATGTCATGCGGCAGGCTTTATTGGGGCCACGGGCATAGGAACTATAGAAGAGAAAAATGTGTTAGGCAGAGTAGATATCATTACAGGTACTTTAGGCAAGGCCTTGGGGGGTGCCATGGGAGGGTATACCACAGCCAAAAAAGAAATCATAGAAATACTCAGACAACGTTCAAGACCCTATTTATTTTCTAATTCATTAGCCCCATCTATTGTTGGAGCCTCTATAAAAGTGTTTCAATTACTCAAAAACGACACTTCTTTAAGAGACAAATTAGCTTGGAATACCAAGTATTTTAAAAACGGACTTACCCAAGCAGGTTTTGATATCATAGATGGAGACTCAGCCATAGTTCCTGTGATGTTATACGATGCAAAATTGTCTCAAGACGTGGCAAACGACTTGTTAGAGGAAGGAATTTATGTTATTGGGTTCTTTTTTCCGGTTGTTCCTAAAGATAAAGCCAGAATCCGGGTGCAATTATCTTCGGCTCATACCCAAGAACACCTAGATAAAGCCATTGAGGCCTTTATTAAAGTTGGCAAAAAGAGAGGCCTTTTATAAATGATAAGTTTTCGTTCAATTTTTTTTAACAAATATTTTTTTTTTAAAATAAAACAATATATTTTTGCCAGTATTAATTAGATAGCAAACAAAATAAATTAGTATGAAACATCTTAACAAATTATTTGTAGTAGCCATCTTGTTGTTTGGGTTAAACCTGAAAGCACAAGATGAACTAAATCCATGGGCAATTTCCTTTGGTCTAAATGCCGTTGATGGTGCTAGGTTTAGTGCCTCATCAAAATTAGAAGAACAGTTTTCAAGTTTCTTCAATGCCTCTGAGTATTGGAGTATTTTACCATCTGTATCTTACATTAACGTAAACAGATACATTGGTAGTGGTTTCTCTGTTGGGGTAACTGGTTCTGTAAACAGATTAACCAAATTTGCTTTAGAAAAAGATCCACAAACTTTAAGATTTCCGTCTGTAAACCCAGGAGATTTAATGTACTACGGTTTAGATGTAGACGTAAATTATAGCTTTGGTACTTTTTTTAATTTCGTTGAGCCAAAAGCCTTTATTGGTGGTGGTCACACTTGGTTAGGAGAATTAAACGCATTAACGCTTAATGGAGGTTTAGGATTAAATTTTTGGTTTTCCGAAAATTTTGGTCTTCAGTGGAGATCAGTTTATAACCATTCATTTAAAGATGACAGACTTACAGAAGTGCCTACACACATGCAGCATTTTGCTGGTTTAGTTTTCAAATTTGGGTCTAAAGATCGTGATGGTGATGGAATTCCTGATATTAAAGACGAATGCCCAGACGAGCCAGGTTTACCTGAGTTTAATGGTTGTCCTGACTCTGACGGTGACGGTATTGCTGACAAAAATGATGATTGCCCTAATGATTTTGGAACGGCTGAGTTTAACGGTTGCCCTGATACAGACGGTGACGGAGTGCCAGATAAAGATGATGCTTGCCCAGAGGTAGCTGGTCTAAAACAATTTAAAGGTTGTCCTGATACAGACGGTGATGGTGTGCCAGATAATACAGATAAATGTCCGCAAGTAGCTGGACCAAAAGAAAATGGTGGTTGTCCTTGGCCAGATAGAGATGGCGATGGTGTGCCAGATAAAGATGATGCCTGTCCAGATCAAGCTGGCCCTGCGTCAAACAAAGGTTGTCCTGAAGTTACTGCTGAAGTGGTTAAACAATTAAATGAATTTGCAAAAGCGATCTATTTCGACACAGGTAAATCAACCCTTAAAGGTGAATCTCAACCAACTTTAGATGCTATCAAAAAAATCATGGCTGAATATCCAAATGCTAAATTTGCAGTGGAAGGTCATACAGATTCTACCGGTAAATTAGAAACAAACATGAGATTATCTAAAGAAAGAGCTGCCGCGGTTAAAGATTATTTAATCCAAAACGGGATTAGCGTAGATAGATTATCATCAGATGGTTTTGGACCTGAAAAACCAGTTGCAGATAACAAAACAGCTGCAGGAAGAGCTCAAAACAGAAGAACTGAAATTAAAGTTATAAAATAAATTAATTTTAATATTTATAATAAAAACGTCCCAATTCGGGACGTTTTTTTATATTTATACCATGACAAAGTTTTTAGAAATCATAGCCGACAAAATTTTAGAACTCAATAAGTCTCAAGCAGATTTGGTAGTTGTTTTGCCTAGCCAAAGGGCTATAGTTTTCTTAATTAATTATCTGCAACAAAAAATTGCTAAGCCAACTTTGTTACCCGAGTTTGTTACCATAGATAAATTAGTAGAAAAAATTTCTAAATTGTATTTGTTAGAACCTACAGATACCGTTTTAAAACTCTACAAAAGTTATGTAGCAGTATCTGGCCAACAAACCATACAATCTTTTGAAGAATTTTCTAATTGGGCTGACACCTTGATCAAAGATTTTCATGACATAGACAGATATTTAATAGAGCCCAGTCAGGTGTTTAATTTATTACAAGACGTAGAAGTGCTAAAACGTTGGGAACTTCAACCCATAGAAAAAACCAAACTGATAGAAGAGCAATTACAGTTTTGGCATTATTTACCCAAAATTTATCATCACTTTACCCAAAATTTATTAGCTGATAACACCGGATATGCTGGCTTATTGTATAAACAAGCGTGTCAAAATTTAAAAGGGTTTATTCAACAAAACCAATCGTTTTTTTGTTTTGTAGGTTTTAATGCGCTTAGCACCTCGGAATCAAAGCTCATTCAAACGTTTTTAACATCCGGTCAAGCATGTGTTTATTGGGATATAGAAGAAGATTTCTTAAACGACCCTATTCACGAAGTAGGATATTTTCTTAGAGAAATAAAAAAAAACTGGAACTATTATAAAACTCATCCCTTTGAATGGAGTTTCAAATCAGATATTTCTAATAGGAAAATTCACGTTTTTTCTGCCCCCAAAACATTAGGACAAGCCAAATTGGCCTCTAATATTTTATCAAAATTCACCAAAACAGAATTAGCTAACACCGTTCTTGTATTAGGTGATGAAAATGCACTGTATCCAATTTTAGAAAACTTACCAGCCAATGTTACCGATGTAAACATTTCGATGAGTTTTCCGGTAAAACAAGAAGCAATTCAGTTACTTCTTCAAAGTATTTTTAAACTTCATGCCATTGCTTTTAAATCAAAACAGCAAACCTTTTATTTTAAAGACTTATTATTAGTCATAAGCAATCCGTGGTTGCAACAGTTTTCACCATTTCAAAAACTTAAAGAGCAAATCACTAAAACTAACATGACTTATGTTTCAAGTAAATGGTTGTTTAGCTTTTGTAATTCAGATAAACTTTCAGGATTAATATTTATGCCTTTTGGCAATGCTCATGATTTTTTACAAAGACTCAAAGAAATTCTTCATCATTTAGCTGCAACTAATCAAAGTTTTATAAGTTCTAATCAGTTTACTTTGCCAATTTTATATGCTTTACATCAAACGTTAGAAAAAATTTCTAATCAACATGAACTGTTGCAAAAAGTAGATAATCCTGACTTCTTGTTCAAAATTTACCAACAACTAGCAAACGCAGCAGTGGTATCTTTTGAAGGAAAACCGCTTTCTGGATTACAAATTATGGGCGTTTTAGAAACACGCACCCTCGATTTTGACAACGTAGTCATCACCAATGTCAACGAAGGGGTGTTTCCTACCTCAAAAAGTTTTAATTCTTTTATTCCAAACGACCTCAAACTCGGCTTAGGATTGCCAACGTTTTACGAAAAAGATGCCGTGTTTGCCTATCATTTTTATCACTTAATTCAAAGGGCAAAAAATGTATACATAATCTACAATAACCAATCAAATGGGGTATTTGACTCCGGTGAGCCTAGTAGATTTATACACCAACTAAGGCACAACAAATTAACCACTGAGCATAACTACACCACCAAAATCCCAAACAATCCTGCAGATCAGATCATAATACCCAAGTCTGAGGCCTTAATGATGCGATTGCAAGACATAGCCTTCAAAGGATTCTCGCCTACCGCACTAGCCTCTTTTTTAAGAGATCCTAAACAATTTTTTTTTCAAAGAATTTTATCAAACAAAGAGCCAGACGACGTAGAAGAACAAATTGCAGCTAATACCCATGGCACCATTATTCACGAAGTTTTAGACCAAATTTATAAGCCATTTCTTAATAAAGTTATCACTGCTGAGTACTTAATTAACTCCATCAACAATTTGCCGACTCTGGTGCAAGCTGCTTTTGAAAAACATTTTAAAGAAGGCAACATCAAAACAGGAATTAATTTTATAGCCCTCAAGGTGACTAAAGTTTATTTAGAGAAATTTTTGCAACAAGAAGCCAATTTTGCAAAACAAAACCAAGTTGAAATTTTATACTTAGAACAAAAGTTTACCTATCAATTAAAGAGACTAAATCACGATTTTATGGTTAACATATCCGGAAATATAGACCGCGTAGATAGTGTAAACGGAAACATCAGGGTCATAGATTACAAAACAGGCGTTGTAAATGACAGCGATGTAAAAATAAAATCTTTTGACAACTTATTTATATCGGAAAAAGAAGACAAAATTCTTCAACTTTCTTGTTACTTATTGATGCTAAAAAACATATACCCCAACCAAGTAATCCAAGCGGGTATTATCAGCATGAGAAACTTGAAGTTTATACCACTTTGTAAAAAAGATGGTAACAAAGATGTCCCTCTAGTCTTTCAGGATTTATATCATCTTGAATTCCACATTAACCAACTTGTTCAAAAGATTTTAGATCAAGCTATTCCGTTTAATCTTAGTTTAATTGTAGAAGAAGATACCATAATTGAATAGCAACTTAATTAGACCTCAAAAATGTTGACATTACTTTTTTCAAGCCTAACTCATCTTCCATCCAACTCATATGTCCACCAGATAAAACTCTTATTTCTATATTTTTATAGCCATTAAAAACCGTCAGGTCGTCAACGTTAATAATCGGATCATGTATGCCTAAAACGATGTAAACAACAAGAGAAGTTTGTTCCAAAATTTTTACCCTATTGGGTCTAATTTTCATCCCCTCTAGAGCTGCAACAATTCCCTGTAAAGAAGTTTTAACTGCTTTCTGTTTCAAATGAACTATTTTGTCTTCAAAAATTAGTCTGTTTTTGTCATAAAATAAATTGCCAACAGACAACTCAACGGCAAGTGGTAAATTTTCTTTCACCGCTTTGATGCTGCGGTCTCTTAAAACCAACCGGTCTACAGAGTCCTCAAAAGGGGTTGAGTTAAGTAACATCAAATTTTTTACAAGCCCAGGATGCAAATCTGCCAAAGCCAATCCCACATAACCACCCATAGAATGGCCAATTAAAGCAATTTGGTTTATTGCTTCCCTATCCAATATCAACTTCACAGCCTCAGCCATCAACTCCATGCGGTGTATTTCTCCAACACATCCACTTTGCCCATGTCCCAGCAAGTCTATGCAAACAACCCGATGCTTTTGGCTCAAATTATCCACATAAACCTCCCAAACAAATGAGGCTTCCAAAAAACCATGCAGCAAAACAACAACCTCATTGTTTGATTCTCCAAAAATGCGATAATAAACTTCACAGCCAAAAAACGTTACAAACCGATCAAGCACCATGCATCAAAGATTCAATATGATCGGTTTCAATCGGAATATTCCTCATCAAATTAAAAGGTTCACCACTTTTCTGAATCACCACATCATCTTCTAGCCTTATGCCTAAACCCTCTGCAGGTAAGTATATGCCTGGCTCAACCGTAAAAACCATCTGAGCCTCCATAGGCAAATGCAACAAGCCATAATCATGCGTGTCTAAACCCAAATGATGCGATGTGCCATGCATAAAGTATTTCTTATAAGCTGGCCAATCAGGATTCTCATTTTGCACATCAGCCTTGTTTAACAAGCCCAAACCTAATAATTCTGAAGTCATAATTTTACCTACTTCTACATGATATTCTTTCCACAAAGTGCCTGGGACTAATAATTTTGTGGCTTCATTTTTTACCCGCAACACAGCTTCATACACTTCTTTTTGTCTTTTAGAATATCTGCCAGATACCGGTATAGTCCTTGTCATATCACTACTGTAGTTGGCATATTCCGCCCCAACATCTAGTAACAGCAAGTCACCAGCCAAACACTTTTTGTTGTTTTCTATACAATGCAAAACATTAGCATGCTTGCCCGAAGCAATAATTGGCGTATAGGCAAAACCCCTAGACCGATTTCTAATAAACTCATGTGCAAATTCCGCTTCAATTTCATATTCAGCCACATCAGGTTTCACAAAACTTAAAATTCGCCTAAACCCTTTTTCGGAAATATCACAAGCTGTTTGTAAAAGTTCAATTTCCTCCGCCTCCTTTATCGACCTGATGTACTGCAAAATCGGATTCGACTTCTTTACTTCATGAGCCGGATATTCTGTCTTCCACCATTTTATGAACCTAGCTTCACGCGTTTCAGTTTCCACCTTTGCTCTATAATGTTCGTTGGTGTTTATGTACATAATATCACAATAAGACATCACCTCTTTTAGCACCTTTTCAAAATCTTGCAACCAATACACAGTTTTAATTCTAGAGACTTCAAAAGCTCTCTCTTTGGTAAGTTTTTCTCCCTCCCAAACTGCAATATGCTCATTTGTCTCACGTAAAAAAAGAATTTCTTTCAAATAATCATAGGGGGCATCCGGACACAACAATAAGATGCTTTCCTCTTGGTCTACCCCACTCAAATAAAAAATATCACGATGCTGAGCAAAAGGCAAGGTGGTGTCGGCACTCACCGGATACAAATCATTCGAATTAAAAACAGCAACACTTTTAGGCAACATTTGCTGGGCAAACTTCAACCGATTCTTAACAAACAACAAAGAGTCTATAGGGGAATACTTCATAAATCAATTAATTTTTAATCTGCTAAGATACACATTTCAGCACAAAGAATAAATTTTTATGAGGCAGCTTATCGTGTTTTCCGTTATAGTTGTTTCAGCCAAAAAAAGTTTAGCACACCCCTCAAGTAGCTTACGTTGGTCGCTCTTGTTGGGCTACAAAACTAACTTTTGGCTATCAACAAGCTGTCACTGCAACCACGGCTGTGATAGACAAGACGCTAAAAATCATAGCATTAAAAAATATCAAAAAAATCATCAAAAAAACTTTTGCCGTAAGCATAAAAGTAGTTATCTTTGCTGTCCGGTTTTTTGTTAAATAAGTCGAATAAATACGACAAAAACATTTTTAAAAAAACCTTCAAAATATTTGGTAATAATAAAAAGACTATCTATTTTTGCACCCGCTTTCAACCGGATGATTTAGGTTAAAAAGTTGAGGGTATTAAAAAGAGAAAAAAGTACATTGACATATTGAATTGACAGCACGAATAAGACTTTAGGGTTTTATTCAAAAAAATAAGAGGTAAGTTAGTAAAATCGTCGTTGAGGTTTTTAATTACAAATAATACACTACGATGAAGAGTTTGATCCTGGCTCAGGATGAACGCTAGCGGCAGGCCTAACACATGCAAGTCGAGGGGTATAGTAGCAATACTAGAGACCGGCGCACGGGTGCGTAACGCGTATGCAATCTACCTATTGCTGAGGGATAGCCCAGAGAAATTTGGATTAATACCTCATAGTATATTTGAATGGCATCATTTAAATATTAAAGATTTATCGGCAATAGATGAGCATGCGTCCCATTAGTTAGTTGGTAAGGTAACGGCTTACCAAGACGATGATGGGTAGGGGTCCTGAGAGGGAGATCCCCCACACTGGTACTGAGACACGGACCAGAC
>DAIRDG010000028.1:0-29514 GCA_036796275.1 Flavobacterium sp.
ATTGACAAATTACCTGCTCATTTAAAACAGTTTATTAAACCTCAAAACTACGAGGACTACTCCCCGATTAACCAAGCGGTTTGGCGATATGTGATGCGTAAAAATGTAGATTATTTAAGTCGTGTTGCCCACGAGTCGTATGTAGATGGGTTGCAAAAAACCGGCATTTCGGTAGAGCAAATTCCGAGTATGTATGGCATGAATCGGATTTTAAAAGACATTGGTTGGGCTGCTGTGGCTGTAGATGGTTTTATTCCGCCTAATGCGTTTATGGAGTTTCAGGCCTATAATGTGTTGGTAATTGCCAGCGATATTCGTCAGTTGGAGCATATTGAGTATACGCCTGCACCTGATATTATTCACGAAGGTGCGGGGCATGCCCCTATTATTGCCAACCCCGAATATGCCGAATATTTACGAAGATTTGGCGAAATTGGTTGCAAAGCCATTTCGTCTGCCAAAGATTATGAGTTATATGAAGCCATTAGATGGTTATCGATTTTAAAAGAAGCAGAAGGCAGTTCGGAAGTCGAGATTAAAAAAGCAGAGGACAAGGTGAACGAACTGCAACAAAATATGGGAGAGCCCAGCGAAATGGCTCGCATTAGAAACCTGCATTGGTGGACGGTTGAATACGGTTTGATTGGCACCCCCGAAAATCCTAAAATTTATGGAGCTGGATTGCTTTCCTCTATCGGAGAAAGTGCTTGGTGCATGACCGATGCTGTAAAAAAAATACCCTATGCCATTGCAGCGGCCGATTTGGGATTTGATATTACCAAACCCCAACCCCAATTGTTTGTTACCCCCGATTTTGCTCATTTAAGTTTGGTGTTAGAAGAATTTGCCAACAAAATGGCCTTGCGAACCGGAGGGTTAGAAGGCGTTAAAAAATTGATTCAATCTAAAGCTTTAGGCACTGCAGAATTCAGTACGGGTTTGCAAGTTTCTGGAGTTTTTAGCAATGTAATAGAACACGAAGGTAAACCTATTTATATTCAAACTGCGGGCAAAACTGCTTTGGCCAACAGAGAAAAAGAATTGGTTGGTCATGGCACAGAATACCATGCAGAAGGTTTTGGTAGTCCGATTGGCAAGCTAAAAGGCATTAATATTGCGATTGAAGAAATGAGTCCGAGAGACTTGAGAGCTTATGATATTTACGAATCGGAAGTGGTTACGTTAGAGTTTGAAGGAGGCATCACCGTTTCGGGAGAAATTGTTACAGGAACCCGAAACTTGCAAGGCAAAATCATGATCATTAAGTTTAAAAACTGCACGGTTACGCATGGAGAAAAAATTCTTTTTCAGCCCGAATGGGGAATTTACGATATGGCGGTTGGGAAAGAAATTGTATCGTGTTTTGCAGGCCCTGCTGATGTAAATAGCTTCGACATGATTACCCACGTACCAAGTTCGCAAACCATTAAAGCGAACGTTTCAGAAAAAAGAATTGTCTTAGAAAAATTATATGCTGAGGTAAGAAAATTCCGAGAAAATAAAGAGGACGACCTCCAAAAACTGAAAGTTTTTTTTAATGAAATTCAAAAAAACCATCCGGAAGATTGGCTGTTGAGTGTTGAACTTTTAGAATTGGCCTTTGCTTTAGTCAACGAGAATTTTGCACAAACCATTACAAATTATTTACATCAATTAGCCGAAAAACGTGCAGACCTTGCCAAGCTAATTCACAATGGGGTAGCTTTATGTGAAAAACAGGTGCAACCCCTAGAAAATTATAACCCATCATGAGACTTAATAAATTTATTGCAGAAACCGGATTTTGTTCACGCAGAGCAGCCGACAAGTATATTGAAACCGAACAAGTGAAGGTGAATGGAGAAGTGGCAACGCTGGGCACCCAAGTTTCGAGTAGCGACTACATTACTATTAATGGAAAACCATTAAATGCCAAACCAAAAAAAGTGTATTTGGCTCTCAACAAACCCATTGGCATTGAATGTACCACCAATGAAACTGTGGCAGATAATATTGTAAGTTTTGTGAATTACCCCCAACGGGTGTTTCCTATTGGGAGACTAGACAAAAATAGTGAAGGGCTTATTTTACTCACCAATGATGGGGATATTGTAAATGAAATCTTAAGAAGTCAGCACGAACACGAAAAAGAATATATTGTAACGGTTGACAAAAAAATTACCGACGAATTTTTATCAAAAATGCCTACCGGTGTGCCCATCTTAGACACCACTACCAAGCCCTGCAAGGTTCAAAAAATAAGCAGTACGGTGTTCCGAATCATCTTGACGCAAGGACTCAACAGACAAATCAGACGGATGTGCGAATATTTTGATTACCAAGTGGTGGCCCTTAAACGCATTCGGGTGATGCACTTGCATTTAGACACACCTTTGGGCAAATACCGCGAATTGACCTCAGATGAAATCAAAATTTTAAGAGCAGAAACCAATGTTTAGGTAAGCTAATAACTCGCTTAGTTTTATTTCATAACCCCTAAAACTTCATCAAATTCTTCTTTTTTATATAAATTTATAGATTATAATCTGTAATTTAATGTTATTTTACAGATTACAGTTTTTGTATATTCATTAATTAATCGGTTGATTTAACATTAGTGATTGTTGCTTTTGATGTTATGCCAGTATAAATTCCTCTAAGCGTTAGGGGTTGCAGTGGCAGCCTGTTGCAGGCAAATGCTATTTTTTGCTGGTTTTGCAAAGCGACCAGCGAAAGCTCTTGCAAGGCCAATGCAAAAAAAGTATTTGACAAAACAGCTATAACGAAAAACCCGCTCGAACGCCCAAAAAACTATTTGCCAAACAAAAACATCAGCGGGATATGCAATCTAAAGGCCCAAGCGTTTTCGGTGTGGTCTGCATTGTGAAAGACCCGCGAACTGAGGTGTTTGTCTGTGTAGCCTTTTGTTTTAAAAATTTGGTTGACTTCGTTTTGGTATTCACCATAAAAGGCATCGATGGTTTTGGTGCCGTGATCAAAATAGAATTTGTGTTTTTTGGGCATGGGTAGTTTGTCTTTCAAGTAGTCAAAAAAGACAGCTGGCAAGGGGTTGTTTGCAGATTCTTTGGTGCCTATCCAATGGGTTGACAGGCTAAATGACCCACCAAACACCTCTGGGTATTCGCACACGGCATACCAAGAAATTAAGCCTCCCATGCTTGATCCTCCGATGAAGGTGCTTGGAGCATCGGTTTTTACCGCATAGGTTTTGTCTATAAATGGTTTTAGCTCTTTGACAATAAATTTAAGGTAATCATCAGAATTGATGGGTTGATTAAAAAACTTTACCTCATCATACCTGAAAGACTCATAAACGGAATCTTGTACTGTTGGGGGCAAAGTTTCAAAGGGTTTTTGAGGAAAATAATTGGCATGCCGTTCACGGGCTATGTTGTGAATACCCACCACTATAAAGTTAGTAGATCGCTTAAAGGCCATCATTCTGCCTGCGGCTTCGTCTACTCCCCACTCCTGCTTATTCCAAGTATGGCTAGGGTCAAAGAGCATTTGCCCATCATGCATGTAGAGCACACTGTATTTTATTTTGCCGTTGTAATCTTCTGGTAACCATACATCTACATGTCTTGGAGTGATGTAAGCAGACGGAAAATCTACATGCCGTATGAGCTTTCCATTAGAAGGCACAGCTATTTGTGCGGTTATTATTTGACAAATCAACAGGCCATATAAAAGTTTAGACATAACATATTTTTAGGGTTGCTCTACCGTCAGCAACAAAACCTTGTCTTCATAATTTACAACTTTTAGCTGCAAAGACTTTGTTTTGTTGGGTTGGTGATTTATCACATACAACTTGCCACCTTCAAAGGGTTTGTTGCTTACAGAAAAATCTACCTTGCCGTCATTCAAGCAGTTCTTGATATCTAAAGTATCTATCAATTTTTGTTCCAAAGCTTGACTTGCCGCCTCAGAATAATAAAATGGTTTGCTTCTGAGGTCTTTGAGTACCCTACAATTGGGCAAATAACAAAAAGTAACGTTTCTGCTCTCTGCTTTGGACATCATAAAATAAATCATAAAAATAACCCCAATCAACAAGCCAAACAAATAAAAAGCTAAACGCGTATAAAATTTCATAAAAATAAATTAATTAAAACAACAACAAATCTATATCCGTATTCGGAATATCAAACCACTGACCTATAGAGCTATTAGACAAAATACCTTTGTATACATAAACACCAAAACGCAAGCCTTTATCCATTTTTATGGAATTTTCTATGCCTCCATCTTCAGCAAATTGAAACAAATAGGGCACCAAAATATTGCTCAAGCTCATAGAGGCGGTTCTACTGTAACGAGAAGGGATATTGGGTACGCAATAATGAATAACCCCATATTTTTCAAAAATCGGACTTTCGTGTGTGGTGATTTCAGAGGTTTCAAAACACCCTCCGGAGTCTATGCTCACATCTACTATCACGGCTCCTTTTTTCATGTGCTCTACCATGGTTTCGGTCACCAAAATGGGAGCTCGGTTTTTACCTTTGGCTGCCCCAATCACCACATCACAACGCATTAAAGATTTTAATAGCGTTTTGGGCTGTAGTGTAGAGGTAAACACCTGTTGGGTGGTGTTGTCTTGCAAGCGTCTGAGTTTAACAATGCTATTATCAAAAACCCGTACACTAGCTCCCAGCCCTAAAGCCGCTTTTGCTGCATTTTCACCCACGGTGCCTGCTCCTATAATCACCACTTCGGTGGGGGCCACTCCAGCAATATTACCCAGCAACATTCCTCGGCCATGATGAGCATTCACCATGAGTTCAGAAGCAATTAAGATGGCCGCTGTGCCGGCAATTTCACTCAACGATTTAACGGCCGGGTAAGACCCATCTTGATCTTTGATGTATTCATAACCCAAAGCCGTGATGCGTTTTTTCATTAAAGCTTCAAAATAAGACTTATCGCGGGTTTTAATTTGCACGGCCGACACCAACAAAGTACCTTGCGACATCATGTCTATTTCTTCAAATGTAGGGGGCTCTACCTTTAGGATAAACGGGCATTTAAACACTTTTTCGGTGTCACTTGTGAGCTCTGCCCCTGCATCGCTATACTCCTTGTCCGAATAGTTTGAGGGTTCGCCTGCTCCACACTCCATCATAATTCTGTGTCCGTGAGCCACCAACGAGTTTACTGCATCTGGGGTTAAGCAAATGCGTTTTTCCTGAAACGAAATTTCTTTCGGAATTCCAATAAATAACTGTTGCTTATCCGGAATTATCTCAAGCATTTCCTCTTGAGGCATGAGCGATTCCTTAGAAAAAGGAGTAAACATTGAGGGCATAACAAGCGTTTTAGAATGGCTAAAATTAACACTTTTTTTCAGCAAAGTTTCAAGATTTTAAATAATTTTAACCTCAGGTATTTTTAGGAGCTTAATCCAACCTTCCATTTTAGTTGTTTTTTCCGATTAAGTTTTTCTAAACCTACAAAGAGCTTCCGTTGGTCGCTTTTGTAGGCTAACAAAAACTAATTATCGGAAGGCAACAAGCTATCATGTCAGTTTGGGCTAGGCACTTATCAATCATCAAAAATTAACCACAAACACCAATAAACTCATCATCATGAAAATAACGTTTCTCGGACACGCCTGTTTATTCATCGAAATTCAAGACCATAAAATCATTGTAGATCCTTTTATTTCTGGCAACCCCAAAGCCAGTCACATCAACATCAATACCTTAGAAGCCGATTATATTCTCATTACTCATGCCCACCAAGACCACACCCTCGATGTAGAAACCATTTTGCACAACACCCACGCCACAGTAGTGTCTAACTGGGAAATTGCCACCTATTATGGTAACAAAGGCTATCAAAACCACCCCATGAACCACGGGGGAAGTTGGGTGTTTGATTTTGGAAAAGTTACCTACACTCCTGCCGTGCATTCAAGCTCGTTTCCCGATGGTACCTACGGGGGCCAACCCGGTGGATTTATCATCCAAAGCGAACGAAAAAACATTTATATCTCAGGAGACACGGCCTTAACTTATGACATGCAACTGATTCCTAAAAAAGTACAACTCGATTTGGCCATTCTGCCCATAGGTGACAACTTTACCATGGATGTAGACGATGCCATTACCGCTGCTGATTTTTTAGCCTGCGACAAAGTTTTAGGTGTGCATTTTGACACCTTCGGATACATAGAGATTGACCACGAAGAGGCCATCAAAAAATTCTATAACCAAGGCAAAGACCTCATGTTACTTGACATTGGTAGTGCTGTAGAATTATAAAGCCATATCTCTTGAAACTTTTTTATACAAAATACCTCCTTCACTTCACCTTCAAAGCCGGTACTTCACGAGGGGTGCTAACCCAAAAGACTAGTTGGCTACTCTATTTGCAACACCAAAACAAAACAGGCGTTGGAGAATGCGGCGTTTTGCAAGGTTTAAGCATAGACGATAGACCCGACTTTGAAGCCAAACTGCAATGGCTACAAGCCAATATCAATGTGCCGTTTAACTTACTTTGGAAACAATTGCATGACTTTCCGAGCATTCAATTTGGCTTAGAGATGGCATTAAAATCATTACAAGCCAATGATCCTTTTGAGTTATTCCCCTCAAAGTTTACAGCCAATCAGCAAGCCATTCCTATCAATGGACTGGTATGGATGGGAGAAAAAAGTTTTATGAAACAACAACTCATCGATAAAATCAAACAAGGTTTTGGTTGCGTAAAACTTAAAATAGGTGCCTTAAATTTTGAAGAAGAATTAGACCTGATCAAATACCTCAGAACTGAATTTTCCGAAAAAACTATTGAATTAAGAGTAGATGCCAACGGAGCCTTTACCCCTGATGAAGCACCAGAAAAACTCAAACAACTTTCTGAGTATAAAATTCACAGCATCGAACAACCCATACAAGCAAATCAATGGGAAGCAATGGCAAAATTGTGTGAAACATCACCCATACCAATTGCCTTAGATGAAGAGCTAATTGGCATCAGCAACTTAGCAACCAAAGAGCAAGTCATCAAATCAATAAAGCCACAATATCTAATTTTTAAACCCAGTCTAATTGGTGGCTATCGGCATACAGAAGAATGGATAGCTTTATGCCAAAAATACAACACCCAATGGTGGGTAACCTCTGCCCTAGAAAGTTCTATTGGCTTAAATGCCATCGCACAATGGACGTTTACACAAAACAACCCTCTGCCTCAGGGACTTGGCACCGGAGGACTTTATCACAATAACTTTGCGAGTCCTTTACAGGTAAAAAATGGCACACTCAGTTATGATAACGCGGTTGGTTGGGACAAAAATATATTTGAAATTAATGGCTAATTAGAAGGTTCTTTTTTAATAACAAAAGTATAAAACCAAGTAATTGTAAAGGTTGGAATAATGTCTAACCCCGGAGAAATTTCTTCTAAAAACACAACAATACTTCCTACTTTACCTGCCGTACCCGGATACATCTTATAAAGTAAATAAGCCGCTATAGGTGCCCACACAATGTCTTTGAGTGGGGTAAACATCGGCAAATAAGAAAGCATCCCAATCATATCGAAAAGGATGCTTTGAAACAACAATCTTCTTTTTTTTGAGTAGTGATTATTGTTATTAGCTTTTTGCATGCGTTGATTTTAAAAATTCAACCTATAGATTATAAAGACTTTTTTGATAATCTAAAGAAGTCATCACGGTATTGGCTGTCTTCAAAAACACCACCATATTGTAAAGTGGTTGTAAAACTAGAATGGTCTTGTATCCCTCTGCTCGACACACACAAATGTTCAGCTTCCATAATAACTATCACGTTTTTAGTATCCAAAACCTCAGTAAGATGTTGGTATATTTGGTTGGTTAATCGTTCTTGCACTTGGGGTCTTCTAGAAAAATAATCAACCACCCGGTTTAGTTTTGATAAACCAATTACTTTGCCAGATGAAATATAACCTACATGAGCTTTCCCTACAATGGGTAAAAAATGATGCTCGCAAGTAGAGTTAAATTGAATATCTGCCTCAACCAACATTTTATTGTAATTGTAGTGATTATCAAACACCGAAATTTTGGGCATGTTTTTGGGGTCAAGACCCGAAAATATTTCTTTCACAAACATTTTGGCTACACGGAGGGGCGTACCCATCAAGCTATCATCGTTAAGGTCTAAGCCCAATTCGTTCATAATTTGCTCAAAATGTAAAGCAATATTGTGTATTTTTTCATCATCAGATTTCAAAAAGGCATCAGAACGCATAGGCGTATCTAAAGACGTCATTTGATGATTATCTCCAATGATGTCGGCTAATTCTAGTGTGGTGAGTTGTTTCATTATCAACTGTTGTTTTAAGTGGTGTATAAAAATTATATTGATTTATTTTTTGAGTTTATCAGCAAATTTAATTTTTGCCTTTTCAACTTTAGGTGCCACTACATAATAACAATAAGATTGTGATTTGTTGTTTTTAAAGTAGTTTTTGTGGTAATCTTCGGCCTCATAAAACTCAGTAGCAGGCGTAACAGCGGTTACAATTTTATCTTTGTAAAACTTGCTGTCAGTTAATTGCTTAATGTAGGCCTCGGTAAGTTCTTTTTGTGTTTGATTATAATAAAAAACTTCACTGCGGTATTGTGTCCCTACATCATTTCCTTGCCTATTAAGGGTAGTAGGGTCATGAGTGGCAAAAAATATTTCTAGCAATGTGCTAAAGTCTACTTTTGCAGGGTTGTATGCAATTCTTACAGCTTCTGCATGCCCCGTATTGCCGGTACAAACTTCTTTATAAGTTGGGTTTTTAGTGTGGCCTCCAATGTAACCAGATACCACAGACTCTACCCCATCTATGTCTAAAAAAATGGCCTCTGTACACCAAAAACATCCGCCTGCCAAAACTGCATAATCTAAAGTATCATTCATATCTATTGTAATTATTTTGTTTTCTGAAATCATGTTTTTGTTCTTACCATTTTCGCAACCTATAAGAATGAGTAATAAAATCGGGAAAATAACAAGGTTTTTCATAATTGGATTTTTGTTTAACAAATATAATATAAAATTAAACAAAATAATTCTATTAACATTATTTTATGCTTTACAAATGTCCTAATCAAAGAAAACCACCCAAATGAAATTCACTAGGCCAGACACCAATACAGAACAACAAAAAATTTAAAAATTCCATTTTTTTGACTTGCCAGCTCAAACCAAAAATGAATCTATATCTCAAGTTATTGTTTTTCAAAATATTAATCATATAAAAAAGTTTTTAAAATTATCTAAAATTGGATTTATCTTTGCCTCTAAAACGTTTTCGATATTTATGGAAAATATATCTGTTTTCGACATGCTTAAAATTGGGGTTGGACCCTCTAGTTCGCACACGCTTGGGCCTTGGAGGGCTGCACAAATGATGCTAGAACGAACCAAAAACGATATCTATTTAAGCCAAATCACCAAGCTAAACATTACCCTTTATGGCTCATTAAGTCTTACAGGTAAGGGACATGCTACAGATTTGGCGGTTATATTGGGGCTAAGTGGCTATGATCCTGTAAACATTTCGATAGAAAAAATTCAATCAATAATAGATCAGGTAAAGTCAAAAAACATCCTGACCTTAAATAATCAATACAACATACCCTTTAGTTTCAAAGATGACATCATCTTCAAAAGAGATTTCTTACCCTTTCATGCCAATGCACTCACCTTTAATTTTTATTTAGAAAACCGTGTGATTTCAGAAACCTATTATTCTGTAGGTGGTGGTTTTGTTACCCAAGAAAGTCAAGAAGAACTCAAAGAACTACTGCATCATTTTCCGTATCCGATTAACAATGGGGCTCAAATCTTAGACTATTGTAACCAATTGCAATGCTCTGTTTCGGATTTGGTGTTAAAAAACGAATTGTCCTTAAGGTCAGCCGAGCAAATTCATAACGAGTTAATCACCATTTGGGACACCATGTTAGAATGCATGTATATTGGATGTCACACCGAAGGTATTTTACCAGGTGGCCTTCAGGTAAAACGAAGAGCTTTTGAAATGCACCAAAAACTCATGTCAGATATAAACTACAATACACCCCATGAATGGCTCACTGCTATCAGAAAAACCGAAGTAAAATTTAGGGCCATCCTCAGA
Source organism: Flavobacterium sp. (assembly GCA_036796275.1). GTDB lineage: Bacteria > Bacteroidota > Bacteroidia > Flavobacteriales > Flavobacteriaceae > Flavobacterium. The sequence continues at coordinate 10,135 of DAIRDG010000028.1, forward strand.
TGGGTGAGTTGTTTTGCCTTGGCTGTAAACGAAGTAAATGCCTCTTTGGGCCGGGTGGTTACTGCACCAACCAATGGCAGTGCAGGCGTAATCCCAGCAGTTTTAATGTATTATTTGGTAATAGAAAACCACCAAGCCGATGAAACTCATATCAAAAAATTCTTACTTACAGCTGGTGAAATTGGCAGTATTTTTAAGAAAGGAGCCACCATCAGTGCGGCCATGGGAGGATGCCAAGCAGAAATAGGCGTTTCTAGTGCCATGGCAGCCGGGGCCTTGTGCGAACTTTTAGGCGGTAGTCCAGAACAAGTGCTCATGGCTGCAGAAATTGCCATGGAGCATCACCTCGGACTCACCTGCGACCCCATTGGTGGGTTGGTTCAAATACCCTGCATCGAACGCAACTCTATGGGGGCCATCAAAGCCATCAATGCTGCCGAATTGGCTATAGAAAGTGATGCCAAAGCTGCCAAAGTACCTATAGATAAAGTCATTAAAACCATGTGGGAAACCGCACAAGACATGCACACCAAATACAAAGAAACCAGCCAAGGCGGACTGGCCATTGGAGTTGGCATGACAGACTGTTAAAAAAATTATTTTACAAATTGCAATAAGAAATCCGCCCCCTGATAGGGTGTCATTTCATTATTCAAAATTTTTTGTTTAGTGGTTTCCAAGGCGTCTTTAATGTGCTGATGACCATAAAACTTAGATTTGAGTTGCTCATCAATATAATCAAACATCCAATTGAGTTGTTGTTGCTGTCTTTTCTTTATCCAAAAACCATTCGATTTTACCAAATTTAAAAAGTCCTCTATGGTTTGCCAAACCCCATCAATCCCTTCATGATGCAAGGCACTGCAAAGCATCACTTGCGCAGTCCATTGGTTACTTTTGGGTGGAAACAAATGCAAGGCTCGCATAAAATCAGCTTTGGCCAGTCGTGCTTGTCGCATCATATCACCATCAGCTTTGTTAATCACAATGGCGTCTGCCATTTCCATGATGCCCCGCTTAATGCCCTGCAATTCATCGCCGGCTCCTGCCAGCTTTAGCAACAAGAAAAAGTCAACCATGCCATGCACCGTGGTTTCACTTTGCCCCACCCCTACGGTTTCTATCAAAATAACGTTAAAACCAGCCGCTTCGCATAGCAAAACAGATTCCCGGGTTTTTTTGGCCACTCCCCCAAGTGTGGTGCCCGAAGCACTAGGTCTTATAAACGCTTTGGGATTTTTGGCCAACAATTCCATGCGGGTTTTATCTCCCAAAATACTCCCCCCAGAAATGGTACTGCTCGGGTCTACAGCCAACACCGCTACTCTAAAACCCAGGTTAGTAAGGTAATTACCAAAACTCTCAATAAATGTGCTCTTCCCCACACCAGGCACACCTGTAATGCCAATCCTTAGGCTTTCTTTTCTGTGCCTAACCACCCGTAACATCAACTCACTAGCCAATGCCTGATGATAATCTAACGTGCTTTCAATCAAAGTAATAGCCCTGCTAAGTTGTGTAAAATCTCCCGCCTCTATCCCCGTAGTCAACGCGTCTAGATCAATCAAACTTTGTTTTTTTAAGGCTGGGTTAAACTTCATAAAGTAAACTTTGCAACAAATCTAAAAATAATAAACGGTTTTTTATGGTGTTTTTAAACCAAAAGGCTTGGGAATTTTATAATCCATTTTCCTTGCTTTCGTTTTAGCCATTGCAGTGAGGGTAAGTTTTGTAAGCTTTGGCAAGAGCTCCTAAAGTCGCTTTGCCCAATCAAGAAAACTAAAACCCTCACTATTAATGGGCTATCACTGCAGCAAGGGGTATCAAGTTAAACCATAAAACTTTAAAAACTTTAGGGCTATCTTGCATTAACGCTTGCAAAACACTACTTTTGCACAAAATTAAAAAATCACCAATGACAACAAACAAAACCTTCACCATGATTAAGCCAGATGCTGTAGAGCAAGGCAACATAGGCAATATTCTAAAAATGATTACCGATGCAGGCTTTAGCATCACAGCACTAAAACTTACCCAATTAAGCCGCAGAGATGCCGAAACTTTTTATGCTGTTCACAACCAAAGACCATTTTTTGGTGAGCTTGTTGAGTTCATGACCAGAGGCCCCATAGTAGCCGCCATTTTAGAAAAAGACAATGCCGTAGAAGACTTTAGAAAGCTAATCGGAGCCACCAACCCTGCAGACGCTGCAGAAGGCACCATCCGAAAACTATTCGCCACCTCGGTAGGAGAAAATGCTGTGCATGGCTCAGATTCTGATGAAAACGCTGCCATTGAAGGAGCATTTCATTTTGCTGGCAAAGAACAGTTCTAAATTTTTAAATCATTATAATACATCGCCCTTTGGTATTTTATCAGAGGGCTTTTTTTTGCCACACTGTTAACTGCGAATAATTATTAAATTTTACTAAATCTTATTGACATCTCCTCAAAAATCATCAACTTTGAAGTTCATCAACAAACCAATCAAAAATAGCATGATAGCCATTATAGGAGGAGGTTTAGCCGGATTAACCGCAGCCATACACTTAAGTAAGGCTGGCCAAAGTGTGATGGTTTTTGAAAAAAAAACATACCCCCACCATAAGGTTTGCGGAGAATTTATCTCAAACGAAGTCGTTAACTATTTAGCATCGCTAGCAATCAACTTGCATAATCTAGAGCCAAACTTCATCAAACATACCACCATAACCACACAAAATGGCAAAGACCTCAAAACAGCACTCCCTTTGGGTGGGTTTGGCATTAGCCGCTACAAACTAGACTATTTTTTATATCAAATGGCCCACAAGCAAGGCTGCATCTTCATCCATCAAACCGTTGAAGAAATTACTTTTAAAAACAATCAGTTTCAAATACTAACAGCTAATCATGATAAATTTGAGGCAAACATGGTGCTTGGGGCCTACGGCAAACGCTCTCAACTAGATAAGTTTTTTAACCGCGATTTTATACACAAAAAATCACCTTGGTTAGGCGTAAAAGCCCATTACAAACTCAATTTTCCCAATAATTTGGTAGAGCTTCACAACTTCCCGGGGGGCTATTGTGGGGTGTCTAATGTAGAAGACAACTTGGTAAATATTTGTTATTTAACAAAATATAGCGAATTTAAGAAATATAAAAACCTCACAGAATTTCAAGAAAATGTGCTTCATCAAAACCCGCAACTAAAATCAATTTTAAGCAATGCCAAAATGGTTTTTGATAAGCCACTCACCATCAGTCAAGTATCTTTTGAAAACAAAACACAAGTTCAAAACCACATGCTCATGATAGGCGATACCGCGGGGTTTATACATCCGCTTTGCGGAAATGGCATGGCCATAGCCATGCACAGTGCCAAAATTGCAAGCGAGCTTACACTTGATTTTATGCACCAAAAAATTAGCCGAGAACAACTAGAAACGCATTACACTAAAAGATGGCAAAAACAATTTAAACGCAGACTATTTTTTGGCCAATTATTATCAAAAATCTTATTGCACCCTAAACGCAGTCACTATGTCTTCAATTTACTCAAGTTGTTTCCAAGCCTTTTGCCGATGATCATCAAACAAACCCACGGAAAGCCTTTTTAACTATGAATAAAAACTTTAGCATAAGGAATAATCAAAAAGAAATCATGGACGATTTTTCGTTGGGTGGTAGCCAAGTAGAAGAAGCCTTAGAAACCATTGCAAACATCAACCGTTATTTGGGAGGCAATCAACTTACTATCAACGCTGTAAAAAAAATATTACCTCAAAACCCATCACGACCCATCACAATTTGCGATGTGGGTTGTGGCAATGGTGATATGCTCAGGGCATTGGCCAATTATGCCCAAAAAAATAAACTAAACATCAAATTAATAGGTGTAGATGCCAACCCATTCACCATAAAAATTGCTCAAGAAAAATCTGACGCTTACCCCAATATCTCTTATATTTGTGCCAATGTTCTAGAAAATCATGAGCTCATTCCTCCCCATGATATTGCATTATTAACCCTGTTTTTACATCATTTTGAAGAAGCTGAAATACCCCAAATTATCCAAAATTCACTAACTAAATCCTCCTTAGGTGTCATCATTAATGATTTGCATCGCTCAGCTTGGGCTTACTATTTGTTTGTGGCAGTTTGCTTTGTGTTTAGAGTAAATGATTTAGCCAAAAAAGATGGGTTGTTGTCTATTCTCAGAGGATTCAAAAAAACAGAATTACAAAATTACGCACAAAAATTAAACCATCATCAACACCAAATCAAGTGGCAATGGGCCTTTAGGTATGAATGGATTATTTATAAAAACAAAACTACAGCATGACCGTAAAATTAAAAACCGTATCTACAGCAGTACCGCAATATAGCAGAGAAACTAAAGACATCTTACCTTTGGTAGACATCTGGCTTCAAAATCAGGACGATAGATTGAGAAGAAAAGCCATCAAAATATTTGAAGGAGCCCAAGTAGACCAACGCTATGCCATCATGTCGCCAGACGAGGTATTTTCTATACAATCTTTTGAAACCCGCAATCAAATTTACAGCCGCGAAGCCATTATTTTAGGTGAAAAAGTTTTAAAACAAGCCTTAGAGCAAGCCCAATGGCAACCCGAAAGTTTAGACGTTATCATCACAGTGAGCTGCACAGGCATCATGATACCCTCTTTAGATGCTTATTTAATAAACAAGCTCAACCTCAAACAACATATCATCCGACTTCCTGTTACAGAAATGGGTTGTGTGGGTGGTGTATCCGGACTCATTTATGCCAAAAATTTTTTAAGAAGTAATCCTAACAAACGGGCTGCCGTAATCACCGTTGAAAGCCCTACAGCCACCTTTCAATTAGACGATTATTCGATGGCTAACATTGTGAGTGCCGCCATTTTTGGTGATGGGGCAGCCTGTGCCTTGTTATCGTCCTATCCTGATGACACAGGGCCAGAGCTCATAGACGAAGGCATGTATCATTTTTACCACAAGGAGCACATGATGGGGTTTGAGCTTACCAACAAAGGCCTAAAAATGGTCTTAGACATTGAGGTACCAGATACCATTGCTGAACATTTTGGTCACATCATTTATCCGTTTTTAGAAAAAAACAATCTCGCCGTAAACCAGTTAGATTATTTAATTTTTCATCCGGGAGGCAAAAAAATCATTCAATTGGTTGAAGAAATTTTCTTAAGTTTAGATAAAAACATCAATGACACCAAAGCAGTGCTAAGGCAATTTGGCAACATGTCTAGTGCCACAGTACTCTTTGTTTTAGACAGAATTTTAAAACACCCCCCCCAAGCGGGGCAAACAGGACTCATGCTGAGTTTTGGACCAGGATTTACTGCACAAACTATTTTATTACAATGGTAAACGAATTCAACAATCAGTGGACAATCATCTTAGGTGGCAGCTCAGGTTTAGGTTTGGCTTCGGCCAAAAAGCTAGCTAAACAAGGCATGAATTTATGTATAATTCACCGAAACACCCGCATTGAATTAGAAGAAATCAAAAAAGATTTTGAAGAAATTCAACAAAATAAAATTCAGTTTTTATCCTACAACCTAGATGCATTAAACCCTGAAAAAAGACAAACCATCTTACAAGACCTTGTAGAAATAATCCCAAAAAATCACGTGAGATGCTTGTTGCATAGCCTATCGCAAGGTAATTTAAAACCCTTAATCGGCAATCAATCTTTAAGTACAGAAGATATGCTAGCAACCCTGCATGCCATGTCGGTTTCTTTGCATGATTGGGTAAAACTAGTTTTTGAGGCTGAATTGTTTGCCAAAAACAGTCAGATTTTAGCTTTTACCAGCCAAGGCAATCTAAAACCCATTCCAAATTATGGTGCCGTGAGTATGGCAAAAGCTAGTTTAGAAGCCCTCTCCAGACAACTCGCGTTTGAATATGCCCCTTATGGCATCAAAAGTAATTGCATACAGGCTGGGGTGGTAAACACAAAATCGTTAAACAAAATTAACAACAGCCACTTAATCCTTCAAAAAGCTTTAGAATACAATCCAAACAATAGATTAACAACCCCCGAAGATGTGGCCAATGTGGTTTATTTGCTGTGCAAAGACGAAGCCCAATGGATCAACGGATCTGTAATAAAAGTAGATGGTGGAGAAAGTATGTTTTAAAATTCAACTTCAATATATTGCATAACAACACTATGACCCCAGCACAAATCATCAAAAAACTACCCTACCAAGCTCCCTTTTTGTTTGTAGATGAATTGCATCTCATAAACGAAAATGAAGTAAAAGGCAACTTTACCTTTGGTGAAAATTTAGATTTTTATAAAGGGCATTTTATCAATAATCCGGTGACACCAGGGGTCATCCTGATTGAAACCATGGCACAAATTGGCTTAGTTTCGCTTGGTATTTATTTAACACAAGGAGAAACAATTAACCAAATAGCCTTTACATCCTCCGAAGTTGAGTTTTTATTACCCATCTATCCAAACGAAACAGTGGTAGTGGAATCTATAAAAATATATTACAGATTTGGCAAGCTAAAATGCCATGTAAAATTGTATAATCAGGCTGGCAACCTAGCCTGCGAAGGAACACTTGCTGGTATCATTAAAATTGAAGATCATGGATAAGCAACGAGTCGTTATTACCGGTTTGGGTGTAGTTTCCCCTAATGGTATTGGGTTGAAGGCTTTTTTGGACGCTTTAAAGATGGGAAAATCTGGAATAAAATTTAATGAAACATTACAAGCACTTAAGTTTTCTTGTCAAATTTCGGGCACACCAGACATTACGCAAGCCATCATCAACACGCATTTAACTGAGCTTGAACAAAGAAACTTTAACTCAACTGGTATTTTGTATGGCCTCATTGCTGGTTTAGAAGCCTACAGAGATGCTGGTTTAGAGCCAGCCAATGCAGAAAATCCAGATTGGGATAGTGGCACCATTTTTGGCTCTGGCACTTCGGGTATTGATAAGTTTAGGGAAAGCATTTACAAAATAGACGACCTTAAAACCAGACAATTGGGTAGCACATCGGTGGTTCAAACCATGAATAGCGGCATCAGTGCCTACTTGAGTCAAAAATTGGGTTTGGGCAATCAGGTTACCACCAACTCCTCGGCTTGTGCTACAGGTACGGAAAGCATCCTGATGGGGTTTGAGAGAATTCAAGCTGGCAGAGCAAAACGCCTATTGGTTGGCAGCACCAGCGATAGTGGTCCCTATATCTGGGGAGGATTTGATGCCATGCGAGTTTGCACCTCCAAACACAACCAAACCCCAGAGCAAGGCTCAAGGCCTATGAGTGCAACGGCCTCTGGTTTTGTGCCAAGCAGCGGAGCTGGAGCCATGGTTTTAGAAAGCTTAGCGTCTGCCTTGAGCAGAAACGCACCCATTTATGCCGAAGTTTTAGGGGGCTGCGTAAATTCTGGCGGTCAACGAGGCTTGGGGAGCATGACGGCCCCAAACCCCGAAGCTGTAAAAAAATGTATTACAGGAGCTTTGCATCAAGCCAACCTAAAACCCCAAGCGATTGATTATATCAACGGACATCTAACGGCTACCAGCAAAGACAGTCTAGAAATTAAAAACTGGACAGAGGCGTTGGGACTGCGTGAGCAAGATTTTCCTTACATCAACTCACTCAAATCGATGATTGGTCACCCGTTGGCTGCCTGCGGTAGCATAGAAAGTGTGGCTACTATCTTGCAACTAAAACACAACTTTGTGTTCCCAAACATCAATCTTGAGGATTTACACCCTGAAATCAGTACCTTAATTGATGCTAAAAAAATTCCGACAACAATCATAAACACCCCTATTCGGCATGCCATCAAAGCCAGTTTTGGGTTTGGTGATGTGAATGCTTGTGTGGTTTTTAAAAAGTTTGAATAATTTATTATATTTGTGAAAACCATCTACAACATGAAAAAAGAAGACAGCATCAATCAAATAAAAACCATCATAAAACCCTATATTAAAAACCTTGAAGCCTTTGAACAATTAAATGAAACTTCAGATTTTATCAAAGACCTCAAAGTTAATTCAGCCAACTTGGTAGACATTATTCTAGATATTGAAGAAGCCTATAACATAGTCATAGACAATGAGGATATGGAGCAGATGTTAACCGTTGGAGCTGCCATGAAGATCATCGAAAAAAAATTAAACCCATGATTGGCAATGACGTGGTAGATTTATCATTAGCTAAACAGGAAAGCAATTGGCAAAGACCAGGCTTTTTACAAAAAATTTTTACCCCGGCCGAACAACATCTGATTTTTCTATCTAAAAACCAACATCGCTTGGTCTGGGATTTGTGGGCCAGAAAAGAAGCAGTTTATAAAATCATCATCCAACAATTCGAGGCAGCATTTAGGGGCTATTATCCAACAAAAATTGAAGTAGCTGACTATGCAAATGGTTTAGTGACGTTTCAAGACCAAATGTATTACACCCAAACTTTGCATGGTTCAGAATTTTTGCATTGCATTGCATTGCCCTATCCAAAGTTTCAACACGTGCAACCAATGCCCGAAAACACCGTGCTACAAAACCAAAATGGCATACCTCATGTTTTAATTAATGATCAATGGCAAAGGGTCTCAAAAAGTCATCATGGCAGGTTTACCAAAATTGTAGGATTGGCAGAGATTGATGATTAAATTAAATCCTTGTGATCAGCTATTCTAGATCCATAAATATGCTTTGCCTATAAAACACAAAGAAAACAAGAAGCATTACAAAAAATAGCACCAAAATTTGTAACAACTCACCCCAATTGGCTACCAATAACAAAAAGAATCGTCATGGGGCACCCAATCATAGAAATAAAAGACATTATCAGAAATTTTCCGTTGGGTACAGAAACCGTTTTTGTGCTCAAAGGCATTAATTTAACCATCAACAAAGGAGAATATGTAGCCCTCATGGGGCCTTCTGGCTCAGGCAAATCTACCTTGATGAATATTTTGGGTTGCCTAGACACCCCCACAACAGGCAGCTATGTGCTCAATGGCAAAGATGTGAGCAAAATGAGCGACAACGAATTGGCCGAAATTAGAAATAAAGAAATTGGTTTTGTGTTTCAAACCTTCAATTTGATGCCCCGCACTACAGCACTTGATAATGTGGCCTTGCCGTTAGTTTATGCTGGCAAAAACAAAAAAGAACGTCACCAAAGAGCTTCACAAGTTTTGGAGCAGGTAGGATTAGGCGACCGTATGGACCACCGACCCAATCAGCTATCGGGCGGGCAAAGACAACGGGTGGCCGTGGGCAGAGCCTTGGTAAATCACCCCTCTATCATCTTAGCCGACGAACCTACCGGAAACCTAGACAGCAAAACCTCGGTAGAAATCATGAATTTGTTTAACGACATCCATGCCCAAGGCAACACCGTGATTTTGGTTACCCACGAAGAAGACATAGCCCGATTTGCCCACCGCATCATCAGGCTCAAAGATGGCTTGATAGAAAGTGACGAAAAAACAAAATAATATTTTTTTAGAGCCTAACCGCTTGGGCTTTATCCGAATGCGGGTTTCTTGTCTTCCGTTTTAGTTGTTTCTCCCGATATAGTTTTTCTAAATAGCCCAAGAGCTTCCGCTGGTCGCTTTGGCCTATTAACAAAAACTAGTTATCGGCATTCAACAAGCTATCACTGCAGCCAAGGCTAGCCGACACTTGGTTTTATACTTGTTATGACCCAAAAAGACTACAAAACAGCATTAAAGAATCCTCCCTAGCCCTGACAGACCCGATAGCTTTGCGAAAACTGCCGCTTGTTTTTGTGTGCCCCACAAAGCGACCAACGGAAGCTCTTGTGGGGCAACTTACAAAAACGGCGGCAGAGGAGCAAACTAAAGGGAAAGGCAGGAAACCAAGTTTCAAAAAACGCCCAAGCGATTGGGCTACTGCTAAACAATTTGTTAAAAAATTTTATAATTATTAACTATTTCTAACGCTTTATTTTGCCCTAAACCCATAAATTTGTTTATGATAAACAACCCTATGAGCAAAGCAATCACCGACTATAGCACCAAAGAGCACATCATCATTAAAAAAGCGAGTATCCACAACCTTAAAGACATTGATGTAGCCATTCCCAGAAACCAATTGGTGGTGATTACGGGTCTTTCGGGCTCTGGTAAATCTAGTTTGGCTTTTGACACCTTATATGCAGAGGGTCAGCGGCGGTATGTGGAAAGCTTGTCGGCTTATGCCAGGCAATTTTTGGGCAAGTTAGAAAAACCAAAGGTAGAATACATCAAGGGCATTGCCCCTGCCATAGCCATTGAACAAAAAGTAAACACCAACAATGCCCGCTCTACCGTGGGCACCACCACCGAGGTTTATGATTATCTCAAATTACTTTATGCCCGAATTGGCAAAACCTTTTCACCCATTTCTGGTCAGGAGGTGAAAAAACATCAGGTGAAAGATGTGATAGATTGCGTAAAAACATTTGAGTTAGAAAGTCGTTGGTTGCTGTTATCACCCATTGTATTAGAAGAAAACAGAACGTTAGACAATAAGCTAAAAACCCTGATTCAACAAGGGTTTCAGCGGGTTTACATCAAAGGCGAAATACACAATCTAGACACCCTTGTTGGCTTGCCCATAGAGGCCACAGACCTCTATTTGGTGGTAGACCGGCTGGTGGTTAAGGCCGATGAAGATTTTTATTATCGCTTAGGTGATGCCATAGACACTGCTTTTTTTGAAGGCAAAGGCAGTTGTGTTTTGCAACACCCTCAAGAACCGACGTCTTTTGAATTCAATAATTTATTTCAGCTAGATGGGCAAGATTTTATGGAGCCCAATGTGCATTTGTTTAGTTTTAATAATCCGTATGGTGCCTGCCCTTCTTGTGAAGGCTATGGCAACATTATAGGCATAGATGAAGAATTAGTGATACCCAACACGGGCTTGTCGGTTTTTGAAGGGGCTGTGGCTCCATGGAAAGGCGAATCGATGGGATGGTATAAGGACCAGTTAGTGAATACGGCCTATAAATATGATTTTCCGATTCATAAACCATATTACTTACTCACTGCACAACAAAAACAACTAATATGGGATGGCAATCAATACTTTACAGGTTTGCATGATTTTTTTGCAGAGTTAGAACAAAACAACTATAAAATTCAAAATCGGGTGATGTTGTCACGCTACCGCGGCAAAACAAAATGCCCAACATGTTTGGGTAAACGATTGAGAAAAGAAGCCAATTACGTAAAGATTAATGGCCAAAGCCTCTCGGATATCATTGATTTGCCTATCAAAAATTTAATCCCATACTTTGAACAATTAGCACTTAGCGATTATGACAAGGAAGTATCTAAACGATTGCTGACAGAGATTAAAAACAGATTAGCCTATTTGGCCGAAGTTGGTTTAGATTACCTAACGCTCAACAGGGCTTCTAACAGCTTGTCTGGCGGCGAATCTCAACGAATTCAATTGGCAACCTCGGTGGGGAGTAGTTTGGTAGGCTCAATGTACATCTTAGATGAACCAAGCATTGGGTTGCACCCAAAAGACACCTTAAAATTAATTGAGGTGTTGCAAAAGCTAAAAAAACAAGGCAATACGGTGATTGTAGTAGAGCATGATGAAGACATCATGAAATTAGCCGATCATATCATTGACATTGGTCCAGAAGCGGGCAGATTGGGTGGTGAAGTGGTCTTTGAGGGGAATTTTGAAGACATGATGCAATCTAAAACCCTCACGGCTAAATACCTAAACAAACAATTAGAAATAGAAGTGCCCAAAAAAAGACGAACGTCTAAAAACGTTATAAAAATTATTGGAGCTAGAGAAAACAATCTCAAAAATATAGACGTTACTATACCCTTAGATGTTTTAACGGTGATAACAGGAGTGTCTGGGAGCGGCAAGAGCACTTTGGTGAAAAAAATATTGCTGCCTGCTGTTCAAAAAAGTATCACGGGGTATAGTGACAAAGCCGGTCAATTTTCAGAAATCATTTTTGATAAAAAATACCTTAAAAATATTGAGTTTATAGACCAAAACCCGATTGGCAAAAATTCTAGGTCAAACCCGGTTACCTACATCAAAGCTTATGATGACATAAGAGATTTATTTGCAAAACAAAAACTATCAAAAGTAAGAAACTACCAAGCTAAGCACTTTTCATTTAACGTAGATGGTGGCAGATGTGAGGTTTGCAAAGGCGAAGGCGAAGTAACTATTGAAATGCAGTTTATGGCAGATGTTCATTTGCCTTGTGAGGCCTGTGAGGGAAAACGATTTAAGAAAGAAGTGTTAGAAGTAAAATTTAATGATCATTCTATACATGACATACTCAGCCTAACCATAGATGAAGCCTTGAGTTTTTTTGAAACACATCATCAAAATAAAATTGTTGAAAAACTAAAAACTTTAGCCGATGTTGGGTTGGGTTACGTGCAACTTGGGCAGTCTTCTTCTACCCTTTCGGGCGGTGAAGCACAAAGAATAAAGCTGGCTTCGTTTTTAACCAAAGGAAGTTTAAAAGACAAAACCCTGTTTATATTTGATGAACCAACCACCGGTTTACATTTTCATGACATCAAAAAATTGCTTAAATCTTTTGAGGCATTAATTGCTAACGGGCACTCAATAGTGGTTATTGAACACCATTTAGACATGATTAAATGTGCAGATTACATCCTAGATTTGGGACCTCAAGGAGGAGATTTAGGCGGTGAACTTTTAGCCTTTGGCACACCGGAGGAAATATGCAAAATACCTCAATCTGTTACCGGGCTATATTTAAAAGACAAGTTATAAAAAAACCCCTCATAAATAATCAAAGGGGTTTTATAATATGTTTTAATGAAATCTAAATGGCATTGTTTTTTATGGCCAACCTGAAGCCGTCACCATGAATGTTTAAGATTTCTACATTGTCATCTTTTTTAAGATATTTTCTTAATTTAGCAATGTAAACATCCATACTTCTAGAGGTAAAATAATTGTCATCTCTCCAGATTTTTGTAAGGGCAAGTTCACGTTTCATCACATCATTTTCATGAATTACCAATAACTTTAAAAGTTCGTTTTCTTTTGGAGATAATTTGATGGGTTCATCGTCTTTGTAAGTAAGATATCTTAGTTTTGAGTTAAAACTAAAATCGCCAAATTCAAATTCAAATCTGGTATCTTCTACTTTGGTTTCAGTGGCTTTTCTTAAAAGAATATTTCTGATTTTCATCAATAAAACTTCAGAGTCAAAAGGTTTGTTTAGGTAGTCATCTGCCCCAACTTTATAACCTTTTAAAATATCCTCTTTCATTGTTTTGGCAGTTAAAAAAATCAGAGGCACTTCTTTGTCTTTTTCTCTAATTTCTTTGGCCAACGTAAAGCCATCTTTGTAAGGCATCATCACATCTAGGATACACAAATCAAAGGTGTCTTTTTTAAATTTTTCAAAACCTTCCATGCCGTTTTTGGCTAAGGTTACTTCAAAATCGTTTAACAATAGGTAATCTTTAAGAATTGAACCAAAGTTTGGATCATCTTCTACGAGCAGGATTTTTTTATTTTCTGTGTTCATAGTAATATATTTTCTAGTTAATAATAGGTATTTTTATTTTAAATGTACTTCCAATATTTTTTTCACTCTCTGCAGTTACTTCCCCTTGATGCAGGTCTACAATATTTTTTACATAAGACAATCCAAGTCCATGGCCTTTTACGTTATGAATATTGCCGGTTGACTCTCTGTAGAATTTTTCAAAAATTCTTTTTAGAGCCTGCTTACTCATGCCAATACCGTGATCTTTGATGGTTATTATGATATAATTGTCAATATTTTCTGTATATATTTCAATCTTCGGATTGTTGTCTGAATATTTTATGGCATTTTCTAAAACATTTACAAAAACATTTACGAAATGAGTTTCATTTAACAAAGCCATGATTTTGGTGGCTTTGTAATTTTTGGTTATTACTCCGTTTCTGTCGTCTAAAATCAAACTCACATGGTCTATTGCATTTTCAAGTATGTCGATGATATTTAGTGGTGATTTTTTGATATCGAGTTCGTTTTTCTCTAATTTTGAAATTCTTAATACATTTTCTACCTGTGCATGCATTCTTTTGTTTTCGTCTTTTATCATGTTCAAGTATTTCTTTACCATATCCTCATTATTAAAAACCTTAGGATTTTTTATAGCATCTAAAGCCAAATTGATAGTGGCAATAGGGGTTTTAAATTCGTGTGTCATGTTGTTGATAAAATCTGACTTAATTTCAGAAATCTGCCTTTGCTTGAGTAACTGGCTTAGGGTTTTAATGTAAGCAAATACAATAATGATTGTAAAAAACAGTGACAACAACGTGATAGGATAAATTTCGGACAATAAAAACTTGTTTTTGTTTGGAAACAACAAAAAGAGATTAAATGGGGTTATGCCTTCATTATCTTTAAAAATTGGTACTCCGTACACTAAATCTTTGTCATATCTAAAATCTTCAGATTTTACTTTGGTGGCCAATCCTTTGCTGTATACCCCAAATTCAAAACTCATGTCTATGCCATAAATGTCTAATTCGTTTCGGATAAGTTTTCGCAAGAATTCTAAATCAATTCTTTCTTGGATCGGGTAAGTAGACATCACATCTTTTAATGCAATTTTAAAATTTATTTTGTCTAACAAATCCATATCTGATGATTTAGTTATCTGCACATCAGGCGTGATTTTTTTGTCTAAGGCCGAATTGTCTGCATTTTGATTTCTATAAATCTCAATATTTCTTCGCGATGAAATGTTTGAGTAATGAAAACTATCTTTTTGACTTTCAAAGAACTTTGGTGGTAAAACAAAATCTTGTGATAAGATTGTGTTTGAATAAATAATGGTTTCGTTGGTATTTTTATTTTTTTGATAATAACCAAATTCTATCAATTCAGATTTATCAATTTCGCTAATATCTTTTTTATGCTCGCTTAAAACTTTTTGAAATTCAAATGCTTCCTTTTCATCTAATTTTTCGAATACATTGGCTAATACTTGCTTAATTTGAAGTTTAAATTGTTCTTTATTATTATTAACAGAAATATTGAACCAATAAAACTGGATAAAAATAATTCCGATTAGAGCAAAACTCATAAAAAATATTAGAACTCTAAAAAACTCTTTATTCATAATACAAATTTAAAATTTTAACAGTTTTAAGTTAAATCAATTAACCAATATTTAACAATTAAATATTTTTTTGAGTATTTTCTAATTTTTTAAGAAAATCTAATAATTTGAGTTTAGCATTTTCTAAATCAGTATTCACGATAACTAAATCGGCTAAAGCACGTTTTTGGGTTTCTGACCACTGGTTTTTAATTCTTTCTAAAACTTGTTTTCTAGTAATCCCATCTCTATTGATGACCCTATTAATTCTTACTTCTTTGGGAGCGGTAATTAAAATATTATAATTTAAATCTTTATGGGCCCCTGTTTCAAATAAAATAGCGGCTTCTTTAAATAGAAACTGTGAAGAGGCATTTTGGTTAACCCATGTCTCAAAAACAATTTTTAATTGTGTATGAATAATTTTATTGAGCTTTTTAAGTTTTTGTTCATCCTTAAATACTTCATTAGCTAATGTTTTTTTATCAACAGTATTATTGATGACAAGGTGTTTGCCAAGGTCATTTTTAATGGCTTCAATAATTTTAGCCTCATTAAATAGTTTCTTAGCTTCATCGTCAGATTTAAAAACTTTATAGCCAAGACCAGATAAATGATCAACTAAAGTTGATTTACCGCTGCCAATTCCGCCTGTGATACCAATTAGAATACTCATGTTTTAAAAAATAAATTGGGAAATGATTTTTCGGGACTATTTTTTAATAAGCCTACTTGAATTTTTGAATTTAAATAACCTAAACTATAAGCACTCATTTGAATAAAAAAGACAATGATGGTTTTTGACGCTATTCGCAAACTTTTTAGTTTTATAGAAGCGGAAATAAAAATCAAGATTGTATAAATTACATAAACACATAATAAAAAATATATTTTTATACTAAACAATAACAACGCTGAAAGTAAACCAAACATAAACACAGCCGGCAACCAGAAAATTTTAGAAGTATATTCTTTGTGCCATACATCTAAAATAGCTCTTACTTTCCCAAACTTATTAATTTGCGTATAAAATTGCTTATAGTTTATTCTGCGTTTATGCAATACTGTAATATTGCTGTAAAATTTAGATTTAAATCCTAATTTCCATAACCTAAAAACCAAATCCGGATCTTCACCAGGGTGAATGTTAGAAAACCCCCCTGATGTTTCAAAACATGCTTTAGACAGCCCCATATTAAAACTTCGTGGTTGAAATTTTTTAGAATCGTTACCCCTAACCTTGGCTGTTGTAATCCATGATGTCATCACAAAGTTGATGGCCCTTTGAATCTCTTCAAATGTATGATCGTCATTATCATCACCCCCAAAAAAATCTGCCGGATTTTCATTTAAATTATTAATTAAATTTTCAAAATAATTTAACGGCAATACACAATCAGAATCAAATAACAACAAAAAATCTCCTTTTGCCTGTTTCATTCCAAAATTTCTTGAATCACCAGGCCCAGTATTTGTTTTATAAAAATATTTAATGTTTAAATTCTTATAGTCTAAAACAACATGCTCAGCATCATCCTTTGACCCATCTTCTACAATAATAACTTCAAAACAATCTTTTACTGATTGATTATTAATGCTTTGTAAAAGCTCATTTAGTTCATCTGGTCGATTATAAACAGGAATTATTACAGAAAAAAACATTGATAAATTTTAACACAAATATACAGATAATAAAGATACTGATTTATTGAATCAATACTTTTAAAAAACTACTGATGGTTATTAGCCAAAAATTTAGCTGCTTTATAAAACAAAACCCACTCAATTGAGTGGGTTTGTGTTTTGTTCTTCTAGCCACAAGTAAAATTAGTTAGTCTGTTCAACTATCGTCTCGGGTCATGCGGTAGTGGTGGATGTTTAAGATTTCGAATTTTTTAATGTTATAAAGTTAAAATTTAAACAAACTGTTTTAAATTATTTTTTTTAAATTTGTAAAAATAAATCTTATGAACATACAATATATTTCGGATAATTTTGGGAATAAAACTGCTGTAGTGATACCAATATCAGATTGGAACAAATTAACTAAAAAGTATGTCGAACTAGAAAGCAATGAAGTATCTAATGATATACCCCAATGGCAAAAAGATATTTTAGACAAACGATTACAAGATTATTTAAACAACCCTGAAGATGTAATGGATTTTGATTCTTTTTGCGATGAGATAGAAAAAGAACTATGAAAAACTTTAAGCTTGTAGTTGATTCCAATGCTCAATTAGATATAAAAGAAAACATTAATTGGTACAACCAACAAAAAAAAGGTTTAGGTAAAATATATTACTCTCATATAAAAAAGAAAGCCAAACAAATACAAAAATATCCTTACAGTACCGAAAACAGATATTTAGACATTAGAACCGCCGTAGTTGAAAAATTCCCATACATGCTTCACTACATTGTAGATTACGACAACAAGACTATTGTTATACTTGCCGTTTTACACACTAGTAAAAATCCAGATACCTACTACATAAAAAAAGAGTCTTTTTAAAATCATTGACACGATGCTAACCAACAAAAAGTTTAAAGACTTTTTCGCAAAAAACGCAGCTGCACTATAAAACAAAACCCACTCAATGAGTGGGTTTGTTATTTTATTTATAATTAATCTTCATTTAATAAATCATTATTTTTATAGTAGTTGTAAATCCTTTGACATTCAATATTTCCATTTTTTGCACCATCTTTTAAAAAGTCTAAAGCTAATTTTCGAGTTTTTTTATCTAAACCTTCTAACTCGGTAAATTCTTTTTTGTGATAAAAATCGGTTAATACATAATACACATCTTCGTAAGCCAAATGGTAATTATATTTATTAGCCATAATTAAAGCTGTATATAAAAATCTATCATCGTTAGGAGAATCCATATATGCAATACTCATTTCTTTATAAGCAATGGTATCCCCTTTAGTTAATGCTAACTCTTTTAAATCATTATATGACATACTAGGTTCATTTAATGAGAACTCTTTTTGCTTTTCTTTTTTATCACAATTCATTAACACAATTGCAAAAAAACTAAAAACTAGAACTTTTAATATATTATCCATTTTAATTTTCTTTTGTTAATTGATCCCATAAACTTGGATTATTTGTAGGTTGCCAGTCACCCTGATAACTCCTAATTAGTTGACCATTTTTATAGACATTCCAATTACCAGGTTTATTTTTATTAGGCTCTTTGTTTTTTGGGTCTCCATTGCTATCTCTTTTATACTCATCATCTTTCCCTTGAGATTTAGATTCAAATGTTCCTGTTGGTCCATCTTCTGTGAAAATATACTCTTTGATCAGGAGCTATAATCTCTACATCTTTAAACTCATCGTATCCAGATATTGTTTGAGCGAATGAAGGAGCTATTGAATTTAAGTCTTTGTCTTTAACGTCTGAACCTGTACGACAAGAATATAAAACAACTGTCATTCCTTCTCCACTTTCTTTATTCTTCCAATCATCGCTATTACGGTTTAAAACTGCATTTAATTGACTAGCAGTTCTTATTTTCTCTCCTCTAACATCATTTGACATTCCTCTTGGGCTTCCGTGTCCTGTTACTGTGATTAATGTACTGCTGTTAGGAATATTCATTGCTCCACTTTCAATTCTTTTATCTGCTGCCTTTTGTTGTTCTGTTGAAGCCGATTTAGTTGGATTTATTAAAACAACTTCAAGACCTTCCAATTCAAAACCATCAATTACTCGATTTTCGGAAAAATTGTAATGTGATTGATATGCATATTTTTCACTTAATGGGTCAATACTCATAAATCGTCCAATCGCAGGGTCATAGTTCCTCCATTTAAATGAATACCAATTTAGTCCTAGTTCATCTTGAAGCTCTTGCCCTTGAAACTTATATTGATACCCACTATTAGGCACTTGTACAATTCTTTTGGTCATAACCCCAGCAAATTCCTCTAAAATGGGAGCCATTTTGCTAAAGTTGTAGGTGTGTTTGAGGCCAAAAGGGTAATAATGATCTTCTTCTAAAATTTTTAAAGTGCCTTTTTCATTTAAATAATTTAATCTAATGTTTCCAAGGTGGTCTTTGTATTGGTAAATGTAATCAATAAAAACA
This sequence comes from Flavobacterium sp., assembly GCA_036796275.1. Lineage (GTDB taxonomy): Bacteria > Bacteroidota > Bacteroidia > Flavobacteriales > Flavobacteriaceae > Flavobacterium. Next base: position 29,372 of record DAIRDG010000028.1, read on the forward strand.
ACTTCGTCATTTACACTATTAATGTTTCCAGTAAGTTTTAAATAACCCTCGGCATGGGGAAAGAATTGTAGCACTGCCAACCCGCCTCCTGGCCCGTTCGCTAAAATAGTCCACCGGACTATTTTTTAACGCTCCGTCCTATA
>DAIRDG010000029.1:0-29342 GCA_036796275.1 Flavobacterium sp.
TACATTGTCAAAATCTTCGGCGTAAGCCAAAGGCGATAGGCTTTCTAGCTGGTCTTTAACATCTTTTATAATCATGTTTTTTTGAGGTAAAGATAAAAAAACTCCGCATATGTTTAAGATTGATAATTTAATATTACAGCAATTATATTGACGTGTTATGAAATTTAATTTAAAAGTTTGTAATTTCGTGGCATGCAAAAACTAAGATTACTCTTATGGCCCTTTTCTGTTGTGTATGGGTTTATCATGCAGGTTAGAAATTTTTTGTTTGATGTAAATTTTTTAGAAGCTAAGTCATTTAAGTTGCCCATCATAGCTGTTGGTAACCTGAGCATGGGAGGTACGGGTAAAACCCCGATGATAGAGTATCTAATAACCTTGTTATCTGATGTGTCACCAATTGCTACCTTGAGCAGGGGGTATAAAAGAAAAACAAAAGGCTTTGTTTTGGCCAATCAGGATACTAATGCTGCTGCCATAGGCGATGAGCCCTTTCAGTTTTTTAAAAAGTTTAAACTTATAGTAGTGGCGGTTTGCGAAAATCGTGTGTTGGGAATTCAAACTTTATTGAAGTTTGAAACCCCTCCAAAGGTTGTCTTGCTAGACGATGCGTTTCAGCACCGCAAAGTAAAAGCTGGTTTGTATTTGCTGCTCACCAGTTATGACCATTTGTATTGTCATGATTATGTTTTGCCAGCGGGCAATCTTAGAGAGTCTGCCAAGGGTGCCAACAGAGCTCAAGTGGTAGTGGTAACCAAATGCCCAGAAAGCTTAACAGAAAATGAACAGGCCACCATCAAACAACAATTAAAAATTAAACCAACTCAACAACTTTTTTTTAGTTGTATCAGCTATGCAGACCACTATACAAATGGCATAGAATCCCTGAATTTTGAAGCCATGCAAAACAAACCAAAGTTAATAATCGTGGGTATTGCAGATGGTAATTTATTTATAAACAAAGTAAAAGCAGAAAACGACTTGGTGATGTCTTTTAAAGACCATCATCACTTTACTCCACAAGACATCATTGCCATAAAAAACAAAGCCCAAAACAGAACCATTGTTACCACCGAAAAAGATTTTATGCGGTTGCAATTATTTGATTTTGACAATAAAATATTTTATTTACCCATAAAAGTTAGGTTTCTAAACCAACAAGATGAATTTAATCAATTAATCAAAAACTATGTACGACGCTATTCTTGAAACTGCCAATTTTTTAAAAAAACAATATCCACATCCGCTCAGTTTAGGGCTTATTTTGGGGTCAGGTTTGGGCACCTTTGCAGAAGAAATCAGTCAACAGCATGTAATCTCATATAAAGATATTCCAAATTTTCCAGAATCAACTGTAAAAGGGCATCAAGGCAAATTAATTTTTGGCACGGTGGCTGGCAAGCATGTGGTGGCCATGCAAGGCCGATTTCATTATTATGAAGGTTATGATATGGCTACGGTAACTTTTCCGGTGCGGGTGATGAAGTATATGGGGTTAAATCACCTGTTGGTGTCTAATGCCTCAGGTGGAGTAAACCCGACTTATGAAGTTGGTGGTTTGGTGGCGATTACAGACCACATTAATATGTTTCCGGAGCATCCACTCAGAGGAGCCAATGACGAACGTTTGGGGCCTAGATTTGTGAACATGAGTGAGCCTTACAGCAAAAGCATGACTAGCACATTGATGCAAATTGCTCAACAACAAGCCATAAAACTGCAAACAGGTATATATTTAGGATTGCAAGGCCCCACTTTTGAAACCTTGGCAGAATATAAAATGGTGAGCAGGTTAGGAGCAGATTGCGTGGGGATGTCTACGGTGCCCGAAGTCATTGTGGCCAGACACATGGGCATGCATTGTTTAGGCTTATCTGTTATCACCGACTTAGGTTTTGAAGATGCCATAGATACGGTAGATCATCAGGAGGTATTGATGGCGGCCAAAAAAGCAGAGCCTCAGGTGAAGCAACTCATTAAAACGTTTATTGAGGTTTATGATTTTAGCTAAGTTGTTTGTTCCACCAAAAATCAATTCCCCATTTTCCGCTGCCTGTTATCAATAAAAAAATACTGCCCAACAGCATGCACCAATCGGTTCTGCTGGCATGTAGCATCTCCCAAAATCCCTTTTCTACAAAAATGGTTGTTTTGGTTGTGCTTAAGGCCACGAGCATGATGATGATGAGTGGCAAAGCAGCCAAGCGGGTAAGCAAGCCCAACAATATAAGGGCACCGCACAAGATTTCGAACCCACCAACAAAACTGCCCAAAAATTCAGGTTCGGGTAAGTCGATTTTTTCAAATCTACCGGCTCCTCTGGTGGCGGGGTATAAAAATTTTTGTATGCCTTCTGATAAAAAAACAATACCAACCATCAATCTGATAAGGAGGGTGGTTTTGGACACTTGGGTGTAAATTATTTTTTTGAGCATGAGATGATATTTATTGATAGGATTTTTTTTAAATTACCATTTTATCAAATATAACATGATATGATTAAAAACAAAAACAATTTGTTATTAAAAATCATCAAAGCTGAAGTAAAATAATTTAATCCCATTGTTGCTTTTTTTCTTTTTCCATCAGTTCTTTAATTTTGTTTTCTTCCCATTTTTTACCTAAAAATAATTTTGGACCAAAAACAGACAAACCATGAATGGCTAAGCCGATGCCCCAAAACAAAAGGGTGTTAGATAATTTCCACTTGTTGAGGTTAGAAAAATCTGAAAATGATTGAAACTTTGAAACAAATAAAAAAAAGTTCACTAAAATATAAACAATTAAATGAGTGTAAAAGCCCTTTATTTCTTTTACTCTTTTTAAAGCTCTTTTGTAATTTTCGTTTTGAAATTCTTGATTAATTTCCATGTTGTTGAAATTTTAATTAATAATAAATTTTAAATTTAGATTAAGCAATAATGACTAACTCCATTTTTGTTTAGTGTCCTGTTCCATCAGTTCTTTGATCTTTTTTTCTTCCCAATTATTTCCGATGCCAAAGGCTTGAAACGCATGAATACACAAGCCCAGTCCCCATCCGAATAAGGGGAATAAAAACCACTTAAATTCCCAGTAAGTGATATAATTGATGTAAATTAAAAAAGGAATCACGATAGCATAGGAAATCAGATTTCCATAAAATTCTTTGAGTTCGGTTACTTTTTTTAAAGCTCTTTGATAGCTTTCCGATTGGTTGGTTTGTGGTTGCATAGTTGAAATTAATTTGGTTAATATGGGTATCTTGATTTTAAAATACGACTCATTAGATTCTATGATCACAGTTTTGTTGGTAAGTAATTTATAACGGCTTATGATATTTTGTAAACCAACCCCTTTGCGTACTGAAACATGCTCTTTTTTTTGCAGATTGTTATTTACAACCAGGTAGTTGTCTTGAATAGTGATGTCGATTTTTAATGGGTTTTGTTCACTCATCACATTGTGTTTGATGCAATTTTCTAAGATTAATTGCAAGCCTAATGGAATCACTTTTCCTTCAAAATTTTCATCAAGCGTGGGTTTGCTAAATTGTATGCTGTTTTCAAATCTCATTTTTAGCAACTTGATGTAGGTTTCGGCAAAGTTTAATTCTTCTTCAAGCGGCACCAATTCTTTGTCTTTTTGGTCTAGCACATAACGGTAAATTTTAGACAGTGCAGTAGTGAAATTTTGAGCATTTTCTGGATTTTCTTCAATTAAAGAACTTAAAACATTGAGGCTATTGAATAAAAAGTGAGGGTCTATTTGGTTTTTTAAACTTTCAAATTTGGCAGTAGCAGTGGTAGCAATAATTTTTTGTTCGGCAATTTTTTTTTCTTGATGTTGTTTATAAAAATATATCACATGAAACACCAAAGACACTATTAAAGTAACGAGTAATGAGAAGTAGTAATGTCCAATTTTTTCGTTGGTTATAAAAAACTCATAACTTTTGTTTTCTAAAACCAGTACAATAAAGAGTCTGATAAAAAAAATCCCTAAAAGTGTAAACAACACACTCCCCAAAAAACCAATGACTAGCCTATATTTTTGTAAATTTGGATATTTATCCCATTGTATTTTGTAATTTAAAATATCAAAATAACCTGCGTTTATAAATGTTAAGACCACCCCATAAATACCATAATACAAGAGCTCTTTGGCCATTTGGTTGTTCCAAACTATCATGGTGCCAAAAAAGTATTTGATGCTTAAAAAAACAAAGAATAGTATTATGGCCACGATAAAGCCCTTAATGAGCATTTGAATGATGTATTGTATGGATTTCATGTTAGATGTTTAGTATTTGAAATGATTAATGTAGATGATGAATTTTGTATGTGTTTTTTTAAGTGAGTATTTTAAATTTTTAGTTTAGTTACTTTAGTATTCACTTTATTTTCTAAAACTTTTAACACTGTTTCTAATGTATTATCTGTGTTTGTATCTAAGATTGGAAGTATAATATGATGCGGCATTACGCCATAACCAAATTGACCTTTAGTTGAATTAGATTTAACTTGATACATCGGAATAGTAATTTCAATTGATGAATTTGGCAAAACTAAATTATAATTAAGTATGCCATTACAACCTATCTCTGTGCCGCCTGTTTCTTGGCCAAAAAAATTGGCACCATTTTCGTTTAACTGTGCAGCTATTAAAGCAGCCTGAGAAAATGTAATTCCATTTGTTATTACGTTAATTTTTCCGCTAAACAAATGTTTGTGTGGTTTGTAGGTGAATGTTTCAGTTTTTTTACCTTCTATTTTGGTTTTAGAAGGTTTTAATGCAAAGGCAACCTTGGTCCACTTAACCCACTTTTTCATTTTAACGTGATCGTTTTTGGTATCAATATTTTTTGGTTTTTGAAAATTTAATTCAAACTTGTGTGGTGTTAAAAATGTTAAAAAATTATTCCCATTTCTAAAATCTCCCCCGGGGTTATCTCTTAAATCTAAAACTAACTTTGCATCTTTTTTATTTTCAAGAAATTTAAAAACTGATTTGTAATATTTTTTATATTCTTTGTGGTCACTAAAGTTATTAATCTTCAAATAGGCGATATGTTTTATATCATCATAACCTAAAACACTCCAATTGTTTTCTAATATTTTTTTAAAATTTGAGGGTAATTCAATTGGTGTAATTTCTTTAAGTTTTTTATTGGAAGGTAATACAGTTGTTTGTTTTATTTCTCCCGAATTTGTTTTAAACTCAACCAAATATTCTGATTGAATATCATAAGTGAATAAAAAATATCTTCTAAATCTTTTTTCAACAATTGCATTGCTAAATGATTTAGTTAATCCGTCTCTTTCTTGCATTGATGACATTTTTTGTAAAATATCTTCAATCTTCATGTTGTTTATGCTAATCAGTTCGTCATTGATCTTAAATTGAAATTCTTCGTCTGTTGTGTTGGAAATAAAAACTTTGTTTTCAATAATTTTAACGTCAAAGGGCAACTGAACATTTTTGCCACTAACAGAATTATACCACTCTTTTGATGGAATGGCAAACGTATGCCCACATTTAATTTGAGCGATGAGCTCTCTGCACAAATAATGAAATTCTAGCGAGCTTAAGCCATCAGAAAGTTTAGACTTTTTTGATTGAAAGTAATTTCCAAAATCATTTTTGCTGATATACATGTATGGATTTGGGTGATAATTAATAATTGTAGAATATAAAATTTCATAGTCTTCTAGGGCTTTACTTTTATCAATATCATAAACTTTTTCAGTTATTGAATTTTGTGAATATGTAATTCCACCAATCATTACTATTGCAAGGGTAAATATTTTTAGTTTATAGAGTTTCATAATAATTTAATTTGGTGTTAGTAGCTAGTTTTTTATTGATTACATTTTACGTTTTGATCTTAGTCTTGATGTAAACCTCAATATTTAATATGTATTAATTACAACTATTTTTTAACAAAGTCTCAGCTTGGTCTTTACCCCAATTCGGATGAATACTAGAAGCTACTTCAAAGGTATCAAAAAGTTGGATACTTTTTTTAATGTCATTGCACATGGGTTGAGTAGAACGGTTAAAATATTTGGCTGTTCCCATATCAAATTGTGCTTTTTGCAAAATTGCCCTTGGGTTGTTTGGTTCTAAGGTTAAGGCTTTTTGGTATAGTTCATTAATTTCACCTGATAAGTTCATGGCATTTTGCATGGGGTTATAAACAATATAGGCCGTTTGTAGCATGCCCACTAAAATAAGAATCTCTACTTGCTGGGTTTCTGGAGTATAAATTTTTAAGATGGCTTTGTCGGCTGCTTCTAAATGAACAATCATTTCTTTTTTATTTTGGGCTTTTTGATAAGCTTCGTTTACGTGTATTAAGCCAATGTAATAATCTTTTAACCAAGCATCTTTTGAAGTGCTGTTGAGGTTTTCTAGAGAAGTTAGAGCTTCATCGAGTTGTTTGTTTTGCCATAAATCTATGGATTTTTGGATGTCTTGTTCAAAAGTTTGAGCGGTTAAAAACTGCACTAATAAAAGGGTTAAGATAGAGATTAATTTAGTCATGGTTACATTTTTTTGTGTTTGATGAAGCAAAGATGGCCATAGAGTAAACGATTTAAAATTAAATGTTACCGAACTGTCAAAAAATAGCGATGGGTTGTAAATTGAACTAGATTATTTGCAAATTCGTTTAATTTTCAGCGACTGTTTTGCTGAATAGACCGAATGTTTACGAGTATTGAACCACCATTTTTACTGGTTAAAATTTTGCGTTAGGGACAGCAGTGATAGCCTGTTGCAGGCAAATGCCATTTTTTGTGGGCGTTGCAAAGCGACCAGCGGAAGCTCTTGCAACAACCTAACAAAAAAGGCAATTGACAAAACAGCTAAAACGAATGGCCCGTGTAAACGCCCAAAAAATCAAAATTTAGCTTTTGGTTGATAAACTTTAAAATAGTTTTAAACATCGGGGCTGTTTTTTAAATAACTATTTTATTTTTGTAGTCTAAAAATCTAACAACATGATATATAAACTTAGAATCATTTATGACAATCCGGAAGATATTTTAAGAGACATAGCCATTGAAAGCAACGTGTCTTTGGAGGATTTTCATAATGTTATTGTGAATGCTTTTGGTTTTGATGGTGGTGAAGTGGCTTCGTTTTATACCTGTGATGACAATTGGAATCAGCAAGATGAGATTCCCTTATTTGATACAGGTGATATACCTGGCAATGTGCGGATAATGAGCGATTTTGTGTTGGATGATATTCTTTACGAAAAAAGTACCAAAATGATTTACGTGTATGATTTCTTAAATATGAATACTTTTTTTGTGGAGTTGGCCGAAATTTCTGACAACGAAGCTGGTGAAGAATATCCGCAATTGTTGTTTTCGCTCGGGGTGATGCCCTTAAACGACAATATATTGGATGATTTTGACAATGATTTTGAAACCAATTTTTCTGAAGAGGACCCTGCTGATGACGATTTTGATATTTTTGATGGAGATGATTCTTTTGACGACCTAGACTATGATGACCAATGGAATTAATCTTAACATAAAAATCAAAAGATGATTAACTTATACAATGCCCATTTTAATAGCTTATCACTGCACCGGGTAGGCAACAAAAGCCGAAATGAAAAAATATTTTTATCTAATGAGCCACACATACTCAATGATGAGCTAACCCCCATTATTAAAGAATATTTTTTGAAACCCTTTAGAGAAAAGGAAGAAAATTACTATCAATTTGTGCACGAAGTAGATTTAGAATTTCATGTATTGCACAAGTTGGTTTCAGACGTATTTGCCAATCCGAGTACAGTGCATCAAACCTCCAAAAAGATAACCCAACATTTGTTTGAGCAATCTAACCATCCGCACATTAAAAACGGGGAAGTGTATGTGTGTTATTTTACCGATATGGTGTTAGACAATGAAAAAGTGGATGCTATTGGTATTTTTAAAAGCGAATTGCAATCAGATTTTTTGCAGTTTGAAGAACAAACCAACCACCTGAAAATGCATTTGCAACAAGGTATTAATTTAAATAAACTAGATAAAGGTTGTTTGATTTTTAATAAAAATGCCGAAGAAGGCTTCAAAATATTGACCATAGACAGCAACCGCTATGATGCCAGATATTGGCTAGAACACTTTTTGGCGGTAGATATTTTTCAAGATGATACTTATTTTACCAAAAAGTATTTAAAACTTTGTCAGGATTTTGCTAAGGATGTGGTTTATCCGGCTGAAGACAAAAAAGAGGAAGTGATGTTTATGAACCGTTCGGTAAATTATTTTGCCAAAAATGATCAGTTTGAAGAAACTAATTTTTTGAATGATGTTTTAGATAATCCGGATCTGATACCCGAATTTAAAAGCTACAAGCAGGATAGAGGCCCCAAGTATGCCATAGAAGACGTCACGAGTTTTCCGATTGCCAACACTGCGGTGAGCGATGCTAGAAAAAAAATGCGAAATGTGATTAATCTAGACACCAATGTGCAAATAAAGTTAGATTTTATAAATCCGGAAAGTGCCGAAAAGTATATAGAAAAAGGCTGGGACGAAGAAAAACAAATGTATTATTACTTGGTGTACTTTAACAAAGAAAACAAATCTTAATTTTGATTGGTTTATTGGCTGATGTAAATTAACTAATGTTTTTTTGCATTTTATTAAGAAACAAAAAACAATACAAACGGTTAATTTTAGTAAATTGCAGTTCAATTATATATTCATGAGATTTTTACTTTTAGTTACTCTATTTGTTCAGTTATCATTTTCGCAATTTAGTAGAACACACTACATAGCTCCTGTGGTTGGCTCAAATCAATCTGCTGCAACGCCAATGTTGCAGGTATTATACATTTCTTCACCAAGCATTACACCCGTAAATTTTATAATAAGACCCGTTGGAGGGGCTCCCATCAATGGAGTTGTTTCTCGAGACATTCCATTCCAACTTACCATAGGCAATGGACCCAATACCCAAATGCATGTTACAGAAAATCAGTTAAACGCAGTGCAAAGCAACAAAGGGTATATTGTAGAAGCCACAGATCAGGTGTATGTTGCTGTGAGAATTACCGGAGGCCAAAACCAAGGTACTGGAGCACCCAATCAGGCTAGTGGCATGGTTTCTAAAGGGTTAGCTGCACTTGGTAGAGAATTTAGAATAGGAGCCATGCTTAACACCCAAGTACAGTTGATGCAAGAGTTTCACCTTACTTTTGTGTCTGTTTTGGCAACTGAAAACAATACTTTGGTAGAGTTTGACGACTTTAATGAAAACATCACTTTGCATAATTCAAATGTTACGGGAGCTGATATGCCTAGCGTGGTACTCAACAGAGGTCAAAGTTATTCTATAGCTGTGAAAGGAAATGGCACTACAACTGCCAGTAACAATGCCAACAAAGACGGTATGGTGGGTGGTTTGGTGAGGTCTGATAAACCCATAGTGGTAAGTTGTGGTTCGTTTGGAGGCACCAATGGCAATGTTCAAAATAATCTCGATTTTGGTTTTGACCAAATTGTAAGCGTAGACCAAATTGGCTCAGAATACATTTTTGTGAGAGCTGAAGGCGATAATGTGGTTGAAAAGGCCATCTTGGTAGCCCATTTTGATAACACCCAGATTTTTGTAAACGGCAACGCAACCCCACAAACTACCATTGATGCAGGTGAATATTTTGCCCTAGAAGGTAATTTTTATAATGCTTTTGGCAATATGCATGTTACAACTTCTCAGCCTGTATTCGCTTACCAAGGTTTAGGCGGTACCGGAAGCCAAGCCAATCAAGAGCTATTTTTTGTGCCACCCATCAGTTGCGAAACACCAAAAATTATAGATAACATCCCGCTGATAGATAGCATCGGTAATTTTGTGTTTACCGGAGCCGTAAATATTGTTACAAAATCTACAGCAACACTAAATTTTGTGATTAACGGAGCAGCTTACACAACAACAAGCTTACCGCCAGGATTTAATTTTCAAGGGCCTTTTCAGGTCACTGGTAATCCTGAATTTGTGAGCTACAAACTTAGAAATCTTTTTGGGAATGTTTCCGTATTGTCTACAGATCAAGTCTATTTATCATACTACGGTTCGAGCGGAGCAGCTACTTATGGAGGCTATTATTCGGGGTTTACCTTTAAGCCAGAAATTGTTTATAACGCCTTGAATACTGGTGTTACAGAGTGTATCCCAAACATTGAACTTACTGTAAACACCTTGTCGCCTTTCACCAGTTATGAATGGTTTTTTAATGACAACCCAGTGCCAGTGGCAACGACTCAAAACTACACCCCAACCCAACCCGGCTATTATTTCTTAAGAGCCACCATAGATGAATGTAACAGCAGTTTTAATTCAGACATTATTCCCGTGAGTGCATGCCCTGAAGATTCTGACAATGATGGGGTTATTGATAACTTAGACATCGATTTTGATAATGATGGTATCTCTAATTGCAGCGAATCTTATGGCAATCAAGCTATAGTTGTAAATAATGCTACGCAATCAGGCACCATCAGTGTAGGAGATTATACTAATAATGTGTCTACAACATCTACCTTTGAAGGGTTAAATGCCACTGATAATTTTGTGAATTTTGACAACCTAGCTAATGTGTTTTTATCAACCGAAGAAGGTAATAATGTAATTACCTCGGTCACTTATAATTTTGCAGAAGCCTTAAATATTCAGGTAGAGTATATAGATAACATTACAACAGACTTTTTACTTAATCCCAACAATGAATATCGCATCATTGTGCCTTTTGATAAAACCATCACAGTGTTTGATCCCAACGATCAATTGTTGGTAGATACTAATTATGATGGCATTTTTCAGGATGGAGTCGAGGCTTATTCGTCTTTTGAAATCAGATTCAAATTAAATAGTTCTGAACCTTTAGCAGCAGGTGCAGGCACTTTCTTCTTCAGGGCCACCCAAGTAAATGCCTTAACTATTCAGCAAATTAACCTAAATGATTTGGCACAAGCACAAGTATCTTTTAATGTATTTGCCGCTTGTGTTCCCAAAGATTCTGATGCCGATGGTGTCCCAGATTATTTAGATTTAGACAGCGATAACGATGGCATCCCAGATTTTGTTGAAGGTGGAGCTTTTTATATCAGTACCAATGGACAAGATGACAATGATAATGGGATGATAGACGATTATGAAAATCAAAACTTGCCGATAGATTCAGATAATGACGGTATCCCTGATTATTTAGATTTAGATAGCGATAATGATGGGATTTATGATTTGGTAGAAGCTGGTCATAATGGGGCAGATGCCAACAATAACGGTAGATTAGATGGTAATCAGGCAGCTTTTGGCAACAACGGCTTGCTAAATACCCTAGAAACCACCCCCAATAGCGGAATCTTAAATTATACCCTAGCCGATACTGATAATGATGCGGTTTTTAATTACTTAGACCTTGATTCGGATGGTGATGGTTGTTTTGATGTGATAGAAGCAGGTTTTGAAGATTTAGACAATACTGGCTTGCTAGGAGAGGCCCCGGTGGTTGTTGACACAAATGGTTTGGTAACAGGCTATGTTGGTTATCTTGCCCCACAAGCAGCTTATCTGATAGGTGCCCCTATCATCATCAACCAACAACCAGAAGATGTGAGTATTTGTTTTGGTCAGAATACGCAATTTACCATAGATACTAATAACATTACAGGTTATCAATGGCAAATTTCTACAGATGGTGGTGCTACATGGGTAAACTTAGCCAACAATGCCACCTATAGCCAAGTGAACACCGCTACACTATTGATTAATCAGGTGACCCTAGATTTTGAAAATCATCAATATCGGGTGCAACTCAATAACAATGGCAACGCTTGTGATGTGTTTTCAGACATTGCCACCATTGAAGTTTTTGAATTGCCTGAGCTTAATAATAATTTATCTTTTCTAGAGTGTGATGCCTCTGGTACCGGGGTGGTAAACATCAATTTAACCTTGTTTGAACCTCAGGTAACCAGTCAAACAGAGTTGTCTTTTGATTATTTTCTCAACCAGAATGCAGCCACTAATAATGACCAAGCCCAAAAAATTCAGAATCCAAATACTTTTAGTACTTCCTCACAAACGTTTTGGGTAAGGGCTACCAACCAAAACAATTGTTTTTCGGTAACAAGTTTCACTCTCACAGTATCGTTTAACCAAATCCCCAACAACTTTCAACGTGTTTTTAATGCCTGTGATGATTTAATTCCAGGGGTAAGTACCAACACAGATGGGTTTACTGCCTTTACAGACATTACAGCTGTAGAAGCCGATTTACTAGATTTTGTGAGTGATGTAACCAATTTTGAAGTTAAATATTATGCCACTTTGCAAGATGCTCAATTACAATTTGATGCAGCGGGCAACTCCTTAGAAATTTTAAACCTCAATGATTTTAGAAACACCACCCCTAATGCACAAAATTTATGGGTTAGGGTTCAAAATACCACAGATAATTCCTGCTTCGGTTTAGGTCCTTATGTAAGATTAGTGGTGAATCCGGTGCCTGTGATTGGAGATTTAAACAATGATTTCTTTTGTGAAAGTTCGGGTCCTATTACCATTGCACCACAAATATTAAACGCTAATGCACAGTTTACCTACCAATGGTTTCTTGATAATACTTTGATAGCAGGGCAAGCCCAAAGTCAACTTACAGTAAACGAAGCTGGTGAGTATACCATTTTGGTAACTACACAATTTGGTTGTACTGAGAGCAGAACCTTTACGGTTGTTTATTCTGAAGCGGCTATCGTAAATAATGTAATTGTTAACGATTTACAAAACAACAACACCGTTCAGTTTGTGGTGTCTGGTTTAGGAGATTACGAATTTGCATTAGACGAATTAGGTCCTTACCAAGATAGTCCGTTTTTTGACAACCTTTCTGGCGGGTTTTACACAGCTTTTATCAGAGATAAAAATGGTTGTGGCACCACCACCGTAAACTTTGCAGTGATGGAAGCACCCAAATATTTTACACCCAATGGCGATGGGTTTAATGATGTTTGGCAAATAAAAGGCACTAGCCAATTGCTTAATAACAATGCCATTATTTATATTTTTGACCGACTAGGCACATTGATAAAAACATTAACAACCTTTGATACAGGTTGGGATGGCACCCTAAATAGTAGACCGATGCCATCTAATGATTATTGGTACGTATTGCAATTAGCAGATGGCCGACAAGCCAAAGGTCATTTTTCTTTAATCAGGTAGTATGGCAAAGGTTGTATTAATTACCGGAGCCTCTAGTGGCATAGGCAAACAAATGGCCGAAACCTTACTAGATAATGATTACGTGGTTTATGGTACTAGCAGGCAACCAGAAAAATATCCGAATGCATTGGTGCATTTGATTCCACTAGATGTAAGAAACGAAGCCCAAATTGCTCAATGCATTCAGTATGTATATGAGCAGGAAGGCAAAATAGATGTGTTAATCAACAATGCAGGGGTGGGCATCACAGGGCCGTTAGAAGAGATTCCGATGGCAGAAATTAGAAACCAATTTGAAGTAAATTTCTTTGGTCCCATTGCGGTTATCAAAGCAGTTTTGCCCATCATGCGTGCTCAAAAAGCGGGTTTAATCATCAACATTACGTCTATTGCAGGATTTGTAGGCTTGCCATACCGGGCTCCATATTCTGCCTCCAAAGGGGCACTTGGTTTTATATCGGATGCCCTAAGACTCGAAATTCAAGAATTTGGCATCGAGGTTTGTCAGATTGCACCAGGTGATTTTGCTACCAACATTGCCGCAGGCAGATACCATGCCCCCTTACAGGAGCAGTCAGATTACTATAAAACGTATCATGAAGTATTGCACCGAATAAATTTACACGTTAATAAAGGCGAAAATCCAGCAAATTTATCAAAACACTTGCTCAGCATTCTTCAAGCCAAACACAAAAGAGCAGTGTATAAAATTGGGTCATTCTTACAACAAAAAACACTAGCCATCAAACTGATATTGCCTTCAAAACTTTTTGAAAATATGCTCAAAAAAAATCAGGGGATACCATAAAATTATTTTATTTTTGAAAATTACATTTAAATTTTCCATCAAATTTTTATCAAATGATTTAATACTAACTTTTTAAACTTGTCTTATGAAGAATTATTTAATTGGTTTTTTTTGTTTTGTGATTTCGTTGTCTTTTGGTCAAATTGATACTGATCAAAAAAAATCTAATTTCTTTGCAGATGCCTCTTATGGGTTTTCTTACAGAATTAATTCGATTCCAGATGGTATTCCTATCTTTTTAAGAGATCATCTTCAAAAAATAAAATCGGGTACAAACCTAGATTTATCAGTTGGTTTTAAAATTGACCAAAAAAATTACATCAAACTATTGTTTAATAATTTTTCAACAAGCAACGAATTCAATAATATTGATCAAATTAGAGTTAACGATAAATACAGCATCAATTTTGTAGGGGCAGCCTATGGAGCAGAATATACCGTTGGTAACAACAACAACCTTGCTAATTTAGAATTTGGTTTAGGTGCCTCTATGTATTCAAACAAAGAAGTATTTCCTAGCAATGATATAATTGATTTAAGAGGCTCTGCTCTCACTTTGTTTTTGGCGGCAAGTTATATGTTTAAAGTGAGTGAAAAATTATATCTAGGTCCACATGTGTCTTATCATTATGGCTCTATTAGAAATTTTGATGTATATTTAAACGAAACAAAAGTTGATTCATTTAAACTTGAACCAGATTAAGCAGAGGGCTTAAACAGGTTTAATTTTAACTTGGCTTTCAGATTCCATTTTTAATGACAGTAAAGAACACTTAAAACCACCAAACATGAAATTTTTTATTGATACTGCCAACCTTACACAAATTCAAGAGGCTCAAGCCTTAGGGATTTTAGATGGCGTAACCACCAATCCGTCTTTAATGGCCAAAGAAGGCATTACGGGCACCAACAACATCCTAAAACATTATGTAGACATCTGCAATTTAGTAGATGGCGACGTGAGTGCCGAAGTAATTGCTACAGACTATGAGGGCATGGTGAAAGAGGGAGAGCAATTGGCAGACTTACACAGCCAAATTGTTGTGAAACTTCCTATGACCAAAGAGGGTGTAAAGGCTTGCAAGTACTTTAGCCAAAAAGGCATCAAGACTAACGTTACGTTGGTTTTTTCTGCTGGGCAGGCTCTTTTGGCAGCCAAAGCGGGAGCCACTTATGTGTCGCCTTTTATCGGAAGACTAGATGATGTTTCTACAGACGGGCTTCAACTGATAGAAGAAATAAGAGAGATTTATGACAACTACGGGTACACCACCCAAATTTTAGCGGCTTCAGTAAGACATACGATGCACATAGTGAATTGTGCAAAAATTGGAGCCGATGTGATGACTGGTCCGTTGAGTGCCATTTTAGGTTTGTTAAAACATCCGCTTACCGATATTGGCTTAGCTCAGTTTTTGGCCGATCATGCTAAAGGGAATTAAAACCAGTTTTAAGATTTTAATTTTTTCTCAAAATCTGCATCAAATAAGTTAACAAAAGGGTAGGCTATCTTACCCTTTTCGTCTAATATAAAGGTACGTTGCAATTTTAATATCACCCATTGGTCTTTTAATGACGTAAAGTCTTTGGCTCTTACACAAACAATGTTTCCAAAATCTACCTCTTTTAGGGCATTTTTCCATGGCTCATCTTCTTCATCTATGTTTACAGAAACAACCTGATAATTTTTGTGATTGTTAAGATATTTTAAAGCGTTTTTATGAGAAGAATGCATGTGAGACTTAAAACGACTAGACCAGAAAAAAACTATCGTATTTTTGTTAAATAAACTGTTTGTTGAGTGGGTATTACCTTCAAGATCTATTAAATTAGTTTCAGGCATCTGATTGCCAACGGTAAGATTTTGAATGTTTTTACCAATGATATTCAGCTCTTCTAAGGTGTTTTGATCATCAGAGACTTTTTTAAATTCGTCTATAAACCTGGTGTTGTTAACAATATTTTGATCTTCTAAAAGATAAGAATAAGCTATGTGTTTCAGAATTTTATTTTTGCTATTTGAGTTTTTAAATATTGAGTCTGTATGTTGTAGTTTAATTAGAGACATTTCTAGCGTCTTATTTTCAAGACTTATAGATGGACTTAGTTTGTCTAAAGACACATTGCTTAACATGTGGCTTACGTAATACATAAACGGCGAATAGTTGAGCAATTTTTCGTTATTTAAATCAATTTTGTTTCTAAACTCAAAGTATTCATTGGGTAATTCACTTAAGATGTTATGACCTGTTCTTACGTGATGTGCCATGGGGTAAATTTCCTTTTGCGAGTAATAACTATAATTTAATGAGGTTTGAGCATACAAATCAAAATCGGCACTCCATTCAATTTTTTGTTGATATTTTTTAAAAAAAACTTGATTTTGTTTAAATTTTTTATTTAATGCAACAACGAAGTCCTTGTGTTCTAGATCAAACAATTCATATATGTCTTCTCTTAAAGCTCTATTTTTAAGATACATTTCTATCAAAAAACTATTTTTTTCGTCACCTCTACCACAAAATGTAAGAGAGCCATCAAAATCATTGGTATTTAACCTAATCATTAAACTGTCTTGGTTTTCAAAAAAAACATATTGGTATTCCGGACCGTGATGAAAAGAATACATACCAGGCTCAAGATGGGTTAGCTTCTTTAAAAAAAAGTTGTCTTTGTTTAAATAAATGGTATCAATGGGCTCGTTTTGCTTCATCAATACCACAAAATTATCTTTTGGATTTATGATTTCACCACCAAAATAAAAGGCATCCTGCTTATTCTTTGAATTGCAAGAAACAAGAATAAAGGAAATTAAAAATACAATGTTAAAAATTCGTATCATCTTTCTGAAATAAATCATCCACAAATATATCAGATTAGCATGGGGCAACTTGTTAAT
Organism: Flavobacterium sp.; assembly: GCA_036796275.1. Lineage (GTDB taxonomy): Bacteria > Bacteroidota > Bacteroidia > Flavobacteriales > Flavobacteriaceae > Flavobacterium. Next base: position 16,941 of record DAIRDG010000029.1, read on the forward strand.
AGCTAGTTAAAAATACTTTTAATTTTTATGCAAATAAAGTCAAAAGTTTTTATTAAAAACTACGCATTATCGACTCAAATTAGAAAAATATTTAAATAATTAACACTTAACTTTAAGATTTATAGAAAAGTTTATTATATGCGTATTTAATTTCATATTCAATCATTTTCACTAATTTTGCAACGCTAAAAAAAAATATATGCTTTCTATTAATAATTTGTCTGTTCAATTTGGAAAAAGAATATTGTTTGACGAAGTAAACGTTACGTTTGCCCAAGGAAACTGTTACGGAATCATAGGAGCTAACGGTGCTGGTAAATCTACTTTTTTAAAAATTATTGCTGGAGAATTAGACCCCACTTCGGGTAAGGTGATTTTAGAGCCTGGCAAACGGATGTCTGTGCTAAACCAAAATCACAACAAGTTTGACGACAAAACAGTCTTAGAAACCGTGATGATGGGCAATAAAATGCTGTATGAAGTAAAAAAGGAGATGGATGACATCTACATGAAACCCGATTTTTCTGACAAAGATTCAGACAGAGTAGGGGAGTTACAAGTAGTTTTTGAAGAAATGAACGGGTGGAATGCAGATTCTGATGCAGCCGCTTTGCTGAGTAGTTTGGGGATAGAAGAACAACATCATTATACCTTGATGGCCGAAATGGACTCTAAACTCAAAGTGAGAGTCTTACTAGCCCAAGCCCTGTTTGGCAACCCAGATGTGTTGATCATGGATGAGCCTACCAACGATTTAGATTTTGAAACTATACAGTGGCTCGAAAACTTTTTGGCCAATTATGACAACACCGTTTTGGTGGTGTCGCATGACAGGCATTTTTTGGATGCTGTTTGCACCCATGTGTCTGACATTGACTTTGGAAAAATTAACCATTATTCTGGTAACTATACTTTTTGGTACGAAAGTAGCCAATTAGCAGCTAAACAAAGAGCACAACAAAACAAAAAAGCCGAAGAGAAAAAAGCTGAATTAGAAGAGTTTATCAGACGATTCAGTGCCAATGTGGCCAAATCTAAACAAGCCACTTCGCGTAAAAAAATGATCGAAAAACTCAAAGTAGACGAAATTAAACCCTCTAGCAGACGATATCCGGCCATCATTTTTGAACAAGAAAGAGAAGCAGGCGATCAAATTCTTAATGTTGAAGGATTAAGTTATTCGCTTGATGGTGAAGTGTTGTTTAAAGATGTGCATCTAAACTTAGCCAAAGGCGATAAAGTGGTGGTGTTGTCTAAAGATTCTAGAGCAACCTCAGCATTTTATGAAATTTTGAACGAAAAAATAAAATCCGATGCCGGAAAATTTGCTTGGGGCATCACCACCAATCAATCGTATTTACCGGGTGATAATAGCGAGTTTTTTGACAATGACTTAACCCTTGTAGATTGGCTAAGGCAATGGGCCAAAACCGAAGAAGAGCGAGAAGAAGTTTATGTGAGAGGATTTTTGGGTAAAATGATTTTTTCTGGGGAAGAAGCCCTTAAAACCGCTCGGGTGCTATCTGGCGGTGAAAAAGTGCGGTGCATGCTTTCTCGCATGATGATGATGCGAGCCAATGTGTTGATGATAGATGAACCTACAAACCACCTAGATTTAGAGTCTATTCAGGCGTTTAATAATTCTCTTAAAAACTTTAAAGGCACCGTGCTGTTTACCACCCACGATCATGAATTTGCTCAAACCGTTGCCAATAGAGTTTTAGAGATAACCCCCAATGGCATCATAGACCGCTACATGACCTTTGATGATTATTTGGATGACCCCAAAATAAAAGAACTCAGAAAACAACTGTACAAGTAATTTTTAAATTACTTAACCAACATAAATAATACCATCAAAAAATGACTGATGGCTCCTGCCAATACAAACAAGTGCCAGATAAAATGGGCATATTTGATGGTTTTTGAGGCATAAAAATATACCCCAATGGTATAGCAAATCCCGCCTATTATCAAACTTGCAAAGGCTTGTGGGTTAAAAAGTTCGTATAGGTTTTTAAACTCTATCACGGCAATCCATCCCATGCCAACGTATAATATAGTAGAGAGTTTGTTGAGTTTGCCCGTTAAAAAAATCTTCATCAACAAGCCCGTAAATGCGATGCCCCAAACAACCAAAAACAAAGTAATTCCTGTGGTGTCTTTTAGGGTGATTAAGCAAACCGGTGTATAGGTGCCAGCAATGAGAAAAAAGATACTGATGTGGTCAAACTTACGAGCCAAATGCTTTTTTTGCGGGTGTGTAATGGCATGATAAATGGTTGAGGCACTAAACAACAAGATAAAACTGAGTCCATAAATCCACAAACTTAGCTTGGCTGCAACGTCTTGATAAGGGTTGTAAACGAGCAAAATTGGTAAAAACAATAACCCCAAAACTATGCCAATGGCATGCGATATGGTGTTTAATTGTTCTTCTTTACTGAGGTAACTGAGCATTTTTTTGAACAAATTTAATTTAAATTATACATTACTTTGCTATCATTGTTTTAATTATTTTTGCAGTATGCAAAACAAAACCGACATCCGACTCTTATCTAAAACGCAACTCAGAGATTTTTTTGTGCAGCATGGCGAAGCATCCTTTAGAGGCAACCAAGTGTATGAATGGCTTTGGCAAAAGCATTGCCATAGTTTTGAGGACTTCACCAATTTGTCAAAAAACCAAAGAGCCTTGCTCAATGAGCATTTTGAAATACTGCCAATTTCTATAGATCAAATGCAGAAAAGTTCGGATGGTACCATCAAAAATGCGGTTAAATTACATGATGGTCTGGTGGTAGAAAGCGTCTTGATTCCTACGCAAACCCGCACCACTGCTTGCGTGTCTAGCCAGGTGGGATGCAGTTTAGATTGTGAGTTTTGTGCCACTTCGCGTCTTAAAAGAATGCGAAACCTAGAGCCTGCCGAAATTGTAGACCAAGTAGTAACCATAGACCATCAAAGCAAGCTGTATTTTAATAAACCGCTTAGCAATATTGTTTTTATGGGCATGGGAGAACCCCTTATGAATTATAACAACGTGATAAAAGCCATCGATAAAATCACCTCTAGTGAAGGCTTAGGCATGTCGGCAAAACGCATCACCATTTCTACGTCGGGCATTCCAAAAATGATAAAAAAAATGGCAGATGACCAACTCAAATGCAAATTAGCCGTGTCTTTGCACAGTGCAGTTGAGTCTACCAGAAATAAAATTATGCCCTTTAGCCAAAATTTTCCGCTTACCGATCTCCGAGACAGTTTGGTTTATTGGTACCAAAAAACTAAAAGTAAAATTACTTACGAATATGTGGTTTGGAAAGGCATTAATGACGGTGAAGAGGACATCAAAGCCTTGGTGAAATTTTGCAAATATGTGCCCTGTAAAGTAAATTTAATAGAGTATAATCCCATTGATGACGGAGCGTTTCAACAAGCCAATGATGAGGTCTTAGAAGCCTACGTAAAAGCCCTTTCGGCAATTAATGTGGTTGCAAAAGTGAGGCGTAGCCGAGGCAAAGACATTGATGCGGCTTGCGGGCAATTAGCCAATAAATCGTAAAAAATTCAAAATTTAGGTTTTCATTTATATCACTATCACTACATTTGTTTTATGAACATTATTGAGCAGATTAAACAGCCCATCAAAGAAGACATGGAACTTTTTGAAGTTAAATTTCAAGAGTCCATGCTCAGTCAGGTGGCACTGCTCAACAGAATTACTTACTATATCGTAAAACGAAAAGGCAAACAAATGCGACCCATGTTTGTTTTTTTGGTGGCCAAAATGGTGTCGGGTGGCAGCATCAATAACCGCACTTATAGAGGAGCCAGTGTCATAGAGCTCATTCATACCGCAACCTTGGTGCATGATGATGTGGTAGATGACAGCAATAAACGTCGTGGTTTTTTTTCAATTAATGCCCTCTGGAAAAATAAAATTGCCGTTTTGGTAGGTGATTATTTATTGTCTAAAGGCTTGTTGCTTTCTATAGACAATAACGATTTTGACTTGCTTAAAATTATCTCAATTGCAGTGCGTGAAATGAGCGAAGGCGAACTCTTGCAGATAGAAAAAGCCAGACGATTAGATATTACCGAAGACGTATATTACGAAATCATCCGTCAGAAAACGGCTACCCTGATTGCGGCTTGTTGTAGTTTAGGGGCATGCTCTGTGAATCCGGAAGACCATGAGTTGATTGAAAACATGCGGTTATTTGGCGAAACCATCGGCATGGCTTTTCAAATCAAAGACGATTTGTTTGATTACACAGATGGCCCAATTGGCAAACCAACGGGCATCGACATCAAAGAACAAAAAATGACCTTGCCACTTATTTATGCCCTTAATACAGCCACCAAAGAAGATAAAAAATGGCTCATTAATTCGGTAAAAAATCACCACAAAGACAAAAAAAGAGTCAAAGAAGTTATTCAGAAAGTTAAAGACTTAGGAGGTTTAGACTATGCACAATCGCAAATGATTGTTTTTCAGCAAAAAGCCCTAGAAATGCTCAAGCATTTTGAAGATTCTCCCTACAAAGCATCCCTTATTTTGATGGTAAATTATGTGATTGAACGTAAAAAATAATTTTTTTTTACAACTATTTTAAATCACACTCGTCTTATAGATAGAAACAAACCTGATTGATTAATGAAAATTATCAAACTTTTTTCTGTAAAAGAAAATTTGATAGAACTTTTAAAGCAACAAAATCGAAAAGCACAACAACAGTTTTTTGATAGGCATGCTCCTTCCATGATGATGGTTTGTAGACGTTATATGAAAAACGATTATGAAGCTGAAGATACAATGCTCAAGGGTTTTTTGAAAGTGTTTAACCAAATTAATCATTTAGAAGACCCCACAAAAGTTGAAGCTTGGTTAAAAAAAATAATGGTGAACACTTGTTTAGATGAACTCCGAAAACAACGCCTTAGGTTTGATGATATCACCGATGATGTGTTTGATGACAATGATGATGATGCCAATGCAGAGACTATAGATGTTGAATTACAAGACATTTTAGCCTGCCTAGATGAGTTGCCAAAAGGATCCAAAACAGTGTTTAATTTATATTATGTAGACCATAAAAAACACAAAGAAATTGCCCAAATATTGCAAATTTCAGAAAACACCTCCAAAACCCAATTGGCTTATGCCAAAAAAGGATTAAGAATATTATTAGAAAAAAAGTTTAATCACATGCACCAATCATCATGAAGCAATATAATTTTAAAAACATAGCCCAAAAATTGCAAAATGCTAAGCATAAGCCTTCTGATGAGGCATGGCAAAAAATGGAGCTATTACTTAATAAACCAAAATCGGGCATAAACTTTAAATTGTGGATAGCTGATGCAGCCGTGTTGCTCATGATGCTGTCGTTTACGGTTTGGCTTTTAAAAGACCACCAACAGCCTGATTTGTTACCTCAAGTGGTTGAAAAAGAACAAATTAAATCAAAAACGTCATCTGTTAAAAACAAAGTTGATGAATCAACTGAAACTCACTCGGAGTCATTGGTGAGTGACGTGCCAACACAACAATTGAAGAAGAGTAACACAACTACTACAAATACTAAAATATTAGTGTCTGAGCCTCTATTGACTGATATAACCTTTAATAATACTAACAAAACTGATTCAACAACCCCAGAAACCCCCGAGCAAAAACAAGAGCATCAACCACTTTTTAAAGTAAACCCAGCAACCTTGTTGTCTGCCGTTGAAGCAGAATTAGATGATGAACACAAAAATGAAACCCTTAAAACATTAGAACAAAAATTTAAAAACCTAAAAGAAACGATAGTTAACAGAAATTACGAACCTTAAAAATTTTATTATGACCAGATTAATTACCCTCTTATTACTGTTTTTTTTAATGATTTTTCAGTCGTTAATAGCCCAAGAATCATTTGAAGACAAAGCCAAACAGATTGGTGTGAACATTCAAAACATTACCAAAGAAGAAAAAGAAAAATTAAAGAATGAGCTAAAAAAATTAGAAGACGCATACAAAAATGGCAATCTAGATCAGGCAACTTATGAGGCTCAAAAGCAAGAAAAAGCCAATATGAGTGCCCTCGAGATGGAACGCAGAATAGGCTTAGAAGAAACCCAACTAGTAGAGCTTGTAAAAATGACGTCTAATGCAGAACTCACCACCAAAAAAGATTCGTTATCCGGTAGGGTAAAAAATTTTAAAATCACCTGTAATAATGATAAATACATTTCAAATTCTAAAAGCGAAGGCGAAACACGCACCACTAGTCAGTTTGTATTTGCCTTTGGTTTAAATAATTTGATAGACAATGAATCTTTTGGCTCACTAGAAGACACTCAATTTAGCACGTGGGGGTCAAGATTTTACGAATGGGGCATCACGTTAAACACCAGAATCCTTAAAAATCATAATTTATTGCATGCCAAATACGGATTTTCGGTTATGTATAACAACCTCAGACCCAATTCTAATCAGTTTTTTGACATTCAAGGCAATCAAACCAATCTAGAAACGGCTGCGGTAGACCTGAGACATTCCAGATTAAGAAACGTTTATTTGGTGTTGCCCTTGCATTTAGAATTTGATTTTAGCAGAGCAAAAACCAACAAAGATGGCAAAAGAATTTTCTATACCCATCAGGCTCCTAGAATTGGCATAGGCGGGTATGGTGGCTTGCGTGTAAAATCTAAACAAAAATTAGCTTATGAGATAGATGATGTAAGATTTTTTGACAAGCAATTGGCCGATTTTAATGCCACCAATTTTATCTACGGACTGAGTGCTTATGTAGGGTATGAAAATGTTAGTTTATATTTTAAATACGACCTAAACAGTGTTTTTCAAAACAACTTAGTTGCACAAAACAACGTGTCCTTGGGTCTTCGATTTGATTTTGATTAGTTTGCGTTAGTTTGTTTAAAGCCTTCAAAGTTTCATCACTTTGAAGGTTTTTTTATTTTACCCTGCTGATGGTTATGCCATCTCTAATGGGCAATAAAACGGTTTCTAATCTAGGGTCATTGGCTAATAATTGATTGTATTCTTTTAGCACCAAAGTATCCTGATCATTGGGTTTAGTGGGTTCTAAAATCTTTCCACTCCACAACACATTATCACTCAAAATCACACCCCCGGGGTTCATTAATGGCATAATTAAATGAAAATAATTGAGGTAATTATTTTTGTCGGCATCTATAAATACCAGATCATAAGTGGTGTTTAGCGTGGGGATAATTGCTAAGGCAGAGCCTAAAAACGAGTGAATTTGATGTTTGTATGGCGAAGCCTCAAAATATTTTTTTTGAAAATCAACCAATTCATCTTTGATGTCGATGGTGAAAATTTGTCCATCCTCTGGCAAGCCTTCTGCCAAACATAGTGTTGAAAAGCCAGTGTAAGTCCCTAATTCTAAAATAGTTTTGGGTTTGATGAGTTTTGAGAGCATGCTCAGAAATCTTCCTTGAAAAAATCCGCTAATCATGCGGGGTTGCAAAACTTTCTGATAGGTTTCTTTTTCTAGTTGGTTTAGCAAGTCAGATTGTGCACTGCAATGGGCGTTAACATAAGCTTCTAATTCTTCGGAAATAAAATGCATTTTTTGAGGTCAAAGTTAAGTATCCTAACGATATTATTAAACATTCATGCGTATAAATTTATTTTAAAGGCCTAAATTTGCCTTGTTTTAAAAACAAGAAATATGTCTATTAATCTAGAAACACCTGCATTACTTTTTTCGGCTACTTCGCTCATCTTGTTGGCCTATACCAACCGGTTTTTAACGATTGCCCAAATCATCAGAGGTTTGAAACAAAATTTTGAAAAAATGCAATCAAATTCAATTTTAGAACAAATAAAAAACTTAAAATTACGCATTGATTTAATACGATACATGCAATTGTTTGGGGTGCTTAGCTTGTTTTTGAGCGTGTTGTCTATGATGTTGATATATTTTGAAATAACAACTGCTGCCGCTATATTATTTGGCAGTAGTTTAGTGACTTTGATGATTTCTTTAGCTATTTCGTTTTGGGAAATTTCAATCTCCGTAAAAGCACTGCATCTTAATTTAAGCGATTTAAAAGACACTCAAAATCAATAAATAATTACCATGGCAAACAAACCTAGTTTAGCAAAAGGCACCAGAGATTTCTCGTCTGTTGAGGTAAATCGCAGACAATATATCATGAATATCATCAAAAAAAACTTCGAACTTTTTGGGTTTGCACCCATAGAAACCCCTTCGTTTGAAAATTCTGAAACCCTTTTGGGCAAATATGGTGAGGAAGGCGATCGTTTGATTTTTAAAATTTTGAATTCAGGCGATTTTTTATCAAAAGTTGATGACAATTTACTCCTTCAAAAAAATGCCCTAAAAATTGCCCCACAAATCACCGAAAAGGCTCTGCGTTATGATCTCACGGTGCCCTTTGCCCGATATGTGGTGATGCATCAAAACGATTTAACCTTTCCGTTCAAGCGTTATCAAATTCAACCCGTGTGGAGAGCCGACAGACCCCAAAAAGGCAGATTTAGAGAGTTTTATCAATGCGATGCCGATGTAATTGGCTCAAAGTCTTTAACCCAAGAAGTAGAACTCATCAAGTTATATGATCAAGTGTTTTTTGAGCTTGGCCTCAGCACCACCATCAAAATAAATAACCGCAAGATTTTATCAGGCATAGCAGAAATCATGCAAGCCCAAGATTTGTTGATAGATTTTACGGTGGCTTTAGACAAGCTCGATAAAATTGGCCTAGATGCTGTAAAAGAAGAAATGCTCAGCAAAGGTATACAAGTAGAGGCCATAGAAAAAATGTTGCCTTTAATCACCTTTACGGGTACCAACCAAGACAAACTGAATTTACTATCAGATTTGCTCAAGTCTTCAGCCGTTGGTTTAGAAGGCATACAAGAGTTAACGTATGTGCTAAACACCTTAGAGGGCATTGGCATAAAAAATGCCTCCTTGCGTTTAGATATCACCTTGGCAAGAGGGCTCAATTATTACACTGGTTGCATCTTAGAAGTAGCTTCAAACGAAGTGGCTTTAGGGTCTGTAGGTGGGGGAGGTCGCTATGATGATTTAACTGGTATTTTTGGGCTCAATAACATGAGTGGAGTAGGTATTTCTTTTGGTTTAGACCGCATTTATTTGGTTTTAGAATCCTTAAATCTATTTCCGGCTGAAGTCTCCAAAACCATCGATGTGATGTTTATGAACCACACAAACCTTGAAGATGTCGTGGTGTTTAAGGCCATCGACAAACTAAGAGCAGCGGGTTTGGTGGCAGAATATTATCCTGACAACGTTAAAAGCGATAAACAATTTAAGTATGCCCAAAACAAACAAGTGGTTTGGTTGGTAAGAGATGTAAAAGATGAAGTATATGAAATTAAAAACCTCATCACCAACGAAGTCATTCAAACAAGCCTCAACGATTTTATTTTGAAGATTTCATAATTTTATGTGCTCTTAATTAACAATGCTTTAATTTTGATATTCAGAATACAATGCTTATTTTTGATTAAATAATTTTAATAACACAATTATACTATAGCTTATGTTTCAATCTTATATAAAAGGACTTGGATATTTTGTGCCAGAACATGTGGTAACCAATGATGATTTATCAAAAATCATGGAAACCAATGATGCCTGGATTCAGGAACGCACAGGCATACAAGAACGCAGACACATTGGTGATGCCAACGAAAACACTACCAGCATGGGTGTAAAAGCTGCCCAAATGGCCATTGATGCCGCAGGTATTGATAAGAACGACATCGATTTTATTGTATTTGCCACCTTGAGTCCAGATTACTATTTTCCGGGTTGTGGTGTGCTGGTGCAAAAGGCTTTGGGCATCTCAACGGTGGGAGCTTTAGACATCAGAAATCAGTGTTCGGGTTTTATTTATGGTTTGTCTATAGCCGATCAGTATGTGAAAACAGGCATGTATCAAAATGTTTTGGTGATTGGCTCCGAAACCCATTCTAAAGGCCTAGACATGACTACCCGAGGCAGAAACGTATCGGTTATTTTTGGCGATGGAGCCGGAGCCGCAGTGGTCTCTAGATCTAACGAGGCCGGTAAAGGTATTTTGTCTACGCACCTACATGCAGAAGGCGAACACGCTGAGGAATTGGCCTTAATTGCTCCTGGCATGGGCAAGCGATGGGTTACGGATATCCTCAAAGACAACAACCCAGACGATGTGTCTTTTGCTCCGTATATGAACGGACAATACGTGTTTAAGCATGCTGTTGTAAGGTTTAGCGAAGTAATACAAGAAGGGCTCATGGCCAATAACCTACAAGTTTCAGACATCAATATGCTGATTCCGCACCAAGCCAATTTAAGAATTTCGCAATTTATTCAGGCCAAGCTTAAATTGGCAGACGAACAGGTGTATAACAACATTCAAAAATACGGTAACACCACAGCGGCATCTGTGCCCATTGCACTCACAGAAGCTTGGCAATTAGGCAAAATTAAAAAAGGCGACTTGGTGGTATTAGCTGCATTTGGAAGCGGTTTCACTTGGGGCAGTGTAATCATGAGGTGGTAAATATTGAGTTTTTGTCTTATAATAATCGTTTAGTTTGATAGATTATCCCGAAAGCAAATCTAATTTTTAATAAAGTTAGTAGCCTCTCGGGATTTTTTTTATCAAAATTTTGAAATTTATTAAACGAATACAACTTATTTTGTTAATTTTGAACAAATTGGATATTGATTGTTTTCAGCAGACATATCCGTTAATGAAATTAACATGGTGGCATGTTGTTTATGTTTTTTATTAATATAACCTCTCACGTGTTTCTGAATGATTTATTTACAATCCTCAAATCTTGATAATATGAAATATCTTTTTGTTTTAATGACAACATTTGGGTTAATGGCTCAAACCAATGTAGAGGTTGTTGCACAAACCAATTGGAGACTTAATTATGTGCAAAATGCCAATCAGGATGCGGTTTTTGCTGAAGAAAACCAGAATTATATGTTAGAGATTGCTTATTCATCTTTCACGGGTCAATACCAATTTAACATGGCAATATACCAATCTTCATTCTTTTTTGCTGAATTTAATTCTGAAAGTAGTTTCTTATCTTATCCTGGTGGATGCTTATGCACAGGACCACCATGCGATCAACTATCGTCTCCCCCTGTTAACCATTGCTTCATAGATAGTTTTTATCAGTTTTTTTTTTATGAAAACATGATTAGTCCTTACACGTTTACCATCACCGAATTGCCTAATAATGAGTTAGCATTAGATATTTATAATGTAAATAACGATAGAATTAACTTTAAAAGTGTAGGATTGTCTCAGTCAAATTTTGATATTAAGAGCATCAGTATTTTGCCGAATCCAACTTTAGATTTTTTGAACATCAATGCTAAATTTCCAATTTTAAAAGCAGCATTATACGACATCAATGGCAGAAAACTCAAAACGTATGTTTCAAATTTTCACCAAATTGACATACAATCTTTTGATGCTGGCATTTATTTTATAACAGTGGAAGGAGCAAATGATTTAACTTTTACCCAAAAAATTATTAAACAATAATTAAGTTGTAATTTTTATAACACCCTCAAGCCATTTTTTACTTCTTGTTCGGGTTGCAACAGCACAACGTCTTGGTGGTCTACCAAACCTAACACCAAGCATTCGCTCATAAAATTGGCAATTTGCTTTGGTGGGAAGTTTACCACGGCAATAATTTGTTTGTGGAGCAAATCTGAGCTAGCATATTTTGTGGTAATTTGAGCACTCGATTGTTTGATGCCATATTCCCCAAAATCTATGCGAAGTTGGTAGGCTGGTTTTTTGGCTTTTGCAAATTCATTAACCTGAATAATGGTGCTAACCCGCATGTCTATTTTTTCAAAATCTTCCCAAGTAATCATGATAAGTAGGCAGGATATTTTTGCGGATTGCTTTCATGCATCATGTTATATACCTTGTCTATTACCTCTTCTACAGAAGGTTTAGAAAAATAATCACCATCAGTGCCATAAGCTGGTCTGTGTGCTTTGGCCGACAATGTTTGGGGTTTGCTGTCTAGATATTCATAAGCATTTTGTTCATCAATTATTTGCTGTAAGATATAGGCAGAAGCCCCTCCGGGTACATCTTCATCAATCACCAACAAACGGTTGGTTTTTTGGATGCTTTTAGCACAATCATGCTGGAGGTCAAATGGCAATAACGATTGGGCATCAATGATTTCGCAATCAATATTTAATTGCATTAATTCTTTGGCGGCTTGTTCTACAATTCTCAGGGTAGAGCCATAGCTCACCAAAGTGATGTCTGAGCCCTCTTTGATGGTTTCTACTACTCCAATAGGGGTTTTGATGTTTTCTAAATTTGCAGGCA
>DAIRDG010000030.1:0-28324 GCA_036796275.1 Flavobacterium sp.
TACAACATATAATGTACAAAAAAAAACTTTGCAAAAGTATTTATAAGCTCTTACAAAGGTTTTGATAATTTCAAAAAAAACAATAGATTAATGCTTTTCCATTTTGTGAATGGTGATTTGCAGTTCAGTTTCGCCTTCGGTAAAATCTATTTGAATTTGATCACCTTCTTCAATTTTAGAATTCACAATTTCTTCGGCCAAAGCATCTTCTACATATTTTTGAATAGCTCTTTTGAGAGGTCTTGCTCCAAATTGTTTGTCAAATCCTTTTTCTGCAATAAAACTTCTGGCCGTGTCTGATATGGTGAGTTCGTAGCCTAAATCTTTGATTCGCTTCAATAATTTTTCTAGCTCGATGTTGATAATTTTGTCAATGTCTTCTTTTTCTAAAGCATTAAATACAATAACATCATCAATCCTATTCAAAAATTCTGGAGCAAAAGTCTTTTTTAAAGCACTTTCAATCACTCCTTTGGCGTGGTCTCCTGCCTGAGAGGTCTTGGCACTGGTGCCAAAGCCAACTCCAGATCCAAAGTCCTTTAACTGTCGGGCACCCACATTACTTGTCATGATGATGATAGAGTTTCTAAAATCAATTTTTCTACCCAAGCTATCTGTGATGTGTCCGTCATCTAAAATTTGCAACATCATGTTAAATACATCTGGATGTGCTTTTTCAATTTCATCCAATAAAATTACGGCATAAGGTTTACGTCTTACTTTTTCGGTGAGTTGTCCACCTTCTTCATAACCCACATAGCCCGGAGGTGCACCAATTAATCTAGAGATTGAAAATTTCTCCATATATTCACTCATGTCTATTCTTATCAGGGCATCTTCAGAATCAAAGAGTTCTCTGGCTAATACTTTGGCCAATTGGGTTTTTCCTACACCGGTTTGTCCTAAAAAGATAAACGAACCTATAGGTCTGTTCGGATCTTTTAGCCCAGCTCTATTTCTTTGTATAGCCCGGCTAATTTTCTTCACAGCCTCGTTTTGACCAATTACTTTAGCCTCTAAAATATCTGTGAGTTTAGATAATTTATTCATCTCTGTTTGGGCAATTCTATTCACCGGAATGCCCGTCATCATAGACACCACGTCTGCCACATTGTCTTCGGTTACTGTAATGCGATTGCTCTTAGACTCAGCTTCCCAATTTTCTTGAGCAATGGCCAATTCTTTTTCTATTTGTTTTTCGTCATCACGTAATTTAGCAGCCTCTTCGTATTTTTGTTTTTTAACCACTTGGGTTTTTAACTCTCTTACGTCTTCTAATTTCTTTTCAAGGTCTAAGATTTGTTTGGGCACTTCAATGTTGGTAATGTGCACTCTAGAGCCAGCCTCATCAAGGGCATCTATGGCTTTGTCTGGCAAAAACCTGTCGGTCATATACCTACTGGTCAGTTTCACACAAGCATCAATAGCTTCTTGGGTATACGTTACGTTATGATGGTCTTCATACTTAATTTTGATGTTGTTTAAAATTTGAATGGTTTCATCTACAGAAGTGGGCTCCACAATAATTTTTTGAAAACGTCTTTCTAATGCACCATCTTTTTCAATATATTGTCTGTACTCATCTAGTGTAGTGGCACCCACACACTGAATTTCGCCTCTGGCTAATGCGGGTTTAAACATATTTGAAGCATCCAAAGAGCCTGCTGCCCCTCCGGCACCTACAATGGTGTGAATTTCGTCTATGAATAAGATGATGTCATCATTTTTTTCTAGTTCATTCATCACAGCTTTCATGCGTTCTTCAAACTGGCCACGATATTTGGTGCCGGCTACTAAGCTAGCCAAATCTAGGGTTACCACGCGTTTGTTGAATAATATTCTAGATACTTTTTTCTGAATAATTCTTAGGGCTAAGCCCTCAGCTATGGCAGATTTACCCACACCCGGTTCACCAATCAGCAAAGGGTTGTTCTTTTTTCTGCGGCTTAAGATTTGAGAAACTCTTTCAATTTCTTTTTCTCTGCCCACCACAGGGTCAAGCTTGCCTAGTTCTGCCATTTCGGTTAAATCTCGGCCAAAATTATCAAGTACGGGTGTTTTAGATTTTTTATTTGTTTTTTGTGTCTGACCAAAGCTGCCTTCTTTCATGCCCTCAGGATTTGAGTCGCTCGGGAAAGATTCTGCTTTGATGTCGTTTCTTAAAGATTCATCGTTTTTGTTTTCTGGTATCATATTTATGTATTCTTCTTTTGCGGTATCGTAATCTATTTTTAGTTTGTTTAATAGTTTGGTGGTTGGGTCGTTTTCATTTCTTAAAATGCACAATAGCAAGTGAGCCGTATTGATGGTAGAACTTTGGTACACTTTAGCTTCCAAAAAAGTAGTTTTAAGGGCTCTATCGGCTTGTCTGGTCAAAAAAAGATCTCTTTTTTCTTTGAGTTCAAAACTTGTATCATTTTTTGGTGTTAGCAATTCAAACTGTTTTCTCAGATAATTCAAATCAACATCAAGGTTATTTAAAATTTCCACGGCATTGCCTTGGCCATCTCTTAGTATGCCAAGCATCAGGTGGTCAGTGCCAATAGAATTGTGCCCTAATCTCAGTGCTTCTTCTTTACTATATCCAATAACTTCTTTTACCCTCGGAGAAAAATTGTCATCCATAAAATATATTTAGTTGATCATTAATAATGTTTATTCTAAGTTCTCTAAATAAATAATTAGTAAACATACCAATAATTTTTCAAAATTAGGAATTAAAACGCTATAATTTTCAATACAATTTGTTAATAATTTACCTAACTAAGCTTCCATTAAGTTTTATTCTTTTGAAAAAAAGTTATAATTTAGCATGTTAATAAATTTTACACAGAAAATTTAAGAATATGAGTGATGGTTCTAGGGTAATTCCCATAAATATTGAAGATGAAATGAAATCAGCCTACATTGATTATTCAATGTCGGTAATTGTATCAAGAGCTCTGCCAGATGTAAGAGACGGACTTAAGCCAGTGCACAGAAGGGTTTTGTATGGTATGTATGATTTAGGATTAGCTTCCAACAAGGCTCATAAAAAATCTGCAAGAATAGTAGGAGAGGTGTTAGGTAAATATCACCCTCATGGTGATACTTCTGTTTATGATGCCATGGTAAGGATGGCCCAAGAGTGGTCTTTACGCTATTTGATGGTAGATGGGCAAGGTAACTTTGGGTCTGTTGATGGTGATAGCCCCGCAGCCATGCGTTATACGGAAGCCAGAATGCAAAAAATTTCTGAGGAAATGCTCTCAGATATCGAAAAAGAAACGGTAGATTTTCAATTAAATTTTGACGATACCCTTCAAGAGCCTACGGTTTTGCCAACCAGAATACCAAATCTTTTGGTTAATGGTGCTTCTGGGATTGCCGTTGGGATGGCCACCAACATGCCACCACATAACCTTTCGGAAGTTATTGATGGCACTTTGGCTTATATTGATAATAATGATATTGAAATAGATGAGTTAATAGAGCACATCAAAGCTCCAGATTTTCCTACAGGGGGGATTATTTATGGCTATGAAGGGGTTATAGAAGCTTTTAAAACCGGTAGAGGTAGAATTGTGATGAGAGCCAAAGCCAATTTTGAAGAATTTAATGGCAGAGAATGCATTATTGTTACGGAGATTCCATACCAAGTAAATAAGGCTGAAATGATTAAAAAAACAGCCGACCTTGTGAACGAGAAGAAATTAGAAGGTATTTACAACATCCGTGATGAGTCTGATAGAAACGGTATGCGTATTGTTTATGAACTCAAAAGAGACGCCGTGCCAAATGTGGTTTTAAACTCACTTTATAAGTACACTGCATTGCAATCATCGTTTTCTGTTAACAACATTGCATTAGTCAAAGGCCGCCCTCAGATGTTGAATCTCAAAGATTTGATTCATTACTTTGTAGAGCACCGTCATGATGTTGTGGTAAGAAGGGCTCAATATGAACTGAGAAAAGCAGAAGAAAGAGCTCATATTTTAGAGGGATTAATCATTGCATCAGATAATATAGATGAAGTGATTAAAATCATCAGGGCATCTAAAGACGGAGAACAAGCCCGTGAAAAATTAATCGAAAGATTTAAGCTATCCGACATTCAAGCACGAGCCATTGTTGAAATGCGATTAAGACAGCTCACCGGTTTAGAACAAGACAAACTGAGAGCTGAGTATGATGAAATCATGAAATTAATCACGCATTTAAAAGAACTTTTGGCGAGCAAAGACATGAGAATGAATCTCATTAAAGAAGAACTCAAAGAGGTGAAAGAAAAATTTGGAGACGAAAGACGTTCACAAATTGAATTCTCAGGAGGCGACATGTCTATAGAAGACCTCATTGCCGACGAAAATGTGGTGATTACTATCTCTCACGCTGGTTATGTAAAACGTACCCCATTGTCTGAATACAAATCTCAAAACAGAGGTGGTGTGGGGCAAAAAGGAGTTACTACTCGTGATCAAGATTTCTTGGTTCATATGTTTCAAGCGTCCAATCATGAATACATGCTTTTTTTTACCCAAAAAGGGAAATGCTATTGGATGCGGGTTTTTGAAATTCCTGAAGGCAACAAAACCAGCAAAGGCAGAGCCATTCAAAACTTAGTAAACATAGAAAGTGATGACAAAGTTAAGGCCTTTATTTGCACCAAAGACCTCAAAGACGAAGCCTACATCAACTCTCACTATGTTATCATGGCAACTAAACAAGGTCAAGTTAAAAAAACCTTGTTAGAGCAATACTCTAGACCCAGACAAAATGGTATCAATGCCATTACCATCAAAGATGACGACGAACTCATTGAAGCCAAATTAACCGATGGCAACTCTCAAATATTAGTTGCTGTTAAGTCGGGTAAATTAGTAAGATTTGAAGAATGCAAAACCAGACCCATGGGCAGAGGAGCCTCTGGGGTAAGAGCCATCACACTAGCACATCCTAAAGATGAAGTTATTGGCATGGTTTCTGTAAATAATCAAGAGAGTGAAATCTTGGTGGTGTCAGAAAATGGATATGGCAAAAGATCATCACTAGAAGATTATAGAATAACCAACCGCGGTGGTAAAGGTGTTAAAACACTAAATATTACCGAAAAAACGGGCGAATTGGTTTCTATAATCAACGTAACAGACGAAGATGATTTGATGATCATCAACAAATCTGGCTTAACCATTAGAATGGATGTAGGGGATTTACGTGTGATGGGAAGAGCCACACAAGGAGTAAGGTTAATCAACATCAAAAATAGTGACTCTATTGCAGCAGTGGCAAAAGTGATGAAAGATGATGAATCAGATTTGGAATCTGATGATACAATTACAGAAAATTTAGACCAATAAAAAATAAATATCATGAAAAAAATAATTTTAAGTATCGTTATACTCATTTCATTTGCTTCAATGAATGCTCAAAAAGATGAGTTAAAAAATATTCAAAAAGCAATTAAAGCTGGAAACGTTAATGAAATAAAAGAAGCTATAAAAAGTGCAGAAGCTGTGGTTGAGAATTCAACACCAGAGTTTCAGGCTCAGTTATATTTTCAAAAGGTAAATGCATATTACATGCTTTACGAAAAAAATTATAGCAAAGCAGAATCTGTATTCAATGCTAGTGAGGCACTTGCTAAACTTTATGAAGTTGAAAAAAAAGATGGTAAATCAAAGTATTCAACCCAAGTCACAGAAATTGCTACAAAAATTAAAAACAGTTTAGTAAATCAAGCTATTGAGGCTCAAAAAGCTGAAAAGTATAAGTTGGCTCAAGAACAAATTATGAGTGCCTATAAACTTAGCCCCTCAGATACCACTTACTTATATTACGCCTCTCAATTTGCCATTGGCGACAAAAACTTTAATGTAGCTACCAAAATCCTTGAAGATTTGATTGCCATGAATTTTTCTGACATTCGAAATATGTATTATGCTACCAACAAAGCTACTGGAGAAGAGCAAGAATTTTCTGATAAACTAATGCGGGATTTGAATATCAAATCTGGAGATTATATCAAACCCAGAGAGGCTAAATCTAGCTCAAGAAGAGGCGATATAGTAAAAACATTAGCTTTATTATACCTAGAACAAAAAGACACCGAAAAAGCCAAAAAAGCTTTTGCAGATGCCAAAAAAACTAATCCGGATGATATGTCGCTTTTATTAACGGAAGCCAATATGTATTTAGATCTAAAAGATTTTGAAACCTATAAAAGCATTGTGAATGAAATTTTAAGCAAAAATCCAAATGATGCAGATTTATTATATAATCTAGGCGTGGTTTCCACCAATGCCAAAGAAAATGAAGAAGCAATAAAATACTACAAAGCAACCATTGCCCTTAAACCAGATTATGCTAATGCACATTTAAATTTAGCAGTCACTATCTTAGAAAAAGAAGGTGAAATTGTAGATCAAATGAATAAACTTGGCAATTCTGCTGCTGATAATAAAAAATATGATCAATTTAAAAAAGATAGAGAAAAGGTTTATCAGGATGCCATACCCTATTTAGAAAAATATGTTGAACTTGATGGACTGAAAAATCAAGATGCTGCCAAAACCTTATTGTCAATTTACTTGTCTCTAGATTTAGAAGACAAATACAAAGCTCTTAAAGCGAAGATGTAAAT
Source organism: Flavobacterium sp. (assembly GCA_036796275.1). Classification (GTDB taxonomy): domain Bacteria; phylum Bacteroidota; class Bacteroidia; order Flavobacteriales; family Flavobacteriaceae; genus Flavobacterium. The sequence goes on from DAIRDG010000030.1 coordinate 6,620, forward strand.
TTATTGACATATAAATTATAAAAAAACTCCTCTATTACTGAGGAGTTTTTTTGTTTTAAAATTATAATTATGTTACTAAATGTTTTATATCATTTTTTTAATCACTCTGAGCTGGTGGGTGTGTTTGTTTAATGTTTTATTAAAAATACCATTATGGTCTATAGAGTCAATTCTCACCTCACCAGAGGCATGCACAATTTGGTTGTTTTCTAGCATGATCCCTACATGGGTTATCTTGCCTTCAGAATTATCAAAAAAAGCAAGATCTCCCGGTTCGCTTTCTTCAATAAAACTTAATGATTCACCTAATTTAGCTTGTTCGGAGGCATCTCTGGGTAGTTTATAACCATTTATTTTATAAACCATTTGCGATAAACCAGAGCAATCAATACCAAAGGGAGTTTTGCCTCCCCACAAATAGGGTGCATTAAGATAAGACAAAGCAGTTTTTGTTATGTTAGTTTTAGGTTGCTTTCCTTTTAAAACATCCGTATCATTAAAATTAGTTTTCAAAAAACTTAAACAAGCCCCTTGGGTAACCGTTTGAGAATGGTTTTTATAATTGATGTTTAAAGTTTTTTGGTTGCAGTAAACAGGTGTTTGAAGATTTAATTCATGCAATGATTTTTCATTTATGGCATAGTGCTGATTAGCATCAATAAAACCTTCATAATCGTCATATAAAATTTTTATATGCAACCATTGATTTTCTTGAAATAGTATTTTATAAACATCTCCAAATAGGAGTTGAGACACTTGTTCGCTTCTTTGATTGGGTTCAAGCCTAACGGGTACTATTGATAAATTACAAATACCAAACATATTTTTTCACAAAAATAAAAAAACAACACAACTATAGGCTAGTTTGTGTTGTTTTATTGTGAATTAATAATTTAATTTTTAGAAATCACCATCGCAGAGGCACCACCACCACCGTTGCAAATTGCAGCAGCTCCAATTTTACCTTCATTTTGTAGTAGCGTATGCACCAAAGTCACAATGATTCTGGCTCCTGAGCACCCTAAGGGGTGTCCTAAAGAGACAGCACCACCATGAACATTTACTTTGTTGGCATCTATATTTAGTAAATTTGTATTAACAACGCCAACCACCGAAAAAGCTTCATTGAATTCAAAAAAGTCAACCACTTTGATGTCTACCCCAGCTTTTTGTAATGCTTTTGGCAAGGCTTTGGCGGGGGCTGTTGTAAACCATTTGGGCTCATGGGCAGCGTCAGCAAAGCTCAAAATTATAGCTAACGGATTTAGACCAAGTGTTTTGGCTTTAGAAGCCTTCATTAAAATCACTGCTGCAGCACCATCATTAAGGGTTGAGGCATTAGCAGCCGTTACGGTACCCTCTTTAGTGAAAGCAGGGTTGAGTTGTGGAATTTTTTCGAGTTTCACATTGGTGTATTCCTCATCTTGAGCAAAAATGATTGGCTCACCTCTTCTTTGTGGAATGGAAACGGGAATTACTTCGGCCTTAAATTTTCCTGAAGCCCAAGCTTTTGCACTTTTTTGGTAAGAATTAATAGCAAATTCATCTTGAGTTTCTCTGCTGATACCATATTCAACAGCACACAAATCGGCAAAAACACCCATGGCTTTTTGATCATAGGCATCTTCTAGACCATCTTTTTGTAGGCCATCTTCAAGTGTTGCAGAACCAAACTTAATACCAGCTCTCAGGTGAGTATAATGAGGTATCATGCTCATGTTCTCCATGCCACCGGCTACTACAATTTCTGCATCACCATTGGTGATAGCCTGGGCACCCATCATGATAGACTTCATGCCAGAGGCACAAACTTTATTGATGGTGGTGCAAGGCACATGGTTTGGAATTCCTGCTTTTATAGCCGCTTGCCTAGCAGGGGCTTGTCCCATACCAGACTGAACAACACAACCCATCAGCACTTCATCTACTAAAGTTGAATCTAAATTAATTTTTTCTAATGCACCTTTTATGGCAATAGCACCCAATGCTGGAGCTGATATATTAGACAAACTGCCCATAAAACTACCTATGGGAGTTCTTGCTGCTGAAACAATTACAACCTGATCATTCATATATTTTATTGATTTCGTAAAAATTTTGGTAAATATAATACATTTATTATTTTATAATTAGAAAATGCACATAAAATTTATGAATTGTAAATTAATAGTAATATTTATTAAACCAAATTATTTTTTATTGATGGCTTTTTATTTTTTCAATAAACATATCATTGTAAAAATATGAGGGAAAGAAATCATGGTTAAAAACCCAAAAATAAGTGTTTCAAATAATTTATCATCTTTAAAAATATAAACAAAAAGCAGGAAAAAGATCAGTGATAGAGTCCAAATAAAAGCACCATCTTTGAGATAACGAATCCAATTTTTAATGTTAATCTTGTTATAAAAAAAGGTAATCTGTTCGTTTATTGAGGGTACAGAATGCCAAAAAATAAAGTAAACTGTAAATCCCCAAACCAAAGAAGAAACTTTAAAAATTAATAGCAAGACCAAGAGATAAAACAATTCTTTTATAATTTGTTTAATGCTCATATGCTTTATATGATATAAATAGGTGAGAAGTATTATAAACAAAATTGAATTTGCTATTAAAAAGATTTCAAACCATGCGTCTTGTAATCTAAAATCTAATAAATCTTTCACAATCACAATAACTTCAGTTTGATGATTGTAAAAAAGAATTAAAAAGATTAAAAACCCATACACTAAATAAAAGATGTATTTAACAAAATGATCTAAGATGAGGTAATTAAAATGTTGCTCACCGAAATGATAACCGCTAATGATGAAAAATAATAAAAATGTTATTTGCGGGAAGAAGTAGAAAAATAGCCCTCCTAGCACAATAATTACGTTGTAAATTAAGAAATGTTTTTTGAGAAAACTATAACGTTGTAGTAGATTTAATCGACTTAATATTTTTAAATCATTGGTGCCATGTAGCATTCCTACTGATAAAATAAGCGATATACCCAAAATATTTTCGGTTGTTGAATCCATGAATGAGGTGAGCCATAAACTAACAAAACTGAGTAAGATTGTCAAATCTTTATAATTTTCCATAACAAATTGTTAAATGTTTAATTTTGGGTAAAAATATTTGAGACAAATATAAATATTTTGTTCAATTATTTATAGTTTTGCTTAAACAAAAAAATATTTATTATGAAAAATTTATTCTTAACTATGGAATTGGTGCCTAAATTAGACACCACAGATTACGTTGGTTTCACATTTTTTATAGGAACCATGGCTATGATGGCTGCATCGGCTTTTTTCTTTTTATCATTGTCGCAATTTGACAAAAAATGGAGAACTTCCGTTTTAGTGTCAGGTATTATTACTTTTATTGCAGCAGTACACTATCTTTACATGAGAGATTATTGGGCTTCACATGCAGAGTCACCTACTTTCTTCAGGTATGTAGACTGGGTACTTACTGTGCCATTGATGTGTTTGGAGTTTTATTTAATTTTAAAAGTTGTAGGTGCTAAAGTCGCTTTATTGTGGCGTATGATTGCTTACTCTGTTATCATGTTAGTAACTGGTTATTTTGGAGAAGCTATCTACACTGATTCAGCTGCTTTCTGGGGATTTGTGTCTGGAATTGCTTACTTTGCAATTGTTTATGAAATTTGGTTAGGCTCTGCTGCCAAATTAGCTAAACAAGCTGGTGGTCACGTATTACAAGCACATAAAATTTTATGTTGGTTTGTATTGGTGGGCTGGTCTATCTACCCATTAGGATACATGGCTGGTACAGATGGCTGGTACTCAGGTTTACATGCCTTGAACCTCAATATGGATGTAATTTACAACATCGGTGATGCCATCAACAAAATCGGATTTGGTTTAGTGATTTATTCACTTGCAGTTAAATCTACTTCTACAGAAAGTTAATATCACTTTTTAAATTACTAAAAACCGTCTCAATACAAAATTTGAGACGGTTTTTTTATGCTATAAATTAGAATTTTGAAATTGATTTATAGACTATTAAGTTTTTAAAAAATTGTTTTTTTTAAAAAAAAGTTAAAAACACTTGTTCAATATGACTAAAAGGTATACATTTGCAACCTCAAATAAAGTTCTTGTTTTTTTATTTGTTGGAGAGGTGCCGGAGTGGTAACGGAGCAGATTGCTAATCTGTCATCGGGTAACCGATGCCAGGGTTCGAATCCCTGTCTCTCCGCACAATTACACGGGGTGTAGCGTAGCCCGGTTATCGCGCCTGCTTTGGGAGCAGGAGGCCGCAGGTTCGAATCCTGCCACCCCGACAATCAACCTCTTTAGGGAGCGTTGATTTTTTTTTGAACGGTCGCGTAGCTCAGCTGGATAGAGCATCTGCCTTCTAAGCAGACGGTCAAAGGTTCGAATCCTTTCGCGATCACGAATAAGTACAATGGACCCAATTAAAAACAAGCTTCTTTGCTTGCAATTTTAATTGGGTCCATTTTAATTTCAGAGCGGAGCTCTGTCAGGATCTATAATCCTTTCGCGATCTCATTTTAAGCTCCTTTCTAGGAGCTTTTTTGTTTTTATGCTTTTAGTTGTTCAAGGTTTAGCCCAGACAGCAGTGATAGCTTGTTGCAGGCAAAAATGATAGTTTTGTTGGGTTGCAAGAGCGACCCAAGAAGCTCCTTGCAAACTTTTACAAAACTTATTTTTGCTAAAACAACTAAAACGAATGGCTGGAGTAAGCTACTAAAAATCAGAAAATTTGTTGTTTGGTTTAATTTATTTATTATATTTGCAGTCCTTTTTGAAGAGTAGAGTTTAAGGAAAGGATTTTTGAAATATATAAACTAATCGCTTCTGTGGTTTATCTTCGGGATTGAACTCAAAATCATAGAATACAAATTTTTAATCAGCATGGCTGAAATTTTAAAAGATCAAGAGGAATTTTTAAAGAATTTTAATTGGCACAATTTTGAAGAAGGTATTGATTTAATTGATGAATCTAACCTCAAAGAGTTTGAAGATTTAGTAACCAAAACTTTTGTAGACACGCATGGCAACGAAGTTGTAGAAGGTGTTGTAGTAAGAGTTACAGACAGAGATGCTATTGTTGATATCAATGCAAAATCTGAAGGGGCTATTTCATTAAACGAGTTTCGTTATAACCCACATTTAAAAGTTGGCGACAAAGTAGAGGTGTTAATTGACCAAATTGAAGACAAATTGGGTCAGTTGGTATTGTCTCACAAAAAAGCTAGAACCATTAAGGCTTGGGATCGCGTTATTGCGGCTAACGAGTCTGGTGAAGTGGTAAATGGTTTTGTGAAGTGCAGAACCAAAGGTGGTATGATAGTAGATGTTTTTGGCATTGAAGCTTTCTTACCTGGTTCGCAAATTGATGTAAAACCAATCAGGGATTACGATCAGTATGTAAATAAAACTATGGAATTTAAGGTGGTGAAAATTAACCATGAATTCAAAAACGTGGTTGTTTCGCACAAAGCTTTAATTGAAGCGGATATTGAAGAGCAAAAAAGAGAAATCATTGGCCAGTTAGAAAAAGGACAAGTGTTAGAAGGGGTTGTAAAAAACATTACTTCTTACGGTGTGTTCATAGATTTAGGTGGTGTTGATGGTCTTATTCACATTACAGATTTATCTTGGTCTAGAATCAACCATCCAAATGAGGTGTTAGAGTTAGATCAGAAACTAAATGTTGTTATTTTAGACTTTGACGACGAGAAAACAAGAATTCAATTAGGTTTAAAACAATTGAGTGCTCATCCTTGGGATGCTTTAAGTGTTGATCTTAAGATTGGTGATAAAGTAAAAGGTAAAGTGGTTGTTTTGGCTGACTATGGTGCTTTTATTGAAGTATCTGAAGGTGTTGAAGGCTTAATTCACGTGTCTGAAATGTCTTGGTCTACGCATTTAAGATCGGCTCAAGATTTTGTAAACATTGGTGATGAAGTAGAAGCTGTAGTGCTTACACTTGATAGAGAAGACAGAAAAATGTCTTTGGGTATTAAGCAATTAACGCCAGATCCTTGGACAGACATTACTGCAAAATATCCGGTAGGCTCAAGACACAAAGGTATTGTAAGAAACTTTACTAACTTTGGTATCTTTGTAGAATTAGAAGAAGGTATTGATGGTTTAATCTACATTTCTGATTTGTCTTGGACTAAGAAAATTAAGCATCCATCTGATTTTGTAAACGTTGGAGAAACACTAGAAGTTGTTGTGCTTGAATTGGATGTAGACGCCAGAAAATTATCTTTGGGTCACAAACAAACGTTAGACAACCCTTGGGATAAATATGAAACTGAATTCGCCATAGGATCTGTTCATAACTTAACCATTGAAGAAGCCAACGACAAAGGAGCAACCATTCAAATGAATGAAGATGTTCAGTTCTTTATTCCTGCCAGACACCTAGAAACAGAGGATGGCAAGAAATTGAAGAAAGGTGATTCGGCTGATTTTAAAGTCATTGAATTTAACAAAGAATTCAAGAGAATCATTGCTTCACACACTTCAACATTTAAAGAAGATGAGGCTCAGAATGCTAAAAAAGCTACTGAAATGAATGAGGCTCCTCCTACTTTAGGTGAAAACAACGCTATTTTGGCTGAATTAAAGGCTAAAATGGAGAAAGAAAAGAAGTAATCTTTCTATAACCATAAAAAATCCTCATCATTTTGATGGGGATTTTTTTTGCTTTGTTGTAAAACTACCAGTTTTGTTTTGTTATATTTGTATTGAGTTTAAAAATGAATTTTATGGAATATTTGGATTTTGAATTACCGATTAAAGAATTAGAAGATCAGTTAGACAAATGTCAGGTAATTGGTTTAGAATCTGATGTGGACGTTACGCAAACATGCCAACAGATTGAAAAAAAACTGCTGGAAACTAAAGAAAAAATTTATAAAAATTTATCGGCTTGGCAGAGGGTTCAACTGTCTAGGCATCCTAGCAGACCATACACCTTAGATTATGTGAGAGCCCTGTGTGGTGATTCATTTTTAGAACTTTTTGGCGACAGAAATTTTAAAGATGATAAGGCCATGATAGGGGGTTTAGGAAAAATAGACAACCAATCATATATGCTCATTGGTCAGCAAAAAGGGTATAATACCAAAACAAGACAATACAGAAACTTTGGAATGGCCAACCCAGAAGGTTATAGAAAAGCTCTACGCTTAATAAAGATGGCCGAAAAATTTGGCATACCAGTAATCACTTTGCTAGATACCCCAGGAGCATATCCGGGCTTAGAAGCAGAAGAGCGTGGGCAAGGGGAAGCCATTGCCAGAAACATCATAGAAATGATTAAACTAAAAGTACCCATTATTACAGTTGTAGTTGGCGAAGGAGCTTCGGGTGGTGCTTTGGGTATTGGGGTTGGTGATCGGGTGTATATGCTTGAGAATACTTGGTATTCTGTAATTTCCCCAGAATCATGTTCATCCATTTTATGGAGAAGTTGGGAATTCAAAGAAACCGCAGCTGAGGCCTTAAAGCTTACAGCTCCCGATATGAAACAGCTAAAATTGATAGATGAAATAATTCCGGAGCCCCTAGGAGGTGCTCATTATGATAGAGAAACTACTTTTCAACAAGTAAAAACTTTTATCAAGAAGGCTTATGCCGAACTAAAAGATTTATCTGAGTTAGATTTAGTGAATCAAAGAATGGAAAAATACGCTAAAATGGGAGAATTTAATGGCTAATAATTAAACCTCTTATGTTAATTTCTTTTAAAAAACTGTTATTAACCAATAACAGTTTTTTATTAACACCCCCTGATTATAAGTTATCAAATAATAGTTGCTAAAAAGCATTAATTTAGCCCTATGGAACAAACAAATATAACCCCCAAGACTAAAAAAAAATCAACTGTTATTAATTTTGAGCATGCCAAACTGCCTCCTCAGGCCGTTGATTTAGAGGAAGCGGTGTTGGGTGCCATGATGATAGACCGAAAAGGCATTGATGAGGCCATAGACGCCCTGAGCCCCGAAGCTTTTTATAAAGAGCAACACCAAGTAATTTTTGAGGCTATTGTTCAACTTTTTAAAGAACCCCAACCCGTAGATTTACTTACGGTTTCGGCACGTTTGAAAAAAAACGGCAAACTCAACTTGGCCGGCGGCGATTTATACCTGATACAGCTAACACAAAAAGTGTCATCTTCTGCCCATATTGAATACCATTCAAAAATAATCATCCAAAAATTCATACAGCGTTCGTTGATTTCAATATCATCAGACATCATAGAAGATTGTTATGATGAAACTACCGATGTTTTTGAGTTGTTAGATAATGCCGAATCTAAAATATATGAAGTTACCCAAGGCAATATTAAAAAAGGGTCAGAATCGGCACAAATTTTAGTGATGCAGGCCAAAAAACGCATACAAGAAATTGGAAACAAAGAAGGATTAAGTGGTGTGCCCACAGGTTTTGCCTTATTAGATGAGCTTACCTCAGGATGGCAACCCAGTGATTTGGTGATTATAGCGGCCAGACCGGGGATGGGTAAAACCGCTTTTGTGCTTTCCATGGCCAGAAACATAGCTATTGATTACAATTTGCCTGTGGCACTTTTCTCCCTAGAGATGAGCAGCGTTCAGCTGATTACCAGATTAATTTCTTCTGAAACGGGTTTAAGTTCCGAAAAACTAAGAACCGGAAAACTTGCCAATTATGAATGGGAGCAACTCAACGTGAAAGTTAAAAATCTTGAAAAAGCACCTATTTATATAGACGATTCTCCCTCACTATCTATTTTTGATCTTCGGGCCAAAGCCAGAAGATTACATTCGCAATTTGGCGTAAGAATCATCATCATAGATTATTTGCAACTAATGACAGCTGGTGGTAACAACAAAGGATTTGGCAACAGAGAACAAGAAATTTCTACCATCTCTAGAAACCTAAAAGCCCTTGCCAAAGAGTTAGAAGTGCCCGTTATTGCTTTATCGCAACTGTCTAGACAAGTAGAAAGTAGAGGTTCTAGCAAACGACCTTTGCTCTCTGACCTCAGGGAGTCTGGAGCTATTGAACAAGATGCTGATATAGTGTCATTTATTTATAGACCAGAATATTACAAAATTGATTTTTGGGACGATGAAGACCAAAACTCAACCAAAGGAGAAGCTGAGTTTATTATAGCCAAACACAGAAATGGCGGCTTAGATAACATTAGACTTAAGTTTATAAATGAATTGGGTAAGTTTGATAATTTGGATGCTAATTTTAATTTTGGTGAGTTTTCATCTAAAATGAATGTAGACGATTTGGTGCAAAAACTCAATAATCCTATCAGTCCAGAAGATGCCTTTGGGTCTTTACCCCCCAAAGCTTCTGAAGAAGAAGACAATGATTTTTACTTTTAAACCATTAGCATGGATATATTTTTATACATCATTTTTTTACTGATTGGGTTTTTGCTCGGGTTTTTAATGCATTTGCAAAGCAAAAAAGCCAAACAACTCATGCTAGATCAAAAGGCAGAGCATCAAAACATGCAAATTGTTGAATTGCAAACCAGACTCAAAGAAAGAGAAGAAGCAATAGAATCGCTTAATAATCAATTGACCAATACAAAAGTTGATTTGGCTTATTTAGAAAAAGACAAACTTAATTTGCTAGAAAAGCTAAATGAACAAAATGAAGATTTGCAAAATCTTCAGGAAAAATTTACCAAAGAGTTTGAAAATTTGGCCAATAAAATTTTGGAAGAAAAATCACAAAAATTTTCTGTGCAAAACAAAGAACAAATTAATCAGATTCTTGAGCCATTACAACACAAAATTCAAACTTTTGAAAAGAAAGTAGAAGATACCCACAAAGAAAACATTGGACAAAACAGTGCCTTACGTCAGCAAATTTCTGATTTAAAACTCATGAACGAGCAAATGTCTAAAGAAGCTTTAAACCTTACAAAAGCCTTGAAGGGAGACTCTAAAGTTCAGGGCAATTGGGGTGAGTTGATTTTAGAACGCGTATTAGAAAAGTCGGGTTTAGAAAAAGGCACCACTTATGAAGTGCAACAGAGTTTTACTAACGAAAATGGTCAACGTTTGCAACCCGACGTGATCATTCAATTACCAGACAACAAACAAATTGTGGTAGATGCCAAAGTGTCTTTGGTGGCTTATGAAAGATACATCAATGAAGTTGACGAAAATGTAAGACAAATTGCTCTTAAAGAACACGTTTTATCATTAAAACGCCATGTAGGACAGCTAAGTGAAAAAAAATATCACGACATTCCTAGTCTAAAATCATTAGATTTTGTGTTGTTGTTTATTCCCATAGAAACTGCATTTGCCTTGGCACTAGAGCATGACCCCACTTTGTTTTCTAGGGCTTTTGAAAAAAACATTGTGATAGTAACCCCCACAACCCTATTGGCCACCCTAAAAACCATCAATGCTCTTTGGACCAACCAAAAACAACAAGAAAATGCCCTAGAAATTGCAAGATTAGCCGGGTCGTTGTATGATAAGTTTGAGGGCTTTATGCAAGATTTAATTAAAATAGGTAATAAAATTATTGATGCAAAGAAAGAATATGATGCATCAATGAATAAATTATTTGATGGTCGTGGTAACATTATAGGCACCATTGAAAAACTTAAAACCATGGGAGCCAAAACACAAAAAAGCTTACCCGAAAATGTTATCAACAGGGCTATGACAGATGAATTAGAATAAGGAGTTTTTGTTCAATTTTTTGTTGATAATTCTAATCTTTGAATAAGCTAAAATGACGATACTTTATTATTTTAAATATAATTTTTTGAAAATGCAGACTCAGACAAAAATTATCTAATACAATAAAAAAAAATCTCAACTTTTAAGGTTGAGATTTTTTATTTATTCTTCTTCGTCATCTTCGTCAAAATCATCTTTGTCTATGTCGTCATCTTCCTCATCTTCTTCAGTGTCATTAAACTCTTCATTAAGTTCTTTGTCTATACCAAGTTTTTTGTCTGGCACAATGATGTCTAATTCTTGAATATTATCATCCTCATCTTCAAAATTTTCGATTCTTGTGGCAAGTTTTTTGCTCACTTTTACCAAATAAATGGTGTCTTCAGTTCTTACTTCCACGGCTTCAATTAATTCATTTTTGGCATTCCGAAAAGAAATGATGTCGGTATCATCATACCCATCAGGAAATTTTTCTACCAATAAACTTAATATTTCATTGTTAAGTTTTGAATAATCAACGATAATACGCTTCATCACTATATAATTATTATTTTTATAATCCTAAAATATGAGCAAACATGAGAGGTGCCACAATGGTAGCATCAGATTCTATCACAAATTTTGGGGTATGAATGTCTAATTTTCCCCAAGTAATTTTTTCGTTTGGCACAGCCCCAGAATATGACCCGAAGCTGGTGGTTGAGTCAGAAATTTGACAAAAATAGCTCCAAAAGGGCACATCGTGCATTTCCATATCTTGGTAGAGCATGGGCACCACACAAATAGGGAAATCTCCGGCAATACCACCACCAATTTGAAAAAAGCCAACGCCTTTGTCAGAGTTTTTGGTATACCAATCGGCCAAAAAAGTCATATATTCTATACCAGATTTCATGGTGCTGGCTTTTAAATCTCCTTTGATGACATAAGAGGCAAATATATTACCCATGGTGCTATCTTCCCAACCTGGTACTACAATCGGTAGATTTTTTTCTGCTGCTGCATACATCCAACTGTCTTTGAGGTCTATTTCATAATACTCCTCAAGCACGCCTGATAGTAGCATTTTATACATGTATTCATGTGGCAAGTATCGCTCACCACTGTTGTCTGCATCTTTCCAAATTTTATAAATGTGCTTTTGCAATCTTCTAAAAGCTTCTTCTTCTGGTATGCACGTATCGGTTACCCTGTTGAGTCCTTGCTCTAATAATTCCCATTCTTGCTCGGGGGTTAGATCTCTGTAATTTGGTACTCTTTTATAATGTGAGTGAGCCACCAAATTCATGATGTCTTCTTCAAGATTGGCTCCTGTGCAAGATATAATTTGCACTTTATCTTGTCTGATCATTTCTGCAAAAATTTTTCCGAGCTCTGCGGTACTCATGGCACCAGCTAAAGTAACCATCATTTTGGCACCATTTTGAAGTTGAGCTTCATATGCCTTAGAGGCGTCTATTAATGTTGCAGCATTAAAGTGCAAATAATGTTTTTCAATAAATTGACTTACAGGACCTTTGTTCATTTTTGTGGTTAATTATTTTTGTGGTTAAATAAACTACTTTTTTTTAAACAGTCAAAAAAAAAGTGCTTAATATCCCAATATTTTTAAGACATCTTCGGCAGTTTGCTTTTCTGAAAAAACCTCTGTTGAGATGATGCCATTTTTATCTCGATCTATCAAAATGTGTTTGGGTTGTGGAATCAGGCAGTGTTGTAGGCCACCAAATCCTCCAATGGTTTCTTGATAGGCACCCGTGTTAAAAAAGCCAATATACAAGGGTTTGTCTTTGTTGTATTTAGGTAAATAGACGGCATTCATGTGCTGCTCGGAGTTGTAATAATCATCGCTATCGCAAGTGAGTCCACCAAGTAAAACACGTTCGTAAGAATCGTTCCAACGATTAATGGCTAGCATTACAAAACGTTTGTTTATGGCCCAGGTATCAGGTAAAGTGGTAATGAAAGAAGAGTTTATCATGTTCCATTTTTCCCTGTCATTTTGTTGTTTTTGATACAAAATTTCATAAATAGCCCCGCCACTTTCCCCAACGGTAAACGAGCCAAATTCTGTAAAAATGTGAGGTACTGGCACCTCTGCATCATCACAAGCAATTTTTATTTGGTTCAAGATTTCTTCAACCATATACTCATAATCGTAACTAAAAGCCAAAGAATTTTTTATCGGAAACCCACCCCCAATATTAAGAGAGTCTAGGGTCGGACACTCCTTTTTTAAACTAATATACACCTTCATACATTTGAGCAATTCATTCCAATAATAGGCGGTGTCTCTGATGCCAGTGTTGATGAAAAAGTGCAACATTTTGAGCTCCACTTGATCATTTTCCTGAATTTGTCTTTTATAAAAAGGCACAATATTTCTGTAGCCAATTCCTAATCTTGAGGTGTAAAATTCAAATTTGGGTTCTTCTTCGGCTGCAATCCTAATGCCTATTTGAAATTTACCCTCAATGGCTGCGGTTAACAAATCTATTTCTTCATAATTATCGATTACTGGCACCGTTTTCTTATGACCGTTGTTGATGAGGTCGGCTATGTTATTTACGTATTCCTCACGTTTGAATCCGTTACAAATCACATAGGTATTACGGTTAATTTTGCCTTGTTCCATCAGTTTTTTTACAATATTGATGTCATAAGCTGAAGAGGTTTCTATGTGCACTTTGCTTTTTAAGGCTTGATCTAATACATAACTAAAGTGCGAACTTTTGGTGCAATAGCAATAATAGTATTTGCCATCATAATCTAGCCGTTCCATGGCTTTTCTAAACCAACCCTTGGCTCTGTTAATATTGTTTGAAATTTGTGGTAAGTAGGTAAACTTTAGAGGCGAACCATATTGCTCAACAAGCTTCATCAAATCAATGTTGTGAAACTGAAGTTGGTTGTTTTCTAACGTAAATTCTTCTTGTGGGAAGTAAAAAGTTTGGTTGATTAAATCAAAATATTTTGTATTCATTTCATAAAAGTTAAGGGTTTTAAAAAAATCAGAAAGATTATTAAGTGATTTAAAATCAAACCCTCAAAATTTTAAAACGAAAGCTAAACAAATGAATTAACTTAAGTAAATAATGATTTGTAATATTCTTCAATTTCAATAATAATTTGATGCAACAAAAATATAGATAAAATGATTAAAACCTTAAAATTTAGTAACTTTTTTGAGGTGTTTAATGTGATTTAAAAAAATTGTATGCTTCCATGATTTCTTCATGTTTAACTTCTTGATTTATTAGGCAACTTCCAATGCCGTTAATTAAAGCAAATAAAATTTTTTGATATTCATTTTTTTTGTCTTGATGCATATAATCAAGTGCTTTTACAAAATTATCTTCATCCCAATTTATAAAATTAAAATATTCTTGGAGTACATAGTTTATTTCGGCAAAATCTTCTTTGGATATCAAGTTTTTTTGCATGGCTACATGAGATTCTAAAAGCATGCCAATGCCAATGGCTTCACCGTGTAAGAGGGGCGTTATGTTAGTGTTTTCGTGGCTATAGCTTTCTAAAGCATGCCCAATGGTATGCCCAAAATTTAAAGATTTTCTCAATCCGTTTTCAAAAGGGTCTTGCTGTACGATGCTTGTTTTTATCTCAATAGATTCTCTGATTAATGCAAGCATGGCCGGATGATTAATTTGAGCATTTTCCTTTAGGTGATTCCAATGTTTGGCACTGCTTATTAAACCATGTTTGAGCATTTCTGCCAAACCTGAATACCACTGATTTTCTGGCAGGGTTTTTAATAATTCTGGTATGATCCAAATAATTTTTGGATGATTGATGGTGCCAATTTGATTTTTTAAAAACCCAAAATCAATGCCATTTTTGCCTCCAATAGCTGCGTCTACCATGGCCAATAAACTACTCGGAACGTGTACATAATCTATGCCTCTTTTGTAGGTACTAGCCAAAAAACCACCCATATCTGTAATAACCCCACCCCCAAGATTGATGAGTAATCCTTTTTTGTCTACATTAAAATCTAACAACAATTCCCATAATTGAATACAAGTATGAATGTTTTTATGCTCCTCACCGGGTTCAATTTCTATAATTTCTACTGGATGTTCGGTTTCTATGTAGGGAATTACAATGGGTAAGCAATCTTCTACCGTATTGGTATCGCACAGAAATATAATTTTTGAATATTGCTTTGTTTTAATTAGCTCATTCACTAAGTCTGCCCCCTCGGTTTCGTATACAATCATAGATTTTTTGATTTAAAGGTTAATTCACTTTTACTAACCTTTTTGTTATGCATTTTGATGTTTCAAATTAACTAACAAATTTTTACAAAACCAAAATCTTTTGACGTAGCTATTGTATATTTGTGCAAATTTTTTGATGATGAATTCAATATTCGAAAATACACAAGCTGCTTTTGCTCTCAAGACAGACTCAGATTTAGATCGTGCTTATTTTTTGTTTAAAATGATAGACAATGAACCGCTAGTAAAAATTGGTACGGCAGTTACAAATTTTGCCATCAATGCTCATTTGCCAGTTGAGGGTTTAATTAGAGCCAGTGTGTTTGATCATTTTTGTGGTGGGGTAAATGAATATGATTGTTTGCCCGTGGTAGAAAAAATGTTTAGCAAAGGCGTATACTCGGTTTTAGATTATAGTGTAGAGGGCAAAGAAGATGACTTGTCTTTTGATGGGGTGGTAGAAAAAACCATCAAGATAATAGGGTTTGCCAAAGCGAAACAAGCCATGCCGTTTGCCGTATTTAAACCAACAGGATTGGGAAGGTTTGCCTTATATGAAAAAAAATCTAAAGGAGAAGTTTTATCAGACAAAGAACAAAAAGAATGGGAGGTTGTTACGGCAAGATTTCACAAAATATGCCAATTTGCTCATGACAACCAAGTGGCTGTTTTGATAGATGGTGAAGAAAGTTGGATGCAAGATGCAGCTGATGAATTGGTAGAATTGATGATGCAAACTTATAACAAAGAGCAAGTCATTGTTTACAACACGTTGCAATTATACCGGTGGGATAGGTTAGACTATTTAAAAAAACTACAACAAAGAGCCCTAGCGGGCGGTTTTAAAATAGGCATGAAGTTGGTGAGAGGAGCCTATATGGAAAAGGAGAATAAAAGAGCCAAAGACTTAGGTTACCCAAGTCCTATTTGTGCCAACAAAAAAGTAACAGATGATAATTTTGATACCACATTGGCATACATGCTCAATCACTTAGATGTGATGTCACTTTTTATTGGTACTCACAACGAAGACAGTGTTCTAAAAACTTTAAGTTTGATGCAAGAAAAAGGCATTGCAAAAGACAATCCGAGCATTTGGTTTGGGCAATTGTATGGAATGAGCGATCATATTAGCTTTAATTTGTCTGCAGAAGACTATTTGGTGGCCAAGTATGTGCCTTTTGGACCAGTGAGAGATGTAATGCCTTATTTGATAAGACGTGCAGAGGAAAATACCTCAGTAGCCGGACAAACCAGTAGAGAGTTAACTCTCATTAAGGCCGAAAGAAAACGCAGAAAATTAGAAGACTAAACAAACATAGATGTATAAACTGCTTATAAAACCAATTTTATTTAGATTTGACCCAGAATCGGTGCATCATTTTATCTTTAGTGCCCTCAAAATTTTATTTAAAATACCCTTTGTAAAAGAAATATCAAATTGGTTTTTAGAAATCAAAAACCCAAAGTTGAATAAAAATTTATTCGGTCTATCGTTCAAAAATCCGGTGGGTTTGGCGGCTGGGTTTGATAAAGATGGAGCATTGTTTCATGAGCTGGCAGCCTTAGGCTTTGGTTTTTTAGAATTGGGCACCGTGACCCCACAACCACAACCGGGCAATGATAAAAAACGATTGTTTAGACTAAAAGAAGATGAAGCCATCATTAACCGGATGGGGTTTAATAACCAAGGGGTGGAGGCATTGGTAGAACAATTGAAAAAAGGAAAACCCAAAGGCGTTATCATAGGGGGTAATATTGGCAAAAACAAATGGACCCCAAACGAGCAAGCTACGGATGATTATGTGATATGTTTTGAAAAATTGTTTGATTGGGTAGATTATTTTGTAGTCAATGTAAGTTCGCCCAACACCCCAAACCTCAGAGCCTTGCAAGATAAGGAGCCCCTCACCAAGCTTTTGCAAACCTTGCAAGACCTGAATGCTAAAAAACAAAACCCTAAACCCATTTTGCTTAAAATTGCTCCAGATTTATCAGAGAGTCAATTGTTAGATGTGGTAGAGATGGTTTTAGCCACCAACATTGCAGGGGTAATAGCCACCAACACGACGCTAGATAGAACAAATCTACAATCTGCAGATAGCCAAGAAATGGGTGGCTTAAGCGGTAAGCCTCTCACCTATAAATCTAGTGAAGTTATCAGGTTTTTGCATACACACAGTCAGGGTAAATTCCCGATTATTGGGGTGGGAGGCATTCACAGTGCACAAGATGCTTTAGATAAAATTTCGGCTGGTGCTTCTTTAGTGCAACTTTATACAGGTTTTGTGTATGAAGGTCCTGCTTTGATAAAAGCTATCAACAAAGCAATGTTGCAAAAAGGGTAAATGGTTTATCTTTTAGCCCTCCCTGAATGATAGCTTGTTGAAAGCCAAAAGTTAGTTTTATTGGCAAACAAAAGCGGCTTTAGAAGCTCTTTGTTTGGTTTACAAAACTTTTTTGGCTAAAACAACTAAAATGAAAGGGAGGAATTACCATCACTAAAATGCCCAAGCCTTGGTGCTGCTAAAATATTTTGAATTATTGATTTGAATAATCAGATAAATGATTAAATTTGGATTTGATTTTTTAAACCCGATTTTACCCAAAGCCCATGCCAGAGAATGAAGACATAAACCAGGAAGAGGGACACGAATTGGAGTCTCAGGCTGAGTCTGCACCAGAAGAACAAGTTACAATTACCAAAGTTACGGGTCTTTATAAAGAATGGTTTTTAGATTATGCGTCTTATGTAATCTTAGAACGTGCTGTGCCCGCCATTGAAGATGGTTTTAAGCCGGTGCAAAGACGCATCATGCACTCTATGAAAGAGCTAGATGATGGCCGGTATAACAAGGTGGCCAACATAGTGGGTCACACCATGCAATACCATCCGCATGGCGATGCGAGTATTGCAGATGCCATGGTGCAAATTGGGCAAAAAGATTTGCTGATAGACACCCAAGGAAACTGGGGAAATATCTTAACGGGTGATGGGGCTGCAGCTTCGCGGTATATTGAAGCCCGTGTGAGCAAGCTTGGTATAGAAATTTTGTATTCTCCCAAAATTACCAATTGGCAATTGTCTTATGATGGCAGACGGCAAGAGCCCATAAACTTGCCCGTAAAATTTCCGTTGCTTATTGCCCAAGGAGCCGAAGGCATAGCCGTGGGCTTGTCGACCAAAGTTTTGCCTCATAATTTTATTGAACTCATAGATTGCTCTATAAAAATTTTAAAAAACAAGCCTTTTACGTTGTTTCCAGATTTTCCTACGGCCGGCATAGCCGATGTGTCTAATTATAACGATGGGATGCGTGGGGGCAGGGTGAGAGTGAGGGCAAGAATCTCACAATTAGACAAGCAAACGTTGGTAATTACCCAAATTCCGTTTTCCACCAATACCTCTACGCTCATAGACAGTATCTTAAAAGCAAATGAAAAAGGAAAAATTAAAATCAAAAAAATTGAAGACAACACCGCCGCTGAGGTAGAGATTTTAATTCACTTGCCACCTGGTGTGTCGCCAGATAAAACCATTGATGCCTTGTATGCCTTTACGGCTTGCGAAACCTCTTTGGCCCCGTTGGGTTGCGTGATACAAGATAATAAACCCTTGTTTATTGGAGTGTCAGACATGCTTAAGATTTCTACAAACCGTACGGTTGGGTTGCTGAAAAGTGAATTAGAAATTGAGTTAGATGAATTGCAAGAAAAGTGGCATTTTTTGTCGCTAGAGAGAATTTTTATAGAAAATCGTATCTATCGCGATATTGAAGAAGAAGACACTTGGGAAGGGGTTATTAGAGCGATTGACGAAGGTTTAAAACCACATACCAAACACCTCAAAAGAGCCGTGACAGAAGAAGACATTGTGCGGTTGACAGAAATACGCATCAAGCGAATTTCTAAATTTGATATCGATAAAGCCCAACAGAACATTGAAGCCTTGGAAGCTGACATTGAACAAGTAAAATACCATTTAAACCACATTATTGAGTTTGCTATTGATTATTTTACCAAGCTAAAAACAAAATACGGAGCGGGTAGGGTACGCAAAACTGAATTGCGAAGTTTTGATAATATTGAAGCCACCAAAGTGGTCATGAAAAACGCCAAACTGTATGCCAACTTGGCCGAAGGATTTGTGGGCACAGGGCTAAAGAAAGATCAATTTATTGCAGATTGTTCAGATATAGACGATATTATATGCTTTATGCGTGATGGTAAAATGATGGTGACCAAAGTAGATGATAAAAAATTTATTGGCAAAGACCTTATACACGTTGCCGTGTTTGATAAAAATGATAAACGCACGGTTTACAACATGATTTACAGAGATGGCAAAACCGGCCCTTCGTTTATCAAAAGATTTAACGTAACAGGTATTACACGCGATAAAGCTTATGACTTAGCCCAAGAAAAACCAGGCTCTCAAGTACTTTATTTTTCGGCCAACCCCAATGGTGAGGCAGAGGTAGTCACCATTTTTTTAAGGCAAATAGGCAGCATCAAAAAACTAAAATGGGATATTGATTTTTCAGATATAGCCATCAAAGGCAGGGTGTCTAGAGGAAACACGGTTACCAAATATGCCATCAAAAAAATAGAACTCAAAGAAAAAGGGATATCTACCTTAAAACCACGAATAATTTGGTTTGATGATACCGTTCAAAGACTCAACGTGGATGGCAGAGGGGAGTTGCTTGGAGAATTTAAATCTAACGACAGATTATTAATCATCAATCAGGCTGGTAAGCTAAAAACAGTAATGCCAGAACTTACTTTGCATTTTGATGATGATATGTTGGTACTTGAAAAATGGATGCCCAACAAACCCATTTCGTGTTTGTATTTTGACGGACAAAAAGAACGCTATTATGTGAAACGCTTCTTGGTTGAAAGTGAAAATAAAGAGGAAATTTTTATCACAGAACATGATAAATCTTACTTAGAATTGGTATCAACAGATTATAAACCCGTTATTGAAATTGTTTTTGCTAAAGTGAATGGCGTTCAAAAAGAGACCACGCAAATTTTACTCGAAGAGTTTATAGCCGTTAAAGGCATTAAGGCCTTGGGTAATCAGTTAACTTCAGATAAGGTGAAACAAATTAATTTGCTAGACCCTATTCCTTATGAACCCCCGGTTGAGGAAATTGACGATGAAGATCCACCAACTGATTTAGAGGATGACCAAGACAACACCAAGACCGAAGAGGATGGACAAATTACTTTATTTTAATGCTTGATGGCAAATTTTGAAATCATAACATTACCCGTTGTTAAAGAACCGAGAGGCAATTTAAGCATCATTGAAAATGACACGATACCTTTTGCCATCAAAAGAGTGTATTACTTGTATGATGTGCCAAGTGGAGCCGAAAGGGGAGGGCATGCTCACAAAAATTTGTATCAGTTTTTAGTGGCAACCTCAGGCAGTTTTGATGTGTATTTGCATGATGGTGTTTCTCAAAATATTATCACCCTCAACAGGCCGCACATAGGATTACTCATAAAACCTGGTACTTGGAGAGAATTAAAAAACTTTTCAAGTGGGTCGGTTTGCTTGGTTGTGGCCTCAGAAGTTTATAAGGAAACAGATTACATAAGAGATTTTAGTGATTTTTTGGTTTACAAAAACGTATAGTTTACTTAAAAAACTTCAACTGAAAACCCAATAGTTTTTCGGATATTTTCTTGATTTTATAAAGGATTCTAACCATCGGTAAAGGCAGTTTGATTAAAAAATTTTGCAGCCTGCTCAGGTTTTTTGGGTCTACTAATTCAAGTTGCTTTTTGGCTTCAGTATAGTTTTGATGAATAATTTGTTGCACGGCTATAGCCAAACTGTTTTGATCTAAAAATTTGTTTAAGGCAAGATTATTTTTTGATTTGTATTGCTGGGGATCAAAAAAAACTCGGTTTTGAGAAGCCATGCGAGATACCCTATTTTCAGATTGTAGACGATGAGTGGCCGAGATATTTTTGTTAAAAATTAGCGGAAAATTTAAAGCCAATCTAATCCATAAATCGGTGTCTTCTCCGGCTCCGTTGGTAATTTTAGTGTCAAATAAGAATTGTTTTATAACATCATTTTTTACACACACAGCCGATGTCCACGCAAGGATATCTGGCAAAGCATTGCTAAAAAAATCATCTATTTTTATAATGGTATTTTCTAAATCATTAAAAACGGGGTTGTTAATTTGTCTTAAATAATTTTCGGCAATTTGTTTTTGGTAGCCATTTGCCAGAAATTTCGCATCCGTATATAGTTTAAGAGCGTTTATAAAATTGGCTAAATGATGTGGTTCCCACAAATCATCGGCATCTAAAAAGCACACAAAACTGCCTTCAGATTTCGTAATGCCGTGGTTTCTGCTGTAAGATACTCCCTTGTTGTCTTGGCTAATAATCTTGATTCTAGGGTCATTAAAACTATTAACTTTTGCTAAACTATCATCCGTAGAGCCATCATTAATTATCAATAATTCAAAATTGCTAAAACTTTGATCCAGGGCACTCTGTATAGTTTCTTTAACGCTTTTTTCTTTGTTATACAATGCCATAACAATTGAAAAGAAGGGTGCTGACGTTGATTCTTGATTCATTTGTTTAAGATGCGAGTGTCCGTTTTTATTATCGTTAATGTAATTATTTTAGGCTACATAAGTATCCAAGTTTATAAATATCTAACCACCTTAATGACGCATTTGGCTTAAAAATTTGCTGATAAATAAAAGATTTCGAAAAATT
>DAIRDG010000031.1:0-25902 GCA_036796275.1 Flavobacterium sp.
TTTTAAGATTACATCATCCCTGGCATACCTCCACCCATTGGTGGCATAGCTGGGCTATCTTCTTTGATGTCTACCAAAGCACACTCTGTGGTCAAAATCATACCCGCAACAGAAGCCGCATTTTCTAAAGCTACTCTGGTTACTTTTTTAGGATCTATGATACCAGCTTTTAGCAAATCTACATATTCATCTGTTTTGGCATTATAACCATAATCACCAGAACCTTCAGAAACTTTATTAACAACTACAGACCCTTCAAGGCCAGCATTTTCTACTATGGTTCTTAATGGAGATTCTACAGCCCTTGATATAATTTGAATACCAGTGGCTTCGTCTGCGTTTAATGCTTTGATATTGGCCAAAGCTCCTTTGGCTCTTAATAAAGCCACACCACCACCGGCCACAATACCTTCTTCAACTGCAGCTCTAGTGGCATGAAGGGCATCATCTACGCGGTCTTTTTTCTCTTTCATTTCAACTTCTGAGGCTGCTCCTACATAAAGTACTGCCACACCACCTGCCAATTTAGCCAAGCGTTCTTGCAATTTTTCTTTATCATAGTCAGAGGTTGTGGTTTCTATTTGTGCTTTGATTTGTTGCACACGGTTTTTAATCAATTCTTCGTTGCCAGCACCATTTACTATGGTTGTATTGTCTTTGTCGATAGTTATTTTTTCGGCAGTGCCAAGCATGTCTAGTGTTGCGTTTTCTAATGTAAAACCACTTTCTTCGGCAATCACTGTTCCACCGGTTAAGATGGCAATGTCTTCAAGCATGGCTTTTCTTCTATCACCAAAACCTGGAGCTTTTACGGCTGCAATTTTTAGAGCTCCTCTCAATTTATTTACTACCAAAGTAGATAAGGCTTCCCCGTCTACGTCTTCAGCAATTATTAATAAAGGCTTACCAGATTGGGCAGCAGGCTCAAGAATTGGCAATAATTCTTTGAGTGACGATACTTTTTTATCATAAAGTAAAATGTAAGGATTGTCTAAATCAACTTCCATTTTTTCGGCATTGGTTACAAAGTATGGAGAAAGATAACCTCTGTCAAATTGCATTCCTTCTACCACATCTACATAAGTATCAGTGCCTTTAGCTTCTTCAACGGTTATAACACCTTCTTTACCTACTTTATCAAACGCTTGGGCAATAAGTTCACCAACAACCTCGTCATTATTGGCAGAAATAGAAGCCACTTGCTTAATTTTTTCTGAAGAGCTTCCTACTTCTTTGGCTTGCTTTTTAAGGTCGGCTACAATGGCTTCCACAGCCTTGTCGATACCTCTTTTCAAGTCCATTGGATTGGCTCCGGCCGCTACGTTTTTAAGACCCTCTTTTACAATAGATTGTGCTAAAACGGTAGCAGTTGTGGTACCATCACCGGCTAAATCGTTGGTTTTAGAAGCCACTTCTTTTACCATTTGAGCTCCCATGTTTTCTAATGCATCGGTTAGTTCAATTTCTTTTGCAACAGATACCCCATCTTTGGTTACTGTAGGGCCACCAAATGATTTTGAAATTATCACGTTTCTTCCTTTTGGGCCTAAGGTAACTTTTACAGCATTTGCCAAAGCATCTACACCTCTCTTTAGGCCATCTCTTGCTTCTATATCAAACTTTATTTCTTTTGCCATTTTTTAAATATTTTTTGGTTAATGTTAATTGGTTTAAAAATTAGATTATTTTAGATGATAGCCAAAATATCGTCTTCACGCATGATTAGATAATCTTGCCCTTCATATTTGAGTTCGTTACCTGCATATTTACCATACAAAACAGTGTCTCCAACTTTTACGGTCATGGTATGATCCTTTTTGCCTGGGCCAACTGCCACTATGGTTCCTTTTTGAGGTTTTTCTTTGGCTGTGTCCGGAATTATGATACCTGAACTAGTGGTTGTTTCTGCAGGTGCGGGTAATACTAATACGCGATCTGCTAATGGTTTTAAGTTTACTGACATATTTTTAAATTTGGTTAAACAATTTTAGCGATACATTTCAGAAACTATGCCATAGGTTAAAAACTGACATATTTTCATTTTTATCTTTGATTTTATGACAAAAAAAAACCTGTGTCATAATAACACAGATAATTTTTAAAAATTTAATAATATACTTATTCAGCAGGAGCTACAGGCTTAGCATTTTCTGCTGCGTTGTCTGCTGGTTGATTAGTCGCTGGTGCTGGTATTTGTTGTGTTGGTAGAGGTTTTGCTTTTTCATCTATCAAAAGAGACCCTGTGTTGTTGTTGAAAGACACAGAAGACAAGATAATGAGGGCAATTAAGGCAAAGCCTAACGTCCAAGTACTTTTATCTAAAAATGTTGAGGTAGATTGATAGCCACCAAGATTTTGTCCGCCACCAAATGAAGATGACAAACCGCCACCTTTAGGGTTTTGAACCATGATAACGGCTATTAAGAAAAAGCAAACAATTGCAATCAATACAATAAACACTGTAAATCCCATAATAATTCTATTTATGTTGTTGTAAAATTTTTAAATCTTTAATTTGGTTTGCAAAGAAAACACTTTTTTCTGGATATTTCAAAATTAAAATTTCATAAGCTTGTATGGCTTTTTGATATTTTTTTTGTTCGGTATATATTTTTGCCAAAGTTTCTGTGGTAAACGTGAGCTCATCTATAGGATTTACAACTGATTTAGGGGGCAAAACCTCTTCTTTTTTGGGGATTATTTTAGGGTTTTTGGTTAAGAAATTATCTATAATATCTTGTTTGCTAGTTTCTTCTTTGTTAAAATTAGCTAGCTGGCTAAAGTCTATGTAGTTTTCAGACATTGAATCATTTTTGTCTTGTTCTGCAATGAGATTGTCTTTGTTTTGGGTATTAATTTTTTGAATTTGGCTTAACTTGAGCCATTCCATAAAAGAATGTTTTTCGTTTTGGTTAAATTCAAGGGGCTTGCCAATTTCTAGTCGTATGGTAGATTCTATGATTTCTTCGCTAAACGTATCATCAGAAATACCAAAGGCAATAGGGGGTGGGGCAACATGCACATTTGAGGAAACTATAACCTCTTCAAAATCTACCGATAAGTTTTTTATCAACGCTTCATGGTGTTGATGTGTTTTGATATCTAGAATTGTGAAATTTTTTGAGGTAATAAAATCAAACAAGACTTCTCTTTCTTTGGTAAATGCCGCAGTTTTTTTGAGTTCGAAATTGTATTTAAAACTATTTTGGTTAAACAAAGCTTTAATGTAAAGGGCTTTTACGCTTTGCAAATAGGGATATTTTTGTATAATAGTTTCAAATCCTTCAATATGATTTAAGTTGATATCGTTAGGATTGTTGAGTAATGATATGAATTGCGTTATTTCCACGGGCTTACCATTTGGCTAAAGATTCATTAAAAACATCTTGTAAAATTCTTTCAAACATGGCATCTAAAGCAGTACTTAGGGTGCTGCCAATTAACTGCTGATCTGCTGGATAATCATAAAAAAATGAGAAATTTTTTTCAAAATTATCTTTTTCGTTCTTTGTGTTTGTAAACCTTACTTTTACGGTCATCGTCACACGGTTTTGAGCACTCCTTTGTTCGGCAGTGGCCGTCATTGGGGTAATTCTGAAACTGTTAATTTCTCCTTCATAAATTAATTCGCCACCTGAGGTTACCATGCTCAGGTTGGTTTGGTCTATGATGAGGTCTTGCAAATCTCTGGTAAATCTGATTTCGATGCCGGGTTCTACCAAATCGGCATAGTTTTGAAATGAATTTACTTGAAATGTTTTGGCATCAATGAGTCCGGCTCCGGTAAAATTATAGAAACCACAATTCGTGAAACTTAGAAGGATTAACAACAAGCATATTTTTTTCATACCAAATCAAATTGTTTTATTTTTCTATAAAGTGTTCTCTCAGAAATACCCAGTTCATTGGCAGCAGGCTTTCTTTTGCCTTTGTATTTTTCGAGGGCTTTTTTGATCAATTCTATTTCTTTTTCGTCTATTCTTAGCACTTCATCTTCTTCAATATCTATTGTTTCTAGAAATTCATCGTGCTCATCGTCTTCGTAATCTACATTATTTTTTAAGATAATTTCTGGTTTATAATCTGAATAGTCATTGCTGTTGAAATTGCCAATGGCTGTGTTGTAGGGAGGTTCTGTTTTGAGTTTAGAAGGATCTTTAATTAAATCGAAAGTAAGTTTTTTGAGTTCATTGAGTTCATTTTTCATGTCGAAAATGAGTTTCAATAACATTTCTTTTTCTTTGTTAAAATCGCTTTCAGATTGATTTTGTGCAACCACAGAAGGAAGATTATTGTATTCTTGTGGCAAATAATTAATGATGGTTTCAAATTTTATGAGGCGATCTGTTTCAAGAATTGAAAGTTGTTCGGCTATGTTTCTAAGTTGGCGGATGTTACCATTCCAGCGGTATCTCATCAGAGCCTCAGTGGCTTTTGGTTCTAAACTTACGGCCGGCATTCTGTATTTGTGAGCAAAATCGGCTGCAAATTTTCTGAACAACAAATAAATATCTTGATTACGGTCTCTGAGTGGAGGTAGTGTAATTTCTACAGTACTAAGCCGGTAATATAAATCTTCTCTAAACTGACCTTTGGCTATGGCATCACTCACTTTTACGTTGGTTGCCGCCACAATTCTAACGTTTGTTTTTTGTACTTTAGAAGACCCTACTTTTATGAATTCTCCGTTTTCTAAAACCCTCAAAAGTCTCACTTGCGTTGTGAGGGGCAGTTCGCCAACTTCATCTAAAAAAATGGTACCCCCATCGGCCACTTCAAAGTAGCCTTCGCGGGTGTTGGTAGCTCCGGTAAATGATCCTTTTTCATGACCAAAGAGTTCACTATCTATGGTTCCCTCCGGAATGGCTCCGCAGTTTACGGCGATGTATTTGCCATGTTTTCTGTGCGAAAGGGCATGAATTATTTTAGGAATAGACTCTTTGCCCACACCACTTTCGCCAGTTACCAACACAGAAATATCTGTTGGGGCAACTCTCATGGCTTTTTCGATGGCTCTGTTGAGTTTTAAGTCATTTCCGATGATTTCAAAACGCTGTTTTATAGATTGTAAACTATCCATTTTTAGTGTTTTTAGTTCATTAATTCAGACAAGCTAATGGCTTCTCCAATTAGGGTTGAGCTGGTGCAATTGGTAATCTTTACATTTACATAGTGGCCGGGTTTGTAGTTTTCTTTCGGAAATACAACGGTGATGTTTTGGCTGTTTCGGCCACTCCAATGGTCTTTAGATTTTTTGGAATCTTTTTCAATTAAAACTTCTACCGTTTGGCCTAAAAAGCGTTTGGTTCGCTCTAATGATATTGTTTGTTGCAAATCTACAATTTCTTGCAACCTTCTTTTTTTAACTTCAAATGGCACGTCGTCTTCCATTTTTCTGGCAGCCAAAGTACCAGGTCTTTCGGAGTAGGCAAACATATAGCCAAAATCATATTTTACATATTGCATTAAGCTGAGGGTGTCTTGGTGATCATCTTCTGTTTCGGTAGGAAATCCGGTTATCATGTCTTGCGAGATAGAACAATCTGGAATAATTGCTTTGATGTTGTCAATCAATGCCATGTATTCTTCACGGGTATGTTGCCTGTTCATTAATTTCAAAATTCTGGTGCTTCCGCTTTGTACAGGCAAATGGATGTAATTGCACACATTGTAGTATTTTGCAATCACGTGAATCACCTCTAAATGCATGTCTTGCGGGTTTGAGGTAGAAAATCTGAATCGCATTTTAGGAAACTTGATGGCACATCTTTCTAATAACTGAGCAAAGTTTACCGACGTTGCTTTTTGTATTTCTGAGGCTTTGTCAAAATCTTTTTTAAGCCCTCCACCATACCATAAATAACTGTCTACATTTTGCCCTAAGAGGGTAATTTCTTTAAACCCTTTTTGCCATAAATCTTCAATTTCTTCGAGAATACTTTCTGGGTCTCGGCTGCGTTCTCTCCCTCTGGTAAAGGGCACTACGCAAAAGGTACACATGTTATCACACCCTCTGGTAATAGACACAAAAGCAGATACCCCATTGCTGTTGAGCCTTACCGGAGAAATGTCTCCATAGGTTTCGTCTTTAGATAAAATAACGTTTATAGCTTCTCTGCCATCTTCTACTTCTTGCAGCAAATTGGGCAAATCTTTGTAGGCATCTGGGCCTACTACCAAATCTACTATTTTTTCTTGCACCAAGAATTGCTCTTTTAAGCGTTCGGCCATGCAACCCAACACACCAACTTTCATGTTGGGGTTAATTTTTTTAACGGCATTGTATTGTTCTAAACGCTTTCTAACGGTTTGCTCGGCTTTGTCTCTGATGGAGCAGGTGTTAACCAAAACCAAGTCGGCTTCTTCTAGTTTTTGGGTGGTGTTATAGCCTTCTTTGTGAAGTATGGAAGCTACAATTTCGCTATCAGAAAAATTCATCTGACAGCCATAACTTTCAATAAATAACTTTTTGGTGTTTTGCTCAAGGCTTTCTAAGACTAAGCTAGTGCCTTGCTTTTGTTCTTCTATGATTTTTTCCATAAGGATTCCTCAAAAATATTTCTGCAAATATAGGATTTTTCACATCATGTATATGACATTTTGACATATTTTTAATTGGGACATTCCCATACAAAATTGGCTATTTTATCCTCTGCAGACACAGGTAACTGATAATGCCACCATTCTGATTTGATGCTTTGAAACCCGGCTCTTTCCATGATAGATTTGAGTAGTTTTCGGTTCTTTTTTACTTCATCAGATAAATTTTCATAGGCATGAGCTGAAGCTTCACCAAAAAAATCGAAAGCTGTACCCATGTTTAGTTCATTGCCGTTTTTGTCAACCAACGTAAGGTCAACCGCCCCGCCACGGTTGTGCACAGAGCCTTTGGAAGGGTCTGCCACATAGGTTGCATTGGGCATAATTTGCCACATTTTTTGTTGCACACTGTGTGGTCTGTAGCAGTCAAACAACTTTATTTGATAGCCATATTGCTTAAAGTTAGCTTGAGCCTTGAGCAAATTTTTGAGGGCTTTTAATCTGAGGAAACATGACTCACAAGGATACACTTTTTGATTTAAAAAATTATCTTCGGTTGCATATTTAAGGTCTAAAATAAATTCGAATGAAAAATCAAGGACATTAACGAAAGTAGTATCGTCTATGGTTTGTTGTTTGATTTCGGAAAGTTCAAATTTATTTAAACTATTTTCTATCAAAAAATCAGCATAATCTACTGGTTTTGGTGATTTACATTGAATACAAAACAAAAAAACTAAAAATAATCTTAACCCTGTAAAAACCTTTAGACATTGAATATTCATTATATACTTTTGAAGATTTGAATTTATGGTATAAAATTAGTTAAATTTTAAAATATTTATTTAATTTTACCTTAAATTTAAAAAAATGAACTCAAAAAGTCTTATAATCGGATTAGTTTTATTAACATTAACTTCCTGCTCAACCCATCAAAAATCTCATATTATTTCTAATGAAGAGTTTGTTGTACAACTTAAAAAATCTGATCCTAAATCTAGAGGGTTGGCTAGTGCAGCCTTACAAGGATTATTTGCCGGAGCCAAATATTTAGCCGATAAATCAACGGCCTCATTGCACAGTGATTATAGAAAAACAATTTCAATTAATGATTATTACAATACAGATTTGGGTTTTATTGAAAAAACCTACAATCAAATTCACATCAAAAAATATTCTAAACCTACCAAGGCAGATCAGGAGCAAAAAATTAAAGAAGTCTTATCTAAAGACTTTGAAGCTTCACCCGCAACAACAAGAGGAACAAAGTTTGCACTTACTGACATCATTAGAAGTGAAACCAATGATTTACTGAATTTTCATGCAGTGATTGACATAGAAACCGACAAGGAAAACCCGGGTGTTTCTAGGTTGATATTTTCTGAATTGTATGTTTTCTTTTCTAAAACTAAAATTTTTACAGATGAAGACTTAAATGCCATGGTGAGTATAAAACTTGAAGGACAATGGAGAGGTTTAGATGGTTCGCCAATACAAAAAGTGCTTATTGAGCAAAATTATGATTTTAAGCAATTAAAATATGGGCAAGTTAACCAGATTAAATCGCCTATAGTTTCGCCTTGGTATTATGATATTCCACTGAATTCTGATGTAGAAGATGCTCAAAAGTATGGTTTAGTATTGGTAACAGTAGAGCTAAAAGAATACGAAGGTAGCAAAAGCAAATACATCAATCAAATTCCGAGTTTGCTTAACAGTAACAAAAAATCAATTATCGATGGGGGTACTTCGGCTTTGGAAAAAATGTTAGATTAAATGACTTACAAAACTGCCATATTTTTTTTAATATCCATTTTTTTTCAGTTTGTTTATTTACAAAATGTTCAAGAAATAAAAATTTTACCTCGTGAGAATCATTACAGCAATGTGGTAAGTTCGGTTGCTTCTATCAAAAACAATCAGTTAATTAGCTCAGATGATGAAGGTAATATTATTATAAGATCATTAACCTCTTTTAAGAATAGTTATAAATTAAAAATTGGCAAAGGTTTTCCGGTCAATAATCTTGTTTTGGCTAAAAATGATTCTTTGTTAATATACACCGAATTAGACACCTTGTATGGGATGTATACCCACAACCAAAAAAACATCATAAAGTTG
Organism: Flavobacterium sp.; assembly: GCA_036796275.1. Classification (GTDB taxonomy): domain Bacteria; phylum Bacteroidota; class Bacteroidia; order Flavobacteriales; family Flavobacteriaceae; genus Flavobacterium. The sequence goes on from DAIRDG010000031.1 coordinate 8,662, forward strand.
CAAGGTAATTATGTTGTAAGCGATTTAAACAACAAATTATATTTTATTAAACATGATATTTCAAAAAAAGAAACCAAAATAGAAATTCTTACTAAAGACTTTAAAGAAATTTCTAGTTATACCTACCAAGCCCCTGTAAAACAAGTGCAGATTGCTGATGATTTAAGTCACATTTTATTACTTGAAAAAGATGATTATTTGTATGAAAAATTAATTTATATTGAACTCGAATCAAAAAAAATATTAAAAACATTTGAGATGCCGTTTGGCAAAAGGGCAGACAAAATATATTATAACGCACTTACCAAAACATTTGAAGTTATAGCTTATGATACGGAGCTTAAAAAATTACTTTTGTATAATTTAAGTGATTTGTTTGATAACAAAAAGCCTTTATTATCAACAGATTATCCTTTTAATTTCATGGCCGATATCACAATTAACTCTTACAACGAAGGTTATTTTATAGGCTACTTTTCTCCATTGGGTAGCAACTTTGCAAAAATTATTAACAGAAACAAAAAAATATCTGTTTTTGACACAAAAAATTACACAACTTCATTAGTTTTTTCTGAGGGTAACTTCATCACTTTTGATAAAATTTGGTTTGGCAGTATAGAGCCCAAAAAAGTTGACTTAAATAAAATTGACCTAAACGAAATTCCTAATCAGTTAAATTATGAACCCCCTTTTTATGCTTATTTTTTACCCAATAATGCAGTTTTAGTTACCAAATTTAGAGCTAGTGATTTTGATTTTTTTAAATATTACGAGCCAGGCACCCTTTATGATAGATTCTTCAAATTAAGTTTTTTTGATTATCTTAAGTTAAATCACCAAGTTCAAAACTATTTCACCTCTTTTCTTGATACTAAATCTGGTGATATTGTATTAAAAGCCAAATTAAAAAACAAAGAAGGATTTCATTTCTATAAATACTCATTCATCAATGATGAATTATCAGAAATTGACCATGCACCCTCTGAAAATTTTGATCTTTTAAGTTCAGATTTAGCCAATAACCAAATGCTTTTTAGTGATGCTAAGTCTTTAATATATCTAGAGAATGGCGTTTCAAAGCAAATAGAAGGTCAATATGAACAAGCCATATTTTCAAAAACGGGACAATATTTAATGTTGTTAAAGGAAGATAAACAGCTAAGCATACTGAACTTAAAAACTTTAAAAACTATACATACAGAGGTTTTACCCAGATCTGATGTCTATTTGCAATGCGTATCAGACGATTTGTTTTTAATTAACTATAATAATTTATCTAAATGGGTAGATAATTGCAACAAAAAGTTTGCTTTATACAACATTCAAAATGATAAAATTACACAACAAGAATCTAATTGCATTAACCTCACGGCATTTGAAATTAGTGAGCAAATATCGGCCATGGTATTTAATCAAAATATTTTAAAAATTAATCAGAAAGATTATTCGCATTTACTCAGCGGACACAAAATTATAAACCTGAGCATAAATAAGGATAAAACCAAAATGCTATTAACCATGCACAACGGAATGGTTAACATCATTAATTTAACAACGATGAAATCTGAAGGTGTAATGATGCATCCAGACAATAAAACCCATGTTTTTGCTAAAGACAACAAATATTATTTTAGCAATACTAACATACAAGATTACTTTAATATTTTTGAAAACAATACACCATCAACCTGGGATAAATTACCCCAAGACTATCAAAATCCGCTAGAAATTCTTTCAATGTTTGGCACTCCAAATCAAGAATATGCAGAGGCCCTTAAAAAAGCCATCAGCATCAAAGGCAATGTGAATGAGGTTTTTAATAATAACACAACAATTTCTGAAGTTAAAGAAAGTTTGTCGAATTTACATCTTTTAGCCATAGGTGTTTCAGAATATAAGCAAAGTGATTTCAACTTAACCTATGCTGATAAAGATGCAATGGATATGGCCAAAACCTTTGGAATTTTAAATGAAAATCAGAAAAGCTATTACTACAATACTTTTTTTGGCAAAAAAATAAACCTTAATTCCCAAGATAAAACAAAAAAAATATTATCCATTTATTACGAGAGATATGCCAACACGGGTGAATTTTTTCCGATATCCTCCAAAGCTTATCAATGGGTAGAATTTAAAAACAATGTGATATCTCTTTATAATTTTGAAAAAGAGTTAATCAAAAACATGTCGTTCGAATATTCAATGCCACTTACAAACGGACCACAATTTGGTATATCTTCAGATCAATCAACATTTTATTTTTTAAATAACAATGAAATTATCTTATATGATTTGAATAAAGATAAATACACAATCATCAAACTACATCAAAAAATCAATCAATACTTAGATTTTTTATTGAGTGATAAAATGTGGTTGACAACAGATTTAAAGGACCAAAAACTAAACTTAAATTTTGTAAATCACCAAAATCAAGTCATTAAAAAAAGGGTAGTTATTGATTTGATGAAGATTCCGTTCAAACTTAGTTCAGATGAAAATCACCCTTGCGAATATTCATGTTTACCAGAAGTAAAAGCGGCAACTCCCGATGGCAACATAGTTTTAATTAAATTTTATTATCCCAACGTCTATTTTGTACTAAACACCAATACAAACACTTTTTTTCAAATTGAGATTGATGAAAATGAAATTGAACAGTTAAAAAATTTTTATTTTAGCTCCAATAACCAATTTATAATTTGTAGTTATGAAGCAGACCAAAATGTTAAACATGAAGTTTTTGGACTCAATGGCAAAAAAATTAAAAATTTTCAATTAAGTAAGCCAAGCTATTCTATTCAACAAGTAGATTTTTTGGATGATGAGTTTACATACATCAAAATTGAGGAACCATTGTTAGAGGAAAATATTCTTTACAGCGAAAATGAAAAATTATTTACTACCCAAAAAGCACATTCTTTTCAAAATGTGTATACGTCATTTTTAATTAACCAAAATGCCACTAAAAAAGAGATTGAAAAAGCATTTGCGGCATTTCAAAAAAACATCAAGCCAGAAGATCAGGTTTTAGTTTTTTTAGCCGGACATGGGGTTTTAGACCAAAAAAATAATTACTATTTTGCCCCACACGACATGGATTTTAAGCAAATTGGTGACCAAGGGAATTCTTATGATTTTATCCTAAAACAATTACAAGCCATGCCATCAAACCATAAATTGCTTTTAATGGATACTTGCCATTCTGGCAATGTGTATGATGACCTCAATGGGAGCCAATTAGAGGGACAAAGAGGGGCTATTTCTAGAAAAACCTCTGCTTCAAAATCATTTAAAGTAGCAGATATTGTAAAAACGCTTTACGCTAATACTGCATCAAACAAAAACCTTACTATTATTTCAGCTTCCTCTGGTTCAGATGTGGCATTTGAATATAAAGCATTGGGCAATGGAGCTTTTACACATGCTTTTATTGGGGAATTAAAAAAACGATTACAAAAAGGTTCTTTCTCTTTTGGGGAACTGGATTGGAATAAATCGGTATTTTTGAATCAGTCTTTTATCGACGAAGTTTTTAAAGAGGTTATTACCATTACCAACAGCAAACAAACGCCAGATATCAGAGAAATTGCACCCAATAGTCAGTTAAAAGTTTGGTGACATTAAACCTGAAATTTTATTTGACTTTCAGTTTGGATATGAGCTTTAATAGTCCCTCTCTATTTTTTGCTTCGTGATAAAATTTTGGTAATTTTTCTAACAAGGTAAAGTGACTTCGATTTTTGTGCTCTCTTAGTTTGGCCGAAATGTATGTTTCTAAATAATTTAAATGCTCAGGATTATATGCCCAAAATAAGTTGTTTTTGAAGGAGGCTAAAAACCATAATCTTGCCTCAAAATAAAAATGAGCAGCTTGTTTAACGACCAGTATTTTGCCATTATTGTTTGTAAATTCCATCGAACAAGTTTTATGAAATCCACAATGTATACAAGATAATTTAGCTTGTTTTTCTTGCTCAGCTATTCTTGCAATAGCTTGTTTACCGCAATTAGGACACGCTATCCAAACTTCGTTTTCAAAATCTGTTAAGCGGTAATTTTTATCTTCAAATCGGTCTGTTGTCATTTTTGTATTTTAAATCTACCTCACCAACACAAACGCGGCCCAGCTATAAAGATTATTTGGATATTTGGTTTTCATATAGTTTTGGGTGTTGTAGTAACTCGCTTCAATGTTTTTAGTGGAAAAATATTGGTTGTAAAATTCGGTCATAAATTCTTTGGTTTCTAAGTCGGGGACTTTCCACAAACTCATTAAAATGTAGTTGACACCTGCCATTTTAAAGGCACGTTGTAAACCAAAAACGCCTTCGTTGCCATTGATGTCACCCAAACCGGTTTCGCAAGCAGACAAAACGACTAACTGGGTGTTAGATAAATTCAAATTGGCAACTTCAAAGGCAGTTAAAATGCCGTCTTCGGTATCTTTACTCGTGTTGGAAGTCCCCCAAAAATCATTGGCTCCTGCCATGAGTAAACCCGAACGCGTAAGGGAATTGCTGCTACTCACAAAGGCATTATCAGCAATAGAATTTGTGCTTTGTGTTGGATTGGGATAAAAGTAACCGTGGGTGGCTAAATGTAAAATATGGGGTTGTTGGTTAAAGTCAAAGGTTTTAATGATGGTTTCTGTGGCTTGTTTATCGTTATATAAATTAACGGTTAAATTCGATTTTTTGGCAATGGTTGCAATATTATTAACTTCCTCTAAAGTACCAATCAAATAATCCCAAGCATCTGTAGGGCCTTGTTTTCTCTCTAAATTGTATTGTATACCTCCAAACAAATGAACTTGATTGACGGTTATACGGTCGGTTAAATCTAAAATATTTGCGGTAGAAGTCACTTGATGTAATTTATAAATATCCGATAAAAATTGCTTGTTTTGGTTTTGAATGGCTGCAAAGGCCATTTGGTTTAAAGTGCCTGATGGAGCATAATAAATGGTTTGACCGGCTTTTAAATAAGGCTCTAATGGTTGCCAAATTAACTGGTATAATTTAGCTAAATCTTGTTTGGTAGATTTTCCGATGGCTCCGCGATAGAGTTGGTTAATCACTTGTTTATCGTTACCAGATTGAGAGAGAATGTCATCTAATTCTTTTTGCGTAAACAAGGGAATGGTAATGGGTAAATTTTGGTTTTTTTGCAAAATAATGGCCTGATATCTTAAGTCGTCATCCCAAGCGGTTTGTTTCCAAAACGGAAAGCTTGAAAACTCAATGGCAATTTCATTGTCTTTTAATTGATTTTGCACCTCTTTCCAAGTGGTTTGTCCGATAGGTTGGATTGCATAATTATTTTTTACAAACTGAATGAGTTGTTTTTCTAATCGTTCAGATTGTATTTCGTAGTAGTAAATATCTGCTACTTGTTGTTTTGCAGGCAGGGCATATTGTTTGGCTAAAAAGTTTTGATTTTGCAACCAATCTTGATACAATTGTTTAATTTTGGGGTTATTGCTTTCTAAAATCCGTTGTCTTACATCAGCTGAAGCATTTAAAATTAACGATTTGGTGATGAGTTCGATATCATAACCAATCCCTGTGGCTTTCCCTGTCTTTTTTTGATAATCGGTTAAAAAACTATGTGCAAAATAAAAACTAATATTGAGTTGTTCAATAAATTTTATTTTTTCGTTTTCCGACAACAAATTAAACCCTACTTGTATTTGATTTTTAAGGATGCTTAAATAGTTTTCAACGGCCATAAAACCATTATCAAAGTCGTTAATTATTTGAAAAGATTGGGCTAAGTTTTTCCAATAATTCACCAATTCAGGGTTAAAGGGGTTGGTGTTTTTTACCACAATTTCGATTGCTTTTTTTTGTAACGGAATAGCTTTTGTTAATTCTTTTAAAGACAGATAACTCACCGCGAGGTTATTGATATATTTGGCATAATCTATATGATCTTCGCCTAATACCTTTTTGCTGATTTCAACGGCTTCTTGTTGTAAATTAATGGCCTCTTGAATTTTGCCAAGTTGTTGGTAAACTATAGATAAATTACTCAACTGACGGGCATAAGCAGAATGTTGTTTGCCATTAATTCTTTCGGTGATTGCCAAGGATTCTATAAAGTATTTTTCAGCATCAGTTAAATAACGCATAGTCATATAAAGATTGGCTAAGTTGTTTAGAGCAATGAGATAATAAGTGTTATTTTTTCCAGAGCTTTTTTGGATTTGTTGCACAATCTCGAGCATTAAAATTTCAGCTTTGTCTAACTGACCCATGGCTTGATATAGCTGCCCTAATGCTCCTAAAATGGTGTTATATTCTGGGTGTTCTAGTCCATAATATGCTTCAGCTATTGGTAAAACTTCATTTATCATCAACACGGCTTGTTCAAAATCGCCTGTATTTTGGTAAATTAAAGCCAAATTATTTAAACGAATGCCATACTCTAAAGCTTTATTTCCAATTAGTTCTTTTAACAAATTAACCCCTTTATTACCATAAGTTAAAGCGGTTTGAAAATGACCTTTTTGTCGGTAAGTTTCCGATAAATTACAAAGCAAAATCGCATAATCATCAGTTTGGGATTCGTTTTGTGCTTCGTATGCTTTTAAGGCTTTTAAATAATAATTTTCTGCCTGATTAAAGTCTTCTAAACCAATGTACATCATGGCAAAACCGTTATAAACTTCGGCTTCTATTAAATCTAAAACATTGATTGGTAATTGTTTACTTAAATTTTGATTATAGTTTAATCCTGCTTGAAATTGCTCGGAAACACTATAAAATTTATTGAGGTTGTTTAAAAACAATTTCATATAATCTTTATTTTCATCCGGATTAATCAAGGCAATATTTACTGCTTCTAGAAAAAGTGGCAGTGCTTGATTGTATTGTAACATTTCCCAATATAATTGAGCTAAGTTGTTAAGATACAATCCATACATCATAGCTTGTTTGCCAATTTTTTTTTCGGCTTTGGCAATCAAGTCCAAAAAAACAGTAAGGGCTTGTTGTTTTTGCCCCATGATTTGCAAAGAGCGAGCACAATTGTTCAATAACATTAAATGTTCTTCCGGATGATTTTCTAAATGCTGGTTGGCTAAGGTGATGGCTTTTTGGTGTTGCTTTACTACTTCTTCATAATTTTTTGCAGTAAAGTAAAAATGCATCAACCACGCTAGTCCCAAAGCATACTTGGAGCGGTCTTCTCCATAGTATTTTTCTTCGAGGAGTAATGAAGCCGATTTGTTGTCGATGGCATTGTCTAATTGATTGGTTTTAAAAAAAAACCACGAGGCATTTTCTAACAAATCTATAGCAAATTCGAGCCGAAAACCATCTATTTGCATTTCGTTAAGGGCAGCCTCTTGATATAATTGTGCGGCTAGCTCAAAGTTGTTATTGCTTACGGCAACTTCAGCTTCATCAAACATGGCATCGGTTTTTTCAAAATTTTGCGACCATGAAAAGATTGAAAACAGCACAAAAAACACACAAGACTGTTGACTAGACATGCTTAAAATAGTTTAAACTAATATACTTAAAAGTTTCAATATGAGATACTTGTTTGTAAATGAATTATCAATAAAATTTTTATTTTCTATTCTGTTATCTCATTTTATCTAAAAACAGACAAATCCCATGCCGAAAACCAATTAATATAAGGCACGTTTTGTTTAAACTTAATAGGCAACCAAACATACCTGCTATCGGCTAAGTTTTTATCGTTCCAACGATCTGCCATAAATATAAACGCATTTTTTTTGTTTTTTACAGGAAGAATATAGGTGCTTTGTGACCAAAAGGTAGTGTTTTTTTCTTCTTCAGTGCCTTCGCAGGGGTTGCCTATGGCTTTCCAATCACCCATTAAGGAAGTTGCAACCGACAATCGTGCTGGGTTGGGTTTCCATCCAGTTAAATCGGAAGTAACCATGTAATAATTATTTTGATACTTAAATAGGGCAGGGGCCTCATTGCGTTCGCCTGCTAAAATGCGAATATATTCACCTGTTAGCGACAAAAAATCATCCGAAAGCTTGCTAATCAACAAAGTTTGGTTTTCTTCCGAAGCTGTTATGTGGTAGGCAGTGCCATCGTCATCTAAATACAAAGTCATATCGCGTGACATTTGACCTCCTAAAAAATCTCTTTTAAAAATTTCACCATTTTTGGCTTGCTCTATTCTGATGGCTCTTGATAGTTTTTGAGTTTCGTTGATATCTGGAATTTGATTAAAAGTTTCTTCACTCATATTTAAAGGCAAAATACCTGCATGAATTCTAAAACTATTGATGTATTGATATGGGCCTAAAATATGATCGGAAACTGCTACTCCGGTTAAAGCAGCTTTGTAAGCTTGGTCTTTTAACTCATGATGAAACCACATCACAAATTTTTTGGTTTTTGCATTATACAAAACTTTGGGTCGCTCGATAACGCATTTTTTTTGAAGTTTAGATAGAGTATCCTCCACTACACTCAAAGCAACTCCTCGGTACTTCCAATTGTATAGATTTTTGGAAGCATAAACCGTAACCCCCACTTTTGCCAAATGCCCTCCTTCGCCATTGCTTTTGTGCTCACCAAACCAATAATAAGTGCCTTTATGTAATAAAAACCCTCCACCATGGGCATTGATAGGTTGTTTTTTATTGTCGAGCCAAACTTCCCCTGGAACGAATTTTTTTTTATTTTTTTGTTGTGCATTTCCTAAAGCCCAACTAAAAAATATTCCTAGAATTACAAAGCTTTTAATGCTGAAAAACAGGTGAGATTTTATTGACATCATGGTCTATTTTTTAAAACATAAATCCTTGCGTAGTCAATTTCAAAATATCTTGGAAAGGTTGTTTGGTCGAGTTTTTCTTTGTCTGGGTGCGGATTTCCACCAACAGCCAAATTAATCCAATAATTGCAAGTATTGCCTTTAAACGGATATTCTCTTACGGAGGTATCTTCGTTTTTGGTGTCTAAATCAATTTGGTGCATTAACACCTCATCTAAATATACGCTTAGCGTTTTGCCATCACCAATCAACTTCCAGATATGGTATTTTTGCAGCCAATTGGGGTCGGCTTTAAATTCGGGGACTTTTCCTTCTATTATATTTTTTAAGTAAGAATTAGGTTTGTTTTCTTCTTTATTACCTCTCCATTTAACACCTTTTTTGCCTTTTACTGCAAAATTGGCCATCATACGTTCGTTATAATACTCCATCATATCGATTTCTCCACCATGTGGCCAAGGTCCGCTTCCGGTGTTCCAAAAGGCAGGCCATATGCCATAATCTTCTTCTTCTCCCGAAACCAAAGGAAGTTTAGCTCTCATGATCATCATTACCGAATCGTATTTTTGATGGTATTCTTTTTTAGTTTTAAAGCTAGCAGAAGTAAAGTTAGCAACTTTGCGATTGGTTTTCCAGCTATTGCTGTTTTCTTGGTAATTAGGGTTTTCTTTAATTTCTTTTTTAGCAGTAATAATCAATCTACCATCTTTACAAATACCGTTTTCTGTTTGATACCATTGGTCTTCGTTGTTTCGAACAAAGCCAGATTCGGCTTCCCAAAACTCTGTTTTCATGGGACCAGTGTGGTTAAATTCATCATGAAATACCAATTGGTAACCGCTGATTGTTTGGGCTGGTTTGCTAAAATCCGGTTGATAAGGATTTATTGCAACAGCACTACTTTTGCACTTGATAAAGCTTATTGACAAAAGAAGACAGCATAAAAAAAGCCCTTTTCGATGCCAAAAAAAGAATTTTTTTAAATCTGGAAGGGCTTTGTTTGTCATGGTTTTAAAATTTTAAATAACTTATATTTTTGGGATAAATTACTTTTATGGTAGAAATTAAATTTTACTTTTTAATGGGAGAAATCACAAATTTGTAACTCATGTCGTTGGCTTTTATTTGGTATTTATCTAAAGCCATTGCTCCCCAACTGTTATCGCCTCCTACACCCATTTGAACTTTATCGATGTTAATGTTTACAAAGTCTCTTTTTATTAAATCGTAGGTATGACGTTGGTTTTTAGTTTCACCTTCGTCAAAGTCTGCATTGTAATGGTGGTGTGCACCATAGCCAAAGTATTCTGGAGCAGAAATTTTAATTCCGTTGCCCGAATTGTTGGTAAAAGTTACCCAGCGGGTTTCGGTTTTATATCCGTTTTCTTGCGGACGAATGTATTCAAAATACAAATCGCTCACCTTTGCATTGTATTGGCCTACTAATGCCGAAGTTTTTCTGTCTTGGTAGTTTTCATGAGGCCCTCTGCCAAGCCATTGCACTTTTTGATATTCGTTTTTAATGATAAAATTACTACCAAATTTTGACAATACCGGAAGCGTGTTGTCTACCTGAAAAAGATTTATTTCCACTTCTACACTTCCATCAGAATCAAATAAATAACTAACGTTAACCTTGGTTTTATCATTAATTTGAGGATCTAGTTGGGTGGTAACTTTTATTTTGTTTTTATCAACTACGCTTGATTCTATAGCGGTTAACTTTTGGTTATTGCTAGCTTTTTTCCAAACGCCTAATTTTTCGGGCATTTTAAAACCAAAATCGTTATCGGTTGGGGCTCTCCAAAAATTGGCAGAAATACCTTTTTCGATTAGGTTTCCAAAACCAAAATCTAATTTTACCAATTCTCCGGTTTCTGTATTAAACTCTGCTATAAAATTCTTGTTAGATACCATCCAACTTTTTGCCGATTTTGCAAGGTTTACTTTGGTTTTATCTAAAGATTGATTCGCAATCAGCTTGCCTTTTTGCAATTCGAACTGCTCATAAGCTAAAACATGATTTTCTGGCACTAATGGATTCGATATTGTATTTTTGGCATAAATGTTTAGATGATAATCCGAAGAGCTGTTGGTTAATTCAGGTAATTTAATGGTAACTACGGTTGACTCTTGGGCTTTCAAATTTAATTTACCCAGGTTTCCAACTTGGGTTACTACGCCATTTTCTAACAATTCCCACGAAAAATTTAAGTGGTTTAGGGTGGCAAAATCATAAAAATTGGTAATTTTTACTTTACCTTCTTTAAGATTTTCGGGTTTAAATTTTACGTATTGATATACCTTTTTTACTTCAGAAAGTCCTGGCTTCCAACTTCTGTCGGGGTTTACTACCCCATTTAAGCAAAAATTATTGTCGTTTTGCAAATGTGCAGCTCCAAAGTCGCCTCCAAATGCCCAAAATGCTTCTCCTTTGCTATTTTTAGTTAACAATCCTTGATCTGCCCAATCCCAAATAAAACCGCCTTGCATGGTGGGGTAACTTTCGATAACATCCCAATAATCCTGAAAATTCCCTAAGCTGTTACCCATCGCATGCGAATATTCGCATAAAATTAGCGGACGTTTGCCGTTGTTGGTAACGTATTTTATCATACGGTCTATTTTCCAATACATGGGTGCTTGAATGTCGGTGTTTTCATAGCCGGTGGCTCCTTCGTATTGGGTTGGTCTGGTGGTGTCGTTTTTTTTCAACCAATCGTAAGTAACATAAAAGTTGTTGCCATTGCCTGCCTCATTGCCTAAAGACCAAATAATGATGCTTGGGTAGTTTTTATCTCTCTCGAACATTCTAATCGTTCTGTCTAAATGTGCCGCTTCCCATTCTTTTAAATAAGCTGGGTGTTTGGCTTGTTTTTCTTTATTGTTATCCAATCCTTGGTTGGTGGCTCCCATACCATGGGTTTCGATGTTAGCTTCGTTTACTACATAAAAACCATATTGATCGGCTAATCTATAAAAATGAGGATTTTTAGGATAATGGCTACATCTAATAGCATTTACGTTGTTTTGTTTCATCACCTCCATGTCTAACTTAGTTAACTCCTCACTCACTACATGTCCTTTTATATGGTCGTGTTCATGATGATTAACGCCTTTTAATAAGATAGCTTTTCCGTTAACTAATAGTTGACTATTTTGAATTTTGATATTTCTAAAGCCCACTTTTATGGCAGTCGATTCACCGTTTAAGGTAATTAACAAGGTATATAAATGTGGTACTTCGGCATTCCAAGATTGGATGTTTGGAATTGTTTTTTCGAATAATAATTGATTGCTTCTGGGGTTTAATGCCAACGATTTTTCTTCTTGATATACTACTTTATCCCCATCTAGTAATTGAATTTTGGTGGCTTGAGTAGCTTGTTTTTGGGTGTGGTTGTTTATTTTTAAATTAAGGGCAAAAACACCATCTTGATAATTATTGGTTAAATCGGAAGTCACTCTAAAATCTCTAACGGTTATTTTTTCGGAAGCATACAAATACACGTCTCTATCAATACCCGAAAGTCGCCAAAAATCCTGATCTTCCATATAACTGGCGTCACTCCAACGCATAACTTGCACTGCTAGTTTGTTTTTTCCGGGTTTTAAAAATTTATTAATTTTAAATTCGGCTGGTGTCTTGCTGCCTTCGTTATAGCCAACCATTTGTCCGTTAATCCATACATACATAGCTCCGCTAACTCCAGCAAAATGTAAATAAATGTCTTTATTATTCCAATTTTCAGCAACTTCAAACTCACGAACATAGCTGCCATTGTTATTCATGTTATGCGGAATATAAGGCGGATTAGCAGGAAATACATACACATGATTGGTATAAATAGGTAGTCCGTAGCCTTTTAGCTCCCAATTTGAGGGTACCTCCAAGGTGTTCCATGCAGAGGTGTAATAATCTATTTTTTGAAAGTTTAGCGGTCTTGCTTCTACGCTATCTGCATAAAAAAATTGCCAAGTGCCGTTAAGCGATTGATATAACGGAGAGTTTTCCCAACTATCATTATTCAAGGCATCTTTGGGGTTGGTATAGCGATAAAAACTTGCGGTTGGATCCTCTTTATTGATGTTAAAAATTTCCGGATTTTCCCATTCCGGATTTTCCCATTTTGGTTTTTCCTCTTTTTCGGCTGTTGGAACAGTTGTTTTACATCCGTAGAAAATTAATAGGGATAAAAAACTAAAAGAAGAGAGTAGAAATGATTTTTTGAGGGCAGTTTGACTCATTGGTTGTTTGGATTATAGTTAATTAATTGTTAGCTCTTGTTGCTTTTTCCCAATTATCTGATCTAAAAGAAGAAGCGGGTAGGAGTTGGGTGCTAAATAAATTTCCGTCGATAAAATTGCTCCATGCATAACGCACAGCCACGGGTTTAGATACTTTATCGCTACTAACTTTAATCCTTTTATTTTGAAAAATTGTTGCTTTTGCCGGATAAAAAACTTTATCTTCTCCAGCAATTTCAAAGCCCACCAATTCTCCGATTGCATAAATGCCTACTTCGGGTTGTTGAAAATGTACCTCAATGGTGTTTTCTTTAATACTAATATCTTTGTAGATTGGACTTATACAAGGCATATTTTTATAACCATAGGTTTTGTTTAGAGCCAAATACAATAACCTGTCGGCTATTTCTTTCTTTTTTGGTGGATGTATAGACTCCATACTACCAACATCGGTGGTAATGGCAATGCCAGAATTAGGTACTAATGCCACACAATCTTGCATAGCTTCTCGCATATATGCACTGTTGGCAGGAGCTTGAAAAGCTTCTTTGCTTTGGTAATGGTATGGGGCAATTTGCACAAAATAAAACGGAAATTCGCCTACATTCCATTCTTTTCTCCATTGATTTACCATGGCAGGCAAAAGTTTTTTGTATAATTTAAACTCACCTTTGTTGCTTTCACCTTGGTACCAAAGAGCACCTTTAATGGTGTAGTTTACCATAGGATGTATCATGGCGTTGTATAAAGCAGTTGGGGTTTGGTTGAGTTTATCTTTAAAATCAAAATTGCTGTAGTCAATGGTTTGAATGGGCTGCAAAGTTTCTTCGTTCATCCATGCCTGAATTTTACTGCCTCCCCACGAGGATACAATAATACCTACAGGCACGTTTAAAATTCTTTGTAATTGTTGCCCATAAAAATAACCAATAGCACTAAAGTTTGCAGCACTTTCGGGATTGCAAACTTCCCAACTACTTTTTTGAGCGAGTTGTTTTAAAGGGGTTTTACTTCCCACTTTTTTTACATGAAATAATCTTAAATTAGCATTGTAGGAGTCTAAAATGGCCTCCATACTACCCTCAATGGGTTGTCCCTGAAAACCTTTTAAAGGCATTTCCATGTTAGATTGGCCAGAGCACAACCACACTTCACCAAATAAAATGTTTTGAAGATTGATGTTAGATTTTTTGCTTTTTAATTGAATGGATTGTGAAGCTGTAGAATTGGTGGTTGCAATTTTTATCTTCCAAGTGCCATCGGAATCAGCTACAACATTTATGGACTTTTTTTGCCACGAAGGTTTAATGCTTATTTTTTCGGAGGGTGCTGCCCATCCCCAAAGGGTTACCTCAGTATTTCGTTGCAAAACCATGTTGGAGCCAACCAAATCGGGTAGTATTATTTGAGCATGAAGCGTAAAAACTGCAAAGCAGTTAACAATTAGCAACGATAGTAGTCGAATGTTTTTGTTCATATTAAATTAGTTGTTGTTTAAAATTAATTCAGCGTGAGTCCATTGGCTTGCAAAGCCCCATTGTTTGATGGTTCGCAAGCGTAAATATACATTTTTTTTATCTAATACCTCAGGAATTTGAAGAACTCCTTTGGCTTTGGTAGTAATTTTTTGGGTATAGTTATTTGGTTCAAAACCATACTCAATTTCATATAAATAGTCATAGGGTGATACGGAATAACTTACAAAAATATTATTTTCCATTTTCTTTACCTGCCAAATAATGGGAGGAAGTTCATCTTCATTAAGTTGTAAAGTTTTGCTTTCGGAAGGTTCACTAATTCCAAAGCTGTTTTGAGAAAACAATTTAATTTCAATTGGTTTTTGATTACTTAATTGTTCATTTTCTATTTCGATAAAATGATTGATGGTTTTTTTGGAGGTAAATACAGAATCTCCTTGCTGGTATTGCAAATAATAGTCTTCTCCAAAATTGGGTTTATCAAATAACACCCTGAAGGCTTTAGTTGAGGTCTGAATCGATTTTATGATTGGTTTTGGTGGCGGTTTAAAGTATACTACTTTGTTTAAAACTTCATAACCTTGCGGGTCGGTTAAAGACACTTTTAATCCAAAGATATTGGAAGATGCTTGCCATTTTATAGGGATTTCAAAAGAATTATCACCTGGGTAAATGGTTTTTAAAAGGGTTTTTCCGGCATCACTTTCTTGGTTATTTTCGTTGATCAATTTCCAAGTTATTTGAAATTTCCTTAAAACATTAGCAGGAATGTCTAATTTTTCTCTAGGTTGAATTAGAATATTTGCACTACCATTTTTTTGGTTAAGGTTTACAATGTCTAAATTTTTAACAGGTGCAAACTCTTTTTGAAGGGCATAAAATCCTCTTTTTTTGTCTCTGCTAGAAGTTACAACACCCCATGCTCTGTTTTGTGAAGGTGGCGTTTTCCAACCGGGCAAACCATGATAGGTGCTGCGGTAATCATTATAAGTCCAGATGGATGCTCCTATTACATAAGGTTTATTTCGCATGGAGTTCATCATTTTTTCGATGGGGATATCACCTAAATTTGGGTCTTCATCGTTTAAAACATTGCCAAATTCGGTTACAAAAATGGGTTTTTGATGGTATTGCCAAGCTCTGTCTACGCCTCCACCCCAACCACCATATAAATTGATGGTAGAAAAATCGGTGAATTTAATGGCATCTTCCGGATTTTTTTGTGCTGTATGCGATGCATAAATAGCAAAACGATTGGGGTCTAGTGCCTTAGATAATGCCACGGCACTTTTTAGGTATTCGTTCACTTTTGGGTTGTCGGTTGTTTTTCCAATTTCGTTGCCTAAACTCCATCCTACTATAGAAGGATGATTGTAATTTAGTTGAACCATTCGTTTTAGCCACTCTTTTGGCATCGGATGATTTGGATCTACCCAAGCATCTTTTCCCCACAAACCAACTTCTTCTATCACCATGATGCCTTTTTCGTCCAAATAATCTAAAAACTCTGTGGGTAATGAAACATGACTTAATCTGGCAAAGGTAGCCCCTAAACTTTTCATTAAATCTACATCTTCTTTGATGCGTTCGAACGGAAGTGTGTTTCCTGTAAATCTGTCTTCGGGAACCAAATTAAAGCCCACCGGACGAATAGTTTCCCCATTTAATTTTAATTCTAAACCGTTTATTTCCACTTTTCTAATGCCAAAACGATTAGAAATTTGATGTTGTATTTCGTTATTTTCAATCAATGAAATTTCGGATTGATATAAATTTGGAAAATCAGGATACCAAAGTTCAACTTGAGATTTTTTTAAATTTGCAGTCCAAATAACTTCGTGTTTTTGCGTATTTGCAGGAATAATCGTTTCTATTTTTCCTGAAACAATTAACTTGTACTTACGTGTAATTTTGATGTTGAAAGTAGCTTTTTTAGCTTCGTTACTTAAATTACTTCCTACAACTTTAATCGATAAATTTGCAGTACCCTTTTTTAAATCAGGAATAGCATCAATATGCTGAAATTCGATTATAGAGAGCGGTGTTATTTCTAACCAAACAGGTCTGCGAATGCCTCCCCAATTCCAAAAAGCTCCTTTTTTAAACACATTATTGACTAAAACTGTAATGCGATTTTCTTGTCCGAATTTTAGATACTTAGAAACATCTAAATGAAAAGGCAAATAGCCAAAGTGATTTTCACCAACGAATTGTCCATTTATCCAAACTTTCGCATCGTTGTAAACCGACTGAAAAACTAATCGTATTTGTTTATTTTCTAATGATTTATCTACAGTAAAAGTTTTAGAATACCAAGCATCGCCTGCATATTCGGCATATTCGTTGATCAAATCCCAATTGCCAGGCACCTTAATTTTATCCCAAGATTCGGTATTTAAGTTTTCATTATGCCAACTCTTTTTTTCGCCTTGCGAATAAGGATCTATTTTAAAATCCCAGGTGCCGTTTAAAAATTGTTTTGGATTGTTTTGAGAAAAAACAAGCTGAAAAATCCATAGAAAAAAGAACCATTTTAAATGAAAAATGGGTTTTATAAGAATTTTAATTTTGAAATTGCTTTCTTGCATAATTGATTTTTTGATTGTTTAATAAACTGCAATTTTAAAAACTGCCACAGGAATTTGTGGATGTTTTTGTGAAAATTTAAAGTTGAGTGATTTGGTTTCTATTTTGTTTTCAAATGTGATTTCGTTGATGGCTTGATAATTATTTTGCACAGTTTTTA
>DAIRDG010000032.1:0-24819 GCA_036796275.1 Flavobacterium sp.
TTTCCAACACATCCATCAACACATCTTTAGATGCCATGTGTCGGATTTGGCTTTTTAGCTTGAACTTGTCAATGATCTCTTTGACGTTTGGGCTAAAGCCATTCAAGTACTCTTCAAAGTTGGCTTGCAAAATTTGCTGACTGTTGGTGGCTGTGTCATGCAGTCTTTGCAAAGTCCATTCACTGGTATTGTAAAACACGTAGCCGCTGGCATCTTTCAAGCCTGTTTCGTCCCATTCAGTAAAACCTGCTTCATCTCTTTGAAAAGCCAATTCCTCCATAACTGCATCTTTGGTCGGTTCGAGTAAAGCGTCAAGCCTTCTCAAAACCACCATTGGCAGAATAACGTCTCTGTATTTTCCTCTAACATAAACGTCTCTTAAGCAGTCGTCAGCAATTGACCAGATGAAGCTTATTAATCTATTGTGTACTGTTTGGTTCATTCTTTCTATATTGTTTCAATTTCGTTTATCATTTCTGTCGAGAGTTGGCAAAATTACTCACAATAATCTCAATTTTCATTGGTGTTCGTGAATCGCTTTGCTTATTTCAAGCTCTTTTGGTTTTATGTTTGGGCTTTGCGTGTCGGCAAAAACCAAATCCCGCCAAGTCGGGACAAGTTGTGCTTGAATGTGCGTTGGCTCATTTAGCATGTTGCCTAACCTAAACTATCCGAAATATATTGCACGTTCATGATTTTCTATTTTTACAAATTTAAAAAAAAAAACTCACACAGTATTTTAAAACTTTTTAGTAAAGTAATAAAAAAACAATAACAAATACATCCACCTTGGCTACAACTTAACATGAGATAAATTCAACCATTTAAATTGTTCTTTTGGCAAAAACCAACAAATCAATATCCACTTAACCTAACACTTAATCTAAAAGAATATTAGAAAAATCTAAACCCTACAACCCACCAAAAAAATGATTTTAACTTTACAATAAAGTATTTCTTAAAAAATTAAACCATTTCCACGACCAACCTTTTTTAATGTGATTGTAGGTATTAATTTAAACAAAAAACCCTCAATTTCTTGAGGGCTTAGTCTTTTAACTTACTATTTTCTTTGGTTTTTAGCCGCTTCGGCCTGCTCCATCATCTCTTGCATTTTTCGCTGAAACCTATTCATTTGTTTAGGCTTGCTTTTGTTTTCCTGAATTTGTGCATGAATTTTATCATGATCTATCACATAATGCTTAATCACCAACATGATGCCAATGGTTAAGACATTTGACACAAAATAATACAAACTTAAACCAGACGAATAGTTGTTAAAGAAAATCATCATCATGATGGGTGAAATATAAATCATCACTTTCATAATTTTGCTCATATCGGGCATGCCTTCTTGGGTTGGGGCAGCCATTTGCTGATCGCCGGTGGTCATTTTCATATAAAAGAAAATAGCAATAGAGGCCAATATGGGGAATAAACTCACGTGATTACCATAAAACGGTATATAAAAGGGCAGGTTAAAAATAACATCATAACTCGATAAATCATCCGACCACAAAAACCCTTGCTGTCTTAAGGAAATGGCCGCCGGAAAAAAGCTAAACAAGGCATAAAACACCGGGATTTGCAAAAATGCAGGTAAGCAACCAGCCATGGGGTTTACGCCAGCTTTGCCATACAACTTCATGGTTTCTTGTTGCTTTTTGAGTGGGTCTTTTATTTTTTCGGTTATTTCTTGAATGTCTGGTCTTATGATTTTCATTTTTGCCTGAGACAAGAAAGATTTGTATGTGAGCGGCGACAATACTATCCGCACAAAAACTGTGAGTAAAATAATGGCGATGCCATAAGACACATATTTTGAAAGTGCCCCAAACACCGGATAAAACACAAATTTATTGATCCATCCAAAAATACCCCAACCAAACCAAACTACTTTTTCGAGGTTTTTGTCATAACTTTTTAAAATCTTGTAGTCAGCTGGTCCATAATACCATTGCATTTTGTGGTTAAGATTGCCGTTATCTAGGGCCAATGGTATTTTGGAGGTAAATCTTTTGGTGAATATAGTGTCTTTGGTTTCATCTTCAACCAAATTTTCAGACACCAAGTCAACTGTTTTAAAAGGTGTTTCTGATAGCAGTATCGAAGTGAAAAATTGTTGTTTATAGGCAATGTATGTCACGTCTTTTTCTTGCACTTCTTTCAGTTTGGCTTGCCCCACATAATCGGTTTTGCCTTTTTCGTATTCTACCCAAATTTCGGTGTAACGATTTTCATAAGTCACACTTTTTTCGTTTCTATACACACTCATGTCCCAAGTTAAATCAAGTTTTTCAGCATTGCCAAAGACTTGCTCTAAACCCTGAGATTTTATTTGAAAATCGAGCATGTAATCATTGGGTTTGAGGGTATATACATACTCTAAGTATTGCTGCTCATTTACTTTTAACTTCATGCTAAGCACTTGCTTATCGGCAGATTTTGATAAGGTTGGCACAAAAAATAAATCTTTGGTGTCATACAATCTGCCATCGTTGCCTTTGAATTGCAAATTAAAACCGGCATTGTTGTCTTTTACTAAGGCAACATTTTCACCAGAATTTTTTCTAAATCGCTCAAAGTTTTTAAGGGTTTGATTAACCAAAAATCCTCCTTGATTAGACACCTCAATGGTCATCAGCTCATTGGAGAGTTTTATGGTTTTGGGCATTGCGTTTTCTGAGGCTGCAGCAGAGGCAAATAAACCATATTGTGTAAACTTTTGAGAGACTACCGCGCTGTCTTCGGCTACTGCTAACGTATCAACAACAGCGGCTTTTGTAACTTTAGCCGGTTTTTCTGGGGTTGTTACCACCGCTTCTTTTTGGACTTCAAGTTTTTTGGCCTGCTCCTGACTGCTGTTATACATCATCCACATAAAAATACCAAAAATCAACAAGAATCCTATAGCGGTATTGATATCAAACTTTTTTTCTTCCATAAAAATAATTTATTTTCTGTTTTTGTAATTTACGGCTGCCTGCACAAAGGCTCTAAACAGCGGGTGAGGATTGGCAACGGTACTTTTGTATTCCGGATGAAACTGAACCCCCACATAAAACGGATGGTTTTTTATTTCAACTATTTCTACCAAACCTGTTTTATCATTAATCCCAGAGAGCACCAAACCGGCCTCAATGAAGTCTTGCTTATATTTTTCGTTGAATTCATAGCGATGACGATGTCTTTCTGAAATTACATTAGTACCATAAACTTGGTAAGCCAAACTATCAGGTTGCAATATACATTCCCAAGTGCCCAATCGCATCGTACCACCTTTTTCTAAAATGTTTTTTTGACTAGCCATCAAATCAATCACCGGATAAGGCGTGTTGGGCGACATTTCCGAGGAGTTTGCTTCTTTCCACCCCATTTCGTTTCTGGCAAATTCTATCACTGCCATTTGCATGCCCAAGCAAATCCCCAAAAACGGAATATGTTGTGTTCTAGCATATTTAATGGCTTGAATTTTGCCTTCAATCCCTCGTTCACCAAAACCAGGTGCAACCAATATACCATCTAGATGTGCTAAGTCTTGAGCAATGTTATCGGGATTTAAAAATTCTGAATGGATGCACTCCACCTCCACTTTGGCTTCGTTAAAAGCCCCAGCGTGTATAAAACTTTCTAAAATAGATTTATAGGAATCTTGCAATTCTACATATTTACCCACCAGACCAATCTTAACGGTGTGTTTTGGATTTTTATGCTTTTGCAAAAAGGCATTCCAATGGTCTAAATTGGGGGTTTGGTTATACGGTAAATTTAATTTTTTAAGGGCCACCACGTCCAATCGTTCTTCAAGCATCAAATTGGGTACATCATAAATGGTAGAAGCATCAATAGATTCAATGACCGCTTCTTTTTGCACATTGCAAAACAAAGCCAATTTGTGTCTGATGTCATCTGTAAGTTCATGCTCTGTTCTGCACACCAAGATATCAGCTTTTATACCGCTTTCCATCAAGGTTTTTACAGAGTGTTGGGTGGGTTTTGTTTTGAGTTCACCAGCAGCCGACAAATAAGGCACCAAAGTTAGGTGAATCACAATGCCATTACCCTCACCCAATTCCCACATCAACTGACGCACAGACTCAATATAAGGCAACGATTCTATATCGCCCACAGTACCACCAATTTCGGTAATCACAATGTCGAAATCGCCACTTTTACCCAAAATCTGCATGCGTTCTTTAATCTCGTTGGTAATGTGGGGGACCACCTGAACGGTTTTGCCCAAAAACTCCCCTCTGCGTTCTTTTTCAATCACAGACAAGTATATTCTGCCAGTAGTCACGTTATTAGCCTGCGAGGTAGGCACATTTAAAAACCTTTCGTAATGCCCCAAGTCTAAGTCGGTTTCTGCCCCGTCATCAGTTACAAAACATTCTCCGTGTTCGTAGGGGTTCAGCGTACCCGGGTCTACATTGATGTAAGGATCAAATTTTTGTATGGTTACCCTAAAGCCCCTAGCTTGTAGCAATTTGGCAAGAGAAGCCGCAATGATTCCTTTCCCTAAAGAAGAGGTTACACCACCCGTAACAAAGACATATTTGGTTTTGTTCATTTAAAATGAAGTTGCGTTGTTTTTTTCGAGGGCAAAAATAGGTTAAAAAAACCTAAGCACAAAGATAAAATTAACAATGCTTCAAAAACATTTTTTTAGTTTGGGCCTCATCTTTGGGCCTGCTTGTAAGCCTTATTCCTGCCATTTGTTCAACGCCTCGGTTTGTGGTGGGTTTTTCATAGGCCCGCTGAGGAGCTTCTTGCAGTCGCTCTCATCTGGCCTTGAAAAAACAACCACCACATCCCTGCGGGGTTTTCACGGCTGTCAGGGGCAGAGGATAAACGATGTGATGATTTGGCATGTTTTGGGCTTTTTCAGAATAAAATGAGACCCCTAAAAACACAAATTTTTATAGACTTTTAAATCCCCATAATACTTCAATAAGATTGAATTTAAAAAACTACTCAATCTTGGCACTCACCTCTCCCCCTTTAACACTATACACTTTCACAGTTTTCCCTTTTGGATTGCCAGAAACTAGCCATCTTACTTTCACATCGCTCATACTGCCAATAACGGGCACTATAATTTGGTTGTTTTGGTATTTTTGTTCGGTAAATAAATTTAAGTCAGCATTTTGCACGGTCATCCCAGCCAAAACCTTCACGCCTTCTATGGCTATTTTGTTGGGGGGTGTTATTTTATTTTTAACATCAATGGAAGCATGGGTGGGTATCATGCGGGTGTTCATCACGGTAACCATCACTTCGTATACATTGCCTTCCAATTGTTTTGAGGTGGCTTCCACTATTTCTAATTTAGGCATTTGATAGGCATGGTAAATCATAAAAGCCATGTTCCTGTGGGCATCTTCTGGTAACAAAAAACCGGGGTTGTTTCGGATGTAATTTTTCTTAGGCCCTCCTATTTCAATATCGCCAAACTGCGGATGCTTAAAAGGCTTCCAAGGCACATAGCCATCACCAAACAACAAATATTTATCAAACATATTAAACTCATCATTGTTCCATCTAGACCAACCTTTGCTTTTTTCGTTAAACAGTTTGTAGCTGGTCATCAATTCATTACTAAAAGTAAAAATACCTCTGGTAAGAGCCAAAAAGTCAATCTCGCCGCCATATACCGTGTATAAATCTTTGTATAACACAAAATAATCATAACCGGGTATCATTTTTTCGCCTAACTTGCCAATATGGTCATATACCCGCTGATCGCTGCCATCTATGAGCGGAGCATCTTCAGCTGCCCCGGGAGGTCTTAAAAACATCCCGCCATAATTATGCAAACTTTGGGCCCCTGCAATGTTAGGGTGACTTACCACAAAATCTTTTACAGCCCTGGTTTCAGGCAAAGTACCTGGGTAATACAAAGCTCCTCTTTGCACATAATCTGGTTGCCAGCCCCAAGCCCAATCGCGGTTGGGGTCATAGGTGCCTTCCATGTCTTCATTCACTTTGCCATCGCCATCATTGTCGATGCCCTCATAACCCAACATTTCATATTCTCCCATCTCGTCTCCTTCTACCATCATCATGCGGGTAGGATATTTAGGATCTTCTTTCCAACGGCCGGTTTTAGATTTTCTTCTCATCATTACAATGTTGCCATCGCCATCTAAATCATCTAACTTATCTTCGTTTACTAAGCCGTCACCATCATTGTCGAAGGGTCTTTGGCCTGTTCTTGAACTATTGGGATTATTGGCTTCATAAATAAATTTTTCGCGAGAATCAGGACTAACGGTCGGGATGATGTAAAACGATTTTTCTTGCAGCAGTTGTTTAATGTAACTGATACTGTGATAATTTTCTACCAAATACCAAGCCGTATACATGGCATATTGCACGGTTTGCATTTCGTTGGCATGGATGCCACCATCTATATAAAACGCAGGTTTAGCAGCATGGTCAGCGGTGTTGTAATCGGTAATTTTTAACACCCACATATCTCTGCCTTCAAAAGACTTGCCAATAGACTCTAACTTAACTAACTTAGGATATGCTTTTTGAAGATCATTACAAAATTTAGTAATTTCTTTATAATCATGGTACCTGTCCCATTGCATTTTAACTTTCGGGTTAGCCGGACTCCCTACCGCCCTCAAGCCTGTGAGATCTTCGGGAGTTACTTGTGCTGCAGCAAATGCAACGCAAAAAAATAAAAGTGCTTTGTATATAGAATTCATGTTAATTATTTTAAGTTAAGTGAAAGGGTGCTTAGGCCAGTGGTTGCATTGCCAGCGGTAATGGTAATACTACCCGACCCGCTGATAAGCCACGAAGAGTCAACAGACTCATTGGGCATAAGAGGGCCATTTAAAACATATTTTTGGCCGGCTAATCTTTTTTGATTCTTCGCCAAAGCTAATTCAATTTTTAGTTTAGGCACAAACCTTATTTTATCTCCAATTTTGGTAGACGTAGGCAAAAACCCTTTGTTTGTAGTGGTAACAGTAACTCTATAGAGGTTGTTGTCTAATTTTTCTACTTTGGGGTTTACTAGTTCTATTTTGGGAAGCATGCCAATATAATCTATGATAAAATCTTTGTGTACTGTTGCGTTTTCCTCTAAATATTGGAGTGGTGGATTCCACAAAGCATAAGGGATAATGCCACCTACCTCTACTTTTTTATCCTCAAAATCAGGATGATTTACGGTTTGCCAAGGCACAAATACTTGGGTTAATTTTTCTTGATCGGCCCATTTAAGAAACTTTTGCTCATAAGAAAGGTCTTTTTTAGCAGACTTTTGTTCGGTAGAGTCTTTGGCCGTTACCGGATACCAAGCAGGAGTAGAAAAACTAAATCTGCCCGCATGATAATAGGCTGTTTGACTAAACCCCCCTTTTTGAAGCGGTAATTTATCTTGGGCTTCTATCTTAGTTTTTTTGTACAACTCATGCACTTGTTTGGCAACTGCCACATCTTCTTCTTGCCAAGCAGTGATGATACGTTCTTTAGCTTTTTTAGCATCATAGGTGAGGGCTTCAGAAAGATTGTCTTGCAAACCAAAATTAATGACCGAATGTATTTGTGGTCGATCCATCAAAAAATCCATCAAAGCTTTGGTTTCCGGCTCAGAAGCTGCATAGATCCCCGCACCTTTTTGAAAAATTTGATAATCAAAGGCAAAATTTTGATCTACATTCACCCCTTCGGCTGCATCTTCGTTAAACTGACCGTCTTTATTGTTATCTAAACCTTCCGAAAACAATAAATACTTACCAACTTGTTGTTTGTTGGCATCAGCTTTTACAACAAGTCGATTGTCATCAGGATGCTCAATATAATTACCAGAAGCATCTTCCACACGCATCAGGGTGATGTAGCCATCTTTGTTTAAATCGTCATAGGGGTCGTCTCCTACCTCACCATTGCGATCATCGTCAGTTTTTAGGGCATTGCCTCTTTTGAGGTATTGCAGTTTATTAAAAAAAGCGTTAAAAGCGTCCGGACTCCCAACCGGTAAAAAGTAGATGGTTTTGGATTTTAAAAGTTCATTTAGGTTGGCATCCGCTGCTAACTTTTCAAGAAGCAACAACTGCAATTGAACCCCCGAAGGGTGATTGCCATCTAAACCTGCGGTTAATAAAATAGCCGGATTTTGATTGCTACCCAGTTGCAAGACATTAATTGGTAGGCCTCCCCTACTTTTACCAATTTCAATCACTTTACCTTGCGTCTTTTTGGCAACTTCATTCAGGGTTTGATTTACTTGACTCAGGTTTTTATAATTGAAATCTAGTTTGTTTTGAGCACAAATGTATAGTGAACTAAAGATGACAAAAAGCAAAAAATTGTATGGTTTTAAGTACATAAGAATTAAATTTGGGCTAATGTAATTTTAATTTACAAAAAAAATGTTAATTGAATTCTAAAAAAAAAGGAATCTGCAAAAAAAAGTAGGACTAAAAGATTACTTTTGAAGCATTGTAATCAAAAAGCCATGAGAATTACCATCGTCAACGGACCTAACTTAAATTTACTCGGACAACGGGAGCCAAACGTTTATGGTTCACTATCATTTGAAGCTTATTTTAAAACCCTTCAACAAAAATATCCCGAGCATGAATTACAATATTTTCAGAGCAATGTGGAGGGCGAACTCATCAACTTTTTGCACCAAGCCCAAGAATATGCCGAAGGGGTTATCTTGAATGCTGGAGGGTATACACACACCTCTGTGAGTTTGGGAGATGCTGTAAAAGGCATAAATATTCCGGTTATAGAAGTACATATTAGCAATACATTTGGCAGAGAAAACTTTAGACATCAATCTTTTATCGCCCCAAATGCCAAAGGGGTAATTGTAGGATTTGGATTACAAAGCTATGAATTGGCCATCCTATCATTTATATCTAACCCATGATGAAATTTAATTTCTTAGTCTGCTTGATGCTTGTTTCAACATTTTCGATAGCACAAATAAAAGGCAACATCAAAGACACGCAAAACAAAACCATTCCGTATGTGAGTATTTATATTGCCAACACACACTTGGGCACCACCTCAAACACTGAAGGCGAATTTGAACTTAACATCAGAGACCTGAAAGGCGATTTTACAATTATTTTTCAGAGTTTAGGCTACAAAACTCAAAAAGTAACTGTGTTGCAAAAAGAGCTGCCAAAAACCATTAATATAATATTGGAAGAAGAAAGCTTTAACCTCAACGAGGTGGTGATAAGCTCCAAAGACAACCCTGCCAATGATATCATTAGAAAAGCCATAAAGAACAAAGACAAAAACACCAAAAAAACCTCAAAGTTTTCAGCAGATTTTTACAGCAAGGGCATTTTGAAACTCAAAAACATGCCAAAAAAATTTTTAGGCGAAGAAATAGGCGATTTTGATGGAAGTTTAGACTCTACCCGTTCTGGGATTATTTATTTGTCTGAAACTTTTTCGAAAATTAAGTTTGAAAAACCCAAAAAACTTACAGAAAACATCATTGCCAGCAAAATCAGCGGCAACGACAACGGATTTAGTTACAACACGGCACAAGGCACCTCCTTTGATTTTTATGACAACACAGTGCGGGTCAATTTGCCTATGATATCGCCAATTTCGTCTGAAGCTTTTCAATATTACAAATATGCCTTAGAAGGCACTTTTTACTCTATAGACAATCAGCTGATCAACAAGATAAAAGTTACCCCCAAAAGAGATCCCGAGCCAGTGTTTGAAGGTTATATTTATATTGTGGAAGATACTTGGAGTATTTATGCCGTAGACTTAACCACAAAAGGGTATCGGGCTAATAATGAGTTTTTAGATTTTTTTAGAATCACGCAAAATTTTAGTTACAATACTACGGATGATATTTGGAGTAGAAATCAACAAACCATCAGTTTTGAAGCAGGGGCTTTTGGCATAAAGTTTACGGGTAACTTTAACCATGTGTTCACCAATTATGAGTTTGTAGACAGTTTTGACAAAAAAACTTTTGGCAGAAAACTGTTGTCTATAGACAAAGAATCAAACAAAAAAGATTCTATTTTTTGGGACAGCAACAGGCCTATTCCGCTTACAGATGAAGAAGAAAAAGACTACCTAAAAAAAGACAGCATCCAAAAAGTACGAAAATCTCCGGCTTATTTAGATTCAATAGACAGAAAGATTAACCGTTTTAAATTAAGAAAAATATTAACCGGCTATACCTATCAAAATTCGCTAAAAAAAGAGAGATTCACTTATGATGGGCTAGTGAAGCTATTGCTTTTTAACACCGTGCAGGGTTGGAATATGAACACCAATTTTAGGTATTTTAAATACACCAACGAAGAAGAAACCACCTACAAACAATTTGGGTTAAGAATGCAATACGGTTTTGCCGATGAAACTTGGCGGCCTTTGTTTTATTATAATCAGAAGTTTAACAATACCAACAAAGCCAATTTGTCTGCTAGCATTGGCAACACGGTGCAACAGTTTAATAATAACGAACCCATTTCGCCATTGGTGAACTCATTTTTTTCGTTGTTGTTAAAAAATAACTTTATGAAGATTTATGAAAAAAACTTTGTGAGTGCAGGATATTATCAAGAGTTGTTTAATGGGTTATACATCAGCACTTCGGCAGAATATGCCCACAGGAAACCTTTGTTTAACCAAACTGACTTTAGTTGGACCAACCGAGACAAAGCATACACCTCTAACAACCCACTCGATTTAAACAATAACAACTCTGCTGCTTTTGATTCGCATCAAATTTTATTGCTAAATGCTAATTTGTCTATCCGGTTTGGGCAACGGTATCTAGACCGGCCTGATGGCAAGTTTAACATCCGAAATAACAACTTCCCAACACTTAATTTGTTTTACAGAAAAGGCTTTTTGAGCAGTCAAGAACAATATAATTTTGATTATTTGGCTGCGTCTACCTTTTATGACAAAACACTCTCTAACAAAGGCACCTTGGGCATAGCCTTAAAAGCGGGTACGTTCTTTAACAACCCGGACATTAGTTTTATAGATTTTAGACATTTTAGAGATAACCAAACCCGCATAAGTACTGGTAAACCAAATTATGACACCTTCAACTTGGCTCCATTTTACGAGTTTAGCACGGCCAGTAACTTTTTAGAATTGCACTCAGAACACAACTTTAATGGCTATGTTATGAACAAAATTCCGTTGCTAAGAGCCTTAAAATCGCAATTGGTGGTAGGGTATCACTTACTCACAACGGCCGACATTAGAAGTTATCAGGAATACACCATTGGATTAGACCGCTTGGGGTTTGGCAAATTTAAATTTTTTAGAGTAGATTACATCCGATCATACCTCAACGGGGTGCCAACAGATGGAGTGGTATTGGGAATTAAGTTGTTGGATGTGGTGCAGTAGAATCTAAAAATTAGTTTTTGAGTGAGGGTGTTTTACTAATTTAAATTTACCGTCGAATTCAGGTTGACTAAGAATGCTTTTTAGGTTATTTTTTGCGTTTTTATTTTTAATAAGAAATTCTAACTCACATATTTTGTTCTGTTTATCGGATATTTTTAAAAAATTTTTATTGCCGTAAATAGTCTGTGTTTGCCAACTACCGTAATCCATATAATTTAATAGTACTTCATTTACATCATTTAAATGAAATATTAAATTTTGATTAGATTGTTCAATGAGAATTGTTTGATAAGAAATTTTTAGTTTTCCAACAACCTTTGGTTTAATCAAATCTTTCAAAAACATGATGTATAAGCCACTAAGATTAAGAACAAAAGATGTAATGATAATGTATTTTGGATATTGATTGTCGCCTAATGGATATATAACGAATAACGAAATTAAATACAAGAGTAAAAAAACTAATATAAGCTTTTTGCTGTAAACTCTTGTTTTTACAAGGTCTGTTTCAAAAATTGAATCTGTCATTGTGTTGGAAATTGAATGTAAAATTAATTTTATTAGATAGAGTCTTAATTTACATTTTTTAAAGACATATTAAAAATTTCAGTTTGACACTAAACCATAAAATTTACAAAGTTAAAAATTATTATTTCGAAAAATATAGTTTATTAGTTTTGTTTATCATTAAGATGATTTAAACTTTTATAAGCTGGGATTATTACCATATTGTCAAGATATCGTTTGCCAAATTTGCTGTCCTATCGCTAATTTTCTTCTCGTTCCAAACTTTGTCACCGTTGTCATATACATCTAATATATCAAAACGTGTTATGCCTAAATCAGCGTAATGTCGTATTCCTCTTCTTCTACCTTCACCTTCAATTTTCCTGCTGAACTCATAATTTCTAAGAGATGTATTCAATGAACTATTTAGTAAAGTCATATTACCAATTGAATAGATTTTTGAATTACGTTCTTTTTTTGCCAAATCCTTATCAGATATAATATTTGAAGCGTTATCAACAATATCAATATTACTCCAATACTCCTCCCACTTTTGAGGCATAATATGTTCAAGTGAGTAATTGTATTTAAGTTCTTTTACTGATTGTTTACTGTCGTTTGCTCGTCTGTAAAGTTCTACCCAAAATAATAACAATGTATCATTTTTATTGATGATAGAAGTCAAACCGTTTTTACTTCGTCATTGGTTTGTTCCGCAAGTTTAGTGTCAATCGATGAATTGTCTTTGATGAATTCTTTACACATCTTGTTGTAACTTTTTGTTTCAGACTTTGTAATCATTCGTCTTACAACTAATGTTTCAACTTTATGTAATTCTCTTAACAGTTTTGTTTCGTTGTTGTCGTATTTATAGAAAAGTGATAAAATATATGGGTGGAAAGTTGATATTTCACACACACTTAGAATATGAAACAGTCTTGCGAAATTATCCTGATAACTAAATAATGTGAAACCATCAAAAACCAAAATTTTCTCTCTAAAAAGTTTTGCGTATTTTGAAATTTCTTCAATGAATTTTTTTAGGTCGTCTTTTGAAATATTGGAAATATAAGTTTTGTAAAGGTTAGTCAAGTCGGATAAGGTATGTTTGTCTGGGTTGAAGAAACCCTTGATTAACGATATTGAAAGTAACAAAATTTCAATGTTATCACGATTTAACCTGCCTGTTGCTCTTGGTGTATCCCAAAAGTTAATTGCATCTTCATCTATTGAAAATATATCTTCCCATTTTTCTTTATAGAGTATTTCAACTTCATCTGCGTTATCAAACAAATCTAATGCTTTTTCAAACAAAACATTTTTTATGATATCTGCACCACTAAGTCTATCCCCAGCACTGTTAATTGTGACGAAAATCGATTGTTCTTCTTCTTTTTCTGATAACTCAATAATTACAAAAATTTTGTTTTCCTGGTTTAATAAACGGTTAAATAGTTCAAGTCTGCTATCAATATTGATGTCTTTGAGTTTTTCAGAAAAATATTTGAAGCATTGTAATACTTTTTTGTTTTTTGAATGAGTTTTTGTTGCAGGGTTCTCAATAATTACAGCATTGTATTCATCTTCTTTAATTTCGTTGTTAATTATTGTTTGGAAATTCTTTTTGTCAATTTTTGAATGTTCAATCTTCACAAAATAATTTTTGTCGTTTTGGTTCTTTTTAAAAAACAAATAATTATAAAGTGAAGATTTGCAGTTTTTTTGAGTTTCCTCGTCAAAGCTATTGTAGATTGCTCTTAGCTATACACTAAGGGTTGTAAGTCTTTGCTGTCCGTCAATAACTAAAACCTCCTTTGGCTTCCCTGATTGTTTTTCTTGTTGCTTTAGAATCAAAGAACCAAAGAAATGACTTTTTTCAAAGTCTAATAAATCTGTCAAAATATCTTCCCAATTGGTTATGTCCCAAACATAGCCACGTTGAAAAAAGGAATTTTTACAAGTCCTTTATTATCTAAAAATGTCAATGACATTGCCTCTGCTTTCATCTTTATTTTTTTATCGTTAGTTAAATTGGCTGCTTGTCTAATATCATGAAGGATTATTTTTTTCGATTTATTAAAAAATTCGTTCTGTAGTCTAAGGAAATTGTATAAATAATATTTTTAGTTTTTATTGATTAAAAATTACATAGTCAATCAAATCAAAACAATTGCCGGCGTTGAGATGTTTAATGTTTTTGGGTTTTGCTTCTTCTTTTAACAATGGCATGCCAATAAAAAAATGGAGATGAAATTTTTTGCTCATATAAAACAATAAAGCTAGTTTATACTCTGTTTCAAAGGCCCTGTCTTCAAAATTATGCAGTTGATTGACTGTAATTTTATCTAAATTATCAATATAAATATTTTGTACATCATGCTTGTATTTTAGTGGTATAATCAATTTTCGAATGCTTGATATGTCATTGTTATGACATTGTTTATCACATAAATCAACAAAAAGTTTTGATTGAAGTGGCAGATACATGCAGGCATTTAACTTATCATTTTTTGTTGTTTGCCCATTATGTTCTTCAATAAAATCCTTGATACTTGTACCTGTTATGTTTTCAAAATCAAAAGCAGTTAATTCTTTAGAAACAAAAGCTATCGGCTGATTTGATTTAGTTTTGCAAGCATCAAAAAGAGTTTTCAAGGTTTTTGATGCTTGGGTTTTAAGGTTTTGAGAAGCAAGGATGGTGAGCATGAAAGTGGGTTTAAATAAAAAATTCTATTTCAAAAAATAAAATTTTATAGGTGTTTGTTATCATTTATACTAATTGGGGCTTTAAGCTTTTTAGGGATTACTAAAGTAATTTAGTAAGAAATCATAAATTTCTTTACTTCTATTACTTATCAATCCTTCCCATTTATTTGGATTTTCCCATGTTGACTTTGATTCTTCAAATCTTTTATAAGAACCAAAAGACGAATTTTTGTAAGTCTTGTTAAAGGGTGCTTTATCACTTAAACTCGAATTTTCTGATTGTGTTACTATTAATAAGTTTCCAATACCGTTAATTAAATTATCCATCGAATCTTTTAGCTTTTTTTTCTCAAATTCATCTGAATTAATAAGCCAATCTATTTGCCAGTTTTGTGGTAAAATATGGTCTAATGTTTTTTTATTGTTGAAAACTTCTCTTAAATTTGGTCTGCAATTAGCATCTAAACTTATTTCGTATTTATATAACAAATAGGTCATTTTTTCTTTCCATGGATTAAAATTAAAGGCATTATTCTTTATTTTTTTTTCGTTTGTTGTTATATAATGTTGAAAAACTTCTTGAAGCTTATAACCATCGCCATGTCCTCTAAACCCATAGTCTAAATAGTTGTCTAAAATACTATTCAGTTTATTATCTTCATTTGGAAGGTCATCATTTTTGATGATTCTCGCAAAGAGCACATAAAACTTATCCCTATCTCCTTTTTTATTATAGTATTTTAAGTGAAAGTTTCTCGTGTATAAAAACAACTCCCATTTTTCTAAATCTAAATCATCTAATTTATCTAAATGAAGTAAAATTAAATATAGCTCTAATGAATGATTTTTATCTAATATGATACAATCTCCAATTAAAGGACTCATCGCATCTTTTTCTACCAAAGTTTCTGAAATAAAGTGAACTGATTTCTCAAATAAATTACATAAATTTAGTATATATTCTACCTTTTTTTCTTTTTCTGTTTTAGCCAACAGTTGTGCTGACAAATAACTTAGTATATTTTTTTCGATATTACCATAACTCGGCTCATTTAATCTAAGATGCAATTCTTTGGTGCTTTTTAACAATTTAGCACCATCATCAATCACCCTTAAATGATGCAATAAAATGTTTTCTAAAGACACTTCACCTCTAAAACTATTTGCAGTAATTTTTTCTTCTAATCTATAAACTTCTGAAAAATTATTTTGAATTTGATTTATCTGAGATTTTACATGTTTTGCATCACCATATAAATAAAGTTCTTTCATTAACCTGGCTTTTACTTTTTCTATTAAGTCTAATTTAATACCCCTTGAGTTTTGCAATTCAAAAATCTGTACTGCTACACTTTTTTCATTAACTATATGGGTTGAAATGTCAGCATTGACTAATGTATCAATAAGATTAGTTATGTCATTTATTTTGTTTGCCGCAAAATATTTCTCAAAATAGTCAATAGCTTTTTCAATTCTTATAAAAGACGATGTTTTAGTTTCTTGATTTATAACCAATGGTTTGTTATTAATTATTGATTCTGCCAAATTTTTGAAATTATCATGGTCATAACTTGTTGTTTCAAAATTATTTAGAATAAAATGTTCATAAGCAGACATATCAAAATTGTCTAAAACCTTTTTTGCCGATAGGATAAACAACACAAAGGTGGTGATTCGTTGTTGTCCGTCAATGATTTCATACGTTTGGCTTGATTTGTTTTCTTCGATAATAAAATGACCGTAGTAATAGGTTTTGCCATCAATTTCTTGTAAATCTTTTACAAATTGAATAATTTGGTCTTCACCCCAGGCATAAGCTCTTTGATAAGATGGTATGATGATTTTGTTTGGTGATGAAACTAGTTCTTTAAATTTTTTCATGGTTTTAATGTGTTAGATTTAATATTTTTTTTTAAAGTGTTTGATTTGATGAGAACTTCTTTTTAAATGTTGTTATTTGAAAATGATAAAATTATTGAACAAATGAAATTTAACTTTCTATTAATGATTCGTTAATTATTTGATATATATTTTTCACTTTTTGAAATAGGTCTTTTTCAAAATCACCACTATAAATTTTTTTTAAAGTTTTTAAATCATTAAAATCTTTATAATAAGTGTAATCCGTTTTACACTTCCAATGATTTTTCGGATTATTAGGGTAAATATTTTTGTATTTATCTTGAATTGTTTTAAAATTGAATTTGGTAACATCAGATACAATACCAAAAATTATATCAGAAAAGGCAGTTGAACGATTTGCTGAAATTTGAATTTTAATATTAACTCTTTTGAGCCTATCATTATCAAAGTAAAATCCTGGCCATCCATTTTGATTTATCAGCGGGGATTCGTTATAAAAGACATTTAAATTTAAACTCAAAGCAACATTTTCAATAGAAGGAATCAAAAAATTTTTAATAATGTGTTTGTAAAAGTCTGTGCTGAATTTTTGCATTTCAATAAATGCGTTTACATTCTCTTCGTTTTTAAAAATAATGTTCATTATTTCATTTTTCATACTATTATTGGTTGATTGGTTAGTTAATTGTTTGATTAATATTAAATATTGATTTAGGGTTTCTCTAATGATTGGTTTATTTGCCATTTCTTTAATGCACGCTTCTATCCACGCCACTATATTTTTTTTGTAAGAAAGACAAATGTAATCTTGGCCTTCTTTTAATTCGCCCTTTGAACCATCTGAAGGTATTACTCCTTGCAATGTTAAGTATATTAATGGTGCGTTTTTATAAGCATTTTTATATCGGATCAATTGTTTATAACCGTCACCCGCTCATATTTTATTTTCGATAACAATTTGGTATTTACCATCACCTAATAAAATATCAATTCTGCCTCCATCTTCATGAGTAACTTCGCCAATATGTTTTTCTATGATTGTATTTGTGTTTTTAATATCAAAGTTTTCTAATATTTCTATGTTCGTATTATCGACTGCTACATGTTCCTTATATGTTTCAATGAGTTGGTTGATAAACAATTGTAAAAACACTTCCTTTTGATCATGTTTTTCTTTTGGATTTAATAGATTAGCAATAAAAGCCGAGTGTGATAACTCAGAAGATTGCACGCCAAGCACATTAAACACATTAAAATTTTCACCTGTGTATTCTGCAAATTGTTCGTGTTTTTTTACAATTAAATCTACATGGTTTAGAAGATTTTCAATGTTTTTTAAATCGTTCATAAATTGTTTTATTTGTTTAATTAATGAATATGTTATTGATTATTTGTTTAGGTTTGATATTAGTAAAGCATAAGATGCTTGTCATACAAGCTGATTGTTTTTTTTTCAAATAAAGTATTTTATTTAAAAAAATAAAATTAAATTAAATGATATAATTCAATATCAAATTATTCAACTCGTTTTCTTTTACTTGATTGCCAAAAACAACTTTTGCTACACGAATGGCATTTTTTATTTGCCTGCCATTTAGTTCAATTTTGGGTAAAATTTTTAAAGCATCAATTTTTATTTCTGCATCTTCCAACTTGCTTTGCCATAGTTCTCTGCGGTTTTTTTCATCGTGACTTTTGTATCTAATTTTTAACGACACTCTGCTTAATATGGCTGGATCTAAAACATCAATTCTGTTGGTGGTAAAAAATATTAAGCCAGAAAAATAATCTAAAAGTCTGAGAAAAACACCTACTATTGCTGCTTGTTCTAAATTGTTTTCGCGTTTATACAAGTAAATATCTATCTCGTCAAAAAGCAATACTGCATTCCACTTTTGTATTCTATTAAAAATAATTGTTAAGTTTTTTTCAATTGAGCTTGCGTCACTACCAAGTTCAGACAATTGAATAATATACAACGGTTTTTCAATCATTTCAGAATAGACTTCTGCTGTAGAGGTTTTACCAACTCCTGTTGGTCCTTCTGCTAATATAACCATTCCACCATGTTTATTTTTGATAAAATCTCCATAATAATCATTAATATTTGACGTAAAAATGGTAGAAAGTATGTTTCTGGTTTGCAACGGCATGATTAACTTAGACAATGCGGTTTTGTCGTATTTGTAGGGTAAAAGGTCTTCCGTGTGTATAAAAAAATAATCTTTTTTGTCTAAGGAAAAAATTCGTAGAAATGGTGTTTTATTAGCCATTTCAGTATCATCGAGATATTGATGATGCTTTTCTTCATGTAGTCTGTTTTCAAGTTTATCTTCTATAATTATTTTTGCAAAATCATTATTAGTAGAAAGCATGATTTGATTAAAATTACTGAGCTCATTTCTATAATACTTTAGGGCTTGAAGTACTTTTTCTTTGGTAATATATAGAATGCCATTATTGTTTTTTATCTCGATAGTTTTGTTAATAATTGCTTCATACGCTATTAAAT
Source organism: Flavobacterium sp. (assembly GCA_036796275.1). GTDB lineage: Bacteria > Bacteroidota > Bacteroidia > Flavobacteriales > Flavobacteriaceae > Flavobacterium. The sequence continues at coordinate 18,968 of DAIRDG010000032.1, forward strand.
CTAAATCCAATTTAAAAAGACCATAAGTTGCCATTAAATCAAAAAAAGTTAAATTTTTCTTTTTCTTTTTAGCTTCAACAACTTGTTTATGGAATACTGTAAAATTTTGTTTAAAAATTTCGTTACAAATATTAATTTCATACGTCATTGAAACATGTCTAGGAATACCTCTTGAAGCATTTTTTATTTCAAAAACACAATTGATTGGAATGGTTTTACCATAAAAGTTAATTTGAAAGTTATATTTATCATTTTTCAAATTTTGTTCATAATAAGCATAAACTCTATCTATACCATTAATGGTGTGTACCTCTGTTATTTGTTTAGGTTGTGGTTTGTTAAGTATTAAATTTTGGTGTGTAATTGTAAATTCTGTTTTTTCTTCTACAGATAAATCGGATTCAAATACTAAAAAATCAATAAAATCCTCCGAAAACAATAATACATTAATTTCATCGGTAGATTTTTTTTTCAGCTCCTTTAATAAACTATGGTCATCCATTGTTATTTGATAGAGTTCTAAATATTTCAAAAAATGATTTTTGATTACAGCTCTGTTCATGGAATATAATTTTTTATAAGTTTTTATATCTTTGAATGTGCTCATAACTTAAACCCATTTCCAATGCCTTTGTTTGCCAAAAAACATTATGTCCTTCTTCGGTTGTTAAACAATGGGCTATTTCATGAATTATTGTTTCGGTAATTGCTTCTTTACTTCCTGTTAAAATGTGATTTAATTGTAGTGAAATAGTCTCACCATTATTGATACATAATCCTAAGAAATGTTTTGATTGGTGTATTTTTATTTCAACATCAGATAAATTGTACTCATCCAAGAATTGCTGGGTTAAAAACAATACCTCAACAATTTTTTTAATCTCTTCTTTGTCTTGCGTTATTTTTCCTGTTAAAACTTTATTTAATATATCTTTAAGCATACCTTGATTTTTTTATAATAACCCATTCATTTTTCGCATAAACTTGTTCAAAAAGGAAGTGCTTTTTATACTTTGCAATTGTTGAGAAGAATTGATTACCAGCTTATCAGTGCCAAGTATGTGTTTGTCATTTTTTAAAAACTTAAATTCAATTATAATTTCAAGTGAAGATTCAACGCCTTCTTTTTTAGGTGTTTCTTCTTCTGCATGATAAAAAAAAATAACTACATTGCTATGATTTTCAATTGCTTTAGGTAAATTTTCTAATAAAAAATTTTGAGAAACTGAAGAGTCCTTAGCCATACTATTTGGCAAATAATATAAATTTAATGGCTTCGACAAAATGGCTTCGACACGAAGTTGCTTTGGATTAGCTAGTTTGAGGTAATTTAAAAATTTATTGCCATAGACTAATGATAAATTTTCCTTGAGATTATTAAAAAATATTTTTGCAATTTCTCTTTTTTGAAACAAAATGGTATACGTTTTATCATGTTGAAAACCCAAAACCATTTGGTCAATAGCTTTGATACCACAATAAAATATTTGTTTTTTATTGTGTCTTTCGTTTAATTGATTTTTAATGTTTTTAAGATGATTGATTATTTTTTCATAAGGCATACATATCAACTCTTCTCTAATTAAATCTTGGAGCACTGTTTCAGCTAAAACTGCTTCGTTTATTAAAAAGTTGATGAATTTGTCTGACAAATATGAATAATCAATAGTTTCATCGGGTTGCAACGCATTTAATTTTTGCAGGAATATTTTATCTTCTTCAACAAAAAAATGTTGTTTTAAAAGATAAATGGCAAACTGTTTTTTAAGAAAATCTGCGGTCATGTGGTGGTTTGTTTATATAACACCACAAAATTAAAATGCTCAATACTCGTTTTTGGAGCATTGAGCAAGTAGTTCAATTTAAAAGTCTAAAATGAATTATTTGATTTATGATTTTATTTTCCAATTAATAATTCAGGAACATATCTCAAAACAAATTTTGCGACTTCATTTCTTGTAAGGATTCCGTTTGATCCCACATACCAAAACGAGATTTACCGTTTTTGATTTCTTCATAAACCTTTATTCTTGCGTCTTGGTCGTCAATTTTAGCAAATGCATACACTTGTGTTGTCATTTTTAATCAATTTAGCTTAATTTATATTATATATTAAAAATTATATGACAGACTGTTGATAATTATTGCTCAATGATTGTTAATTTGCTAACAAGATTGAGTTTTTGCAGATACTTTTCTGAAATTTCAGAATAATTATCTAAAATCATTTTTGCAATATCTTCAGAACCATAAACATATACATTTGTTTCGAGTGCATTGCGTTTAAATTCTTCATCAACTTCGCCACTTGTTACCAATATATTTCGGCTAAGGGTATTAGTGTCGTCATTAACGCTTTTCTTGATTTGAAAAACTCCGTCAAAAGATGCTTTGTTTGTGTGCTGTTTTACTTGAATATTCAATTCAACAACAACGTCTAATTCATCTATAGCATAAGTTAGACATAAATCTTTCCCATCTATGGCTTCTTGTCTTTGGTCGTTTTTAAAACCTTCAAATCCGTTATAATTGATTTTAAAAAGCTCTAAAATAAATTTTTCAAATTCAACATCTTGAAAAAAGATGTCAGCTCTTTTGTTTAAATGTTGAGCAATAATCTTGATACTCTCTTCTCTTTCTTGCTCCATTTTTTGATTGAAACTTTCTTTAAGAGATATAAAATCTGAGTTTATGAGTGTTTCAATATCTGATTTGAGGTCGGCTAAGTTTAAAAAGGTGCCTCTGAATTTTAGTCTAGATTGAAACTTTGAACTTAAATCTTTTCTGGGATACCATTTGGTAAGCCAAGTCACATTAAGAGTGTCTTGCCAATCTAAATCTGATCTAAATTTTTTGTCTTTTGCTATGCCAATTGCTATGCCGCCATAGTTTGGCATGATGATTACATCACCTGCTTGAATGTGGCAAAATTTTATGGCCATGCGTGAAGCCCATGGATGCTCTGCTAAAACCTCTTGAGGGGTTTTTGAACTTAAGCCTATATTCCAACCACAATAAACAAGATTGTTTTCTTTGCAGTAATCAATTCTTTTACCCCATTTTTCTGAGACTCTAAAGAGCCAGTAGTTTCTGTTTTTTAATTCCATGATATTATTTTTTGGTGTTGTAATTTTTGAATTATAAACTATCTCAAATAATATATTTGATAAATTACTTTCCTTAATTTATTTCTTTAATTTATTTCTTTAATTTATTTCTTTAATTTATTTCTTTAATTTATTTCTTTTTTCATTTACAACTTCTTGATAATTAGTAACAATTGCTCCAATTATAAGATTTGTAAATAAATATACTGAAATTATAAACCACACCACATGATAACTAGTTATGAAAAATTGAGGTACTGAAATTAATCCCATTTTTTTTGCAATAATTAAATTATAACGAATGTCCGTCCAATCTTCTCCAGTTAAAATTCTAAACAATGTAAAAACTGATTCACCTAAAGAATCATATGGGTCAGGAGAACAACTAGGTGTATTAGGTGCAATTTCATAATATTTCTCTAATTTTTGACTAGTTTTTTCATCAATAGGCTTTGGTAATTTAAATAATGAAACTCCTATAATTGCAAATAAATAAATTGATATCATAAAAAATAATGCATTATATCCCAAAATCTTTACAGATTTCCTTATTGCTGAAATTATTAATTCAATTTCATCAGTTGTCTTTAATAATCTTAAAACTCTAAAGGCTCTTAAAACTCTTAAACCAAACAAATAACTTGAATTTTCGAATATTTCAATAGGAATATAATTTATCCCAACTAGTATAATATCAAATATATTCCATCCATGTTTGAAAAAATTTTTATTTCTATCTCTGAAGGCGAACCTAATAATTATCTCAATTGTAAAAATCCACAAACAAACATTTTGAATAAATGCTATTTTAACATCAAATCTATAGGTCTCAATACCAATAAGAATTGAATTAATTATTATGATACTTATTATAAAATACTCAAACCAATCTGGAATATTTTTATTGATTAAATGATTGTTTAAATTTTTAAATTTTGACATTAATCTTGTATTTTATTAGTTATTATAATTTAAACATGAATAGAAATAATGTGATGTTTATAATTTAAACAAATTAATCATTTTAATATTAAAATATAATCAGAGTTTTATTGTCTTTTAACCCAATTTCTACCCTCGTTAGTTGAAAAATAAAGTCCTTTAGTTGTTGTTCCTAAAATTTCTTTACCATTATCAACTAAATCAATAAAATCACCACAATTCGAACCTGAATGTCTGGTAACCCAATTTCTTCCATCATTAGTGGAAAACTCAATTCTGTTTGCTGATTTTGGGCTGATTCTTATTATTCCTTTCCCAACATTTAAAATTTTTGCCATATTATATATTTTAATTGATTACTTACTTTCCTATCACCTCATCACCAATTTTCAACTTCATAAATTTAACCTATTTTTTGTAAGTTATAACTAATTAAATTGTTTTTTGTCAACAAAAAAATTTAATTAGTTTGATGAATTTTTAATTCTGGCACAAAGTTATCTTGCCCAATACTCATTTTTGGAGCATTGAAAAATTATTTGCTATAATTTTTTACCATGTCATTAAAAATTTGTTTCATTTCAATTTTTAAACTTTTTGGTTCTAAGACAATAACTTTGGATAAAAAGGAAGACAAGAGTTGTTTAAACTCGTAGTTAAGGGTTACTTTTAAGGTTAAAATACCAAAAGTTTCTTCTCTATGTACCACTTGTTGTGAGTGGTGAAGCGGAGTTGTTTCAAATAGCTTGAGTTGATAGTTCTCAACCCAAAGTTTTACTTCCTCTAATTTTGCAGAGTAGTTTACCCCTATGGTGCTTTTATAAAGTTCAATCGCTTTGAGGTTGGCTGTAAATTTTTGGTTCAAAATTCTTAAATTGCTCATTCTTTCGAGACCATAAACTCTTATGTCTGAGTTATCACATTCGGCAATCAGGTACCAACGACTCAAATATTCTTTGAGCAACAACGGTTTTAAAATCAAATCATTTTTTTCTATACTCTCAAAACTCTTATAATCAATTTTAATTTTGATGGTTTTGATGATGGTCTCATACAATTCAAAAATAATTTCTTTGTAACTAAAATCAACATCAGACGAAAATGAAATGATATGGTTTTCGTTTTTTAATAATTGATTTTTCAATTTTCCGTTAAAAATCAAAGACTTGATAAAATGGTACTGACTAGCCTCATCTTCAACTACCTGAATGGTATTGTTTTGACTTCTAAAGGTTAGCTCTATACCAAATGTATTTTGTATGTAAAGCAACAAGTCTGTAATTTTTTTGGGCGAATGAGCCAAGTCGGCTTCTATTAATCTTTGCTTAAATGTTGCACGGGTGAGTTTTTGATGCTCATAATAAACATTGTTTAGCAAGATTAAAGCCGATTTTAGTCTAGACATTTTTGTGCAGTAGTTTGCACAAATATAAAATTATTAGGGGTGTATTAAAAAAATATTTGATGAAATACTAAGGTTGGTTTGTGAAAAGATTGTGGTATTGTAACATTAGATTTTATATGCTCAACCCATCTTAATTCTCACCCTTGACTATTAAATAAAGAAATTCGATAAACTTTATAACTATCTGCTATAAGCATTATTTTTATTAACATGTTGTTTCAGTTTCTACTAACATTAATATCTCTATTTCATTAAATGTGATATATTTAAATTTTGATTCTTAATAGTTTAATGTATGATCATTTTCCTCCTCATACCCCCTCAATCATAAGATTTCACAGGGAAAGTGTGTACGAAAGTGTGTACTTTGAGCAAATGTAATAAAATATTTGACATAA
>DAIRDG010000033.1:0-24646 GCA_036796275.1 Flavobacterium sp.
TCACCAATAAATAAACCTTGTGATACCCCACAAATACAATTCAAAAATTTTGATTTACAAAAAATAGATTACTTTCTCAAGTTAAAGAAGTAAATTATTCACCTTCAGCTTTTTTCTCAAGTTCTTTTTGAAATTCTTCCATCACAGGTTTTACAGTACTTTCTGGCAAATCGGAAATTTTAATATACATCAGTCCGTCTACAGAGTTATTAAACAACGGGTCTACGTTAAAGGCCACTACGCGGGCATTTTGCTTAATGTATTTTTTTATCAACACAGGTAGTCGTAAGTTTCCGGGCTCTACTTCGTCTATAATCTTATCAAATTTATTAAGGTCTGAGGACGTTTCATTTAACACAAAATCTTTGTCTTCGTCTTTAAGTTTTACTTTAAATTCTTGTTTGGGTCTCACATATTGTGCAATGTAGGCATCAAAATAGTGCGAACGCATAAATTCTATCATCAAACTTTTAGAAAAATCAGAAAACTGATTGCTGATACTCACCCCACCAATCAAGTATTTATGTTCTGGAAATCTGAGGGTGGTGTGCACGATGCCCTTCCACAACAAAAATAAAGGCATGGGTTTTTGTTGGTATTCGGCAGTTATAAAAGCCCTGCCCATTTCTATAGACTGCGACATAAAATTATACAACTCGGGTTCAAACCTAAACAAATCATTGAGATAAAAACCGTCTATACCATATTTGGCATAAATTTTTGAACCGAGTCCCATGCGGTAGGCACCTGCTATGGTTTGGTTGTCGTCATCCCACAAAAACATGTGGTGGTAATAGGTATCAAATTTATCCAAATCTAAAGATTCATTGGTACCTTCGCCTACTGCTCTAAAAGTGATTTCTCTCAATCGTCCTATTTCATGTAAGATATTTGGGATTCTTTCGGCAGACACCAAATAAACTTCATAATTTTTACTTTTTAGCAAGCGATGTTCGGTGTCTTTGAGTTGCTCAACTTCTGCAATAATTTTATCTTGATTGGCAGGCTTAGCAATAGCTTTTGGTTTCTTTTCAAATCTAAAATTAGGACCAATTAGTAAGCTATTCCCTTTGTTAAAAGAATTAGACAGCATATAGGTTTTTCGTCTTAAAAAATCACCATATTGATCTAAATTACTTAGCTCTTCTTGTTCTGCTACCGAGATGGGCTTGCCTATTCTAACTTTTATCACGCGTCTTTTTTGGGTGAGTAATTCTGAGGGCAATTTGGCTGTTCTGAGGGTATCGCTAATTTTTGACATCACGTAAAACAGTCGACTATTTTTAGCATGAAAATAAATAGGAACCACCGGCACTTTTGCTTTTTTTATCAGCCTAATAGAACCTTCTTCCCATGGTTTGTCTACAATTAATTTGCCATTCTTATAGGTTGATACCTCACCTGCAGGAAATAACCCTAACGGATGTCCGTCTGATAAATGCCTCAAAGCGTCTTTAATGCCTGCCACACTCGATTTGGCATTTTTGTGATTTTCAAACGGATTTACCGGCATTATATAGGGCTTCATAGGCTCTATACGATGCAATAAAAAGTTAGCAATGATTTTATAATCAGGCACTTTTTCGAGCATTAACTTCAAAAGCAATATGCCATCGATACCTCCCAACGGATGATTGGAGATGGTGATGTAGGCACCATCTTTGGGTAATCTTTTAAAATCATCCTCGGGTATTTCAAATTTTATATTAAAGTCTTTGAGTATGCCATTCAAAAAATCAATTTCAGACAAGTGTTTATTCTTGTTATAAATATAATTCATGGTAGATATTCTGAGAACTTTCATCAGAATCCATCCAAAAAAAGTTCCTATAAAACCATATTTACTTAAATTGATTGTTTTTGCAATTTCTTTAGCCGATACTAACCCCATTTTATTTCACTTTAAAAGCAAATATACAAATTGTCTTTATAATTATAAAAAAATTGTTAAATAGCCATGAAAGTTGTTTTTATAAAGTGGGATAATGATTTTAATTTTTAAATTTATTAAGCTATTTTTGAAGTTCTTAAATTACATATAACATGATCAGAGACCTTGCCCTAAAAAAGAAATGGCAATATGTAGAAAAAAATTTCTCTCAACGCTTTGCCGATGGAGAATCTTTAGATTTAGACGCTATTTTGTTCATTATAGGTATACAAGAAACCGGCTTGTGGCATAAAAAACATAGCAAAGATGATAAGGTAAACATCATGCATGTTGGTATTTGTACAGTATTAGAACCTCTGGGGTATTACGAGTTTGATTACGTAGACCAAGATGCATGGCCACACTTTAAAGTAAAAGAATTATTGCCAAATCTAAAAGCTGGTGAGCAGTCTTTACTAATGAAAGAAGCAATAGTGATGTATTTAGAAAAAAAGAATTTTTTTGATGAGGTCTTTGTTGAAGAAACTTCTTGAGGTTTTTTATCCTAAAACTTGCGTCACTTGTGATCATATCATTAGAGATAATGAAGGATTAGTTTGTCATTTTTGCAGAATATCCTTGCCTTATTCTAATCATTTTGAACTTTGCGACAATGAGCTAAAAGAAAAACTTTCCGTGTCTGTAAACTTACAATATGCTGCAGCACTTTTTTATTATAAAGCTAGCAATGAGGTGCATCATCTTATTCATAAACTAAAATATAAAAACCAAACACAAATTGGAGCGGCTATGGGTGTTTGGATAGCAGAAAAAATAAGGGACAATAATTGGCAAATAGATGCCGTAGTATCGGTGCCTATTCATCCAAAGCGAAAACAAAAAAGAGGCTATAATCAGCTGACTCAAATGGGAATAAGCATAGCCCATCTGTTAAATATTCCGTATTATGAAGACGCTTTGTTAAGGGTAAAATATACCCAATCTCAATCTCAATTAAAAAGAAAAGAACGTTTGCAATTAGCAGAAGATAATTTTGCATTAAACACAAAAATAAACTTGGTGGGCCTTCATGTCATAATTATTGATGATGTTATAACCACCGGAAGCACCATCATCAATTGCATCAAACTCTTGCAAAAACATCAAAACATCAAAGTGAGTGTGGCAAGCATAGCACTGACGCAATAAAATGCCAAAACATTATTGTTTTTTTAGCCCTTATTTTATAAAAAAAATAGTTTATTTGTAGCTCATAATATCATTAGATGAAGTTGTTTGTAAGAGGCTTGTTGTTTGTTTTTTTGCTGTTTAGTTTTTCTAAATGTGCCAAAAGAGGGTTTATTGATGGAGGACCAAAAGACTCTCTTGCACCGGTATTAAGATACAGTTTACCAGAAAATTTTTCGACCAACTTTGAAGCCAAGCAAATAAAAATTTATTTTGATGAATACATTAAACTAAAAGATGTTGCCAAACAATTGATAGTGTCTCCACCTCAAAAAACAAAACCAGAGGTAATCCCTACAAATGCCAGTAAATTCATCACCATCAAGCTGAAAGACACCTTGCAAGCCAACACCACTTATAGTTTAAATTTTGGCACAAGCATACAAGACAATAACGAGAGTAACCCCTATGAGCAGTTTAGGTATGTGTTTTCTACGAGTAGTTACATAGACTCATTGATGTTGGGAGGTAGCATAAAAGATGCTTTTTTTGACAAAGTTGATAAAAACATCACGGTAATGTTATATGAAGTTAATGAAAGCTTTAATGACTCGGTTGTTTTTAAAAAAATGCCCAATTACGTGACCAATACCTTAGATTTTGGCAATCAGTTTTTACTAGAAAACCTCAAAAAAGGACAGTATTTATTGGTGGCTTTGCAAGATTTGAACAATAATTTTTTCTTTAATCCGCAATCAGAAAAAATTGGGTTTTACAAAGATTTTATTTCTTTACCCAATGATACGCTCTATGAAATTGAGCTTTTTAAAGAAAAAATGGCCTTTAAACCCACCAGATTATTTTTAGAAAAAAATAATAAGTTGGTGTTAGCTCATGAAGGGGTCTATGAAAAGCAACCAATTAAAATGCAATTTAACAAGGAATGGATCACTCCCGAAATTTCTAAATACAAAGACAAAGACTCCCTAGAAATTTGGTTCAAAAATTTTGAAACTGACACCCTTAGGATTAAATTAGATAACATAGAATTTAAAACTGTTTTTAGAAAATCTGAAAAAGATTCATTACAAATAACCCCCGATAAATCTAGTATGATAGATTTAGGCAGAGAGTTAACCTTAAACTACAATATACCCATCAGTAAAATCAACAAAAATTTAATTACCATCACAGATAAGGATTCAATTTTTCAGGATTTTAAAATTGAACAAGACAGTTGGTTAAAAAAAATAACCATTAAATGGAATACAGAAGAAAATCAGAAATATAATTTTTTGGCAATGCCCCAAGCGTTTGAAGATTTTTTAGGGAATACGCATGACACCCTCAATTTAAAACTTACCACCAAAGCCTTATCTAATTATGGCAATTTAAATTTGGAGCTCAGAAATGTAAAAAGCTATCCCGTGATTGTTCAGTTGGCAGATGACAAGGGAGAAACAAAATACGAGGCTATTTTAAGAGAACCCAAAGTATCTTTTAAGCTTATAGAACCATTTAAGTATGTTGTTAGATTTATATATGATGAAAATGACAATGGTGTTTGGGACACGGGTAATTATTTAGAAAAAAAACAATCTGAAGAGGTGTTATATTTTCCTGAACGGGTAGATGTTCGTCAGAATTGGGATGTAGAGCAGGCCATAGACTTGGGGGGCTGATTTTTTTAGAACGGATAATTGATTCCCAAGTTCAATACGGCATTTTTAAAATTGTATTCTTTAAACCATCTGCCTTCAAGCGGCAAAGCGGGGTTGTAGGTCTTAAATCCTGAATCTATTCTGATGGCAAAAAATCCGGCATCATAACGTATCCCAAATCCTGAACCTAAGGCCAAGTCTCGCAATGATTGCCATCCTACAAAATTTGCTTCTTGCAGAGTTTGATTGTCAAAAACATGCCAAATATTGCCGGCATCTGCAAACAAAGCTCCTCTAAAACTACCAAATAACTTAAATCTGAATTCGGCATTAAAGGCCAATTTTAAATTGGCTTCATTAAAGTCATTTAAAGAAGCACTCGCTCCTGGCCCCAAGCTAAAGGGTCTCCACGCTCTGTTGTCATTAGACCCTCCGGCAAAATAAGATCTTTGAAACGGAATGTTGTTAGAGTTTCCATAAGGAATGGCAATACCCACAAACGAACGAACAGCAAACACCCGTAGTTTATTTAAATCCCAATGTTTGATGTATTCAAACTCTGTTTTAATGTATTGTGCATAGGCCACATCTAGAAACGTTCGGTTACCAAATTCATTTTCGGGCACATCATTTCTCAAATTTGAAAGCAGACTCAAAACATTGCCAGCAGATTCTAATTTGGTTCTAAAAACACTAAAAGAGTTATCAGAAATATCTGATTTGTTGGTCATGTTGATAGAAAAACTAGAAGATAAAATCAGGTTGTTCTCTATGAGGCGTTGTCTTCTTTCTTCTATGCTTCTTACTACATTTAATTCTCTGCTGCCTATGTTAATTTCATTGTTTAGCACTCCATCTATAAATCCTTGGGTGCCGCTTTCTATGATCAAATTACTGTTTTCATCCAAAAACGCAGGGTTTATGCTAAGGGTGTTGGCAATTTGATTCAATTGATTAAAAGACGATCTGTAGATATTAAAATAATTATTGGTGCGAAGGTTGTTAACGTATTGCACGTTTAATAAATCAAATCTTACAAAGTTGTTGGTTTTTGGAATCCATTGATAAGACAAAGCCCCGGTAAAGTTTTCTTTATCTAGCCCTATGTTTTCTTGTTTAGAGAATCCGAAATTAATATTGGTGTTTGGCAACATATAATTGGGAATCAACTTTGAAGTGTCAAACGGAAAAAGAATTCTCGGAAATATTAATCGGGAATCAATACCATAATCAACCACATTAAAAAACCGGTCTTCGGCTCCAGATAAATCTCTTGAAGCCCCTATATTACCTCTAACGCCAAATTGAAACGATTCTGCACCACCAAACACATTATTTACTAATACCGAGGTATTGGCTGCAATACCAAAATCTTGAATGTTGGAGTGGGTAAAATCTACAGCAAATCGGGTAATAAATTTCTTTTTGGGTCGCAAAAATATATTGGCAATTAGCCCTCGAGAATCATCATTTTCTATTTCTTCAAACTGAATGGTCGGAAAATTAAACACCTTTAAGTTGTTAAGTGCCATAGAAGTTTGTTGCACTTTTTGATCTTCATACAATTCATTGGTATTGATAAAAAGATTGTTGATAAGGGCTTTGGGTTTGTATTTTAGATTTCCTAAACTAATGATGTTGATACCTTTGCTGGTGCTGTCTACTACTATGTTTTTTTCGGAGCTACGGCTATCATAAGTAAAAATATTGATTCGTTTTATTTGATGAGCCATAAAAGGTTTTTTGAATATGGTGTCAGATTTTCTTTGCTCATAATCACCAATTTGCAAAGCAATATTTGCTTTTTTATTGGTGGCAACGGTATCCACATTAAATCTTACATAATTTGGTTGAAAATTATAAACCCCATTATTTCTGTATAACTGATTAAGCCGTTGTCTTTCTTGTTCAAAATTTTTGGTATTGTAAATATCATTCTCTTTCAGATGGCTATCTTGTAGATGAATTTGATAAAGCGAGTCTAACGTTTTGGAGGAAATATTTTGTGAAATAGATCCGAGATAAGTTGGGTTATTTCTTTGAACATGATAATTGATAACAGCTTTTTGAGGTTTTATTGAATCAACCGTATAATTTATAGCTGCTTCAAAATAACCTTGATTAAAGTAATATTGTTTAAACCGTTGCAACGAACGCACTGTTAATGAGGAGTCTATTATGCTAGGTCTTTCACCATAATTTCGTAAAAAATTAGGAAAACCCTTATACCAAAAAGATTGGCTAAGCCTATAGACTTGCTTTTCGGACAAAAGTTTTGATAGTTTTTGATATCTTAAGGTATCATCGATGTATTTTTTTCTAAAGCGTTCTTCGTTGTTTGGTTTGGCTAAATTGAAAATGTGTAAAGCAAAAGGGATGGTTAAAAATTTTGAATTTTCTTTTTGAATCGGTATCAAGTTAACTTCTTCAGAATTTACTAAGACACTGTCTACAAAAATTTTGTTTTGGGTGAGTAAATATCTATTTTTAGGCACCCTCTTAGTTGAGTTACAACTCCAAAAAAGGCCTATTAAAAATAAAATCAATAAATTTGCTTTGTTAAATTTCAATGTTTAAAGAATATTGCTTCAAAAATACATTATTTTTTTATGCTTACTAAAAACCAACAAAAACTAATTTGTCAATTACACCAAAAAAAGTACCGTATTTTACATCAATTATTTATCGCCGAGGGCAAAAAAACTGTTTTTGAGTTATTAGATGCCAATTTGCAAATTGAGTATTTTATAACCACTGATAAAAATTTGATAAATCATCAAAATACTCAATTAATTACTGATGATGTCATGAAAAAAATATCATGTTTAGATACCCCGTCGTCTGTTTTGGCCGTATTTAAGATTCCCGAGCATAAAACATTACCACAAACTAATAAAATTTTGGTGCTAGACCAGTTAAAAGACCCGGGTAATTTAGGAACAATCATCAGACTTTGCGATTGGTTTGGCATAGAGCAGTTGGTATGCAGTCATGACACCGTTGAGGCCTTTAATCCTAAAGTAGTCATGGCAAGTATGGGGTCTATAGGCAGGGTAAAGATTTTTTATACAGATTTACAAAAATTTTTAAGCCAAACAACATTGCCTATATATGGGGCTTTCTTAGAAGGTGAACAAATTTATAAATGTAAATTACCCAACGATGCGGTTTTGGTAATGGGCAGCGAGTCTCATGGCATTGGGATTGAGGTAGAAAAGCTGATACATCATCGGCTCACCATCCCTCAGTTTTCTATACATCAAAAAACAGAAAGCCTTAATGTGGGCACTGCCACTGCTGTATTGTTGAGCGAGTGGCTAAGGCCTTAATCTCTTGAAACCCTTTATTTATCAATAGAGCCTAAAACTCTTTTCATGAACTCATTGAGGGCAGTTTTTTGGTCTTTGCCTTCTTTAATCATTTTGTTCACCTCAATAGCCCCATACATGTTAGAAATTAATTCACCTATTACATCTAATTCTTCATCTTTTAAAGATGGTACTTCGGCCAAATTTTCTAATACTTCAAGGGTTTCGTTGATGTAATCTACATCATTGTCTTGAATAAATTGCGTGAGTTGTTTTATAACGGGTAATTTCATGTTTTTGATTTTTTATGGATTTGGTATTACTCAAAAAATTGATGATTTAAATGAATCTTCATTCTAAAAATTTATTGCAAATTTATAGTTTTTATACATGATATGACAAAGCATTTATCATAAAAACAAATAATAATATCATCAAAACTAATCATGCCATGCAATAAATTTTTATCAATACAAGCCAAAATGATTATTTAGAAAACATTAAACTAAAAAAAGTAATATTTTTGTAAAAATATATCTTTCACAAAAACACCTCAAATAAACTATTAATATGAAATATTACATCATAGCCGGAGAGGCCTCAGGAGATTTGCATGGGTCAAACCTCATGAAGGCCATAAAAAAAATAGACTTGGCTTGTGAGTTTAGATTTTGGGGTGGTGATTTGATGCAACAACAAGGTGGCACACTCGTAAAACATTACAGAGATTTAGCTTTTATGGGCTTTGCGGAAGTTGTCATGAATTTGCAAACCATTTTTAAGAATTTGTATTTTTGCAAACAAGACATTTTAGGCTTTCAGCCAGAAGTCATCATTTTTATTGATTATCCGGGGTTTAACATGCGTATAGCCAAATGGGCTAAGCAACAAAATTTTAAAACTCATTATTATATTGCTCCACAAGTTTGGGCTTGGAAAGAAAATCGGGTAAAAGACATCAAAAAATACATTGATAAACTGTATGTGATTTTACCTTTCGAGAAAACTTTTTTTGAAGACAAACACCAATATCCAGTAGAATATGTGGGGCATCCGTTGTTAGATGCCATTGGCAACTATGCCTATCAGGCCAAAGAAACATTTTATACAATCAACCAATTAGATTCTCAAATTCCAATAATTGCTTTGTTGCCAGGAAGCAGAAAACAGGAAATAAAAGCCATGCTCCCCTTGATGTTATCAGTACAAAATAATTTTTCAACCTATCAGTTTGTGGTGGCTGGTGCCCCGAGTTTAGAAGCTTCTTTTTATGAAGAATTAACTAAAAATTTTAACTGCAAAATTGTTTTTGGCCAAACTTATGATTTGCTCAATCATGCCACTGCTGCTTTGGTTACCTCTGGCACGGCTACACTAGAAACTGCTTTGCATGGGGTGCCCGAAGTAGTTTGCTATAAAGGAAATGCCATTTCATACTTTATTGCCAAAAGAATTATTACACTCAAATATATTTCTTTGGTTAATTTAATCATGGACCAAGCCATAGTAAAAGAACTTATTCAGGAAGAGCTCAACAACCAAAATCTTGAAGTTGCTCTAAATGATATTTTGCAAACAGAGAATCAAAAAATAATCAAAACAAACTATCAAAACCTTGTTAAAAAACTAGGCGGACAGGGTGCAAGTGATAGAACAGCCAAAAAAATGCTTGACTTTTTGAGGAAATAACTTATATTTGCCAAAATTTTATGTTTTGATGCTCAACAAGTTAATTTTATTTCTTTGCTCAATTTTTATTTTAACTTCTTGTGGAAGCAATAAAAGCATCGTGCAAACCACAAAAACTGAAGATATAAGTTACCGAGAAAAACTTCAGAAACTTAACATGCAAACTTCACAAAGCACCATCAGAAGTCCCAGAAACGTAAGACCCGTTGTGAGTGAGGTAGAAATAGGAAAATCTACCATGATTTATGATTTAGAATACGACTTGTCTTTGAATGAAGATTTAGATTCAGATGTGGTTATTAGATTGATTGAAGAAGCTTATAAATTCAAAGGCGTAAGATACCGTTTAGGAGGCATGACCCACAATGGTATAGATTGTTCTGGCCTTATTGTTAGAGTGTTTCAAGAACAAAACATAAAGTTGCCTAGAACATCTCACGAAATGTCTGTGCTGGGTAAACGCCTATCTAAAAATGAATTACAAAAAGGAGATTTGCTGTTTTTTAGAACCAACCGCAGAAGAAGTGGCGTTAGCCATGTGGGGATGGTAGTAGATGTTCATGACAACAATGTGTATTTTATTCACTCTTCTTCATCCAAAGGTGTAATTGTATCGTCTTTAAACGAAAATTATTATACCAGAGCTTACTCTCACGCCTCAAGAATTTTATAATTTGTTTCTTTTTGAAAATATTTTTTGATTAAATTTACTTAAAAATTAATCAAATTGTTTTTCAAGTTTTTTAATTTTCCTATTTACAGTATACTAATAGGTTTATTAGCTGGAATTCTTTTGGGCTATTACCAATTATTTGAAAATTTTGATTCAACTTTTTTCATTGCTTTATCAGCCGTATTCTTCTTAATAGGGCTACTTATTTTTAAGTTTATTAAAAATATTTCTGTTCTATTAAATCTTATTTTTTTTATTTCACTAGGTTTTTTTTTACAACAAATTCATTACCAAGTTGAAGAAAATAACCGTGTAAAAAAATTAGAAAATACACCTCAAAACATTGTAGGCTATCTGACAGCTCAGTCTAAGAATACAACTTATAATTACCAGTATTTTTTAAACATCACCCATCTAAACAATCAGCCAACCAACCTCAGGGTATTGCTAAAAATTTCAAATCAAACCAAACTTTCAGATTACCCAAAACCTTATGATGTATTGATGATTACTGATGCTATTGAGCCCATTCCGTTTCAGGGAAATCTTTATGGATTTAATTACCAAGAATTCTTAAAAAAGAAAGGCTATCAATATCAAATTAGTATTTATGGTAATAACTTTAAAATCATTGGGCAACAAAAAAACCTATTTTATCAAGCCAATCAGGTTAGGCTTTTTTTGGAGCAAAATATAAATCAACTTAACATCAGTCAACAATCAAAAGCCATCATGAAGGCCCTAACACTAGGTCAGAAATCGGATATAGACCAAGAAACTTATAAGTATTTTTCGCAATCTGGAGCCATTCATTTATTGGCCATTTCTGGCTTGCATGTAGGTATTATTTTGATTTTCTTAAACATCTTTTTTGGTTCTTTATGGTTTCTAAAGGGTCATGATGGGCTAAAGTCTCTACTTATAATTTTATGCTTATGGTTTTTTGCTTTGCTCACGGGTTTTAGCCCTTCGGTTTCTCGGGCTGTATTAATGTTTAGTTTTTTTGTGTTTGGGTATTATCAAAAAAATCAGGTAAGTGTCTATAATCATTTGGCCAATTCGATGGTGGTTTTAATGATCATTAAACCCCACATAATTTTTGATGTTGGGTTTCAACTGAGTTATGCCGCTGTTTTTGCCATTGTTAGTCTCAATAAATTTTTTAGACAATGGGAGCCAAAGCAGGTGGTTGTAAAATATTTTTATCAAATAGTGGTAGTGTCTTTTGCGGCTCAATTAGGCGTGTTTCCAATAGCTTTGTACTATTTTAATCAATTTCCTGGATTGTTTTTGGTTTCCAATTTATTTGCTATTCCAATGGTAACCATCATTTTGTTTTTGTCATTTTTAATGTTATTACTGTCTGTATTTAATTTCACTTTTGAATGGATAAATTTGGTATATGATTTTTTAATCTCTCTGATGTACCGCATAATTCAACACATAGGCTCTTTAGAAGATTATGTGTTTACACAGGTTTCTTTTAATTTCTCACTCTTAATTGCTTCTTATATCTTGATTTTTATGTTCATAAACTTTGTATACCGGTTGAGTTTTCAAAAAATACTTATTTTTAGTTTTACTCTTCTGGGGTTTTATGTGCTTTATCAATACATCTTTATCCAACACAATTCCAAAACTGAGTTTATTGTGTTTAACCAAAAGAAAGAAAATCTATACCTCAAACGGCACCATGAAGTAGCTTATGTATATACCAATATTCAGGACATCAAACAAAACAGAACCCTTCAAAACTATTTTAGAGGCAGTTTTTGCAAAGAATATAAAGTTTTGCCGATTAAAAATTTTTATGAAATCGGAAACACCAAAATTTTATTAATCAATCAAGCTTATTTTTTTAATAACCTTACACTGACCCCAGAGATTATTATTGTGTCCAACAATCCGAAAGTAAATTTTGAACAACTCATTAAAGATTTTAACCCTAAGAAAATTATAGCTGATGGTACCAATAGTAAAACAAACATCAATAGGTGGCAAAAAACTTGCCAGCAATACGAGGTGGCATTTGCCTCAACATATGACTTGGGTTATGAAAAAATAGGCTATTAAACAGCCACATCTCCTTTGATGTGTGGGTGCGGATTGTAGTCTAACAACGTAAAGTCATCAAAAGTAAAGTCAAAAATGTCTTTCACATTTGGATTAAGTTGCATGGTTGGCAAAGGCCTGCAATCTCTGCTCAATTGCAGTTTTACTTGCTCAAGGTGGTTGTTGTAAATGTGCACATCGCCAAAAGTATGCACAAAATCGCCTAGTTCAAAATCACAAACTTGAGCCACCATCATGGTAAACAAGGCATACGAAGCAATATTAAAAGGTACTCCCAAGAAAACATCTGCACTGCGTTGGTATAGCTGACAAGATAATTTTCCTTTGGCACCCGGCTGGCTTGGGGAAGACACATAGAACTGAAAAAATGCATGACACGGAGGTAAGGCGGCTTTGCCTTGGGCTACATTGTAGGCAAAACTCTTAGTAGTATCTGGCAATACACTGGGGTTCCAAGCAGAAACCAACATGCGTCTGCTATTGGGGTTGGTTTTGAGTGTATTGACAAGCTCTGCTATTTGATCGATGTTTTCATTGTTCCAATTTCTCCATTGATGACCATAAACCGGACCTAAATCGCCATGTTCATCTGCCCATTCATCCCATATTTTTACCCCGTTTTCTTTAAGGTATTTAATGTTGGTTTCACCTTTTAAAAACCACAATAATTCATGTATAATCGATTTTAAATGCACTTTTTTGGTGGTGACTAACGGAAATCCTTCGGCCAAATTGAACCGCATTTGATAGCCAAATACACTGATAGTACCGGTGCCAGTGCGGTCTCCTTTTTGATCACCATGTTTTAAGATATGCTCTAATAAATCGTGATATGCTTTCATTGTAATGTTATAAAGTGTTCAAAAAATATTATCCTATGATCATCCCTGCTATGGCAGCAGACATCAGCGAAGCTAAACTACCCCCAAGCACGGCTTTGAGTCCAAATTCTGAAAGTGTTTTACGCTGATTTGGTGCTAATGAGCCAATGCCGCCTATTTGGATGCCTATAGAAGCAAAATTTGCAAACCCACAAAGCATATAAGTGGCCATGATCACAGACTTGTTGTAGGTGAAATGCTGCACATTACTCACATTTTTCAGGTCGGCCAATTGAATATAGCCTACAAATTCTGATGCAGCTAGTTTAATGCCTAATAGTTGTCCCATCATCATCATGTCTTCTTTGGCCACGCCAATTAGCCACATCAGTGGAGCAAAAATAAAACCTAAAATGGTCTCTAACGAAAATTTATCGTAAGAGGTATGCTCTGCTATGAGTTGATTGAGACCAGTTTTAGCTCCAATAAAATCGCCTAAGACATAATTTATTAAAGCTATAAAAGCAATAAAAACCAACAACATGGCACCAACGTTAGCCGCTAATTTAAGCCCCTCGGTTGTGCCAGAAGCAATAGCGTCTAAAATATTTGACCCTATTTTGTCTTGGCTTACGTCAACTTCTTTTAAAATCCCTTCGGTTTGAGGAAATAAAATTTTTGAAATCACAATGGCTCCAGGGGCTGCCATCACAGATGCCGCCAATAAGTGTTTTGCAAATTCTAGTCTTAAAACAGGATCGTTACCACCTAAAAAATTAATATAAGCAGCTAAAACACCACCGGCAACCGTGGCCATTCCGCCTATCATCACCAATAATATTTCAGATTTATTCATTTTATCTAAATAGGCCTTTATCATTAAAGGAGCTTCTGTTTGCCCTAAAAAAATATTGCCAGCTATAGATAAACTTTCTGCCCCTGAAATGCCTAAAATTCTTGTCAGCAAGATAGCGAGCCATTTTACTACAAATTGAATAACTCCGAGATAAAACAACAAGGATGTTAGAGCCGAGAAAAAGATAATGGTAGGTAAAACTTGAAATAAAAAGATAAACCCGAAGCTCTCCACATTCATCATGCCTCCCAATAAGAATTCGCTTCCGGCTTTGGTGAAGTCTAGAATTAAAACAAAGATTTTGCCTATTTTTTCAAAAATTGTTTTTACAAATTGCACTTTTAACACGCCAAAAGCAAGAATTAACTGTAGCGACAACCCAATAAAAACAGTTTTCCAGTTGATGGCCTTTTTTTTGCTACTAAACAAATATGCAATTAATAATAAGCACAACATGCCAATAATACCTCTGTAGATACTCTCCAAAGATAAGCCTTGGCTTGGGGCTAATTTTTTCTCTGAAACAACAAATTTTGGGCTATAAGTTATTGTTTCTGAGTGATGAAGTAGTCTTAAATGGTCATCAGCTAGGCTGTCTACTAAAAACCGTTTAAAAATTCCTTCTTGTTGCTCTTTAAAAAGAAATAAAAATTTGCCTTGAAGTAAATAATCACCTTCATAACTTAGAGAATCTGCCTTATCTTGATAAGTATATTTTCCGTTTTTTAAATCTAAAAAACTATTATCTGCATTAATTTGATGCCAAGATTGTTCAATGTTTTGGGCAAATACAATGGCCGTAAACAGAAAAAAGAGGGTCAGTTTTTTCATAAAAAACACACTGTATTATGATTCCTTTTTTGATATTTCGTCTCTCAGCCGAGCGGCTAATTCATAGTCTTCATTTTGCACAGCTTCTTCTAAAAGTTTGTATAGCTCTTGCAAACTGTGTTGAGCAAAATTATTTGAGCCAGTTTCTGTTTTCTCTTCCATCAAGCTTTCATTGGGCTGACTCAGTTCTTGGTCTAGCAAATTGGTTGCCTCCGAAGGGTTTTTTAAAAAAACACCAGCCTTGTCTAGGATGTTTCTGAACGTAAAAATTGGGGCGTCAAACCGCAATGCAAGGGCTATGGCATCTGAGGTTCTTGCATCTATGATTTCTTCAATTTTATCTCTTTCGCAAATCAAACTACTAAAAAATACACCATCTACTAATTTATGAATTATAACTTGCTTGATAGTAACATCAAATCTTTCTGCAAAATTTTTAAATAAGTCATGGGTTAAAGGCCTAGGAGGTTTTAATTCTTTTTCTAAGGCAATGGCTATAGATTGAGCCTCAAACGGACCAATTATGATAGGTAATTTTAAATCGCCATCTACTTCGTTCAAGACAAGTGCATAGGCTCCGTTTTGGGTTTGACTATAAGAAATTCCTTTGATTGTTAATCTTACTAAACTCATAGTTTATGTTCATTTTTACAAAAAAAATGGGCTGTCTGATTAAGATTTTGCTCTCCTAGTTCAGACAGCCCAATAAGGGCACAAGTTATGTAAAATTTATGAATTTTGTAATTTAAATGCTTTAATTTTTTGTGTTAATCTAGGTACTATATCAAAGGCATCGCCCACAACACCATAATCAGCTACTTTAAAAAATGGAGCTTCAGGGTCGGTATTGATAACAACTTTTACTTTTGAAGAGTTAATGCCTGCAATGTGCTGTATAGCTCCGGAAATACCAATGGCAAAATATAAGTTAGTGGCTACAGGTTTACCTGTTTGCCCAACGTGTTCACTATGCGGTCTCCAGCCCAAATCTGAAACAGGTTTAGAACAGGCAGTTGCGGCTCCTAATACCTCGGCAAAATCTTCTAAAATGTTCCAGTTTTCAGGACCTTTTAAGCCTCTTCCACCAGACACAACTACCTCTGCATCTGCAATGGTAACTTGTCCTTTAGATTGTTGCACTTCGGTTACTTTTAATCCGAAATCAGCTTCAGATAAGTTGGCATTGTAGTCAACAACACTGCCATCTACTGGGTTTTCTGAAATACCAACAGAGTTTTTTGATATGGTAAGAGCCTTGTGAGATCTTACGAGTTTGGTAAAACTATAAGCCTTGTTGGTAAATGAAGTTCTTTTAACAACAAAATTCTCTGCACTTTCAGGATAGCCTGCCACATTAGACACATAAGAGGCCTGTATGTGATAACTGATCATTGGTGCCATATAGTTGGCATCTGTAGTGCCTGGAAATACTAAAACACTTGATTTTTCCTCTTCAAATATTGTGCTTAATAATTTTGTATAAGCCTTCACGTTGAATGACTTAAGATGGTCATCCATAATTTTGAGCGTTTTATGGGCTCCATATTTAGATAACTCTGATACATCTTGCACATTAATTGCTACTGCTACTACTTGAGTGCCTAACAAATCGGCTACTTTTTTGGCATAAGAAACGGCTTCAAATGAAGCTTTCTTAAATTTTCCGTCTAATGATTCGGTATATACTAAAACACTCATAATTATAATACTTTTGCTTCGTTATGTAATAAATTTATCAACTCATCAAGGTTGTCTGAACTCACCAACTTTACAGCACCTTTAGGAGCGGGTTTTTCAAACTTAATGTCCTGAAAACTTGGTTCTACGGTTTGTGGTTCCAAAACGGTGAGTGGTTTTGTTCTTGCTGTCATGATGCCTCTCATGTTCGGAATTTTGAGGTCTTTTTCTTCTACCAGTCCTTTTTGCCCTGCTACTACCAAAGGCAGACTTCCCGTAGATATTTCATTACCACCATCTATTTCTCGGGTGATGGTAGCTAGGCCGTTATCAATTTTTAAATCTACACAGTTCATCACATAGTTTATGTTGAGCATAGCCGCTAAAATGCCAGGCACCATGCCCCCGTTATAATCTATAGATTCTTTGCCACAAATAATTAAGTCAAACTGATTTGCTTTGCAATAAGTAGCAATTTCTTGAGCCACCATATAGCTGTCTGTAGGCTTTGCGTTAACTCTCACGGCATCATTGGCACCAATGGCCAAGGCTTTTCTGAGAGTTGGCTCAGCACTGGCATCACCAACGTTTATAACCGTTACATGAGCACCTTGCTGTTCTTGAAACCAAATAGCTCTGGTTAAACCAAATTCATCATTCGGATTGATTACAAATTGAACGCCATTAGTATCAAATTCTGTATCAGAATTTGTAAAATTTATTTTTGATGTTGTGTCTGGTACGTGACTTATGCACACTAAGATCTTCATAACATTATTTTTTTATTTGGTACGAAGATACAAACAATATTTCAAATTTACTATGCATGCATATTATTTTTTTGAAAAATATAACGTTTTCGTAAAGTTTGTTCAATCTTTCAAATAACAAATAAAAAAAATGCTGCCTTTTTGTGAGGCAGCATCTTAATGAAATTATGCAAAATTTTATTTTTTCTTTTTACCACCTGCTTTTTCAGCTTTAGCAGCTTCTTGTGCAGCTTTCATGGCAGCTCTAGAAATTCTCACCTGACATACTACAGTGTTGTCTGGGTGAATTAATTTAAAATTGTTTGTTTCTAATTTAGTCACATACAATTTATTACCCATTTCAAGTTCAGAGATATTAGCCTCCACAAAATCTGGTAAGTGTTTTGGTAAAGCTTTTACTTTAAGCCTTCTTTGGTTTAGTCTTAATACACCACCTGATAAAACCCCAGGTGAAGTTCCAACAATTTTCACAGGCACTTCCATCATAATTTCTCTATCATCTTTTAATTGATAAAAGTCGATGTGCAAAATCTTGTCAGATACCGGGTGAAATTGAATGTCTTGTAAAATGGCATTTGCTTTTTTGCCTTTGTTGGTTTCAATCACAACAGTGTGAGCGTTAGGGGTGTAAACCAAACCTTTGAATGCTCTTTCATCTGCTGCAAAATGCACTGGTTGATCTCCTCCGTATATAACGCAAGGAACCATTCCAGCATCACGTAAGGCTTTTGTTGCTTTTTTGCCTACGTTTTCTCTTTCTTGTCCTTTGATTGTAATTGATTTCATTGAAAATATTTATAGTTAATAATTAAAAAATTCTTGTTTTTGGGGTTTTACATTAAAAATTTACTGCTGATAGAATTGTTGTGTTGCACCATCTTCATCACTTCTGCAAATAGGGGTGCACAACTGATGACTTTTATTTTTTCTGAAGGTTTTTTTAATGGAATTGAGTCTGTTACAATTAATTCCTTTAGCTGTGATTGTTCAATTTTTTCATACGCATTGCCAGATAAAATGGCATGTGTACAAATGGCTCTCACACTCAAAGCTCCTTTTTCTATCATCAAATCGGCTGCTTTGGCTAGTGTGCCTCCGGTATCTATCATGTCATCTACTAAAATAACATGTTTACCCGTTACATCACCAATCAATTCCATGGTTTCTATCACATTAGCTTGTTTTCTTTGTTTGTAACAAACTACTACATCAGATTTCAGAAATTTTGAATAAGCATAAGCTCTTTTAGACCCTCCCATGTCTGGAGAGGCAATGGTAAGGTTGTCTAAATTTAAAGAATTGATGTAAGGTAAAAATACGGTTGAAGCAAATAGATGATCTACAGGTTTTTCAAAAAATCCTTGAATTTGATCGGCATGCAAATCCATGGTCATGATTCTTGTAGCCCCTGCTGTTTCTAATAATTTGGCCACTAGTTTAGCTCCTATAGGAACCCTCGGTTTGTCTTTTCTGTCTTGTCTGGCATAACCAAAGTAGGGGATAACTGGCGTAATGTGCCTAGCCGATGCTCGCTTGGCAGCATCTATCATCAAGAGGAGTTCAAACAAATTATCAGCGTTTGGAAACGTTGAACAAACAATAAAAACACGCAAACCTCTGATAGATTCTTCGTAAGAAGGTTGAAACTCACCATCACTAAACTTAGAAAAAGTTACTTTACCCAATGGAATACCATAACTGGCAGCAATTTTTTCTGCTAAATATTGACTATTAGAGCAGGCAAAAATCTTGGCTTCGGGCTCTTGGTTTGGCATCTTATTTAGTTGTTTGATAATTAGTTGAGAACATTTCTTAAAATGAGGTGCAAATTTAGATAATTATTTTTTAACATCTAATAAAATATGAAAACATTTTTTGTTATTATTAAAATTGTTCTACATTTGCAATCACAAAAGCCCGGATGGCGGAATTGGTAGACGCGTTGGTCTCAAACACCAATATCTTCACTGATGTGCCGGTTCGACCCCGGCTCCGGGTACAAAACCTCTCTATTGAGAGGTTTTTGTGTTTTAAACAAAATGTGCTGTGTTTATTTTGATGATAAGTTGTCTTAAATCAGGACTTTATGATTTTAGTGATTAAAAACCAATGTTTTTTTAAACTTTTCTCTATTTTTGTGTTTTAAATTAATTAAAACTACTTAAAAATGTCACATCAAATTAAGCCAGGTGTTGCAACCGGTTCTCAAGTTCAAGCCATATTTAAATTAGCTAAAGAAAAAAGTTTTGCATTGCCAGCAGTAAACGTAACGGGCTCTAGTAGCATCAATGGTGTTTTAGAAACTGCGGCCAAGCTTAAGGCACCAGTTATCATACAATTCTCAAACGGTGGTTCTGCCTTCAATGCAGGTAAAGGACTTTCAAATGCCAATCAGCAAGCAGCCATTGCCGGAGCTATTGCCGGAGCCAAACATGTGCATACACTGGCAGAGCTTTACGGGGCAACGGTAATTTTGCATACAGATCATTGTGCAAAAAATTTATTACCTTGGATTGATGGACTTTTAGATGCCTCTGAAGAGCATTTTAAAACCACAGGGAAATCGCTTTTTTCATCGCATATGCTAGATTTGTCTGAGGAACCTCTTGAAGAAAATATCGAAATTTGCAAGGAATATTTAAAACGCATGTCTAAAATGGAGATGACTCTAGAAATAGAATTAGGGATTACTGGTGGTGAAGAAGATGGTGTAGACAACAGTGATGTGGATGCCTCAAAACTTTATACGCAACCAGAAGAAGTAGCTTATGCCTATGAAGAATTGATGAAAGTGAGTCCAAGATTTACCATTGCGGCTTCTTTCGGCAATGTGCATGGTGTTTACAAGCCAGGCAATGTGAAATTAACCCCCGTTATTCTAAAAAACTCACAAGATTATATTCAAAAGAAATTTAATACGGCTCACAATGCCGTTGATTTTGTGTTTCATGGTGGCTCAGGTTCAACCATAGAAGAGATTAGAGAGTCTATTTCTTATGGGGTTATTAAAATGAATATAGATACCGATTTGCAATTTGCCTTTACCGAAGGAATCAGAGATTATATGGTTGGTAATATAGCATACTTAAAAACTCAAATTGGTAATCCGGATGGAGCCGATGTGCCAAATAAAAAATATTATGACCCTCGAAAATGGATCCGCGAAGGTGAAGCAACTTTTAACAAACGATTAGAGCAAGCTTTTGCAGATCTAAATAATGTAAATACGCTATAAATTAAATCAAAAAAAGAGGACAGAATTTTTAGCTCCATGAGGTTAAAATAAAAATTGTTTTAAATACTTTCTAAATACTAATCAATAATTACCCAATACTATGAGTTGGTTTAAAAGAACAGAGAAAGGCATCACCACTCCCACAGAAGAAAAAAGAGATGTGCCAGAGGGATTATGGTATAAAACTCCCACAGGTAAAATAATAGACCAAGAAGAATTGGCCAAAAACTTATGGGTGAGCCCTGAAGACGATTTTCATGTGCGAATTGGCAGTAAAGAATATTTTGAAATTCTCTTTGATGACAATAAGTTTAAGGAATTAGACAAAGACGTCACGTCTAAAGACACCCTGAAATTTGTAGATACCAAAAAATACGATGATAGGCTAAAAGATGCTTACAAAAAAACAGGATTGAAAGATGCCGTAAGAACTGCCGTGGGCAAATCTAAAGGCAAAGATATCGTAGTTTGTTGTATGGATTTTGCGTTTATTGGTGGCTCAATGGGAGCCGTTGTGGGTGAAAAAATAGCCAGAGGCATTGAATATGCCATCAAAAAGAAATTACCTTTTATGATGATTTCAAAATCTGGCGGAGCTAGAATGATGGAGGCAGCCTACTCATTAATGCAATTGGCAAAAACCTCGGCTAAATTAGCCCAGTTGGCAGATGCTAAATTACCTTATATTTCGTTGTGTACTGACCCCACAACAGGCGGTACCACTGCATCATATGCCATGTTAGGAGACATTAACATAGCAGAACCTAAGGCATTAATTGGCTTTGCCGGACCAAGGGTGGTAAGAGATACCACCGGTAAAGATTTACCAGAGGGATTTCAAACTGCCGAGTTTGTGCTAGAGCATGGTTTCTTAGACTTTATAACTCACCGTAAAGAACTTAAAGACAAAGTAAACTTATATTTAGACTTGATTCTTAACAGGCCATTAAGACCTTAACTTAAACTTTTAGTTACCGAATAATCTCATAATTGACGGTTAAAATTATAAATGCTGAACTTGTTTTCAGCATTTTTTTTGGCTCCTATTTTAGTTGAATCTGCTGTGATTAAACAAGGATGCTTGTTAAGATGTTGTTAGTATTGGATAAAAAAACACCTCAAGGGCAAGTGGCCTTGAGGTGTTTTCTAAAAAAGTTGAATTAATAATGATTACCTTACAATGGTCATTTCGTCTATTAGGTGTTTAGCTCCAGCGTATTTATCGATAATAAACAAGATAAAACGGGCATCTACATTGATGGTGCGTTGCAATTTGCTGTCAAAAATAACATCGCCAGCCATGGCTTCAATGTTGCCGTCAAAAGCTAGGCCAATCAATTCGCCTTTGCCATTTAAAACAGGCGATCCTGAGTTGCCTCCGGTAATATCGTTGTCGGTTAAGAAATTTACTGGCATATACCCAGCTTTGTCTGCATATTCGCCAAAATCTTTTTTGTTAAACAAATCAATGAGTGGTTGAGACAAATCAAATTCAGGGTCGCCAGCTTTGTGTTTTTTAACCATCCCCTCTAGGGTAGTGTAGTTATTTATTTTGGCATCATTTCTTTTGTCTGCTGGCAAAGCTCTTACTTTACCATAAGTTAGCCTGAGGGTAGAATTGGCATCAGGATATTGAATGGTAGAAATTTTAGAAGCTCTTAAGCCAGCCACTAGTTTTCTGAACCCTCTTTTAAAGTTGTTTTCTGCTTCCTCTATGGCTTCATCTTTTTTATTGAATTGCTCAATTAAACTTGAAGACAATAAAAATACCTCGTCATTGTCAACTAAAGCGATATTAGGTAACTCTAAAAAGGCTAACATTCTTTCTTTAGAAGTAAATAAGCTTAGCTCAAAAGCATTGTTAACGTAATCTTTAAAATTGGTGTTGTTGTCTTTGAGTTCTTGCACTCTTTTGGCTAAAGAATAACTACTGGCTTTTTGGCTATATAATGATAATTGTGCAGCCATTATATCTTTTTCAAGAGGCATATAAGTAGTTTCAAAAGCTTGCTCGATCATGGCAGTAAGCCTTTGTTTTATCATAGGCTTTTCTCCTTCAGCAGCACTAATGTATTGCTTAAATCCACTGCCTATTCTGTATGGTAGTACTGCAAACTGACTTCCTCTTAGCAAGTTGGTTAAGTAATTATCATGACTAGATTTTTCGTTGGTTAAACTGTAATACTTATTGATATCTGCAATTACATTACCATACTCAGCTTTGTTGGCTTTTCGGTTGGCCCATTGGTTAAATCTTCTCTCGGTTTTGCGTTTGGTTTCTGCAGTTTTAAATTTGGTTAACGCATCTATCATTCCTTGTCTGTTTTTCCAATAGTTGGCAATTCGGGCATAGGCTGAGGCGTAATTTAAGCGTACTTCATCGTCTTTATCCATGTGCTTTTTCATGGCATCCATGCTGGTTTTGCTGCCTTCAACCCAAGCTGGAAAAGAAAATTTCACGTTTTGCTCAATACCTTCTGCAGACATCCATCGGTTGGTTCGGCCCGGATAACCCAATATCATGGCAAAATCATTTTCTTTGTAGCCTTTTAAGCTAATAGGCAAATGGTGTTTTGGTGTATATGGCACATTGCTGAGAGAATACTCTGCTGGGTTATTGTCTTTGTCTGCATAAACTCTAAACAAAGCAAAATCACCGGTGTGGCGAGGCCATTCCCAATTGTCTGTGTCACCTCCAAATTTACCAATACTTTCTGTGGGTGTTCCCACTAATCTGATGTCTGTAAAATCTTCATAAACAAAATAGTAATATTCATTGCCTTGGAAGAAAGGCCTTACCGAAACAGTGTATTTTCCACCTTCATCATTTTCTTTCTGAATTTTTGAAATTTCTTGATTGATGATTTTTTCTCTTTCTTTTTCACTCATACCGTCATTAACCAAACTTAAAATACGGTTGGTTACATCATCCATTCTAATAAAAAACCTCACCGAAGCACTTTTAGGCTTTAACTCCTCTTGCTTTGTTTTTGCCCAAAACCCATTTCTTAACCAATTGTTTTCTGGGGTAGATAGCTCTGCAATTAAGTCATACCCACAGTGATGATTTGTGAGTACCAAGCCTTCTTTTGAAATAATTTCGGCCGTACAACCTCCATTAAATTGCACAATAGCATCTTTGATACTTGAGTTATTGATGCTATAAATTTCTTCAGCGGTTAACTGCAATCCCATTTTTTGCATGTCTCTGTGATTCAGTCTTTTGATGTGCATCAAAAACCACATACCCTCGTCGGCAAACAAACTAAAGGGCATTATCAGCAATAAGACTAATAGGCTAATCATTGTTTTTTTCATTGTTATCTAATTTTGAAATTTTGTTTTTATATTATTTTTTGTCTAAAATGAAGATTGTTGTTGTGTTGCAAACATATAAAAACATAAAAAAGTAGATGTTTTTACTGTTTTTTTTACAGAATTCATTAAAACTATGCGAATATATAAATTAAATGTAAAATCAGATAGAAAACGAAGCCATTAAAACTTAATGTTATGTTAATCTTTAAACCTTTAGTTTTTATGAGAGTCAAAACAATAAATCTTAAAATTTACACCATGAAAAAATTAACCATTTTATTAATGTTGTTTGTAGCATATTTTGTTCAAGCACAAGAGCAACGTGGCAAGTTGAATACGGAAGAAGCCATTGAAAAAAGAATTGAACGCATGTCCGAAAATTTAGCGTTAAGCGACAAGCAAAAATCAGAACTCAAAGTATTATTTGCTGCACAAGCAGAGAATCGCAAAAAACAAATGGCAGAAAACCAAGCTTTTAGAGAAAAAATTAAAGCGGTTTTAACCCCAGAGCAACAAGACAAGCTAAAAGAGCAAAACGTAGAGAGACGTCAGAAAATGAAAGAACGAATAAAAGAAAAACGTGCCAAAAAGCAACAAGAATAATAAAAAAAGCCAAGATTTTATAGACTGCACCCAAAAGTTTAGACAAATTTATAATTAATTTTGATAATAATGA
>DAIRDG010000034.1:0-5882 GCA_036796275.1 Flavobacterium sp.
GGCATAAATGGGTTCACTTGCCCTTGGGTATTTATTTCTACTATGCTGATATAAATGGGTTTTTTACTTTTGTTGGTAACTTCTAGCAGCACATAATCTTCGCCTGGTTTTACTCTAAATATTTGATTATCATCTAGTTTAGTTTCTAAGACTTCGCCAACCACATCTATGGTAATATCATAATTTACTGGTAAAAACCTAAAACTAAACTCAAAATCAGGATTTTTCATCTGCAAACTCTTCAGGTATTGTCCTTGTGCATACTGAAATATCTTTTGGTTTAAATTATCTAAAGGTGAAGTACCTCTGTTGGCAACGGCTTTCTCAATTTCTAGAATATCGTTGGTGATGGTAAGCTCTAAGTCACCTTTATTCTTTAGTACCGTAAGGTCAGATAGATGTTGTTCGGCAACAATTTCTCCCAATTTATTTTTCTCCAAATAGGTCTTGATGCTATTGATTACCTCTGCTTGAGCAGCAGTCTTGTCTATAAAAACCTTAACTGCCATATCGCCAAAAGAGGGTTTATCTACAAACACCCAATAGTTACGTTCGTTTGAGTCTTTTAAAGATTTGTCTAATTTTATAACAGCTTCATTAAATAGTGATCGGGTAACTTCTCCTTTGGCTAATACTTTACTAGCCTCTACTTTAGTGCTTCCGGCAGGCATCACAAATACGGTAGTACCTTCAAATAATTGCTGTAATTTGCCTCCTGAAATTTGTAATACATCTGGTCTTGCAACACGTTTTACACTAAAATAGGGGAGTTGCGACACGTATTCTCCTTTAAATAACTTATAGTCGATGTCGCCTTCTATGGCTGGGTTTTGTCTTGGGGCTATCACATTCATTTCAGCGGCTATGGTTGCAAATAAATTACGATAGCTAAAATCTGTACCTAATTGTGATAAGGCTTTAGAAAACGCATAGCTCAAAGAACCCACGCCTTGGTATTCGTAATTGAGTTCTTCTGCAGAAGCACCGGATATCAATACAAAAGAAGCGGGGCTATTATTTAATTTGGTTGGTTGAAAATATTCAGATTGTCTGGCATCAGATTTTTTAACTTGTGAGGCATCCCAATTGTCTGGTACAAGCTTTGAAGCTCCTCCTCTGGCTTTTCCCCCTCTGGTGGCTGAACCAGAATGACAACTGTCAAAAACCATCAAAAGCTGCCCGTCTTTGCCCAATTTATTTCTGAAATTGAGGATGATTTGTTCAATTTCATCATCCCTGATGTGATTTTCTCCTTTGTAATTGGGGGTGTATTTCACAAAGGCATCATAAGGCACTAAGGCTTCATCTAAGCCGTCTGCCTCGTCACCGTTATCATCAAAAATTTGTTGACCGTGCCCAGAGTAATGTATCATAACTACATCGCCAGGTTCGGCATCATCATACAATTTTTTGAGTGCTTTTAGAATGCCTACTTTTGTGGCTTGTTCGTTTTGGATGACGGTGATGTCTTGATCTAAAAATTTTTGTTGCATCAAGGCACCTTTTATCAAAGGCACATCATTCACAGAGCTAATGTTGTTCCAGCCGGTTTTACTCGGATAGTCACCAATGGCAATAATTAAGGCTTTTTTTTGGGCTTGTGCTAAGCCAATAAGAAGTAATACTAAAAAACTGATTTTCTTCATAATTTATTTTATTTAATGTCGAATAAACTAAATGAGATACCAAAAAAGTAACCAACTTCATACACGTTTTTGGTAAAGTTATTTAAGGAAGTAAAGTTGGTTTCTTGGCCAACTTGCAAGCCATTGGTGAGTCGGTTTACGGGGCCATAAGCCAAACCACCCGTTAGAGAAACTCTGTTTTTGTTGCCAAAAATTAACGATGGACCAATCAAAAAATTAACACCTCTTATGGCATCAGACAAAGGGATAGATACCCCAAAAGATCCTCCAATATTAAAATTATCACTCAGCAACGGATAAAAATTGATGATAGTTGCCATGTTGGGTACAAAGCTGTTTTCTGCATCAGCCCCAATGATGCCATCTTGGTCTATAAAATAGTTATTAGATTTGTCTCCAAAGCTATTGAGGGTTAGTGCCACGCTGGTGTTAATTTTAAAACCGCCTTTACTGGCTAGGGGTATTTGCCTAATGATAGCTGCCTTTTCGTCTGTAGCCTCAACAGAAGAAAATTTTAGTTCAACATTGGCTTTGTCTGTTTGAATGATGTAATCAAAAGTTTGGTTAAAGTTGGCTGCCTCTAGTTGAGAAAACATCGATTTGAGGTCTAGTAAATTAGTGGTAGATTGAGCCACAGAGGCATTTAAATTATTAGCCACTTGGCTTAAGTTTTTGAGTGAAACCTGATTTTGATTAAAGGCACCTCTCGAAAGTAAGTTTTGTTCAAGATTTTCATCTATGGTAGAGGATAGTGTTTCAATTTCGCTTTGAAGTTTAGTGTTCTCAGATTTCACTATCAATTCTAAATCTGTAAGAAATTTGTAGTAGTTTTTTTCGGGGTCACCTAATCTAAAATCTTCTTGAAGTTTTGATAATTCCATCAGATTTTTTTTGATGTCCTCTTTACTTAGTTTAGGATTTGATAAATTTGCAATTAAGGTTGTTTTTAAGGCTGCAATATTGGCATTGAGTTCATCTATTTCACTAAACTTTTTTTGTATGCCAGGACCTCTAGACTTAAACATCTCACCATAAACACTGCTGTTGTTCTGAATCTCTTGGCTATTAATCTTAAGGTCTTGTCCTGCAAAAGAGCTAATACCCCCCAAAAGTCCTCCTAAATTAAAACCTTGTCCCGCTTCATGAATGGCTTCCTCCTTAACATCGGCTTCTAACTTAATGGCAAACGGATTCACATTCTTTACTTCTATCACCACCAAACTATTTTTCTTAAATTTGGGCTTGGCCAAAGTGTCGGCAATTTTGTTGTTTTTGTCTAATTTAAAATAATTTAAATTTCCTGATTGAAAATCATAAACCACTTTATATTTTTCTTGTGCATAAGCGTTAAATAATTGAAGAAACGCAATGAGTAAAACAATTTTTTTCATTATATAATAAAATTAAATGAGTAATTATTTAAGAATATAGTTATTAATTTACAGGGAATTGTCCCGTTTTGATTAAATAGATTATAAAAACTATGCCAATAATGATGCTTATAACAAAATAAAACGCTAAGCCCACCAAAATAAACAACAAAGTTTTTTTCAACATGCTCATCCACCCTAAGTCAAAAAATCTCTTGAGTACATAAAAATGGTAAGCAACTATAAAAAAAATAGTCAAAAAACTAAATTGGTTAATGATGTTTTTGTTGAACAAAAAGAATGGTATAAAAACATAAGATAAAATTAAGTATTGAGCATAAGAATATGAATACAAAATAATATGCTCGGCAAAATTATATTGTTTGTTGTTGTAAAACACAATTTTAGAAATTAGGGCTATAATAGGGATTGAGGTAAACAGAATCAAAGAATAGTATTTCTGACTCAGCTCAAAAGCTCTTCTCATCGTATGAGGAAAATTCTCATACATCGGATTATTTTTTTGTGCTTCTGATGAAACATCAAATGAGCTATAATCTATAGCACCCAAATAATCATTAATCGTCAAATAAGAAAAAAAACTTCCCAATAACCCGCCAATAATTAAAAAACTCATTGGAGTGAGGTATTTGGTACGGTTATTTTGTAAATAACTCTTAATAACCTGCTCGGGCTTAATCAATAAATCTTTTACAGTAATAAAAAACTTACTGTCTAAGCTAAAAAACTTATCCATAAATTCATGGAAAATACTTTTAAGAGTAATTCTTGAGCTTAATATTTTATTGCCGCAGTTGCCACAAAATTTGTCATTTTCAGATAATTCAGCAAAACAATTAATGCAATTCATTTCAAAAAAAGTTAAAGTTTAACATTTGAATGCTTCAATTTTAGTAAAAAGACAAATGTAAATTTAACATATTTTTTGAATAACCATCCAAAAATCTAAAAAATATTTAAAATTGGTTGATAGTGTGTCTAATAGCGGTAAGTTTTTTCATCAAATCTTCAAAGTAATTTAAGTGTAGCATATTAGCTCCATCGCTTTTGGCATTAGCCGGATCAAAATGAGTTTCAATAAAAATACCATCTACTCCTGTGGCAATACCTGCCTTGGCAATGGTTTCTATCATTTCTGGTCTGCCGCCTGTAACCCCACTCATCTGATTGGGTTGTTGCAAAGAATGGGTGACATCTAGTACTGTTGTGGCAAAAGATTTCATGGTTGGGATGCCTCTAAAGTCCACAATCATGTCTTGATAGCCAAACATGCTCCCTCTGTCGGTCACCATGACGTTTTCGTTTTGCGAGTCTAAAACTTTTTGCACGGCATGTTGCATGCTTTCTGGGCTCATAAATTGGCCTTTTTTCAAATTTACCGTTTTGCCCGTTTGGGCTGCAGCCACCACCAAATCTGTTTGCCTCACCAAAAAAGCTGGAATTTGCAAGACATCTACGTATTCGGCTGCTTTTATGGCATCTTCAATCTCATGAATATCGGTAACCGTAGGTATTTTAAAAGTTTCTGACACTTTTCTTAATATCTTGAGTGCTTTCTCATCGCCAATCCCCGTAAAACTATCCACCCTTGAGCGATTTGCTTTTTTAAAAGACCCCTTAAAAACCAGTGGAATTTGGTACTTGTCTGATATTTTCACCAAAGTTTCTGCAATGTTCATCGCCATGCTTTCACCCTCAATAGCACAAGGCCCTGAAAGCAAAAAAAACTGACCACTATCTGTGTGTTTTAACTGCGGAATGTGTTGTAAGTTCATTAATTCAAAAAGTTTTAGGGCATAAAAGTATGATTTATTTTGCAGTAAATCCAATCGGAATCAGCAATTCACCTTTTTCGTATAGGTTGATGTAGAGTTTTAAAGGCTTTTTGATGCCTGTATAGGTAATTTCGTAAACATCTAAAAAACCACCGCCAATGCTGTGATTTTTGGTTTCAAACGGGCAACAGCTTTCTATTTTTTTATAAGCAATTGTTTCTCCATTTGGCCCTGCTAAAGACTCAAGGTATCTCACGGCATTCAGGGTGTCATTTTTGGCACTCATGTAAAAAACATTCACTGGGTAAGCCTCATCAAAGCCATATTTTGGGTCTTTGGCATAGGAGGTAAGCACAAACCGGTTGTTTTTTAAAACAGGCTCTGGAGCCTCCGGATTGATGTTTTTAATGTTAGATTTGGTGCTTACACAACTCACAAACATCAAGAAAACTGTATAAAAAACGTATTTCATCATTCAAAATTAGTGATACAAATTTAAATAAATATATCACAACAAATATTTTTTTTTGTTTTTAGGAGCTTCATCTAAAAGTATGTCAACAAACGCAGTTGCCTGCTTTCCTTCCTAGTTGTTTTGCTCATGCTAAGGTTTGTATTCACAAAACAAGAGCTTCCGCTGGTCGCTTTGTTTTGTCAACAAATCTAAGCATGAGCCGCAACAAGCTATACAGTCAAGCAGGGCTAGCGATAATCTTATGGGCTTGTTTGTAATCTATTTTAAAAATTTTTAGTGTTTTGTAAGGCATGCTTACAACATAAAATCATTAAATTTGTAAAAAATATCTATCATGACAACGCAATTAGAAATACAAAACCTCAAATGTGGAGGCTGTGCCAATACCATCACCAAGAAAATTTACGAATTAGCTGGTATAAAACTAGTAGAGGTGAATACCGATACTAAAGTAGTTACCGTTAATCATACCGAAGAAGCCACAGTAGACGACATCAAACTCGTACTCAGAAAAAATGGCTATCCGGAAGTAGGAGAAGATAATAACTTTATCAACAAAGCTACTTCAATGTTTAGTTGTGCAACTGGGAAATTA
>DAIRDG010000034.1:5982-24579 GCA_036796275.1 Flavobacterium sp.
TAATAACTTTATCAACAAAGCTACTTCAATGTTTAGTTGTGCAACTGGGAAATTAGGTTAATTACTGAATCTCTGCACTCAGCCCTGCTTCTAAGAGTTGGGTGCATTGGGGTTCCAAATCTTCTCTGGCTCCGGTTTTCACGGTGCACTTCCCTTTATAGTGCACTATCAATGAGCATTGCTCTGCTTGCTCAGCCGTGTGTTCGCAGACCCTGATGAGGGTGTCTATCACGTGATCAAAGGTATTCACATCGTCATTAAACAAC
Source organism: Flavobacterium sp. (assembly GCA_036796275.1). Classification (GTDB taxonomy): domain Bacteria; phylum Bacteroidota; class Bacteroidia; order Flavobacteriales; family Flavobacteriaceae; genus Flavobacterium. Next base: position 6,249 of record DAIRDG010000034.1, read on the forward strand.
ACAATTTCGCTAGGGGTTGCCTCTAGCAAATCTACATCATAAGATTCTAAAACTTTTTCTTTGGTATTGTACATCGCTTAAAGTTTTTGATATTGTAAACAAACCCAATTGTTTTTGGTAGAGGACTTTACTAAAACTAAACTCAGTGATTCACACAATAAATTTATCGCTTCTACATCCTCAGTATAAAAACCACTCAAAAATAATAAACCATTTTTATTTAAACAAACATTATAAGCAGGAATATCTTGCAACAAAATATTGCGGTTGATGTTGGCAATAATCACCTCATAGTTTTTGTTTTCTATCAAGGCCACATCACCTTCTAAGACTTCTATTTGGGGGGTGTTGTTTCGTTCAATATTCTCTAGGGAATTTTCAAAACACCAACGATCAATGTCAATTGCCGTAACGGCTTTAGCCCCTTTTTTGGCAGCCAAAATAGCCAAAATAGCTGTGCCACTACCCATGTCGAGCACAGTTTTCGACTCAAAATCTACAGTCAGTAGTTGCTCTAGCATCAAAAAAGTAGTTTCGTGATGCCCCGTGCCAAAGCTCATTTTAGGTTCAATCACTATCTCATAAGCCACTCCCTTGGCGGCATGAAACGGAGCTCTAACATAGCAATCATCATTCACAGCTATCGGCTGAAAGTTGGTTTCCCAATTGATATTCCAATTTTCAGGTGCCAAATGCTCGGTGGTGTAACTGATTTTAAATTCAGGTGATTTTAGTATATAAATATCAGACAAGATGCCTTCATAGTCAACAGTAGCTACAATAAAGGCTGTAAGTCCTTCTTCTGTTTCCTGAAAACTTTCAAAAGGCAATTCGGCAAGCTCTGCAATTAATATTTCGGTGGCCGGCTCTTTAGGGGTTACCATAAAATGATAAGCTATGTAGGCTTTAGACATGTTTTTTTGGCAAAAATAAGCTTATTCAAACGCAAATAAAATTTTTTTTAGATTAAAGTGATGCTAGCCAAATTAAATTTATTTTTGCAATATGAAAATTAATAAAACAAAAATTTTTAACGACCCTATTTATGGCTTTATCACCATTCCGAGTCCGTTAATTTTTGACCTCATAGAACACCCTTATTTTCAACGACTCAGACGCATTTCGCAAATGGGTCTGTCTTATTTAGTTTATCCTGGTGCTCATCACACCAGGTTTCACCATGCCCTCGGGGCCATGCACCTCATGCAACAAGCCATTGAGGTGATTACCAGCAAAGGCACCCCAATTTCCGTAGAAGAACAAGAGGCTTTGCTCATTGTTATTTTATTGCACGATGTGGGGCATGGTCCGTTTTCGCATGCCTTAGAGTCAACAATTATTGAAGGTGTGAGCCACGAAACTTTGACTTTGATGATCATGCAGCAACTCAACACCATATTTGAGGGAAAACTCAGCTTGGCCATTCAAATTTTTACGGGCGATTATCACCGGCAATTCATGTTGCAACTAGTGTCTAGTCAGTTAGACATGGATCGGTTAGATTATCTTAACCGAGATAGTTTTTACTCTGGGGTGGCTGAAGGGAAAATAAACTCAGACCGACTCATAAAAATGCTAAATGTGGTTGAGGATTGTTTGGTGTTGGAAGAAAAAAGCATCTATTCTGTAGAAAAATTTTTAATGGCCAGACGACTTATGTATTGGCAAGTCTATTTGCACAAAACCAGCTTGGCCGCTGAGCTCATGTTGCTTAAACTCATTGAACGTTTTAAATTAATTTCACCAAATCTGGAAGCAGAAGGAACCAATATTTTTTTGAATTTAATCAGACAACAACCCGAACAAAATATCTCAATTGATACATTAAATAGCTTTCTTCAACTAGATGATTTTGATGTTATTCAAACCATCAAACAAGCACAAAATCATCCAGATAATGTGATTGCCAAACTTAGCCATGCCATCCTTAACAGAAAGCTTTTTAGAATAAAATTAGCTGACACAAACTTTACCAAAGAGGTCTTGCAAGCTAAAAGATTATTGCTCATGAGCCAATTTGGTTTTAATAATAATGAGGCAAAACAAATGGTCTTTAAGGGGAAAATAAAATCTCAAACGTATAATAAAACTTTTGAACCCATCAATATCTTGTTTAAAGACGGCAGCATTCAAACTTTGCAAGAAGCTTCAGGGTCTTTTAACCATAAATTCTTTAACCAACCGGTTACTAAATTTTATTTTTGCTATCCAAAAGATTTAGATTCTTAGATTTTTAGCCTAGGTTAAAGTTTTTTTTTACTTTTGTAAAATGTTTTGTAAAATCTCAAAACAATAATTGCAACTTTATGAAGTTTAAAGCATCTCAAATTGCTGACATATTAAATGGCTCATTAGAAGGAAATCCGGATGAAGTAGTCTCTAGCCTTTCTAAGATAGAAGAAGGCAAAAAAGAAACGCTCACCTTTTTGGCCAATCCAAAATACAATCATTTTTTGTATGAAACCAAAGCCTCGGTGGTTATCATAAACCATAAAATGGTTTTAGAAAAGCCCGTAAGTTGCACTTTGATCAGAGTAGAAGATGCCTACAAAGCATTTTCTACTTTATTAGAATACTACAACCAAATAAAACTGATGAAGTCCGGCATTGAGTCTCCTGTATTCATGTCGGCAGAAGTAGCTTATGGGGCAGATTTTTATTTAGGAGCTTTTTCGTATTTGGGCAACAATGTGAAGCTTGGTAACAACGTGAAGATTTATCCGAATTGTTTTGTGGGTGATAACGTCGTGATAGGTGATAATACCATATTATTTGCCGGGGTAAAAGTTTACTCAGAATCTATCATAGGCAGCCATTGCATGATACACTCCGGAACAATTATAGGAGCCGATGGTTTCGGATTTGCTCCGCAAGAAGATGGGTCTTTTAAAAAAGTCCCCCAAATTGGCAATGTGGTCATTGAAGATTTTGTAGAAATTGGCTCAAACTCCACCATTGATAGGGCAACCCTAGGGTCAACCATCATCAAAAAAGGAGCTAAATTAGACAACCAAATTCAAATTGCCCACAACGTTGAGATAGGTGAAAACACCGTTATTGCAGCCCAAACAGGCATAGCAGGCTCGTCAAAAATTGGCAAAAACTGCCTAATTGGTGGGCAGGTTGGTATAGCCGGTCACTTGATCATTGGCAATAATGTAAGAATACAAGCCCAATCTGGCATTGGCAAAAACATCAAAGATGGCGAGGCAATTCAAGGCACACCAGCTTTGGCCTATGCAGATTTTAACAAGTCTTATGTTTACTTCAAAAATCTCCCCAAAATTGTTCAACAAATAGACGAAATAAAAAAGAAATTGGAATAGTCCACCAAAATGATTTAACGATAATTGATATTTATGACGACTTTAGACCTTAAACAAAAAACCATCAAAGAGCCTATTACACTCAAAGGAGTTGGTTTGCATACCGGGAAAGAAGTAACTTTAACCTTTAAGCCTGCTCCTGTGAACCATGGCTTTAAGTTTGTAAGACTAGATTTAGAAGGTTCTCCCATCATAGAAGCTGATGCCAATTATGTAGTAAACACCCAAAGAGGCACCAACATAGAGAAAAATGCCGTAAAAATTAATACCTCAGAGCATGTACTAGCGGCATGCATTGGTTCTGATTTAGACAACTTGATCATTGAGCTAAATGCCTCTGAACCTCCTATCATGGATGGGTCTTCAAAATATTTTGTAGAGGCCATCGAAAAAGCTGGGGTTGAAGAGCAAGAAGACAACAGAAAAGTATATGTGGTAAAAAATGTGATTAGCTATGTTGACGAACAAACTGGCAGCGAAATTACCGTGATTCCGAATGATCATTATTGTGTAACTGCCATGGTAGATTTTGGCACCAAAATTTTAGGCACCCAAAATGCCACCTTGTCTGACATCAATAATTTTAAAACAGAAATAGCCAACTCAAGAACCTTTAGTTTTTTGCATGAATTAGAAACTTTGTTAGACCAAGGTTTAATAAAGGGAGGAGATTTAAACAATGCCATTGTATATGTGGATAAAGAAATATCCGACAAAACCATGCAAAACCTAAAAAAAGCGTTTGGCAAAGATAAAATCTCTGTAAAGCCCAATGGCATATTAGACAATTTATCGTTGCATTACCCCAACGAAGCAGCCAGACATAAACTCTTAGATGTAATTGGAGATTTGGCACTTATAGGCGTAAGAATTCAGGGGAAAATAATAGCCAACAAGCCAGGTCATTATGTGAACACACAATTTGCCAAAAAATTATCAAAAATCATCAAGTTAGAGCAAAGAAATCAAGTGCCTGTTTTTGATCTTCATCAACCACCATTGATGGATGTGAATGCCATCATGCAAAAACTGCCTCACAGACCACCGTTTCTTTTGGTAGATAAAATTTTAGAACTGTCAGAAACCCATGTGGTAGGGCTTAAGAACGTGACCATGAATGAACCTTTTTTTGTGGGTCATTTTCCGGGTGCACCAGTGATGCCTGGGGTTTTGCAAATAGAAGCCATGGCACAAGCCGGAGGCATATTGGTATTGAGTACGGTACCAGACCCCGAAAATTATTTAACCTATTTCATGAAAATAGACAACGTTAAATTTAAGCAACAAGTATTGCCTGGCGATACCCTCATTTTTAAACTAGATTTAGTAACACCCATCAGACGTGGAATTTGTCATATGCAAGGTTATGCCTATGCCAATGGCAAGCTAGTGTCCGAAGCCGAATTGATGGCACAAATTGTAAAAAGAAGCTAATATGAATCAACCCTTAGCCTACGTTCATCCGGGTGCAAAAATTGCCAAAAATGTGGTAATAGAACCTTTCACAACCATTCATAATAATGTAGTAATTGGTGAAGGCACTTGGATTGGCTCAAACGTGACCATCATGGAAGGTGCCAGAATTGGCAAAAACTGCAATATATTTCCTGGAGCTGTGATTTCTGCCATTCCACAAGACCTAAAATTTGGTGGCGAAGATTCATTGGCTATTTTAGGAAACAATGTTACGGTGAGAGAATGTGTTACCATCAACCGAGGGACTGTAGCCTTGGGCAAAACCGAAATAGGCGACAACGCTTTAATCATGGCTACGGCACACATTGCCCATGATTGCATTATCGGCAAAAATGCCATTATCGTAAACGGTGTGGCCTTGGCAGGTCATGTAGAAGTAGGTAATTTTGCCATTATTGGAGGTTTAGCCGCGGTTCATCAGTTTATTCATATTGGAGATCATGCCATGATATCTGGTGGGTCATTGGTGCGAAAAGACGTGCCACCTTTTACCAAAGCCGCCAAAGAACCTTTATCTTACGTAGGAATTAACTCTATCGGTCTTAGAAGAAGAGGATTTAGCTCCGAAAAAATTAATGAAATTCAGAGTATCTACAGGATTTTATACCAAAAAAATTACAACACCACCCAAGCCCTGAGCATCATAGAAGCCGAAATGGATGCCACCCCAGAAAGAGATGAAATTATTCAGTTTATCAGAAACTCTTCTAGAGGTATCATGAAAGGCTATTCAGGGTCTTATTAATATTAAATTTAATCTATAAAATACATACAAACAACATGGCAACCACAGCAGATATTAGAAACGGACTATGCATTAAGCACAACCATGATATTTATAAAGTCATTGAATTCTTGCACGTAAAGCCCGGTAAAGGACCAGCTTTTGTGCGAACAAAACTCAAATCGCTCACCAATGGAAAAGTTTTAGACAACACCTTTTCAGCAGGACACAAAATTGAAACTGTGAGAGTAGAAACCCATAAATTTCAGTTTTTATATGCTGAAGGCAACGATTTTCATTTTATGAATACGGAGACTTTTGAACAAATTACTTTAAACAAAAACATTTTAGATGCCCCAGATTTATTGAAAGAAGGAGAAAATGTGATGGTGCAAATTAACACCGAAACCGATTTACCTTTGGCAGTAGACATGCCCGCCTCGGTAATCTTAGAAGTGGTGTATGCTGAACCGGGTATAAAAGGAAACACTGCTACCAATGCTACCAAGCCCGCAAAAGTGGAAACAGGTGCGGAAATAAACGTGCCACTGTTTATTAACGAAGGTGATAAAATAAAAATAGACACCGCTACAGGCAGTTATCAAGAACGCATTAAAGAATAGCCATGAATTTTGATAGCATCTATAAACTCAAAGAAATTGCTCAATTATTGGGTTGTGAGTATGTGGGGCCAGACGATTTTCCGGTGCATGGCATGAACGAGATTCACATGGTGCAACCCGGTGATATAGTATTTGTAGATCATCCAAAGTATTATGATAAAGCCTTGCAGTCTGCTGCAACCGTTATTTTAATCAATAAAACGGTAGATTGCCCAGAGGGTAAAGCCCTTTTGGTTTCTGATGATCCGTTTAGAGATTTTAATAAACTTACGCATAAATTCAGACCTTTTATGGCTTCGCAAGCTAGCATTTCACCTACGGCTACCATAGGCGAGGGTACCATTATTCAGCCACAAGTGTTTATTGGTAACCACGTGCAAATAGGGAAAAACTGTATCATTCATCCCAACGTTACCATCTATGACCACACCATCATTGAAGATGATGTGATCATTCATGCAGGTGCGGTAATTGGAGCTGATGCTTTTTATTACAAAAAAAGACCTGAAGGGTTTGATCAACTAAAATCAGGAGGTAATGTAGTGATTAAAAATCTGGTGTCAATTGGAGCTGCTTGCACCATTGATAGAGGTGTAACGGCTAGCACCACCATTGGTGAAGGCACCAAAATAGACAACCAAGTGCATGTTGGTCACGATACCATTATTGGCAAAAAATGCCTTATAGCGGCCCAAACAGGCATAGCAGGTTGCGTGGTTATTGGTGATGAGGTTACGCTTTGGGGACAGGTAGGGTCTACCAGTGGTATTACCATAGGCGATAAAGCAGTGGTTATGGCACAGTCTGGCATCAGCAAATCTTTAGAAGGAGGCAAAGTATACTTTGGATCTCCAGCAGACGAATCTAGAGAAAAGCTAAAACAATTAGCCCTGTTAAAAAGACTTCCAGAAATTATTAAAAATTTGAAATAGAAAAAAAACCATCATCATAAGCTAAAAAAAAGGTTTTAAAACACTAAATTTGCAAAACCAAAAAACAAAAAACAATGAGTGTATTAGTTAATAAAAATTCAAAAATTATTGTACAAGGTTTCACCGGAAGCGAAGGCACCTTTCACGCAACCCAAATGATAGAATATGGCACCAATGTAGTAGGTGGAGTTACCCCAGGCAAAGGTGGTACTAAGCATTTAGACAAGCCTGTGTTTAATACCGTAAAAGAAGCCGTAGACCAAGTAGGTGCAGACACCACTATTATTTTTGTACCACCAGCTTTTGCAGCCGATGCCATTATGGAAGCAGCCGATGCTGGCATCAAAGTAATCATTACCATCACTGAAGGCATACCGGTAGCCGATATGATAAAAGCATACAGCTACATCAAAACAAAAAATTGTACCTTAATTGGGCCAAACTGCCCAGGTGTTATAACCCCAGGTGAAGCCAAAGTAGGTATTATGCCGGGTTTTGTGTTTAAAAAAGGAAATGTAGGAATTGTTTCAAAATCGGGGACTTTAACCTATGAAGCAGCCGACCAAGTAGTAAAACAAGGCTTAGGCATTACAACTGCCATTGGCATTGGAGGCGACCCAATTATTGGCACCACCACTAAAGAAGCCGTTGAATTATTGATGAACGACCCAGAAACCGAAGCTATTGTAATGATTGGAGAAATTGGCGGACAGTTAGAAGCCGATGCCGCCAAATGGATAAAAGCAGACGGTAACCGCAAGCCAGTTGTTGGCTTTATTGCCGGTGAAACTGCCCCCAAAGGTAGAACCATGGGCCATGCAGGTGCTATTGTTGGTGGTGCAGACGATACCGCAGAAGCCAAAAAACGCATCATGAGAGAACACGGCATTCACGTGGTAGATTCTCCAGCCCAAATAGGCAAAAAAGTAAAAGAAGTTTTAGGCTAAATAACAATTCAAAAAACCTCTATTTTTAGAGGTTTTTTTTAATTCCATAACACCAATGAATACACTTCCAAAATTTGTAATGGCTGATAATACCGACTTTCCTGATGATATTTTTGTAATTCATTTAGAATATCCGCATTTTTTAATCAACCTCAAGGATGATTCGGTTGAATTCTTAGAAGATATTTCAGACGAAGACCAAAAAGAATTATCGGCTACCATGGATGCTCTCATAGATGAAGCCTCTGTTTTTTATGACAGAGAAATAGACCGTATAGAAAACGGAGATTACTAATTTTTAATGGATATTTGGGCTTTTTTAGTGGCATCGGTGCTCTTAACCATCAGTCCGGGTCCAGATTTGCTCTATGTGATTAATGTTAGTATTTTTCAACATAAAAAAACTGCCATAATTTTATCTTTTGGTTTGGTAAGTGGCATCTTAGTGCACACTTCTTTGGTTGCCTTTGGTGTAGCCAACCTCGTAAAACAATTTGATTGGATATATTATGGGATCAAGTTTTTTGGGGTGGCTTACTTGTTATATTTGGCATGGGGCACCTATAAAAGCCGTGAGGTTATTGAATTAAAAAACCAATCAAGCTCAACCCACACACCAGCCTACAAAATGTATTTGAGAGGGTTTTTAATGAATGTTTTAAACCCCAAAGTTACTTTATTTTTTATGGCATTTTTGCCTAGTTTTATAGCAAAATCAAATTGGAACAATCCGCAATATTTTTTTATCTTAGGATTCGTTTTTATCATACAAGCCTTGGTTATTTTTTATTTGATGATTCAACTCTCAAGCCCTATTGCCAATTTTATCAAGTATCATCCTAAGGCCTCAACGGCGCTCCATCAATTTAAGTACATCCAAATTTTTATTTTTGTGCTCATGGCAATCTTAATTTTGCTATAATTTGATTTTTTGTAAAGTTTCAATGATGTATCTTTACCCTGCTAAATTATGCATCCAATGATGACCACAGAATCTTTATACAATTACTTTTTAACTTGTACAGAAGTTTGCATTGATACCCGAAAAATATCCAAAGACTGCCTATTTTTTTGCTTAAAAGGGCCCAATTTTGACGGCCATGATTTTGCAGAAAAAGCTTTAATACTAGGGGCAAAATATGTTGTTGTTGACAATAAAAAATTTCAAAACAATTCACAAATGCTCTTGGTAGAAGACGTGCTTGCAGCCCTTCAAAACTTAGCTACTTTTCACAGAAATCAATTGGGCACAAAAATAATTGCTTTAACTGGAAGCAACGGCAAAACCACCACCAAAGAGTTGATAAGTGCAGTTTTAGCACAAAAATATCAAGTTTTAGCTACGTTAGGCAATTTAAACAATCATATCGGTGTGCCACTCACCTTGTTAAGATTAACCAAAGAAACCCAAATTGGTATCATCGAAATGGGAGCCAATCACCAAAGGGAAATTGCCCAACTCAGTACCATTGCCCAACCCAACTTTGGGTACATCACCAATTTTGGCAAAGCCCACCTTGAAGGTTTTGGTGGGGTAGAAGGGGTTATTAATGGGAAAAGTGAATTGTTTGATTATTTAATTCCTAACAATCAACTTATTTTCATCAACCAAGATGACCCCATTCAAGTAGCAAAAACGCGGGAGGCCAATCGGTTTAGTTTTGGCCAATCGGCAGAAGCAGATGTTCTTTTGGAATCTGTTAGTGAAAACCAATTTTTAGAGATTACCGTTAACAATCAGGTTATTAAAACCCAACTTACCGGAGTATACAATGCTAACAACGTGATGGCAGCTGTGAGCATGGGTGTGTATTTTGAGGTGCCTTTTGATTTGATTGTAAAAGGGATAGCGGGTTATAGCCCAAACAACCACCGGTCTCAGTTGATAGAAAAAAATAGCAATCAAATTATTTTAGATTGTTATAATGCCAATCCTAGCAGCATGCAAGTGGCCATTGAGCATTTGATAAAAAGTGACGCTAAACAAAAAATTGCCATCTTAGCAGACATGTATGAACTGGGTGAAGATACTTTTGCAGAGCATCAAACCATTGTAAATTTGTTAAAATCACAACACATCAAAGCCTATTTTGTAGGGGATTATTTTTATGAGCATCAACAAGCCGATAAAAATTTTGTATTTTGTAAAAGTTTTGAGGACTTTAAAAATATTTTTAAGGCTGAATTACCCCAAAACAGTTTAATTTTAATCAAAGGCTCCAGAGCCATGGCATTAGAAAGAACGCTAGAGATATTGTAATGAATCATCAAACTGTAAAAATAATCGAATGCCCACGAGATGCCATGCAAGGCATCAAACAATGGATTCCGACATCTCAAAAAATAGATTATATTCAATCATTGCTCAACGTTGGGTTTGACACCCTAGATTTTGGCAGCTTTGTGTCACCCAAAGCCATTCCACAAATGCAAGATACGGCTGAGGTTTTGGCCGGTTTAGATTTAAGTAAAACCAAGACTAAATTATTGGCCATTGTTGCCAACACCAAAGGGGCAGAGCTGGCTTGCCAACATCCTGAGATAAAATATTTAGGTTTTCCGTTTTCTATTTCAGAAAATTTTCAGATGCGAAACACCAAAAAAACCATAGCAGAATCACTTGTTACCCTACAGGAAATTTTAAATTTAACAAACCAACATCACAAACAATTGGTGGCCTATTTGTCTATGGGATTTGGCAACCCATATGGCGACCCTTGGAATGCTGAAATTGTAGCAACGTGGACAGAAAAATTGGCCAACATGGGAGTTCAAATTTTATCGTTATCAGACACCATTGGCTCTTCTCAACCGGAGATAATTGCTCATTTATTTTCAGAATTGATCCCCAAATACCCCCACATAGAATTTGGAGCACATTTGCACACGACGCCCCATAAATGGCACGAAAAAGTGCAAGCGGCCCACCAGGCAGGTTGTTTGCGTTTTGATGGTGCCATCCAAGGATTTGGCGGATGCCCAATGGCCAAAGATGAACTGACAGGCAACATGCCAACCGAAAAGTTATTATCTTTTTTTACTACTCAAAAAGCGGAGCACGGACTCAATAGCTTGAGTTTTGAAAGTGCCTACAACGAGGCTACCAAAATATTCACAACCTATCATTAAATATTTTAAGATGAAAGATTTAAGCGATTACAGAAAAGTATACAACCAAAAAGAACTTTTAGAATCTCAAGTACCTGAAGATCCTATCAATCTGTTCAGCAAATGGTTTCACGAAATGGAAGCCACCAATTCTTTAGAAGAAGTAAACGCCATGACCCTTGGTACGATTGGTCAAGACGGGTTTCCAAAAAACAGAGTGGTATTGCTTAAAAAATTCACGTTTGAGGGTTTTATTTTTTACACCAATTACCAATCTGAAAAAGGCCTAGCCATAGCACACAACCCTAACGTGTGTTTGTCTTTTTTTTGGCCAACACTAGAAAGGCAGGTAATCATTAAAGGTATTGCCGAAAAATTAGCCGAAAATTTATCAGACGGTTATTTTGAAAGTCGCCCCAAAGGCAGTCAGCTTGGAGCAATCGTATCGCCCCAAAGTCAGGAAATACCCTCTAGAGAGTTTTTAGACAATAAGCTCAAAGAACTCGAAAAAGTCTATGAAAACAAACCCCTCAATCGGCCAGATTTTTGGGGAGGCTTTTTAGTAAAACCTACCTCAGTCGAGTTTTGGCAGGGCCGACCCAACCGTTTGCATGACAGGTTGTTGTATGCATTGCAAGACGATTTTAGTTGGTCTGTTAAACGTTTGGCTCCCTAAAGCTTATAATGATTGACCAAATAAAACAAGATGCCCTGATAACTTTCGATACCATCCTCTTGGTTGTTTATTTTTAAAAACTGATCATACCACCAATGCATCAAATCATCAAGTGGGCCATGATAACGTTCTCTAAATTGTTTACTCTCTTCTAAATCTAAGTGTATACCTGCTGAAAGTTGATTTAAATATTTAAGTTCCGAGCCTTCTTGGATGTCTTTAAGTGCCGATAAGGCATAGCGTGTAGCCGCCAAATAACCCGCGTAAACAATTTTTTTGTCATCATGGTTGATGCAATTCAAAAAGGCCACATAGTTGGTTTCATTTTCCCGAGCATAGCCCAACTGATGAGCCATTTCGTGCGATTTGGTGAATACCTGACTGTAGGTTGGAGTTAAATAATTATATTGAGCCTCTAGGGTAAACGGATTTAAATAGCCCGCAAAACCCATATAAGACAACAACCAACTCCACATGGAAGCTTTTGGTTTTAATAATTGATGGTTTGTATTGTAAGTTAATTGATATGAACTGATCAATCCTTCCGATATCTCATCAGGGTCCTCCCAGGCAATTTGTGAGTTTTTATCTTGGGTAATTTCAAAATGAATTTGGTTTGTTTTGTCTATCAGCAAATTCGTAAGGTTCTTTAGGTTTGATGTATTCATTGGTTTTTCAAATTTCAACAAATCACTCAGTGGTTCTTTGTAATACAAGAATGCCCAATTGGCATGAAAATAAAACCACAAGATACTCAACATCAAGGGCAGTGTTTTGAGTAGTTGTTGTTTTTTGTAAACGTTGTCTCTAAATGATTTAAAAAGCTTGTAAAGCATCATAAATATTAGGAAAAAGTATAATACATCACCAACAGAAAACGGCAAAAATGCCAAGCATTGCCAAAAACTTTGCAAGGCTACATAAATATATTCTGGGTATATTACATTTGTAAACAACCCCCAAAAGGATAAAATTTTTATCAAAATAATCACCCCAATCAAAATAATCCAATAGCGGTAGATTTGTAGTTTATGTTTAAAAGAAGCTTTCAATTTTAGTAGAATTCAATATTTTTTAACGTTAGTTTTGTTGTTTATCAGTTTTAGAAACTTAAAAACTTTACGTAAATTTGTAACTTATGATGTTTAACAAAGTTAGGTAAAGCATCCTACAAATCATAACATCCTATTGAATTAAAAACTTAAAAATATCTGAATGAAAATCATCATATCCCCGGCAAAATCATTAAATTATAAGACTGCAACACCAATAAAAAACTTTTCTCAACCCCGATTTATAGAAAAGTCAAAAATCATCAATGATACCCTCAAATTGTCTTCTCCCAAAGATTTGTCACAATTAATGCATATATCAGATAAACTAGCAGACCTCAATTGGCAACGCAACCAAGCCTGGCAACTCCCTTTTGATGATCAGAATGCCAAACAAGCAGTATATGCGTTTGATGGCGAAGTTTACAACGGTTTAGAGGCTTATACCCTCAAAGAAACTTCAGTAAATTACCTACAAAATTCGCTTTGGATATTATCTGGTTTGTATGGCATTTTAAAACCTTTAGACCTCATGCAGGCCTACAGACTAGAAATGGGCACTAGCCTCAACATTCAAAAACATAAAAATTTGTATGAGTTTTGGAAACCAACCCTTACTGATTTTGTAAATTCTGAACTTACCAAAGACGAGCCACTCATCAATTTGGCTAGTCAGGAATATGCCTCAGCTTTAGATTTTTCAAAAATCAAAAACCCCATCATCACCCCTTTGTTTAAAGACTATAAAAATGGGTCGTTAAAAACCATCAGTTTTTTTGCCAAAAAAGCCCGAGGTCTCATGGTGCGTTACATGGCAGATCATCAAATTAACAAGATAGAAGATTTAAAAAAATTTAACACCGAGGGTTATGCCTTTGATCACAATTTATCTACCCAAAATCAATGGGTGTTTACGCGATGACACAAGAACAAATTCTCGAATTTTTAGATTACAAAATGCCTTTTGGCAAATACAAAGACCGCTTGTTGATAGATTTGCCAGAATATTATGTGGTGTGGTTTAAGAATAAAGGCTTTCCTCCCGGGAAATTAGGTCAAATGATGGCACTCTGCTACGAGATAAAACTCAATGGTTTAGAAGATATGTTTCGAAAGATAAAAAAAATTTAATACTGCTCTTGTTCATTCGGAAAATCTAATCTTTTAACATCTTCCACATATTGCCCAATGGCTTTGGTCATTTCTTCATATAAATTCAGGTAACGCCTCAAAAACCTCGGATGAAACTCATGCGTCATCCCAATCATATCATGCAACACCAACACTTGCCCATCAACGCCTGAGCCAGCCCCGATGCCAATGACGGGAATTTTGATGCTTTCGGCTACCTTTTGAGCCAACTTGGCCGGAATTTTCTCTAAAACCAAAGCAAAACATCCTAAACGTTCTAATAACAAGGCGTCTTCTATGAGCTTTTCGGCTTCTTCATCTTCTTTGGCCCGCACCGTATAAGTGCCAAATTTATAGATAGACTGTGGGGTTAACCCCAAATGCCCCATCACCGGAATTCCTGCATTCAAAATACGCTTGATACTCTCTTTGATTTCACTGCCACCTTCAAGCTTTACAGCATGTCCGCCACTTTCTTTCATGATTCTAATCGCACTACGCAAGGCTTCCTTTGGGTCAGACTGATAGGTACCAAAAGGCAAATCTACCACCACCAAAGCCCGTTGGCAACCACGCACCACCCCACTGGCATGATAAATCATTTGATCTAGCGTAATGGGCAACGTAGTTTCATGCCCAGCCATCACATTACTAGCAGAATCACCCACCAAAATCACCTCAACACCACTGGCATCCACAATTTTGGCCATCGTGTAATCATAACTGGTGAGCATCGAAATCTTTTCACCTTTGGCCTTCATGTCTACCAAGGTTTTGGTGGTAATGCGTTTGTAATCGTTTTTTGCTACAGACATAGTCTAAATGTTTAATCAACAAATATAAACATAAAACTTTTATATTTTATCAGGAGCCAAAACATTCGGGCATTTTAGTCACTTGGTTTCGTGCCAGGCACTTTAGCTTGCTCAGCCAAGGCCTTTTTTGTAGGTGGTTTGCAGGAGCTTCTGGAGTCGCTCTGCAAACCGCACAAAAACAAGCCGTGGCTTTCTCAAGGCTATCGTGCCCTGCACGAGCTAGTGTAAGAGGGTTGGCTATAAAAATATCATTCTTATATTTGCAATAAAAAAAATGCTCAAAACTGTTATTTTTGATATGGATGGAGTCATCATAGATTCCGAACCCGTTCATCGCTTTGCTTATTTTACACTTTTTGACCAACTAAACATCCAAGTTTACGAAGATTTGTATACCAGTTTCACGGGCACTTCTACCATCAATTGTTTTCAAAAAATTAAACAGCATTTTAACTTAAAACAGACTGTGGACGATTTGGTCAATCAAAAAAGAGACTTGTTTAACAATGCATTTGATCAAAAAAAAGATTTAGAGTTAATTGATGGCGTTTTGCCGCTCATCCATTCACTTAAAATGGCAGACATCAATTTAATTTTAGCCTCTAGCAGTGCCAAAATCACCATTGAGCGAGTCTTTAATAGATTTGAATTACACCCTTATTTTTCGGGCATATTTTCTGGCGAAGATTATGAGTTTTCTAAACCGCATCCACAAATTTTTTTAGAAGCTTGGCAACATTCAACCCATCAAAAAAATGAGTGTATAGTCATAGAAGATAGCACCAATGGCATTTTGGCAGCCAAAGCAGCAGGAATTTTTTGCGTAGGCTATGATAGCATTCACTCCAAAAACCAAGATTATAGTGCTGCCGATTTGGTGGTAGACCACATGAAAGATATCAAAATTAATCACCTGAACCAATTACTTTTACAAAAAAACCATCAGCAAAGCTGATGGTTTCAAGCACTAATTTAACTAAGTTAGTAGGGTTAACGCAACCGATCTACAGATTTTACGAGCTCTTCATCCTTCTTGATGGCTTTATTGGCCAAAGCCAATAACACGATAGAGGCCAAAGGGATGTAATTCTCAATACCTTTCTCAGAAGACACGTCTTCTCCAGATAAATTTAGTGAACGATACAACATCAATCCTAATAAAATAAAGTTGAGCAAAATGACGAGTCTGTTAATCACAAACTGCATTTTCCTGTTGGTATACTTAAAAATATTATAAACAATAAAGATGACAGATAGCAAAGCCCCCATAAAAATAATGGTAAAAAAACTAACTTCTAGTTTGCTGTAAACTAATATGCATAAAAAAGCATTAGCTAAAGCAGCAATAAGCATGTATAAACTTTGTATCCTTTGAATCATAAGGCAAATATATAATTTTCTTTTTTTTGGTAAAAATTTGTTTTCTAAAAAAAACATGTATATTTGTGCCGTGTTTTTAACTCTTCTAAACACTTTCCATATTCATTTGAAAACTTTCACTCAAATTTTTAACGTTATATATGTTCAACCAAGACATGCTCGTGGCATTGAAGCTCAAAGACCTTCAAGATATTGCCAAAGCCTCCAAGTCCATTAAATATGCCGGACTCAAAAAAGAAGTTTTAATTTCAAAAATCTTAGAATTTCAAAATGCCAACAATATAACTAATTCTGTTGAAAACAATCAACAAGCAATTGCTGTTAATTCTAACAAAGGCATAAAACCAAAGGCAGAAGATAATTTTGTATCTGATAATCTTTTTAGTAGTCAAGAAACCGAAACAAAACCATCAACCGCAGATCCTTTACAAAACGAACCTAAAAAAGAGTTTTCAAAAAGGCCTAGGTTTGAAAAACGAAAGAGAACACCACAATCTAATCAGACTACTCTAGAAGAATCAAAAACTGATACTATTACAGAGGTAACAGAAAAAGAAGTTCCTAAAGACTCAGAATCTAACAATGAAACTAAAGAATACAAACCCCAAAAAAATCAACACCCAAACAACCGAAAACAACAAAACGTTCGGGCTGTAGATTACGAGTTTGATGGTATCATAGAAACCGAAGGGGTTCTAGACATGATGCCCGAAGGTTATGGTTTTTTAAGGTCATCAGACTACAACTATTTATCGTCTCCGGATGATATTTATTTGTCTAACTCTCAAATAAGATTGTTTGGCTTAAAAACAGGCGATACCGTAAAGGGTGTTATCAGACCTCCCAAAGAAGGCGAGAAGTTTTTTCCACTCATCAAAGTACTCAAAATAAACGGTCACGACCCGCAAGTGATCAGAGATCGGGTGTCTTTTGAGCATTTAACTCCGCTGTTTCCGGAAGAAAAATTCAACTTAACCGGTCGTTCAAGCACTATTTCAACAAGAATCATCGACATGTTTTCGCCCATTGGCAAAGGCCAAAGAGGTATGATTGTGGCTCAACCCAAAACGGGTAAAACGGTTTTACTCAAAGATGTGGCCAATGCTATTGCAGCCAACCACCCAGAAGTTTATTTAATTGTTTTATTAATAGACGAAAGACCGGAGGAGGTAACCGATATGCAACGCAGTGTGAGAGCCGAAGTAATTGCCTCTACTTTTGATGAACCGGCAGACAGACACGTTAAAGTAGCCAATATTGTACTCGAAAAAGCTAAACGTTTGGTAGAATGTGGCCATGATGTGGTGATTTTATTAGACTCTATTACCCGTTTGGCTAGAGCTTACAATACCGTGCAGCCCGCCTCAGGAAAGGTATTGAGTGGGGGGGTAGATGCCAACGCTTTACAAAAACCGAAACGATTTTTTGGTGCCGCTAGAAACATCGAAAATGGTGGATCGTTGAGTATCATTGCCACAGCACTCACCGAAACCGGCTCAAAAATGGATGAAGTGATTTTTGAAGAATTTAAAGGTACCGGCAACATGGAATTGCAACTCGACAGAAAAATTGCCAACCGAAGAATCTTCCCGGCTATTGATCTTACTAGTTCTAGTACCCGTAGAGATGACTTGTTGTTAGATGAAAATACCCTTCAAAAAATGTGGATCATGCGTAAGTATTTAGCCGATATGAACCCCGTTGAAGCCATGGATTTTATTAACGATAGAATTAAAAAAACCAGAAACAACGAAGAGTTTCTGATTTCAATGAACCAATAATAAGCTCTAAACAAACTATCGAAAAAGGATTTTAGTGAACAATTTTTCCGCTAAAGTCCTTTTTTTTAATTTAGCTTTACAAATAAGTATTTGCAAAAAAAACTTTAGTTAATATTTTGAATGATTTACCATATTTAAGCTTAGAGTTTTTAAATAAAAGCAACAATCTTATCGCTGTGAGCGGTGGGGTAGATAGCATGGTGTTGTGTCATTATTTACTACAACATCAAATTGAATTTTCGGTAGCTCATGTAAATTATCAGTTGAGAGGTGAAGACAGCCAAAAAGACCAAGCGTTTGTTGAGGCGTATTGTGAAAAACATCAAATTCAATTGTTTGTAAAGCAATTTGATACGCTGG
>DAIRDG010000035.1:0-22093 GCA_036796275.1 Flavobacterium sp.
GGTAATATAATTAATTTAAATTGAAAAATTACCAACTATTTTTGACCACATTACCATAAACAAAAAAAGCACCACAAAAGTGATGCTTTTTTGCTCCCCCTCTTGGGCTCGAACCAAGGACCCTCTGATTAACAGTCAGATGCTCTAACCAACTGAGCTAAGGAGGAATAACCTTATAGGCTATTATATTTTCAATATTTCAATTCAATCTTTAACCTCTTAGCTCGAACCAACATTTAAATCAATTCGTTCTGAGAACTAAATGTGTAGATTTAAACATCTTTTTAGCGAGTGCAAATATATATTGATATTTTAAATTTACAAACTTTTTTTTTAAATTATTACAATTCTTTTTTTTATAAAAATTTATCTACCACCAACTGATAAATGTCTTTACCAAAAACCAAGGCCATTAGCGTGAGCAAGAATATCATGCCTCCTGTTTGCACATAGCCCATCCATTTTTCTGAGAGGGTTTTTCCTGTGATAATTTCTATGATGGTAAACAAAGCATGACCACCATCTAAGCCTGGTATGGGTAATAAATTCATCACAGCCAAAACAACAGAAAGCATGGCGGTGAAATTCCATACAAATTTCCAATTCCATTGGCTAGGGAATTGTCTGGCAATGCCGATGGGGCTTTTTACTTGTTTGTAGGCTTCGGTTTTGGGGCTTATCACTAGTCTTAATGACTTGACGTTGTATACAAATTGTTGGTAAGACTCTGTAAAGGCTGCACCAACCGCTGCAAATAGACCAAATTTTTCTGAAATAAAATAATCTTCGGGGGTCACTGACCCTTGTAGAATTCCGATTTTACCTTGGTCTGTTACCGGACTAAAACTTAGCATCTGGTTTTTTCTGAGCACCTCTATGTTAATAGTGTCATTGTTTATTTTACTAATTTCTTCGGATACTCTAAAGTTGTTTTCTGTAGGGATGTTATTTATAGACACTATTTGATCACCTTTTTGAAGTCCGGCTAATTGAGCTCTGGAATTTGGCAAAACTGAATCTATAACTGATGGCAATTTTGGGGCCATAAAAGACCTGCCTTCGTTGCTAAGAATGGCTTTGCGTTTATCGTCGGTCATCGGAATTTTTAGGGTGCTGCCGGCTCTTTCTACATTAACTTCTTGAGACAATAAAATGTCTATCACCAATCGGTTGAAGTTGTTTTGCAATTTGCCGTCTACAGAGACAATTTTGTCGCCATCCTGAAAGCCTACTTCGTTGCCAACTGGGGTAAACATAAGTCCGTTTTCTTGCATTTTTTGTGTGAGCGGATATTCTTTACCTATAGTAGCAAAAAAGATGGTATAGATGACCCATGCCAACAATAAATTTACGATGATACCCCCTAACATGATGATGAGTCTTTGCCAAGCAGGTTTAGCTCTAAATTCGAAGTCTTGTATAGGTTGTTTGAGTTGGTCTTTATCCATGCTTTCGTCTATCATGCCAGAGAGTTTTACGTAACCTCCCAGTGGTAGCCAGCCAATGCCCCATTCGGTATCACCTATTTTTTTCTTAAAAAGTGAAAAGCCCGCATCCATAAACAAATAGAATTTTTCTACTCTTACTTTGAACCATCGGGCTGTGATGTAGTGCCCAAATTCGTGTAAAACCACGAGTATTGATAAAACAAATAGAATTTGTAAGGTCTCAATCATGATGTATTAATTTAATTTTGAGCACAAAAATAGGAGTTTTTGAGTGGTAATTGCTTAATTTTTTATTATTTATTGATGTGCTGTTATGAATGTTGATAAAATGGCCCTTAAGTTTATCTTTAGCCGTGAATGACACGGTAGCTTGGTGCTGGCTATTGGTTGTTTTTGTGTTATTTGCAAAGCGACCAACGGAAGCTCTTGCAAATGACTTACAAAAACTGCAATAGACAAGCCAACTAAAGTGGAATGCACGAACAACCCTTTAGGATAAAGCCCAAGCGATAGTGCTCTTTATCAAAAAAATATTGTTATTTTTGATGATTGATAAACCTGTATTTATGAAATTAAACAACCATTTGGAGACAATTGCATCGCATGAGCATTTAGAATTATTGGCCCAACAAATTGTGGAGGGGTTTATTTCGGGTATGCATAAGAGTCCGTTTCATGGGTTTTCGGCTGAGTTTGCCGAGCATAAAATTTATAATAAAGGGGAATCTACCAAGCACATTGATTGGAAGTTGTTTGCAAAATCGGACCGGTTGTATACCAAAACCTTTGAAGAAGAAACTAATTTGCGATGCCATTTGATTGTAGACAATTCGGCTTCAATGCGGTATCCGGTTTTGGCAGCTGAAGAGCCTTTTTACAAGAACAAAATTGGGTTTAGTATCTTGGCTTGTGCGGTGTTGATGAATTTACTCAAAAAACAGCGAGATGCTGTGGGCTTGAGTATTTTTTCTGAAGCCTTTGAGTTTTATGCTCCTGAAAAGGGTAGCGAACGTCATCATCGGTTGTTGTTGAATCAGTTGGAAGGTATAATTGACGAAAAAACAAAACAAACTAATAGTAATACCGTTGAGGTATTGCATCAAATTGCCGAGAAAATTCACAGACGATCAATGATCATGCTGTTTACAGATTTATTTCAGCATGAAGACCAACAAAAGTTGTTTAATGCCTTGCAACATTTAAAACACAATAAGCACAAGGTGGTGGTGTTTCATGTTTTAGATTATAAGACCGAAGTTGCCTTTGATTTTGATGCGGCTCCAAGAAAGTTTATTGATGTGGAAACGGGTCAAGAAATCAATTTATATGCCGATTGGAGCCAAGCACAGTATGAACAAAAAATGAAAGAGTTGCTAGAAACCACCAAGCTTAGTTGCCTTAAATATCAAATTGAATATATCCCCGTAAATATTGGGTTAGATTTTAATAAAATAATGACCACTTACCTAACAGAGAAACAAGGGTTTGTTTGATGATTTTGACCACAAAAAAACCCAAATAGAAGTTTGGGTTTTTTATAGTTTAATTGCCTATTAATTTTGTACGTTGATAGTAAAAGTGATGTCCCAATCAATATCACCGCTATTCCATGTTGACGTTGAAGATTTTACCTCAGGTTGATGGCCTAAAATGGCTCTAAATGTGGCGTTTTGTTGAGCTGCTCCAGTGGTCCATTGGGTAACAAGGCCCACGGGTAAGCCATTGCCATCAACATCTAAGTAATTGATGTTACCTACGGTATTAGTAATGTTTCCTGTGCCAGAAGGGTTAATAAAAAGTCCGTTCGTAAATTCAAAAAACAACTGGTGCTCATCATCTTCGTCTTCAATTTCTTCAAGCAAATTTTCAAAAGGTACTAACAGTCTGTTTTCCATCACAAAAGTAAGGGTATAATTTGCATTTGCTTTAAACACGGGGTTTTGTAGAATGATTGGAGCCAACGGACCAAAACCATCTTCGTCTTCCCAGATGCCTTTGGTTACGTCTGAGGGGTCATTGTTATTGGTGAAAATAAATTCAATGTAAGTGAATTGTTCTACTTCGTTTTCTATATCGGGAGGTGTAGTAACGTCTACGCTGCAAGATGATATTACAAAAAGTAATATTACAAACAACCAATTATTTTGATTGATCTTAAAAAAGTTTACATTGATTGGTGAAGACATATATAAATAATTAAAACGTTATAAATTATATTTTATAGGTAACAGAAAAAATCATGTTGATACCCATTTCATCGGCAAAATATCGCATGTTATTGAGGTAATCTCTAAAGCTGGTGTTGAGGATGTTTCTGGCTTCTAAACTAAAATAAAAGTTGTTTTTACTTAACCCTACACTAGCATTCAACAAGAAATAACCATCTGGTGGTGGCAAAAAATCAAAAATTGGGTCACTGAAGTCTAAATCTGCTGTGCCTTCCACCAATGATCTGATGGATATAACCCGAGGTGCCTGAAACTGCCTAAATGTATAAGATGGCCTGATAGAAAAATCTAGCTCATCAAAATAGCCCATTTTATCAAAAGACTGGTCTATTCTAGCATTTAATAATATTGGTGGTTGATTGATTAGTGGCTCGTTGCGTTCTACGTTTCTAGACCAAATATAACTACCTCCAATGGTTGCTTTGCCTTTAGGAAGATAATTTCTGGTGTAAGTAATATCAGTTCCCCAAAAAAACGCATTGGCTTGGTCTACCACAAAAGTTGGCATTGGCCCCCTTGCAGTTCCTAACACCCCAATGGGTCGGCTGAAAATAAAGTTTTCAATATAATTGGCATACGCATTAATGCTTAGTAAATCTTTGTTGGTTCTCCACTCAAACTCGGTGGTATATTTGATGCTGTTTTCTGGGTTTACGTTACTCTCATTAAACAAAGTTACCTCAGAGGCTTCAATAACGCTCTGATCATTTGGCTTATAACGCAATAAGCCAAAAGTGGTTTGTGCTTCATGCTGACCAAAACTATAGAGCTCTGCCATGTTGGGGGGTCTCCAACCAAAACCTAAGTTGTTTCTAAGGGTTTTATTATTTGAAAGTTTATAGAGGTTGCCAAACGATACAGAAAAATTACTAAATGAAAAATTATCTTTAAAAACTACTTGTCTGTTGTCTCTACCACCTACGCCATTTTGCTCAATATCATAGCGAACTCCCAGTTCCCAAGTAGCTTTGTCTAATTCTAAGGCTTCTATTAAGAAAGCACTATAACGTCCTATTTTATAGTTAGGTATAAAAGGGGTAATACCTGTACCAGGATTATTTTCGTTTGATTGAAAGAAATATTGCACGCCAGCAGACCCGCTTATTTTTTGGCCTATTTTGTGTTCGTATTCTATTTGTAAATCATTGGTTTCAAGGGCTAAATCTAATACGGGTAAATTGGCATTTCTTCGCACATCAAACTCTTTACGGGCATTCCATTGTCTGGCAAAGTTGATGTATAAGACATTACCATTCTCAAAGGTTTTTGTGGTTTTAAGAGATGCCAACTGATGTTGCACTTCTTGGTTGGGTTCATTAATTTCATAAGAAAATGGTCTGATAAACGTTGGTTGTGTGGCCTCAATATTTCTGATGAGTGCTGCACCACTACTGCCTACTGCCGATCTTAAAATGCCTAAATTTTGATTTACGATGCTGTAATTTGTTTTAAAACTCCAAGAATTCCAATCGTATCTTAAGCCAGCTTGGGCGGCAAAATCTCGCATACCAGTATTGGTAAGGAAATAATTGGGAGCTTTGCGGTCTCCTATATGATTGTAGCTGATACCACCATAATAACTGAAATTTTCTTTGCCTTCGCCTAAAGACAAATTGCTGCCATAACCTCTGCCATTGGTTTGGTAAGACGATGTAAGTCTGGCAAACAAGGGTTTGTCTAACGATAACGCGTTGTTTTCTACAATAACAGCTCCTCCCAAGGCATCAGGCCCATACTTTACTGCGGTGGTTCCTTTTACAACTTTTATTTGTTCTGCCCCACTGATGTCTAATTCTGGTGCGTGATCGCTGCCCCAGTTCTGAAAACCATGTTTAAAACCGTTGTTTAAAACCAAAATTCTATTGCCGTACAACCCATGAATAACCGGTAATTGTACGTTTTGACCTGTTGAAATAAAGGTTACACCGCTTATTTGAGACAACAAATCTCCTAATTGTGCTCCGCTGTTTCGCTTAATATCATTGCTATCTACAGATAACTTGCTAATTGTTTTTACACCAGATCTGTTGGCCGCTTTGGAAGTAACCACCACATCATCTAAGTTGGTTTGAGCAAACACTAACGCAACTTTTGTGTATTGATTTGCTTTTAATTGCTTGGTTACCAACTGATAGCTGATATGTTGAAAGTTTAACGTTAACGCTTTTGATTTTGAAGTTATTTTAAAGGTGCCGTCTTTTTTTGTAATGTCAGACAAATTTTGAGAAGATTCATAAACATAAACATCGGCTAAGGGTAAATTTGTTTCTTCATCTACCACAATTCCAGAAAAAACAGATTCTTGTGCACCCAAAAAACTTGTGATAGCAAATAATAGAATGTATTGTAAATACGGTTGTTTTAAAATATTCATTGTAAACTTGTTTTTTGAGAGATTAATTTTAAATCATTCTGATTTAAACTAAAACCATAGTTAGCATCAAAAATTAAACCAATTTTTAATTATTATATTTAAAAATAAAATTAAAAAGTTAGACTAATCTAACAATTTTATTTAACACTTAATTATGAAATAAATATTTTTATATTTGCAACATGAATTCATTAACAGAAGAAAATTACTTAAAAGCATTGTATTTATTAGCTGACTTTAAAGATGAAGTTAGTGTGAAAGAGTTATCTCAACACCTAAGCATAAAGATGCCTACGGTAAACAGCATGGTGAAAAAGTTGGTTGCCAAAAACTTGGTTACCCACCAAAGCTATAAACCAATAAAATTAACAGATGTAGGCAAAAAACAAGCGGCTCTAGTGATTAGAAAACATCGACTAACCGAAATATATTTGGTTGAAAAAATGGGGTTTGGATGGGAAGAGGTTCACAAAATTGCAGAACAAATAGAACATATTAAATCCCCAAAGTTTTTTTCGAAAATGGATGAACTCTTGGGTTTTCCTAAACTAGACCCGCATGGCTCGCCTATTCCAGATAAGGATGGTAAAATGACCAGTCAGTCTTATACAAAACTAAGTGATTGTAAAGTAAATCAAACCGTAAAAATTGTAGCCGTCATCAATACCACCGATGAATTTTTACAATTTTTAAACGCCAAAAAGATACATTTAGGTTTAATCATGACCGTTTTGTCAGTTGAAACGTTAGATAAAACAATATCGGTTTTTTACGATGATGCCAATTATACAATTAGTCACAAAGCATGTGAAAGCATCATGGTGCAGATAGTTTAACACCTTAATAATCTTCATACCAACTAAATTGGTTTTGCACTACATTATTACCCTCTAGCTTTAGGTAATCTAAAAACGCCTGCGAAACAGCCGAGTGTTTTTTGCCTTTTAACCAAACTAATTGCCAAGTTGTTATAATTGGTAAGCCTTTGAGAGGAATAATTTGTAAGGCTCCATTTTTTAACTCGTTTTTGATACCAATCAGTGGCATAATCGAAAACCCTAAGCCTGCAAGTATTGCTTGCTTTACGGCTTCATTTGAAGACAGCTCCATCTTTTTTGTCGCCATCACCTGATGTACATTCATATAATTTTCCATGATTTGTCTGGTGCCAGAACCTTGTTCTCTAAAAATTAACGGCAATGATTCTAAGACTTGTTTTACACTTGACTTTTTAGGTAGTTTATGATTAGATTGACCAACCAAGTATAATTTATTTTGCAACAAATCTAATTTATCTACCAATATGTTTTTAGGTAAAATAGACACTAAAGCAAAATCTACCTGATTTGCCTCTAAACTATTTATTACCTGGTCTTTGTTGGTAACCTCCATCGTCAAGTCGATTCCTTGGTGTAATTTTATAAAATCAGACAAAAAAAAGGGCATTACATATTTGCCCGTAGAAACTATAGATACTTTTAATTTGCCAGACAACAACCCTTTGTAGGCCAATGTTTTGTAGTTAATGGCTTGCACTTGTTGAATAATTTTATCGGCTGCATTGGCTATTTCATGACCAAATTCTGTGATATGAATTTTCCTGCCATGAATTTCTGTAAGTGGCAAATCAAACTGATTTTGAAAGTTTTTTAATTGAATAGAAACGGCTGGCTGCGTTAAATTTAACTGTTCTGACGCTTTGGTAATGCTTTGAGTGTCTACAATTTTTAAAAATATTTGTAACTGATTGAGTGTATAATTCATAAAATATATTAATGTATTACATAACAAATATAAATAAAAATTAATGATTATAAACATTTAATTTTACTCCGAAATTTTAAAAACAAACAATTATGACAAAAATCACGGTTGCAAAAGGAGATGGCATTGGCCCAGAAATTATGGATGCTACGCTAAATATTATTTTGGCTGCTGGAGCAAAAATTGAGATTGAAGAAATTGAAGTTGGTGAAAAAGTTTATTTGGCAGGCAAAACTGCTGGTATTGCCAAAGAGTCATGGGATACCATCATCAAAAACAAAGTGTTTTTAAAGGCCCCCATCACAACGCCACAAGGAGGTGGGTACAAGAGTTTAAACGTTACCACCAGAAAGTTTTTAGGGTTATATTCTAACGTAAGGCCTTGCCTTAGTTTACATCCGTTTATAAAAACGAAACATCCTATTATGGATGTGGTGATTATCAGAGAAAACGAAGAAGATTTGTATGCTGGCA
Source organism: Flavobacterium sp. (assembly GCA_036796275.1). Classification (GTDB taxonomy): domain Bacteria; phylum Bacteroidota; class Bacteroidia; order Flavobacteriales; family Flavobacteriaceae; genus Flavobacterium. Next base: position 8,289 of record DAIRDG010000035.1, read on the forward strand.
TCGAACATCAACAAACAGACGAGGTAGTGCAATGTCTAAAACTAATCAGCAGACCCGGTTGCGAAAAAATTGTGCGTTATGCCTTTGAATATGCCAAACAACAAAACCGTAAAAAAGTTACTTGTTTTACCAAAGACAACATCATGAAACAAACCGATGGATTATTTCACCAAGTGTTTGATGAAATTGCCAAAGAATACCCTGAGATTGAAAACGAACATTGGATCATTGATATAGGGGCCGCAAAAATGGCCGATACCCCTGAAGCGTTTGATGTTATCGTCATGCCTAATTTATATGGTGATGTGCTTTCTGATGTAGCCGCTCAAATTACCGGATCGGTTGGTTTGGCTGGTTCGGCCAACATAGGAGAAGAATGTGCTATGTTTGAAGCCATTCACGGGTCGGCCCCTAGAAGAGCCAATCAAAACTTAGCCAATCCGTCAGGCTTATTGCAAGGTGCCATCATGATGCTAAATCACATTGGGCAAACAGACGTTGCAGAAAAAGTGCAAAACGCCTGGTTAAAAACCATAGAAGATGGCACACACACTTATGACATCTACAAAGAAGGTATCAGTAAAATAAAAGTAGGCACTAAAGAGTTTTCTGAGGCGGTTATAAGCAATTTAGGGCAAAAACCAAGTATTTTAAAACCTGTTATTTATGCTAACAATGCGGCACTCAATTTGCCTAAGTATGTAAGAAAACCTGCTGCTCAAAAAACATTGGTGGGGGTAGATGTTTTTGTTCACTGGAGTGGCAGCAACCCAGATGAGCTGGCTGAAAAAATAAAAAGCATAGCAACCAATCAAGCCGGTTTAACCATGATTACCAACAGGGGCATCAAAGTATGGCCAGAAGGTTTTAAGCAAACCTTTTGCACCGATCATTGGAGATGCAGGTTTAAACCAACAAATGGGCAAACTTTTAAAAAATCAATTATTATTGAGCTACTAAACAATGCCATTGCACAAAACATAGACACCATTAAAACCGAAAATTTATACGAATTTGATGGCAAATCTGGCTATTCTTTAGGGCAAGGACAGTAATCATTATGTTTATAAAAATCAAAAGGAGGCCAAGTGCCTCCTTTTTAATCTAAGACAATAAAATATTGTTATTGATTGCCTAATATAATGGGCATGCCATCTTTGCCAGAACCAATCACGATTACTTTTGAGTTGTCTGATTTAGATAATTCAATGGTTGCTTGTATACCTTTTTCTTGCAAGATTTTATCTGTTAAAGAAGCACTCAAAATTTGATTGGCCAAAGCCTTACCTTCGGCTTCAATTTTTTGTCTTTCGGCTTCTTTTTTGGCTCGTTCTAATCTAAATTCATATTCTAGAAACTCTTGTTCTTGCTTCAATTTCATCTCAATGGCATTTTTGATTGTGGCTGGCAACGTAACATCCCTCACCAAAACTTCATTCAGTTGAATGTATTGATCTCGCAATATTTTTTTAGTTTCTTCATAAATTTCTGTTTGTATAGCATCTCTTTTAGAAGAATACAATTGCTCAGGCGTATAACGACCCACTACACTTCTGGTGGCAGAACGCAGTGCTGGTTTCAAAACTCTTTCGGTGTAGTTTTCACCTTTTTCTTGATGCAATTTTCCGGTGTTTTCGTATTGCGGATGAAACCAAGCCGTGGCATCAAGTTTTATTTCTAGTCCATTTGAAGACAACACTTGCATAGCCTCAGAAATTTCTTGTTGTCTTACTTCATATATGTATACATCATTCCAAGGAGCTACAAAGTGAAAACCCTCACCAAGAGGTGGTTGGTCTGTTACTACACCTCCGCCAAAGGTTTTGTATAAAACACCTGCTTGCCCCGAGGCAATGGTTAGGGTTGATTTAAAAATAAAAATCAGTAGCACAACCGCACCTATGATGATAGGTAAAATTTTAGGATTAAATTCTTTATTCATTGTTATATAATTAAGGTTTAACGTTTCTTTTATAACAGGCCGTGGTATTTTCTGATAAACCATTCCGCAGCCAAAGAAGTCACAATCAGGAGCAACAACCAGTACCAATCTATTAACTGGGTTCGAGTGGTTTGGGTTTTTTCAACTATTGGAAAAATTGGCTCATTAGTTAATTTATTTACCAAATTTCCAACTTCGTTTGGCATAAAAACAGCACCTTGTTGTTGCAGTGCTAGTTGTTCTAATTTCTGAAAATTAGCCTGCACAAATTGTTTTTCGGCATCAAATGGCAATATTTTGAATTCTCCTTTTTGAGAAATTTTGCTGTTTTCTTCCGTCACCACAAAATCATAACTTCCAGCTTCTAAATCATCAAAATTAATGAAAAAACCTTGACTCCCCTGATACATTTGATATTTTTTAACTATATTATTAGCTATTTGTTTTAAACTAATTTGCATTTTAGTGTTGGTGTCAACTTGATAATTTTTATCAAAAAAAGTGGCTTTTATTTGAATATTATCGTTTTGATTATAAAAAGATGCCGCTTCCACGGTGAGTCTTTTTTTGGTGTCGTTAGATGATATGTACTGAATGATTTTGTCTGTTTGTGTGTCAAATACTTCAAAGTTTTTGTTGCTTAGATGGCTTTGTACCCGCCACTTCCAGAGGTTTTCTCCAAACAAATAAGCTGCTTTTTGCGATGGCGTTTCTACCAAACTTAGCAAGGGTTGCTCTAACACCACATTTCTAATTTTGGCATACAACAAAATCTCGTGATTGGTCTTTAACGTTAAATTGCCAAAAGGATGCTCAAGCGGAGGAAATTGGTCATAACCAATGTTTTCGGTACCAAAATATTTAAAATTAGCATGATAAGACGCCAAATAATCTTCTTTTTGATTGGTTGACTTAAAGCTAAAATGTGGCTGAAAGGCATTAACTAATTCAAAATCGGTATGCTTACCTGATATTAACCAATAATTTAGACCTATCTCATTAATTTTAGTCAACAAACTCCTAAAGCTTACATCGGGCTGATATAATATGAGGGCAGAAAAATCTTCAAGATTGCTAACGTCGTTTGGTTTTAAAATTTTTACCGTTCTAAACTCATTGGCTCCAATAGCCTTGTGCAGTGCTCCAATATCCGGATGAACAATATTAGACACCAAACCAATGGTTTTCTTTTGGTCTATTACCTCAACTGCAAAAAACTGACGATTGTTGAGCACATTTTTTTCGGGCAAATCTGCCACCACTTCTACCTCATAGGTTTGTAAGCCCAGAGCATTGGCTTCTACCAGCCACTCTACCCTGCCAGATTTCTGATTCTTACTCAGGCTTAACGCTTTTTTCTGGATGACCTGATTGCCTTTCTTTAAAAGGACTTGTGCCGTGGAGTTGGTTTTGCCTTGGTAAGACACCAATACCTCAACCGGAAATTTATTTTGGTATAAACTATATTTGTTGTGGTTTATTTGCTCTAGCTTCCAATCTAAAACTTGAGTGGTATCTCCCACAACCACCGGAAATACTCTTTGGTTTTCATAAAAACCATACACATAATCTTTGCCCTTTGTTTGGTTGCCATCCGTAACCACAATTACCGGATAGGCCCTTGGCAAAGCCAAATCTTTGATATGCTTGCCCAAAAAACCCAAATCGGTGTGCTTGCCATCAAAAGTTAAAGAACCAGCACTGATGATGCTTTGGTCAAAGCCCAAAATTTGCAAATCAAAATTAGCGGATAATGTCTTACTTGAGGCAAAATAAGCCTTGAGGCTTTGCACCTGCTTGTCTTGATTTTGATTTTTGATAGAAGCCGAGTTGTCTAACAACACAAACAAGGGTGCTTTTTCTAAAACTATTTGGTTTTTGGTGATTATAGGATTTATGAGCAACAGCAATACCCCAAACACAGCCAAGCCTCTGAGCAAAAACAAACCCCAAAACAACTTTTTTTGTTTTTGTTGGGTTGGTTTATATTGCCAAAAACTCCAGGCAATTGCTATCAAAAGGGCTAGTAATAACCACCAAAAATATGATATGAGCATTTGGTTTTTTTATTTAGGTCAGCATGCCACCATCTACATTAATTACCTGACCTGTAACGTAAGTACTCATGTCGGATGCTAAAAACAAGCAAGTGTTGGCCACGTCTTGTGTGGTGCCTCCTCTTTTTAATGGAATGTTTTCTCTCCAGCCTTGCACCACCTCTTCGCTAAGTTTAGCGGTCATTTCAGTTTCTATAAAACCGGGAGCTACAGCATTGCATCTGATGTTTCTAGACCCAAGCTCAAGGGCAACTGATTTGCTAAACCCAATAACTCCAGCCTTAGAGGCGGCATAGTTGCTTTGTCCGGCATTGCCTTTTACTCCCACCACACTACTCATGTTGATGATAGACCCCGCTCTGTTTTTTAGCATTACCCGTTGCACGGCTTTGGTCATGTTAAACACCGATTTTAGGTTTACTTCAATCACCTTGTCAAAATCTTCTTCAGAAATTCTCATCAACAAATTGTCTTTGGTAATGCCCGCATTGTTTATCAACACATCTACGGTACCAAAATCTTTAATAACTTCATCAACCAAGGTTTGAGCTGCCGCAAAGCTAGACGCATCAGATTGATAGGCTTTGGCATTTACACCATATGAAGACAGGTCTTTTTCTAAAGCCAAGGCGCTTTCTGCAGACGAGCTATACGTAAATGCCACATGGGCTCCGTGCTGAGCAAACACCTCTGCAATGCCTTTGCCAATGCCTCTAGAAGCTCCTGTAATGATAACAACTTTATTGTCTAATAATTTCATGTCGATAAATTTGAATGGTTAAAGTACAAAGATATAATTTTCTAAATGTTTTGTGTTAAATATTTTGTAAGCTCTTTTGCTTTAGTTTTTATTTTTATCAAACACAACTTTAGTCGCTTTGCTTATATTTGCTATCATAAACCCAAAAACATGACGCCTCAGCTCGAGCTTCAAATTCAAACCCTGCCCGAAAAACCTGGAGTTTATCAATATTTTGACGAATCAGGAAACATTTTATACGTGGGCAAAGCCAAAAACCTCAAAAAAAGAGTGGGTTCTTATTTTGTAAAAAACCACGATCAATACAAAACCAAAGTATTGGTAAAAAAAATTCATCACATCAAACACATTGTGGTAAATTCAGAATCTGATGCCTTGTTGCTAGAAAATAATTTGATTAAAGAATTGCAACCCCGATACAACATATTGCTCAAAGACGATAAGAGTTATCCGTGGATATGCATTAAAAAAGAACCCTTCCCGAGGGTGTTTTCTACCCGAAAAATGATCAAAGATGGTTCGGAATATTTTGGCCCTTACACCAATTTTAAAACCGTTCAAACCATCTTAGAGCTCATTAAAAATTTGTACCCCATCAGAACCTGTCAGTTAGATTTAAAACCAGACAACATTCAAAACCAAAAGTTTAAGGTGTGCTTAGAATACCACCTAGGCAATTGCAAAGGCCCTTGTGAGGCTCACGAAACCGAAGCCGTTTATAACCAAAACATTCAGGCCATCAGAGAAATCCTCAAAGGCAACTTTAAAGACTCACAAAAAAACTTTAAAGCCCAAATGACCACGCATGCCCAAAACATGGCTTTTGAAGAAGCCCAAAAAATTAAAGAAAAACTAGATGTGCTAGAAAACTACCAAGCCAAATCAACCATTGTAAACCCAAAAATTGGTCAGGTTGAAGTGTATTCAATTCTCTCTGAATCTGCAGAGGCTTACATCAACTTTCTGCAAATTGCCAATGGCTCTATCATCAGCTCACACACCTTACAAATTAAGAAAAGACTAGACGAAACAGAAACTGAACTCTTGTCTCATGCCATCATAGAAATTAGAAACCGCTTTGGGCTGTCTGCCAAACAAATCATAGTGCCATTTCCGGTTGAAGTCTCCGAACAAATTACGGTCATCGTCCCCCAAGTAGGCGACAAAAAACAACTCCTCGATTTGTCGGCCAGAAATGCCCGCTACCACATGCTCGAAAAATGGAAACAACAACAAATTGTAGACCCCGAGCAACACACCAACCGCATCATGGCACAAATGAAAAAAGACCTCAGACTAAACCACGAACCCCGCCACATAGAGTGTTTTGATAACTCCAACATCCAAGGCACCAATCCCGTGGCAGCCTGTGTGGTGTTTAAAAACGGCAAACCTAGCAAACAAGACTATAGGCATTTTAACATCAAAACCGTAGAAGGGCCAGATGACTTTGCCAGCATGCAAGAAGTGGTATTTAGACGCTACAAAAGATTACTTGACGAGCAACAACCCCTTCCTCAACTCATCTTGATAGACGGTGGTAAAGGGCAACTCTCATCGGCCGTAAAAAGCCTAGATGAGCTTAACCTAAGAGGCAAAATTGCCATCATTGGCATTGCCAAAAGACTCGAAGAATTATTTTATCCTGAAGACCCCATTCCGCTCTATTTAGATAAAAAATCTGAAACCCTCAAAATCCTGCAGCAACTCCGCAACGAAGCCCACCGCTTTGGCATCACCCATCACCGAAACAAACGCAGCAAAGGTGCTATTCAATCTCAAATAGAAACCATCCCCGGCGTTGGTGAGCAAACCCGCATCAAACTTTTAAAACATTTTAAAAGTGTTAAGAAGCTCAAAGAAGCCACTTTACAAGAAATTTCTTTGGTGGTTGATAGTGCAAAAGCCAAAAAAATTTACGATTTTTACCAAAATAATAATTAATTTTTTTTTGAAGCAAATCGTTCCGGCATACCAATTATCCATTTTCCCGCTTTTCGCACTACACGGTAGTTTGCTTCAATCGGGGCTAAAAGTTTATCGTCTTGTGTGTTTTAAACTTTTAATAGGTTGCTTAATCACTTCTGGACTTTTCTCTCAAATGGTTCAGGCTCAAAATTTAGACAGCCTTGCCGCAATCCAAAACCATAATCACAAAAAATTAGGTGTAGTCCTGAGTGGCGGTGGAGCCAAAGGCCTAGCACATATTGGCGTTTTAAAGCTAATAGAAGAAGCCGGCATCAAAATAGATTACATCGGTGGCACTAGCATGGGAGCCATCATAGGCGGTTTGTATGCCGCAGGATACAATGCCCATCAGTTAGATTCAATATTTCAGCAAACAGACTACGAAGCCATCGTCAGAGATTTTATGCCCAGAATTGCCAAAAACTTCTACCAAAAAGAAAACGACGAACGCTATGCCTTTACCCTACCCTACAAAAATTTTAAACTCACCGTGCCCTCCTCTCTCTCAAAAGGACTATACAATTATAACCTCATCAATCGGCTAACCTATCACGTTAAAGACATTTCAAATTTTAATGAACTCCCCATTCCGTTTTTATGCGTGGCCACCAACATAGAAACTGGTCAAGAAGTGGTGCTAAGAGAAGGCAACCTCACCCAAGCTGTTTTGGCTAGTGGTGCATTTCCTACCCTGTATGCCCCAGTAGAAATAAACGAACATTATTTAGTAGACGGGGGGGTGTTAAACAACTTTCCGGCCAAACACGTTAAAAACATGGGAGCAGATATCATTATTGGCATAGACGTGCAAGACGGCCTCAGGAAAAGAGAAGACCTCCAAGAAGCTACCCGCATCTTGGTGCAAATAAGTAACATGCAAGTAAAAGAACAAACCAAATACAATATTGCTTATACTGATATTTACATTCAACCCGATATTGATGGCTTTAGCGTAATTTCTTTTGACAAAGGCAAAGACATCATCAGAAAAGGCGAAGAAGCCGGACAAAAATTTTGGGATGACTTTAAGCAAATTAGTCAAAAATATAACACCCCTAAACTAACACAAACCTATCAACTTAATGACACCATTCAACTCAAAGAAATTTACTATAATCAGCTAAAAAACTATACTAGAAGATACATCATCGGCAAATTACGATTTAATGAATGTCAAACAATAACCTTTCAAGACCTCAACAGAGGCATCGAAAACCTCAATGCCACCGAAAACTTTAAAACCATTTCTTATCAATTACAAAAAGACGAAAACGGCGAAGGGCAAAACCTGATTTTAAACCTTACAGAAAATCCACAAAAAACCTACTTGAAGTTTGGACTGCATTACAATAATGTGTTTAAAAGTGGTATTTTAATAAACTACACCCACAAAAATACCTTGTTTAAGAATGATGTACTTTCTTTAGATGCCATCTTAGGAGACAACCCCCGTTATGTGTTTGATTATTACATTGACAACGGATTTTATTGGAGTTTCGGCATAAAATCTAGATACATCAGATTTAACCGAAACTTTAGTGCCAATATCATTTCACCAGATTTAATAACCAATAACAACATTAATAACCTCAACATAACACTTACTGACTTTACAAATCAGGTTTATTTTCAAACTTTATTTTTACAAAAATTTATCTCTGGCGTCGGATTAGAGCTTAAACATCTTACCATCAATTCACAAACTTTAAACCCAAACAATGTTATTGATAATTCTGATTATATCAGCTTGTTTGGTTATATAAAATTTGATTCTTATGACAGTAAATACTTTCCTAAAAAAGGGTTTTTGTTTGATGGCCACTATCAGCAAATTTTTGACCAAAACACCCCACTAGATGTGTTTGGCAAAACATCATTTGTGCGTGGCAAATTAGGGTATGTGACAACTGTTTTTCAAAAATTTTCGTTAACTCTTGGCAGCGAGTTAGGCTTTACTTTTGGTGAATCTCAAACACCGGCTCTCAATTATGCTTTAGGAGGATTTGGCTTTTATGAATTTAACAATATCCGTCCGTTTTTAGGCTACGACTTTGGTAGCCTCATTGCCAACAGTTATATAACAGGTGATGTAAGTCTTGATTACGAATTCATGAAAAATCACCATCTAAATTTTACGGCCAATTATGCCAATCTGGGCACCAATATTTTTTTAGATACCACGTGGTTTTCGCTACCACAATATAGTGGTTATGGTGTTGGTTATGGTTTTGATTCTGTTTTGGGCCCTATTCAGTTCAAACACGCTTGGTCGCCTGAAACAAAAAAACATTACAATTGGTTTTCTATAGGTTACACTTTCTAAGTTTTAAAAAAAATTAAGCGATTATTGCAACATCTTGATGCAAATTTTTATAATCCCATTTTTTTATTGATATTTGTTACATCAAATTCAAATTTATGCCTTGGCTTGGACTCAGAAGTTTGCTTCAGTTTTTAATGAAACGAAATCCAGAATAATTTTTCGGATTTATTATATAAACTTTTAATAATCCTAAAATTTAACAAGCTATGCCTTTTTATCATCAACTCGGAAAAATTCCTCCCAAAAGACACACCCAATTTCGCAAACCAAATGGCGATTTATACTACGAGCAATTATTTGGTACCGTTGGCTTTGATGGCATGTACAGCAACATGTATCATGTGCACCGCCCAACCCAAGTGAAAGAAATAAAAAAACAATATTCGGTGGCCCCAAAAGTGGTGAAACCAAACAATTTGCAATCATACCGGCTTTATGGCTTTGACACCAAACCAGAAAAAGACTATTTAGAAAGTCGCAAAATTGTGCTTACCAATGCCGATTGCCATATTGTATTGGCAGCCCCACAAAACAAAACTGAAGATTATTTTTACAAAAATACCGATTCAGATGAGTTAATTTTTGTGCACAAAGGCTCCGGCAAACTCAGAACCCAGCTCGGCAACCTCAATTTTGCCTATGGAGACTATTTGCTGATACCCCGAGGGATAATTTACAAAATAGATTTTGATACCACCAATAATCGCTTATTTATTGTAGAATCTCGAAGCCCCATTTATACCCCCAAACGCTACCGCAATTGGTTTGGGCAATTGCTAGAGCACAGTCCGTTTTGCGAAAGAGACCTCCGCAAACCCTCTAAACTAGAAACCCATGACCAAGTGGGCGATTTTGTCATTAAAATTAAAAAACGAGACGAAATTATCGAAATGGTATATGCTACGCATCCGTTTGATGTGGTAGGTTATGATGGCTATAACTACCCATACGCCTTTTCTATACACGATTTTGAACCCATCACTGGCCGCATACACCAACCGCCACCGGTGCATCAAACCTTTGAAACCAACACCTTTGTGGTGTGCTCTTTTGTGCCTAGGCTCTATGATTATCATCCGTTATCAATTCCGGCCCCCTATAACCACAGTAATATAGACAGCGATGAAGTGTTGTATTATGTAGACGGCGATTTTATGAGCCGAAACGACGTAAAACCCGGACAAATTTCATTGCACCCTGCTGGCATCCCACATGGACCACACCCTGGAGCTTATGAAAGAAGCATCGGCCAAACCGAAACCAAAGAATTGGCCGTGATGGTAGACACCTTTAAACCCCTGATGGTAACAGATGAAGCCCTGAAAATTGCCGATGATAAGTATTATCAGAGTTGGCTAGAATAATGTGCCAATGAGTCAATTTTCTATGTGCCAATTCTATTTGAAAATTAATTGACACATTGGCTAATTGAAAATCAAAACTAATTGGCTAATTGAGAATTGAGAATTAATTAGAAACTAATTGGCTAATTGACACATTGGCTAATTGAAAATTAAAATAATATGAAAGAAGTAAAATCAGTAAACTATGGTTTAGATAAAATCTTTGCAGGAGCACAAGATTTTTTACCCCTGTTAGGGACAGATTATGTAGAGTTTTATGTGGGCAATGCCAAGCAATCGGCCCATTTTTATAAAACTGCTTTTGGGTTTCATTCGCATGCCTACAAAGGGTTGGAAACCGGTAGTAAAGACGAGGTTAGCTATGTGCTAAAACAAGATAAAATTCGTTTGGTGCTTACCACACCCCTCAACAGCAAATCGCCTATCAATGCCCATTTGGCCAAACATGGCGATGGAGTAAAAGTGATTGCGTTGTGGGTAGACAATGCCACCTCGGCTTGGGAAGAAACCACCAAACGCGGAGCCAAATCATTTATGAAACCAACTGTTGAGTCAGACGAACACGGACAAGTGGTGCGTTCGGGCATACACACCTATGGTGATACGGTGCATATATTTGTAGAAAGAAAACAATATAACGGCACATTTTTACCCGGTTTTAAAGCTTGGTCATCTGACTATAACCCAAGCGAAGTGGGCCTAAAATACATTGATCACATGGTGGGCAATGTGGGTTGGGGCGAAATGAACCAATGGGTAAAATGGTATGAAGACGTGATGGGTTTTGAAAACTTTTTAACCTTTGACGATAAGCAAATTCACACCGAATACTCTGCCCTGATGAGCAAGGTGATGAGCAACGGTAACGGCCGGATAAAATTCCCCATCAACGAGCCAGCCAAAGGCAAAAAACGCTCGCAAATTGAGGAATATTTAGACTTTTATGAAGGTTCTGGGGTGCAACACATTGCGGTGGCTACCGATGACATCATCCGCACCGTTTCTGAACTCAAAAGCCGAGGCATAGAATTTTTGCCACCACCACCACAAGCCTATTATGACGACATCCCAAACCGCTTGGGTGAGCACATGAAAATGATGAAAGAAGACATCAAAGCCTTGCAAAAATTATCTATTTTGGTAGATGCAGACGAAGACGGCTATTTGTTGCAAATTTTTACCAAACCCATAGAAGACCGCCCAACCTTGTTTTTTGAAATCATCCAACGCATGGGAGCCAAAGGTTTTGGTGCTGGCAATTTTAAAGCCTTGTTTGAAAGCATTGAAAGAGAACAAGCACTTAGGGGGACTTTGTAGCCTTACATAAATCCAAATACGTCTTCAGCATAAAACTGAAGACGTATCATATCGCCTCAAACAACTTCCCTGGCAATGGCCTCACCACCCCTTGCAACTCCATTTGAAGCAACACCGAAGACAACTGATGAATGGGCATTTGACAATCTAAAGCAATGTTGTCTAACAATTGTTTGCCTTGGGCCAACAAATAATCATACACTTTTTGCTCCACCTCATCAAGCTCCACAAACATTTGTTTTTGGATGGTAGCTTTGGGAGTTTCTTGCAAGTCCCAATTGAGTTGATAAACCAAATCGGCAGCATTGGTAATCATTTGAGCTTTTTGGGTTTTGATGAGCATATTGCATCCTTGGCTGTATTTATCAGACACCCTGCCGGGCACAGCAAACACATCTCTAAAATAATCTCTGGCAAAATTGGCCGTGATCATAGAGCCGCCTTTTTCGGCACTTTCTACCACTATGGTGGCTTCAGACATGCCAGCCACGATGCGGTTGCGTTTCACAAAATTTTCTTTATCTGGTTGGCTATCACTCCAAAATTCCGTTAAAAAACCACCCTTGTCTAAGAATTGATTTACGTACTTTTGATGAATTTTAGGATAAACTTGATTAAGCCCATGGGCCAAAACCCCAATGGTTTGCAAGCCCAAGTCGATGGCTGTTTTGTGTGCAAAAATATCTACACCATAGGCAAAACCAGACACCACCACGGGGTTTAGCACCGCAATGTCTTGCAAAAACTGTTTGATGAAATCTTGCCCATAAGACGTCATGTTTCGGGTGCCTACGATGCTAATCATTTTTTGTTGTTGCCAATTCATTTGGCCTTTGCCAAACAACAGCACCGGGCCATCTATGCAGTGCTTTAGCTTGTCCGGATAATTTTGGTCTTGGTAATAGAATATTTGTAGGGGGTATTTCTCTAAAAACTTAATTTCTTTTTCTGCTTTTGTAAAAACCGATTTGTCTTTTAAATTCTTAAGTAAAACCGTACCCACCCCATCAATTTTTTGCAATTTGGCCAATTTTTCATCAAAAATTGCCTGGGCACTCCCACAATGGTTCAAGAGTTTTTTGGCCATGATGTCTCCTACGCCTTCCACCTTTAGCAAGGCTAAAAGATGAAACAATTCTGTTGGTGTCATAAAAGATAGCTTACAAATCAAAAATAGATTTTATGTTATTAAAATCCTAATTTTTTGTGTGATATAAATTGAAATTCTACATTTAACTTTTTAAAATTTAAATACCATGAAGTTAATCTATCTTATGTCAGTTATGTTGTTTGGATTTCAGTTTATTAACGCACAAAAGTTAGCCCCTACGGTTTCAAATGATCCTCTCAATGCCCAAATTTACACCCTAGACAATGGCCTTACGGTTTATTTGAGTGTAAATAAAGAAGAGCCCAGAATTCAAACCTTTATTGGCGTTAGAGCCGGAAGTAAAGACGACCCGAGTGACGCCACCGGTTTAGCACATTATTTTGAACACCTCATGTTTAAAGGCACACCTAATTTTGGCACCACCAATTGGGAAAAAGAAAAAGTGCTTCTCAACCAAATAGAAGAATTATTTGAGGTTTACATCAGAACCACTGATGAGGCCGAGAGAAAAAAAATCTACAAGCAAATAGACGAAGTGTCTTTTGAAGCTTCAAAATTGGCCATCCCTAATGAGTATGATAAACTCATGAAAGCCATTGGGTCTACAGGCACCAATGCCGCCACGGGTAATGATTATACTTATTATGTAGAAAACATCCCGAGCAATCAAATAGCCAATTGGGCCAAAGTTCAATTCGACAGATTTTCGATGCCTATTTTACGCTTGTTTCATACCGAGCTTGAAACCGTTTACGAAGAAAAAAACATGTCGCTTACCAACGACGGCAGACGTGTAAACGAAGCCATGTTGGCTGCCTTATTTCCTAATCACCCCTATGGTTTACAAACCACTTTGGGTCATCCGGAGCATCTTAAAAATCCTTCTATCAAAAAGATTAAACAGTTTTTTGAAACCTATTATGTGCCAAACAACATGGCCGTATCTATGGCTGGAGATTTTGA
>DAIRDG010000035.1:22193-24142 GCA_036796275.1 Flavobacterium sp.
AAAGCCGGATTGCTAGACGTAAACATCAACCAAAAACAATTGGTGCAAGGCAATGCCTCTGCCTTTGCTTGGAGCTTAAATGATCACGGAGCCTTTGTGGTATCTGCAAGAAACAAAGAAAAACAAAGTCTAGAGGAAGTTAAAGACTTGTTGATGGGCCAAATTAAACTTTTACAAGAAGGCAAATTTGACGATTGGCTCATCAAAGCCTCTATCAAAAACAATAAATTATCTGAAGTTAGGGGCTTAGAAAGCAACCGTGCCAGAGCCAACAAAATGCTGATGGCTTTCTTGAGCAATCAAGACTGGAAAGACGTGGTTAACTTCTACGAACAAATGGAACAACTAACCAAAAAAGATGTGGTTGATTTTGCCAATCAGTATTTGGGCAACAACCATGTGGTTATTTACAAAATACAGGGCCAGCCTAATGATATTCCGATTGTAGAAAAACCTAGCATCACCCCAATTTTTGTTAACAGAGATGCCCAATCTGAGTTTTTTAAAGCAGTTGCCAGTGCCGAAGTGCCAAAAATTGAACCACAGTTTTTAGATTTTAACAAAGATTTTCAACGAATTAAAACCAAAAACAACCAAACCATCTTGTATAAAAAGAATGATATGAATGAGTTGTTTAACTTGGTTTACTACTTTGAATTTGGCAGCAGCGATGACAATAAACTTACCTTAGCTTCCCGCTATTTAGACTTCTTGGGCACCTCTAAGCTTACTGCAGATCAGCTAAAACAAGAGTTTTTTAAGATTGCTTGCAGCTTTAGCGTAAATTCTGATCAAGAAAGAACCTATATTACCGTTAGCGGCTTGGCAGAAAACCAATACAAAGCCATTGAGCTGTTAGAAAACCTATTGGCAGATGCACAACCTAATCAGGAAGCCTACCAAAACTTGGTGAAGTCTATCTTAAAATCTAGAGTAGATGCCAAGAAAAACCAAAGAAGTAATTTTGCGGCCTTGGTAAATTATGCTACTTACGGAGCCGATTCTCCTACCACCCGTAATTTGTCTGAAGACGAATTGAAAAGCATTAAACCTGAAGAGTTGGTACAAATGATTAAGTCTTTAACCAAACATGAACATCAAGTGTTGTATTATGGTCCGTCAAACACCAAGCAACTCGCAGAGTCCGTTCAGAAATTACACAAAGTACCCGCCAAATTTTTGCCAGTGCCCAAAGGAAAACCTTTTGTGATACAAGACACTCCAAAAAACAAAGTGCTCTTTGCTCATTACGAAGGGCCACAGTCTTATGTGCAAACCAATAGCAAAGGCATGCAATATGATGAAAGTAAATCACCAAAAATTAGCTTATACAACAGTTATTTTGGTGGCGGTATGAATGCCATCGTGTTTCAGGAAATGAGAGAAAAAAGAGGCTTGGCCTATACGGCTCGTGCCAATTACCAAGCACCCAACAAGCCAGATGATTTTTACATCAATACCAGTTTTATTGTTACTCAAAATGACAAAGTTGTAGATGCCCTCAATGCCTTTAATGAATTGTTTAACGAGATTCCGGTTTCCGAAAATTCATTTAACTTGGCCAAAGAATCATTAATCACCAACATTAAAACCAATCGGGTTACTAACATGAGTGTAATTTGGAATTATTTGGGAGCCAAACGTATGGGCAGAGATTATGACATGAGAGCCGTGATGTATCAAGAAATTCCAAAGTTAAACATGACCGATGTTGTAAAGTTTAATGAACAATACATCAAAGAACAACCCAAAACCTACATTATTTTAGGGAACGAAAAGATTTTAGACTTTAAAGCCATTGAAGCCCAATTTGGCCCAGTAGAAAAGTTAGACACCGAAACCTATTTTGGGTATTAATCACGAGTTAAAGACATTGAAAAAGCCAGCTTAATCATATAGACTGCACCCAAAAGTTTAGACAAATTTATAATTAATTTTGATAATAATGA
>DAIRDG010000036.1:0-21913 GCA_036796275.1 Flavobacterium sp.
GTTAGAATTGGCTAAATATGCCTTTGCCAAATGCACCGAAAGAGGCAATTATTTTGTAATAAATGATGTGTTTACATTTTCATCTTCGGTAGATGAGCTTGGGGATTACATAGATACTTTTAGAGATTAGGGCTCTATAACTAATACCATAGTTCTTTTTAGAACAGATGCCCTAGCCCGTCTTGACATGATAGCTTGTTGCATGCCAATAGCTAGTTTTTGTTAGCTGCCAAAAGCGACCACCGGAAGCTCTTTGGCAGTTTAGAAAAACTTTATTGGCAAAAACAACTAAAATGGAAAGGCGGATGAGCTTCTAAAAAATTAAAAACTTTTATAAACTTTAACGCATTACTATTTATTGTTTTATCTTTGCGGCATGCAAAAATTAGAACAAAAATCATTAGTAGAACAAGGCTTGTTGTTGCCGCTCATGGAGCAGTTTTACACCATACAAGGCGAAGGATTTCATACGGGCACATCTTCTTATTTTGTTCGAATTGGCGGTTGCGATGTGGGTTGTCATTGGTGTGATGTAAAGGAAAGTTGGAACCCCAACAGTCATCCTCCCACCGATATTAATAGCATTGTTGCAGAAGTAAAAAAATATAGCCAAACAGTGGTAGTAACTGGGGGTGAGCCTCTCACTTGGAACATGCAGCCCCTCACAGATTTGTTGCATCAAAATGGCATCAAAATTCATATAGAAACTTCTGGGTGTTATGACGTGACAGGCGATTGGGATTGGTTTTGTTTGTCGCCCAAAAAAAATAAATTGCCTGTGGCAGAAGCATATTTACTGGCCGATGAACTCAAAGTGATTATTCATAACCACCACGATTTTATTTTTGCCGAAGAGCAAGCGGCTAAAATTGATAGAAAGATTCAACTGTTTTTGCAACCCGAATGGAGCAAACGCGAAAAGATGACACCGCTCATAGTTGATTATGTCATGAAAAACCCTCAATGGAAAATCTCATTGCAAACACATAAATATTTGAACATCCCTTAATTAAACATCATGAAAACCTTAACCATAAAACCTACCAATAACCCCAATATCATCAAGTTTGAATTGGACGAACTCATTACCAAACAATCTTATGAATTTGCTAACATAGACGAAGCCAAAAAAAGTCCGCTAGCACAACAATTATTTTATTTGCCGTTTGTGAAATCGGTGATGATTCATCATAACTTTATTGCTATAGAACGCTATCAGATAGTTACTTGGGAAGACGTGCAAGAAGAAGTAAAAGACCAATTGGAGGCCTTTATAAATGATGGCGGTGTCATCATAGAAGAAGAGTTCACAGACAAAAAAACTCCAGTTACCATTTATGCTGAGTCTACTCCAAACCCCAACGTGATGAAGTATGTGGCCAATAAAGCCCTTACCACGCAGATAGCTTCTTATGAAAATATAGACGAAACGGAGAGTTCGCCTTTGGCCAAGGCCATTTTTCAAAAAGGCTATGCTAAGCAGGTGTTTATAGACGAAAATTATGTATCGGTCACCAAGTTTGAAAGCTTTGATTGGGCAGATATTAATCAGCCTCTGCGGATGTTTATTAAAGAATTTTTAGAAAATAATGGCTTGGCGGTTGATGAATCTAAACTGGCACAAAAACCTAAACAAGATAAGCAAGTCTTAAAAACGTTTGATGATTTAGACACCACCTCACAGCAAATTATTAACATCATAGATGAGTACATCAAACCTGCGGTGCAATCTGATGGGGGCAATATTTTATTTGACCATTATGACCAAAACACCAAAAAAGTAAAAGTAATTTTACAAGGCTCTTGCAATGGTTGTCCGTCTTCTACCTTTACTTTAAAAAATGGCATTGAAAACATGCTAAGACAAATGCTGCATGATAGTGATATTGTTGTGGAAGCCTAAAAAAGTTAATATATTTTGGTTGTTTTTATTAATAAAAAAACTTGCCTCCATTGGAAGCAAGTTTTAAGTTATATTTCTTTTTACTAATTACAATTCTGATTGAATAATTGCTCTACTTGTTGAATGTTGTTTGCAGTAAATAAATCGCCATTGCTGGAAATAAAACTAATTGGGTAAACAAAATCTAACACAGTAAATGTTGTGGATTGGTTTGTAAAGTATTCTATAAACTCTAACTCGTTATTTATAGTTACTTGAAAAGGTGTTTCATTTAGATTATTTCCTACCATTAATACATTTACAGGAAATACTAATGATAAACATGACTCAGAGGGAAACTCTACAGGTGTTTCAGAAGCAGGTATATCCATAAACAACCAATCTATATCACCTTCAGGGAAGGGCTGAAAAACTACTTGGTTGCTTTGGCAATTGTCAAAATAATCTAAAAACAATGTGTACGAATTTACTTGTGCAAATTCAATTAAGTCTTCATTGTTTACATTTTTAATCAAGATACCAGATACAAATATTAACGTAACGTCTTGTTGAAATTCATTGCTATGAAAATCAATCATTTCATTAACGATACCTGATAATGAGCCTTGAGAAGCTTCCCAATTAAAAATACTGATTACATTTAAAGAAACACCATTAGAATCAAATAATTCATAAGCTAACAGCATGGCGTCTACACCACAACTTTGAGGATTGATATTTTGATACCAATTAATTTGAGGTTCAAAAACAGAAAATGCCATAGACTCTTGAAGAGTTTCATTTAATGATGCACTTATTTCAGACTGTGGACCTTGTTCTTCAAGAATTTCATTTTCTGTAGAACAATTCCAAAAAATAGCTAGGACACTAGCCAATATAACAATTTTTAATTTTTTTAGTAACATAATATTTTTTTTAAAGGTTTACATCAATAAAACGAACTAGGTATAAAAAACCCTACCTAGTTTTATAAAAAAAAATTAAAAAACAGCTAAAATGCCAATATTTGGTGTAAATCCAAGCCCTAAGGTTTCAATTTTTTGAATTTGATTTGAGTCAACTCTATTAAGTCTGAAGTTTCTTCTCATTATATTTGTTTGATTTGCTAAATTAATGACACCAAAAGAAAATTTAAAAATTTCATTAGATTTTGTTTTAATTTCATATTGAAGGGAGCTGTCTATTCTAAAATAATTTGGCAATTTACTGTTGTTTGGCTCATTGTAGTTTATTGATTGAATTTGGTTGTTAAAATTTGATTTTAGAGGCATAGTCTCATTTATTGAGGTATATGTTAAACCATCATGAAAAATACAAGATAAAGAGAAATTCCAATTGCGATAACGAAAATTATTTCCCCATGTGATATGATAATTAAGGTTATTATTTCCTATAAAAGTTAAACTTGGAGTAGATATTTTTTCGTTTAAATAAGCGAAACTCATCCATGAATTTATTGTTTTATCTTTATAGAATAAATGCAACATAGCCCCTTTAATATTGGATGAGCCATTTTGAAACAAACTAAATTGATTTTGATTTAAAAATTGTTGATCATTTGAAGACAAACCATTTAATTGTCTTAAAAATAAACTTACATAACCACCCAATTTGTTTTGACTAAATTTAAAGATGGTTTCTATTTGTTTACTATCTTGTAATTGCAATTCATTTTCACCGCTAAGCAACCATCTCCTTTTTTCGATACCCAAGAAGTTTTGGTCTAAGTCTATAATTTGTCTTAAGTTTTGTGATTTCATTTCTCCTCTGAGTGAAACTTCAAGTGATTCATTAATTTGATAACTCACATTGAGCCTAGGTTCTATTTTGATTTTGGCATCTCTTTGATAATATGAATTTCTAACACCACCAAAGATGTGCCAAGCATTGTTTTGATAAGTCAAATCGGCAAAGGTTGCATATAGATTACTAATTTGAAATAAATTTAGAAAAGCTGATGTAATTGAGTTATTAAACCTATTGGAAACCAAACAGCCCTCATAATCAAGACCTACGTTTAATTTATATTTTTCTGATGTTTTTTTCCAGTACAATTGAAAAAAATAATTATCTACAACATTTGATTGTACGGTATTTAAATTACCCGTAAAGGTATTGTTGTTGCCATTTGATTGATGGTTTGAGACATTATATAAAACAAAAAAACTATTATTTTGATTCCAATCATATTTTGCATTTAAACCCATAGCTACGTTTAAGTTTTCAAATGAACTATTTTTACTATTGTTTTCATCTATTCTTTCGATGTAGTTTAAATGATTTTGAAACCATATACCATTTAGGCTAATTTTTAATTTATTTGAAAATTTTTTCTTGAATTGAAACTGGGCATCTTGAAACGAAAAAACATCATCTCTAACAACCTTGTTTTCAGTATTTTGATTTTCTTCGAGTTCTATTTCAGTATCATTGTATACTTTTTGCGAATAGGCATTAAATGTTGGGGTATTAAATAAATTTGTAAACGATTTTTGAATAGCAAAAGAAAACTCAATATCTTTTGTTATTTTTTGTTTTAAAAAGGCATGCCCGCTTAACGCATTTGCTCCAAATCCATATGTATTTTTTGTAGAAAAATTTTCATCAAAATCTAATTTTATAGTTCCTGAAAGTGCATTGCCATGTTGGGCTGGGGTAGCATTATCAATCACTGATATGGTTTCTATTAGATTATAATTAAAAGCACTTAATAACCCAAAAAAATGTCCGTTTTGAAACATTTTTATACCATTCCAAAGCACTAAGTTTTGATCATTTACACCTCCCTTAATATTTATTTCGGCAACTGACTCTGAGGAGGTTGAAATTTGAGGAAGATTTAATAAACTAATCATCGCATCTTGTTGCACTTGCCCAGCTAAAAGCGGGATATATTTAGTTTTTAATTTGATATGTTTATTTTGATCTAAATATATTCCTTTGATATAAAGATTATCTATAATAATCTCGGGTAAATTATATTGAAACATGTTAAGATAGATTGTATTTGATGAATTCTTTTCTATTTCAATACTTTGACTATCAAAATCAAGGAACTTAAATTCTATTGTTTTTGGAAAATTATTGATTTTTAAAAAAATATTACCGTACTGATTGCTCAATAATTTTCTATTAACATCATACACACCTACCAATGGATTGTTGTTGAGGTCTAAACATTTTATTTGATGTGTAAAATTTTTTTTAACAATCCAAATTGATTTTGAAAAAGGCTCAAAGGTAAGGCCACTATATTCAGTGACAACTTTTATAAATTCATTTAAAGTTTTTGGCAACCCCTCTAAACACTCAATATTTTTAATTTCTTGATAGTCATAATTAAAAACAACTTGATATTGTTTGCTTGCTTTTTTAAAAATTAAATCACAAGGGGTAGTATCAACATCTAATTGATATTGTGAAAACGCAATATATCCACATCCTAAAAAACAAAATAAATGCTTAGGGATTTGATGGATTAATAATTTCATATTTGTTGGTAGAAATAATTTGATAGTTAACCCCCAAAGATTCACAAATTAGGTTTAAAATATCTTCTGTTGGCATATTTTCGGAGAAACCACCAGAAAATAAATAGGGCTTATTTAATTTAATATCAATAGTAATATTTTTTTCTGTTTCAATTGTTTTAATAACCTCTATTAATGGCGTTTTGTCAAACATAGACCATTTGCCAACAAAACTTGGAAAATTGGCATTAGATTGTTTTACCATTTGATTTACACTCGAGAATGACATTTTTGAGGTGAGAATTTGTTTTTTATTTTTATGATATACAGCAACTTTACCAGAGTAACAAGTAACTGCAAAAATATTGTTATCTGCAGAAACCAAAAATGATGTGCCCAACACTTGCACAGAGCCTAGGTTTGATTCTACGGTAAATTGTTTGCCTTTCTTTACCTCAAAAAACCCCTCACCAATAAGTTGTAAATCTCTATGAGTTTGCCATGATTTAGTTGAAAAAGATACAGAAGCTCCAGAATTTAACCATACCTTACTGCTATCAGGCAAATAAAACAAATTGTTTTTTTCAGTACCATTATAAGTGAAGGTGGTTAGTTTTGGTTGTGAGTTTATAATATTAATTATGAAATATGAAAAGAATATCATTAAAATTGCTGCAACTGCAAATCTAAATTTAAAAGTATTTTGCTTTTTATTATTTATTTTATTTTTTAAGATTTCAAATTCTTTATCAGTATCAAATGAAGATTTTGGCAAACCTTCTACCATAGCTAAAGTTTTTTCCCAATCTTTAAAATCTTCAACAGACAATTGCTTTTTTAGCTCGTCTAAATCAAATTCTTGGTTAAGAAACTTGTGTATAATATTAATGTTTTTATCAGTCATATACTTATAAACGTAAACTTTCTTTTTTACCCTACCTTTTTTTAAATTATTTGTTCTCTAATTATTTTTAAGGCTATTGACATGCGTTTTTCAACCGCTTTAACGCTTATCCCTAATTGATTTGCAATTTCTGCATACGTCATGTCACCCACCCTGTTCATTAAAAAAACTTCTTTACTGGTATTTGGCATTTTTGCCATGATTAGATTCATTTTTTTAGATTTAGTTTCGTCTTCTTCTGCTAATTCTTCTGAAACTAATCGGTTATCATCCTCAACAATACTCAAATGTAATTTTTCTTTTCTAATTATATCAATGGCTTTATTTCTACCTACGGTAAAAATATAACTTTTTACAGACTTGATATTTACTTTTTTGCAATTTTGCCATAAGGTAATAAATGATTCTTGCATGCAATCTCTTGCTAATTCTTCATTATTAAATTTTAAGTATAAAAAACGAAATAATTTTTCGGCAAATTGATCGAATAGCAGTTTATAGACTTTTTCTTCACAGATATTTTGATTTTCATCAGTCATATAATTTGCCTAATAATTTAATTTACTTATTTCAAAGTTAAAAAAAAATAATTAATCCAATTAAAATTTAAAACGGATATTAAATATAAACAATCAAACTGCAGCTTTATATCTTGCCAAGCAGCGTTCTCTAGCAAATTTGTGCTCAACAATGGGCTCAGGGTAGGCCGAAGTGCCAAATTCGGGAATCCATCGTTTGATGTATTGCAGGTCTTTATCAAACTTCTTAATTTGTTCGGTAGGGTTAAAGATTCTAAAGTAAGGAGCCGCATCTACACCACTGCCTGCTGCCCATTGCCAATTGCCTACATTGCTTGCCATTTCGTAATCAAAGAGTTTTTGGGCAAAATAAGCCTCGCCCCAACGCCAGTCTATTAATAAATGTTTGCACAAAAAGCTAGCTACGATCATCCGCACCCTATTGTGCATGTGACCGGTTTGGTTTAATTCTCGCATGCCGGCATCCACAAACGGGTAGCCAGTTTTGCCTTGACACCAAAACTCAAAATCTGTTTCGTTGTTTTCCCAAGTAATATTGTCATAGGCTGGTTTAAAACTTTTTGAAAAGGTGTGTGGGAAATGCCATAAAATTTGCATAAAAAATTCTCTCCAAATGAGTTCTTTCAAATAGGTATTGTTCTGAAAAGTCATGGCATTTTTTACTAAATCTCGAATACTCAAAACGCCAAATCTTAAGTAAATTCCCACATAAGAAGTCCCCTTATTGTTGGCAGGGAAATTTCTGTTTTGCTCATATTCACTTATCACCTTGTCTGAAGTGTTGTAGTTGGGCAAGGGCATCGTGTTTGGCTGAAAGCCAAAGTCTTCTAAGGTCAAAAACGGGTAGTTGTGGGCTGTGATGTTGTGTAATAAATTTTCGGAGGGGTAACTTTCTAAATCTTCGGGGGTGAGTGTACTTAACCATTTTTTGGAGTAGGGAGTATACACTACATAGGGGGTGCCATCGTCTTTGGTGATGTCAGATTTTTCAAAAATCACTTGGTCTTTGCTAGTTTTAAGCGGAATTTGGTGTTCTTGAAGTATATGATAGATGTCTAAATCTCTTTTACGGGCATAGGGCTCGTAATCTTCGTTGGTGTATACTGCTGTAATCTGATTGTTTTTGATGATATCTTTTAAGACTTCTTGAGGTTTCCCATAAAACACAACCAAACTTTTTTGATGAGATAGCAGTGTTTTATTGATTTCCGATAATTGATGATGAATAAACTGAACGCGATGATCGTTTTTAGGGAGTTTAGATAAGATGTCTTCATCAAAAATAAAAATTGGCAAAACATCATCATGGTTTTTTAAGGCGGCATAAAGCCCTTTGTTGTCATGAAGTCTTAAGTCTCGTCTAAACCAAAAAATAGTCATTACATTCCCGTGTTTAAGGTAGACATGCCACCATCGTTATGCAAAACCTGACCAGTCATCCAGCTAGATTGCTCACTGAGTAAAAAGCTAGCAGTGTAGGCCATGTCTTCTGGTGTACCAACCCTTCTGAGCGGATGTCTGCTGGCAGAACGTTCAATTTTTTCGTCGGAATTTAAAAATTTATTGGCCAAC
Source organism: Flavobacterium sp. (assembly GCA_036796275.1). Classification (GTDB taxonomy): domain Bacteria; phylum Bacteroidota; class Bacteroidia; order Flavobacteriales; family Flavobacteriaceae; genus Flavobacterium. Next base: position 8,389 of record DAIRDG010000036.1, read on the forward strand.
GGGGTGTTGGTGAGCGAAGGAGCAATTACGTTGATTCTGATTTTTGGTGCCATTTCGGCTGCAAATGATTTGGCGAAGCCCTCTATGGCACTCTTGCTGGCAGCCACCGAAGTGTGAAAGGGCATGCCAATACTAGCTGCTACACTGCTAAACAAAACAATACTAGCTTGGGAGCTACTCTGAAGTTTGGGCAAAATCCGTTGCAAGATATCAACCATTTTAATAAAATTGAGGTCTAAATCTGCTTCAAAATTTTGAATTCTTAAGTTCTTAAAAGGTTTTAGCTGAATTGAACCCGGCAAATAAACAAAACCATCCAAAGAATCGGGTAACCAATCTGTGGGGAATTCGTCTTTGGTCACATCAAAATTTAGATGATTTACGGCCGATTTTTCCTCAAATTCATCAGATCTACAGGCTACAAAGAGGTTATAGGTATTTTTTAGTTCTTTTATCAGGGCTTGGCCAATTCCGTAAGACCCGCCAATGAGTAATATATTTTTCATGAATATTTCAGTTTAATTTTTATATGAGTTTATTACATTTTGCCAAACAACTCTTCCAATTTTTTATGACGATAGTCAAAAATTTCTTTGAGTTTTGGTTTTACTATGATAGGATGCCCCAAGCTCCCTAAAAATCCGAAAGGCAATTTGTAGTCTACTATATCTTCCATCTCTACACCGCCCGGAATTTGTTTCAAAAAATGTTTGTGATGCCACAAAGCATAAGGGCCAAATCTTTGTTCGTCTACAAAATATTCTTTGTCTACCACATGCGTAATTTCTGTTACCCAAGTGGTTTTAATGCCCAATAATGGTGATACTTTGTATTGAATTATTTGCCCAGGATACATGTTTCTATCGGCACCGCTCACGATATCAAAGCCCATATAACTTGGAGTTATGGTTTGAAGATTTTTGGGACTAGACAAAAAATCCCATGCTTCTTCTAAAGAAATAGGTAAGTTTTGTTTGGTGTGTAAAGTGTAAATCATCATAAATAATTTTGTTTAACAAAAATAATTAAATATTAAACAAAAATAACGATTTAGTAAATCTTTAACAGCCCCAAAAAATGAAAAATGTAATTTTACACCTTAAAAAAAAAATCATTATGAGATACGTTTTATTATTTATGAGCTTATTAGCAATTGGTCAGGTGAGAGTTCCTGCACCAAGTCCGAATTCTATTGTAAAAGAAACCGTTGGTTTAACATCCATCGAGTTAGATTACAACAGGCCAAGTGCCAGAGGCAGAGTTATATTTGGAGACTTGGTACCATTTGGTAGACTTTGGAGAACTGGAGCCAACAAAAATTCAATGATTACCTTTTCAGATAAAGTAAAGATTGAGGGTAAAGAATTACCCAAAGGCACCTATGCTGTTTTTGCAACCCCAAAAGCCAATGATTGGGATGTTGTTTTTTATACAGACACCGAAAATTGGGGTGTACCTCAAAACTTCGATCAAGCCAAAGTGGCTCTTCAAACAACGGTAAAAACAATGCAATTGCCTAATCATGTTGAGACTTTTACGATGGCTTTAAGTAATTTTACAAATGACAGTGCTCTTATCAACATCATGTGGGAAAAAACTGGCGTGGCTTTAAAAGTGGAAGTTCCCACCAAAGATATTGCATTAAACAACATTAAAAAAGCATTGGCTGGGCCTTCAGCAGCCGATTATTTTGCAGCGGCACAATATTTTTTCTCTGCAGAATTAGACATCAATGAAGCACTAACAATGATTAATAAAGCTGCAGAATTAACGGCTAACAATGCCAAAGGAACACCATTTTGGTATTTAAGACTCAAGTCTTTGATTCAACACAAAGCAGGAGACAAAAAAGGAGCTATAGAAACTGCCAAATTATCTTTAGCAGCTTCTGAAGAAGCAAACAATGCTGATTACATTAAGATGAATAAAGACAGCATAGCAGAATGGTCTAAGAGGTAATTTAATAATTTATTTCACATAAAAAAAACTCTGATTAACGTCAGAGTTTTTTTATGCATTACATTGATTTTTTCATCAAAATTGCATCATCAGTAAATTTATCTAAGATAATTTTGGGGTTGCCATACACGGCAATAGTACTTCTTCCTGAGGCTTCAATGTTTATTTGTTCTTTGGCCAATAAGCTGCATTTGGCCATGTTGTCTATTTTGAGCGATATTTTGTTTGAGGTTAATTTTTTACCCCTAAAATCTACAGAATTATCAATTCTAAAAATTAGATTTTCCACATCGCCTTCTACAATGCCAAGAGCCTTTTGATACATGTCTATTTTTAGATTTTTGGCATAAATAAGTGCTTTTAGCTCTGCATTTTTATTGAGATCAATTTCAGCGTTTTTGGCCGTAAGATTAAGATCCATTTTGGCTTTATAATCCATGATTAGTTTAAATTCTTCAACCTTAACATTAGCAAAAATCGTTGCTTTTCCGTTAATGTTGATGTCCAAACTTGCAAGTTTGATATCTTCTAAAGCCAAAAAAGTAACTTCATCTTTGGCTATGATGCTTTTTAAATTTTCGGTATAATATAGTTTAATGACAATTTTTTTGGCAGACGAAATTTTCTTATTAGTTCTCAGTTTAAAGGTTTTAGCTGTAACTTCAAACTGAAAAACTTCTTGCAAATTATTATCGGCTTCAATTTCTAATTTTGGTTGTTTAGAAGGGACTAGAGTTATTTCAAGATTTTCGTCAACCTCAATGGATTCAAATTCTTCAAGCTCATAAGTTTTGGTTTCAACTACTTTGCTGCCCTTTACTTTTTCTTTGTTTTGGGCTATTGATGACTCAGCAAATAATAAACTTATCATCAAGATAAGTATAAAATTTATTTGTGTTACTCTTTTCATAAGTTCAAATTTTAATTTTACGAATTTACAACCTTACAAAAGTAATACCAAACTACTTTATCAACATATTCAATTTTTACAAAAAGTTTAAGACTTAGTCTTGTTTTTGATGCTGCCCCCTGATGAATTTTTCATCTTTTTTTCTTGACAATTGTTGTAATACAAAACATCTGCTCCGCTTGAGGCATTGGCAATTAATTCTAGTATAGGAAACACTTTTTGGCTAGAGCCACTTGAGGCATCAGCAGTTACTAAATTTGCTTTTAGTTTCTTGGCATCTAAACTAGAGCCGCTTGAGGTTTTTGTGTTCAAGTTCAAGGTAAGTCCCATCAAATTCATACTGCTTCCACTACTTACTTCGGCATTTACGTTGTCATATTCTAAGTTTAAATCTACCTTACTGCCACTGCTACTTTCTAAAACTATATGATCGCCAGTAAGCGTAGTGTTTGATTTAATGATGGCTCCACTGTTGCTTTTAAGGCTATAGTAGTTGGGGTTGTTAATTTTAACTATTGCAGTTTTAAAATTTTTTAGTTTGGTGTTTTTCTTAAACTTAACAATCAGCGTATTATTGTCTACTTTAGTTTCTATATAATCAATAATTTTGTCTCCGGCTGTAACTTCAACATCACTAATTTCTGCTTGAGACACGTGAACTTCAATACCCGTGCTGACTTCTATTTTGTCAAATTTTGCCAAAGATCTTTTTTCGGTTTTAAGGTTGCCTTCATCTACAATAGATTGGCAAGACATGGTAAAAATGCCTAAAATAATGGTTGTAATAATTTTTACAAGTGCTATGATAATGCGTGTCATAATAGGTTATTTTTTAGTGATTACTCCGTTTTTGTCTATAACTAATTTTCCGTTTTTAGGTTCTGCCACCAAAACTTCTTTATCATTAATTCTGATAGATATTTTTGAGATAGTATCATTATCCTCTTCAGATATTATATTTTCGTCAGTTTCATCATTGTTTTCAATATCGCAATTCATGCACTTGATGGTGCTTTCGGTTACCTGATAAAGCCTGTTGTTTTTAATAGTGTTTGGGTATTCTACAATACCAAAGTCAAAGTCTTCAAATTTGTTTACTGATTGATTAATACAAAAGTACTGATTTTTTGGTATATACAACTTGATCTTCACCATTTGTTTTCTAAATTTTTGATTTTTATTGGTTTGAAAATATTGATTTAGTTTCAATTGATTGTCTTCTATAATTACTTTATAATCAATGTTTTCAGCTCTTTGATTGGCGTCTTCAAAACTACTGCCTTTGGCTTGTTTAATGATTTGCATGTAGGGTTGAGTTTCTTCAGATATCATCAACTCTAATGAAATATCTTGTAAGTTTAACACCAGCTCACCTTCTTTGTTTTTAGATATTCTAAGGTCATCACTCCAAAAATTGTCTTCATCAAATTGATTTTCAACATCTATAAAACTCACCAAAAATGTATCTTTGGCAATAAAAGGCAACTCAATTTTTTGTTTGTAAGTGCCATTATAACCAAAGGCATTCGCTTGATTGACCGCAAAAAACACCAAAACGAGTAATGAAATTATCCAAATGCCTAATAAGCTATACTTTACAGGATTTCCCAATGGGTTCATGTTGTCTACAAAAAGCTTTAAACCCAAAACTAATAAAAAGAAAAACGGGATAGCTAAGACCAAAAAGGCAACCACACACACCACCCAAAAAGGCACATCATCAATGATAAAAATATCTATAAACTCAAGGAGCGAATGGTTGTTTATTTCCCCCAGTCCGATGGCCGATCCAAATAAACCTATGATGAGTGTAATTAATATAATTGACGAAAAAATAGCAATAAAAACGCCAATGAGTTTAGCCACTACATTAAAAAAAGCAGTACCAAAATTAGACACGTGTTCAGCCGTTTTATTGCCTACCTTAATGGTTTCATCTTTTAGGTTTTCAAGGTTTTCTCGCACATTTTTCTCAATGTTTGATAAATTTACTGGTTGCCCTTTCATTTCCATCCGTTTACTGTTGGTATTGGCTTGAGGCATGACTATCCATAAGATGATATAAACCAAAATTGGAGCTCCAACCCCTAAAAACAATAACAAAACCAAAAACAATCTTATCCAAAGTACATCAATGCCTAAATAGTGACTAAACCCAGCACAAACCCCACCAATGAAATTATTATCAACATCTCTGTATAGTTTTTTGTTTTTAGTGTAAGCCTGATTGGCAGATGTGCTTTCTGAATCTTCAATTTTGTAGTCTTCAGGTTGTCCCATGATGCTAATCATTTCATCAATAATTACAAGGTCTATGGCATGATTTGGAGATGAGATTTTTTCAGAAAAAATTTCTGAAATTCTCATCTCAATGTCTTTCATAATTTCTTCTTTACCCTCTGGGTCTAGAGACTGCTCAATGGCTTTAAGGTATCTTTCTAGTTTATAAAAGGCATTTTCATCAATATTAAACGAAAGTCCACCTATGTTTATGTTAATCGTTTTATTCATGGTTGTTAGTGTTAGTATAGGTTATGTTGTTTACAGCGTTTGATAATTCCTCCCAAGTTTTAGATAATTCTTCCAAAAACTCTTGTCCCTTTAAGGTTAGTTCATAATATTTTCTGGGTGGCCCAGCCGAAGATTCCTCCCAACGATAGTTGAGCAATCCATCATTTTTTAATCGGGTAAGCAGCGGATAAACCGTTCCTTCTACTACCAATAATTTGGCATTTTTGAGGGTATTTAAGATTTCAGACGTATACAATTCTTTTTGGTTTAAGACAGATAAGATACAAAATTCTAAAACCCCTTTACGCATCTGTGCTTTGGTGTTTTCTACATTCATGTTATTTCAAAAATTTAATGGTGATCGGATATTCATATACTTCTCCATTGCTAGCTTTGAGAGCTCCAATAATGGTTAAAATAAACTCAACCAAACAAGCAAAACCCAAAATAAAAATACCTACAACAGCAAATGATACTAACCCAACCGGAAAAATCTCCTCACCCAAATTTTCAGTCTCAATGGCAAAGTTTATACCTAATATTACCAGACCTATCGCAAGTATCAAAATTGATATCAAAAAATAAATCATCATACTGATGTTAAAATTAATCACCGATTTGCCACTATCGTCTAAAAATTTTGACTCATTTTTCTTAGTTGACCAAATAATCATAGGCACAACGATGCCTGCAAACGGTATAAAATACTTTAACATTTGGCTTAAATGCAACAAGGTAGCTGTGCTTTGTTGGTTTTGATTTGTTGTCATGATTTCTGTAATTAAATTGTTATACAAATATATGTCTTTAAAAAGGTATTATGTTACGCAAGGTACTAATGTTTAACAAAATATTAACAATTAGAACCGATTCTGTAGGCATTTTAATCATCGTAATTCCTTGCTTTCATTTTAGTTGTTTTTGCCAATAAAGTTTTTGTAAAATGCCAAAGAGCTTCCGTTAGTCGCTTTTGGCAATCAACAAAAACTAGCTATTGGCATGCAACAAGCTATCATTCAGCAAGGGGTAGGCGATTAACGGTTGTTTTCTTTTTTAATCTTTTTTATTATCTTTACAAATAAAAGCATGACTCCATCTAAACTCAATTTGTTTTTGTTTTTTAAGTTGCCCTCTGCATTTTGGTGTGGGGTAAGGGTAAAAGAGTTAACATCAGAACAGTGCGTTGTAACGGTAAAGCATCGTTGGTTTAATCAAAACCCATTTAATTCGATGTATTTTGCAGTGCAAGCCATGGCAGCCGAACTCACCACTGGGGCTTTGGTGATGCAAGAAATTAGAAAAGCTAACCAACCCATTTCTATGTTGGTGGCCAATAACAAGGCCAGTTTTACCAAAAAAGCCACTGGTGTCATTACGTTTTCGTGCCATCAGGGTCAAATGGTGGAAGAATCTATTCAGCAAGCCATAAAAACCAAAGAGGGTCAAACCATTTGGCTAAATGCTGTAGGCCATAATCAAAAAGGCGAACAAGTATCTTCAATGGACTTTGAATGGACCGTAAAAGTTAAATCATAAAAAAAAGACCCTTGATTGGGTCTTTTTTTTAGAATGATATTTGAAGCAATAGTTCCACCGAGTTTGTCTTGAGTGTTTCGTTTAGTTTGGTTGCGTTGTAGGCCACTTGTAGTTTCAAATTATTTTGATTAAAGTATTTTGAGAATCCAAATGTCCAATTGGTAAAGTCGCTTAACACAGAGTTGGCGGTTTCAAATTCTCTGTTAGCCACTTCATATCGCACATCAAAGCCATACATATGTTTGGTAACATAACCTATTTGGGTAACATAACTATTCCCTAAAACTAAAAACTGACTAATTTGAGTGGGAGCTAAAATATTGAGGGCATTTTGGTCTACAAAAACTTTATCAATGTTTGAGGCTGTTGCATTGCTATATTCAAACAACATCGAAAATCCTTTATATTTCACCAACAAATCAGTATAAAACTGATTATAGTCTGGCAAACTCTGATTGCCATTTTCATCAAACAAAAGAAAATCGCCATGTCCTTCACCAACGGCTTCACTAGCTCCTTTGTTTTTGCTAAGGGCAGTACCAATTAAAAATTTTGGTTCATCTTCTTTTAGTAAATCTGCAGTATACAAATCATTACCGGGTTTAAAGGCTCCATTTGGGTAAATATCTAGCCTCCCGCCATACTTAATACCACCTAGGTCGGTATCTCGAGAATCTGCTCCAAAAGAATTCTTGCCATCACCAGAAGTTATAGATGCTTTTGGGGCAATGATGAAGTTTTCTCCAAAACTAGTTTCCACAAATAAGCCAAACTCTCTACCTGTTCTGCTAAAATTTCTACTGCTCAAACTTCTGTCTGTAAACTGCAATCGATCTTCGCGATAAAGCATCTCGCGGTTGTTTACAAAATTTTGTTTTTGTCCGGCTGAAATCGTTAACCATTCATAAGGGTGATAGGCCACCCAAGCATCAAGCAGCGGACTTCTAGAGCTAAAATCGGTTTGTACCAAAAAGCTAAATTTTTCTTTCAGAGCCTTGCCTCCCAACATAAAAAATGATCTTCTTGAATTAAAAAAATAGTCAGTACCGTCTATGCCATCAACGGTTTCTAACCTAACTATAGGCTGAATAAACCCTCCTATAAAAAATTCGTATTGCCCTTCATTGAGGTCAAATGTAAGACCCTTGCCCATCTCATAATTGGCATTGCTGTTTTGAGCCATCATCAAGGCACTGTATAATACTAAAACAATTAAGCTTATTTTTTTCATCTCTAAAAATTTTATGGTCATTTGGTTTACTCTCTTATTTGCTAAATGTTATTAATTTTTATTTACAACTCTGTATATGGGCAAAACATCATTTAATTGTGTTTTAATTAACCCGAAACTTACAAAACTTGAGCTAGCTTCAGGCTCAAGTACTTCAAAAAGCAAAGGGGCATTTTTTTGATTAACCTCAATTAAATAACTCCCTATAGCGGCTTCAATATTTTTGGGTTGCAATTCAGTTTCTACTGTTTGCATGATTAGTTTTTCGTAGGGCATGGCGTCCTTTTCAAAAGATTTTATCACATAGGCTTCAACGTCAAATTTTTGTGTTTGAAAAATTTTATTTACCTTTATGCCTAATGCTTCAATTTTTGGGATTAAATGCTCCAAAGATTTGTCTAGCAAATAGGCTTGTGGTCTTTGCCTGATTAACGTAGGTGTTGACCCTTTGGCATCACTTATTTTGATGGGTAAGTTTATAATTGATTTAGTGTTTAAGTCAATTACTGGTACAGATTCTTCATATTGTTTTCGTTTACTTTTTAAAACAATGTCGGCTGTTGATTGTTGTGCTGTTTCAATTTCTTTTTTCACAAAATCGGCATGCTTGTAGCTTGATTCTAAAAATGATAGGCCTGCCAAATAAGTAGTATTTATTCTTCTTTTAAAAGAAGTTCGTCCTAAATTTACACCTCTCACTTCTAGCAACAAAGACACGCAATTACTCAAGGCAAAAGAAGAGGCACTCGATCTGGGGTTCACAGACCCTCTGTTAAACTGCACAAGATTATCTAATTTGGCAGTAGACATATAATCAAAGTGTCTTAAATTATTTTTATCCATTATTTGTCTCACGTTTTCCACAAACAGCGTATCTATGGTTTGCCTGATGTTTTTTGGAACATTTAAGTTGCTGCTATACAAAAACATCACGTCAAACGCATTGGCAATGCCGAAGGTGCTCATTTTTGCAAAATCTTTTCTAAAAGCATTATATTCATGAAAGTCTAGTGCTACCTGCGGATTAAAATCAGAGAATGCTTTTTTGAGAGCCATACTCTCGGGAGCCATGAGTTTGGTTTGGTCTCTGTTGAGGTCTAGGCCATTGGCAGCCAATCGGTCTAGCTTAAGCGATCCATCAATATTGGCCATTGGAATTACGGCCAAGGTTATCTTACTATGCAAATATGCAAGTTGTTTGTTGTTTAAAAATTCATGCATCAAATAAAGTAAACCCTCGGTACTTGCGGGTTCATTGCCATGCAATCCTCCTTGAAAAAAAACTTTTATTTTATCAGTTTTAGCATTTTTATCGTTAATGATTAGCATCGGAATTTGTAAACCATTTTGTGTTTCTCCGATATAATTTATTGTTACCAAATCGGTGTGAGAGGTTTTTAGAGCGTTTACAAAGTCAATTAATTCTTTGTAATCTGTAAAACCTTTCTTTTTTTGTAGAGCAGGTGTAATGTCTGGTATACTTTCGTTTTCAGGAAAAAATAGTTGTGTAATTTGCTTGGGCTCCGGATTCATTTGAGCACAACCAACCAAGCTGAAAACTAAAAATAATATGTATAATAAATGTTTTATCATAAGGCTATTGTGAGCATGATTCGGGCTATCCATTCGTTGCCTTCAATGGGCAAACCTAAGTTATTATTTATTTGATTGCCGTCTACATAGGTTACATCTGCTTGAATTTTTGCACCGTGGTTTCTGGCAAAATATTTACTTACCCCGAGGGTATAATAATTAGGTCTGTTATAAAAAGTTGGATTATTTAAAAAAGAATGTTCGTCAGATTTTAAGTGGGTATATCTGCCATCTAAAGAGATGCCACTTTTAAACAAATATCCCATTTGTATGTTATAGCCTTCTCCTAACATCATTCTACTTCGCACAAGGTTATTGACGTCTTGAACACCGTTTACTAAAAAGTTTCTGGTAATGTTGCCATTATTTAAAATTCTTTGCGTGATGTCGTCTGGCACACTGGCAGTACTTTTTACAAATTCTCCTATGGCCACAAATCCTTGATATTTAAACATAAAATCTATGCCATATTTTTCATAACTAGGTAATGTAAAATCTCCGTTATCATTAAAGTATAAAAAATCTCCACTGGCTCTTCCTCTTCGGCTACTCATGCCATTGTTATTGCTGTAGGTTGTTCCAATAACAAGTTTAGGAGTTAATTCTCTTGTTACATCTACCTGCCTAAACTGCCCCAAATTACTAAATTTACCAAAAGGTAAATAATCTAGCCTTCCGCCAATTTTTAACCCGCCAAAATCTGGGGTAAACACATTGCCACCATCACCATTGGTTAACACTAAGTGGGGTCTCAGAAAAGAATTTCTACCGGTTTTGATGGTACCATTCAAAAAAAGACCAAATTCTCTGATAGATGCAAAGGCAGAGGTTACTCTACTTCGCTCAACCAATTGCAGGGTGTTAGAAAGGGTTAATAATTCTCTGTTATCCGTAAAAGTGGGTCTTTGCCCAAACGAAACGGTAAAATCATTATTTATTTTATAATTTACAACGGCATCCAATAAATAAGCCCCATCTTGCTCTTCAAATTCCCCTTGGCCGCTCAAATCCATTTGAAATCGATAACTCCATCTTTCGTTTGCACTTTCGCCATCTATTCTTAAACGGGCTCTTCGCATTCGGAATCTGTTGTTTGATTCTTCATTGGGGTCTGTGTAAAACCTTGATTCAAAATGAGGTTGTATGTAAGTGGTTATTTTCACAGCATGACCTTCATTAGTCTCTAGCCTGATACCTTCTCCAAATTCATATCCTTTAGGTTTGGCACTTTGAGACCATATATTTTGAAATCCTATTAAGACAATCAAACTTAAGATGATGTGGTTAACTTTATTCATGTGATTAAAAGTATGTGTTATAGAATTGTTTCTTTTACAATGAGTTTTTGGTCTTGCATCATCATTTTTCCGCGAGCAATCACATGCATCAGGGTTAAATTTTGATTAAATATACATAAATCTGCATCAAAGCCAACTTTCAGATGTCCTTTATGCTTAAGGCCTAAATTTTTTGAGGGACTTGAGGTGACTACTTTCACGGCTTCTGAAAGATCTAAACCGCCTAATTTTACCAATTTTATGACTTCGTTCTTATTTTCTGTGAATGGTGCTTTGGTGATACCAATCGGATTTTTTTGATCGTCAAATTTGGTCAGTCCTGCATGGCCATCTGAGCTAAAGGTCAGGTAATCTATAGAAGCTCCCTGATCTAGGGCATAAATTACAGATTTGTAAGGGTCTGTATATTTTGATGCTCCCGTGGTGATGTCTATCATGCCTCCTAATTTAGCAAATTCGATGGCTTGATCAAATAAGGGTTTTGTTCTGCCAACATGGGTAGGAGAGATGTGTTTAATAGGGAATTGGTATTTTTGAACCAGTTCAAACAACACATCCATTTTGGTATCTAAATTTCCTAAATGCAAATGCAGTATGCCTTTTTTGTTAGCTATCATGCAACCAACCATGATGTCTCTTAAAATTCTAACCAATTCTAAGGCCGTAGGGTAAGATGACCTGATGTCGCTGATAGCAATTTTGTGCCCGAGTACTTTGTCAATAAAAATCATATCGCCTTGTACACTGTTGGTGATGGTCACCAAATCTAATCCATAATAGCCAGAATACATATAGGCTGAGATGCCTTCTTGCTCCAAAGATTTTACTTTGGCATACAAAGATTTGATGCTGCGAGTGTTGCCATCTGTGCCTAAAAGACCAACAACCGTTGTGGTGCCCGTAGCAATAAGGTCTAAATAGCTAATTTCTGATGTCATGGAAGCAAATCCATCTTTTCCCCCTGCCCCAATTACATGAATGTGCTGGTCTATAAAACCAGGTGTAGCAATTAGATCTGATCCATCAATGACAGTAGAAAATGATTTGCAATCGTCTAAATTTTTTTCAATTCGCACAATTTTTTCACCTGCAATTAAAACATCTTGTTTACCAAGATTTTCAGGGGCATATACGTGAATATTTTTGATGAGTTGAAACATGATTACAAAATAAAATGAAAAATCAACATTACTATCATTCCGATGCTTAAAGGAATTAAATTTCTTTTTACAAGTTGCATCGTAGAAACTTTTGCAACATCAGCCACTGCTATAATAACTCCTGATACAGGCGAAACAGTGCGTCCCATGGTTGCAGAAAACTGCATAGGTAATATCATGGAGGTGCTATTTACTCCAATTTTGGTTGCAATGGCTGGCACCAATGGGCCAAATGAAAAGAATGCTGCATTGCCACTTCCCATAAGCATGGCAGCCAAAAATATGATGATGCTCATCACTATGCTGATGGCAGTGGCTCCTAGTCCCATGTTTTGGGTGAGTGCAATTAATCCCTCTATAAAACCTAAATTGATAAGTCCTTGGGAAAAAATTTCAGCCGCAATAATCAGGGTTACCACGGTTTTAAAAATATTGCCCATACCTCCCCAAAAAGATTGCATTTCAGCCAAAACGGTTTTAAGATTTTGATGCCTGATTAATTCAAAAATCATGGCTACAAACAAACTGATAAACATGGCAGTGGTAGTTTCTAAAACAATTGGATTAGAAAAAAAACTAAATAATTCAGAAAAAACAATCAATAAAACAATGGGTAAAATAGGGATGATAGCGTATATTTTTGGAAAATTTAAATTTTCTTCGTGTTCAGTTGTTTCAGGCACATAACCTTCTTTTTTATCATAATGTTTATTTACAAAATAAAAGGCCACCATTATGCTGAGCGTGATGGGTATGGTAAGAGCAATTTGATGATTTACAAAATAGTCTACCGTTGCAATGCCAATGATGTCACTTGCACTAGCCACAATGGCTGAGGCAGGCCCAAGGCAAATAGAAGTGGTGGCTGCAATTACAGAAGCAGCGGTTAGTCGGCTCACGCCCAAACCAACTAAAATGGGGAATAAAGATGCCATCAGCAACAAAGACAAACCTGCGGCGGAAGGAATGGCTATAAAAATTAACTGTCCGAGTGGTAATACTAAGGAAGCTGCTACATAGGGTCTTGATTTAAAAATTTTAAGGGGTTTCATGGCCACATACACCAAAGCCCTTGAGGCTCCAATCTTGTCAATATAAGCAACAAATCCGCCAATCGACATGATTAACAAGCCAACACCTGCGTTGGTTTTTTGAAAAGACTCTTTAATAAGTTGAAACAAATCAAACCCAATGGCACCAGTAGAATTTTTGAGGGGTACAGACTCTCCAATAAACAACGAAATGGTGAGCATTAATAAGCCGGCAATCAATAACACAGCCTGTGGTTGATACTTTTTGATCAGCATCCTTGCCACAAAGAAAATAA